>NZ_SCMX01000011.1 GCF_005503625.1 Cupriavidus sp. 2SB | reverse complement strand
CATCTTCCCTCAGGCGCGTGCATGCACGCTCCCTGAGGGAACCCCTCCAGCGTCCATCACCGTTCTTGCTCAAATCCCCACGCTTTCGGCATCACGAAAGCTGCTTATGCACATTGGGGCCTGCGTGGCGTCGAAGACCTTGGCGGCGGTCTGAAAGCCATCTTCGAATTGGAAAGCGGCATTTCGTTCGACACCGGCGCACAGAACAACAGCACCCGTCTTTTTGATCGTAGTGCCTTCGTAGGATTGGGTAGCAAATATGGTCAACTGACGTTGGGTCGTCAAACGACACCAATGTATGACACCACGCTGCAACTCGACCCGATGGGCTTCGCGCCGCGCTACTCGCTCTTCAAGATGGATGACGTCTTGGCGGGTCGCGCTGACAATGCTATCAAGTACCGTGGCATCTTCAGTGGCCTGACGGTCACCGGCCTCTACAGCTTTAGCCGCACCGGCGGCGGCGAAGTGCCGGGGAACTACAAGGTCGATCGAAACATGGGCGTATCGCTCATGTATGAAACCGGCGCCCTCGCTGTCGGCGCGGTGTACGACGAGATCCAGGGCAGCACCGTCGCCACGGCCGACCGCAAGGACCGCCGCGCTCTAATTGGCGCGAGCTACGCTTTCGGACCGGCTAAGGCATTTATTGGTTATCGCTGGTACAACGGCAATGTCGGTGCGCTGCCGACGAACGGTTCTAACATTTACTGGGCCGGCCTGCGCTATGGCCTGACGCCCGCACTGACGCTGACCGGCGCCGCCTACTACACGGACAGCCGCAATTCTGGCGCAGACCCGTTCCTGTTCGTTGCCTCGGCAGATTACGCTTTCTCGAAGCGTACCGATGTGTATATGAACGTCGGTTATGCACTGAACCGCGGCAACTCGCAGCTGGGCATGAACGGCTACAACTCGACGACCGGCAGCCCGACCAACGTTGTCCCTGGCAAGGATCAGACCGGCGTCGTCGTAGGCGTACGCCACAAGTTCTGAGCGAGCTCAAAAGAATCGACACTTTCTTGTTAATTCAAGAGAGTTTGTGCCTCCCAACCGGGAGGCATTTTTTTATGACAGGATCGTAATACGCGGGTAATTCAGTGGAGCAGGTCCGGTAGCTAGACTGTGAACACGGTGAGCGATTAGAGACTCACAAACATTGACTCCGGAGAGATTCCATGAAGACGATTCACACTGCCCTGATTGCTGCTGCCCTCACGATTGCTGCCGCCGGCTCCGCCATCGCTGCTACCCCTGATGGCCAGATCCACCGTCCCCGCGACCCCTACACCGACGGCGGACGCGCCGCAGTCAACGACATTTACGCCGGCGGTGCACGCATCGACAAGCGCGACGTGTTCACCGACGGCGCACGCCTCGGCCAGCGTGACGTATTTACCGACGGCTCGCGTATTGGGCCGCGTGATGTGTTCACCGATGGCGCACGCGGAATTTGACGCAAGCCGTCCCTGAAACTCAGACCGACCTCTGTGGGGGAGCCAGGCACCCGTCAGTTGCTTGGCTCTTGGTGCTCTTTCGCTTTATCCCGATGGCGAAAGCTTCCGAAGCTTGCCCTCCCCGGAGGGCAAGCTTTTTTTCCCTCCATCGGCGTCAATCCGGTGCCGTTCATGATGCGGTGGCGCGTGCTACAACTTCCCATCGCCTCGTGTATTGCTAAGCGGCAGAACCGACGCCAATGACGATGAAAAAGGCCCCGCATTGTGCGGGGCCTGTAGTTCACCGGTTCAGCAACGTTCAGCCACCTGTGAAGAGGTCGCTTCTATCAATATAGACGCGCACGCCAGCGCTACCCGGCAGATCCGGCATCAACAAGCCAAGGTCCACACTCGTATCCCTGACCATCTGGGCGAAGGTCCATGCGACGATCTTCTCGCCGGCCCGAAACGCCACCGTCTCGCCAGAGTCCACGTTGACATACCGCATCCCTGGCTTCACGTCGATAATGCGACTGGCCTGAGATTGGCCGGCTGGATCGCCATACAAGGTCGCGTGACGCTTCGCCATCGCCTGCGCCGTCGCCGTCGACGCAGGCACGCCCGGTTTCAACCCGGTCATTTCCAAAGCATACGAAGCCGACATCCCACCCAACAGCAACGCCGCAAACAGCAAGGCGTGTTTCTTCGTTTTCATAGTCATCTCCTTTCTAGAGACTTCGTTGATCTATGAAAACGAGTGTATAAATTGTACGCATGCTGCAGCCTTGCCCGGCGATTACAAATAGGCAATCGGGCTCATTGCACCACTCTACCCAACGACTGGTCGGTCCTGACTCGGCCTACCCACCGAAACCCGCGCTGAGGCTTCAGCACCGTTGAGCGGGAAGCGCAATGTAAAGCGTGTCTTCCCATCCAAGCCGCTCACGGCTGACGCGTCGCCGCCATGGAGCTCCATGATCGACAGGACGATGGCCAGGCCCAGCCCCGTGGACTGTGACGAGTTGGATCTCGCCCTATCCCCACGGAAGAACCGATCAAAGATGAGGGAAAGTTCCCGCTCCGGGATTGGGTCTCCAACGTTCGTGATGTCGATGCAACAATGTGCCGCTTCGCGGCGCACCACCAGATCTATCATCGAATTCGGCCACGCATGACGGACCGCATTTGACAGAACATTGTTGATCGCACGCTGGAACAGAATGGCATCAGCGACCAGGGTGGCATCCCCGCTTACCCTGATTACGACGCTTCGCTCCTCTGCAAGCACCGAAAAGTAGGCGGACAACTTGCGAAGTTCTGCATTCAACTGGAGTTCCGTCAACTCGAGCGCCACATTGGCACTGTCAGCTCGCGCGAGGAACAACATCGCATCGATCATCCTCGCAAGTCGCTGGTATTCGACCAGGCTTTCCTCCACCAAGGCGACATACTCGGGCCCGGTGCGGTCTCGTGACAAGGCGACCTCGGCATGTCCAATGAGGTTGTTAAGCGGCGTGCGCAAATCATGGGCAAGATCGGCGGAGAACCGCGACAGCTTCTGATAACCATCCTCGAGGCGTTGCAGCATCGCATTGAACGCAGAGGCGATATCACGCACTTCGGTGGGCTTGGGTGGCATGTCCACCCGGTAGCTCAGCCGTTCCACACTGATCCGGTTGATCTGCTTGATAAGTACGTGCGCCGGCTCCAGCTCACGGCGCGTAATGGCCGCCCCCACCAGGGCCGTCAATATCACACCGACGGTGGTACCAAGCACGAGCGTCGTCCGGAATCGCGCAGTCACCTGCTTCCTGTCCTCGCCAGACTTCGCCACGAACACCGTCGCCCGCGTACCGTCTCGCCCCAACACCGCATCGGCGGACTGGAACATGAGCGATGACTTTCCCGTGACCGCCGCTTGGTCAGTGCCTTCCAGCAATGCATCGTTGCCCGTGCGAAACAAAAGCCGGCCATCCAGCGCCGTGACGCGAACGATGAGGTCCGAGTAACCTCGCACCAGATCATCGAAGCGATGCTGCGCCGCCGGGACGCCCTGCACCCCGTCCACCTCGCGCAAGAAATGCTCGACCTGTTCGAGTTTTCCCTTTACAACCTCATCGTCTCTGGCCTCGAGTTGCGCGGCGAGCGAGTAGTAAGCAAAGGCGCCCATGCTGGCCAGCGCGATAGACAGTACCAATGCAAAGAAGAGCCCAAGCCGCCTCGTCAGTGACAGCGGGGTTATCGAAGTCCCGGGCCTCATTCCGTCACCGGCCGCGCTCTGGGTCGAGGACATAGCCCATTCCCCGTACGGTATGGATCAGCTTTTGATCGAAGGGATCATCCACCTTGGATCTCAGGCGCCGGATCGCGACGTCAACGACATTGGTATCCGTGTCGAAGTTGACGTCCCAGACCTGGGACGCGATCGTGGTTCGCGACAGCACCTCCCCTCTCCGGCGCATGAGCAGGTGCAACAGCGAGAACTCCTGATTCGTCAATTCAATGCGGGTAGTTCCCCGGAATACCCGCCTTCCAAGCACGTCGATGTCCAGATCGGCAATGCGCAATCGCTCGGACTCCTTCGAGGTGCTTTGGCGCAAGCAACGCCGGATACGGGCAAGGAGCTCGGCAAAGGCGAAGGGCTTGACCAGGTAATCGTCTGCCCCCAACTCGAAGCCTCTGACACGATCCGCCACATCATCCAGCGCCGTCAGAAACAGTACGGGTGTCTCGGACTTGGATCGAATGGACTTGATGACCGTCCACCCGTCCATACCTGGCAGCATGACGTCCAGGATGATGACGTCGTAGTCGGTCTCTTCCGCCATGTGGAGCCCATCGCCACCATTGTTCGCGATGTCGACCACGAAACCCGACTCCGACAATCCCTTCTGCAAATACTCCGCAGTACGCGGTTCGTCTTCTACAACAAGTACCCGCACCTTAGTTTCCTCCTGCAGCAAGCGACTTCGATCCGACCAGTGCTGGCGATGCATTGAAATGCTGAGCTGCATCCGCTTGTTCGCATGGTGCCAGTTCGAACTGAATGGTCACGTGCGTGATATCGAATTTGTCAGCCAGCATCTGCTTCAATTCCGGTAGCACTTCCATTTCCGGGTTGACGGCCGTGTCATTCACGACATGAACCGTCAAGCTCGCCTTGCCGCTGGTAAGTGCCCAGATGTGGAGGTCATGGAAGCTTTTTACCCCGGGCGTCGCCAGAATTTGCTTCTCAACCTCTGCCAGATCCACGTCATCGGGTACGCCTTCGAGCAGCACATTCAGGCTCGACTTCAGCAGGATCCACGTGCGAGGCAGTACCCAGAGGCCGATCAGCACCGCAATGGCGGAGTCGACCCACGCCCAGCCCGTGAAGCGGATGATGATCGCACCGGCGATGACGCCAACCGACCCGAGCAGATCGCTCCAGACTTCCAGATAAGCACCCTTCACGTTCAGGCTGCTGCTTTGCCCGGAGGACAGCATGCGCATGCTGATGAGATTGATGATCAGGCCCAGCACAGCCACGACGAACATGCCGGTTGACTCAATCTGAGGTGGCGATTTCAGCCGCAGGTAGGCTTCGTACAGGATGTAGATAGCCACACCGAACAGCAGCAATGCGTTAAAGGCCGCGGCAAGAATCTCAAAACGGTAGTAGCCAAATGTCCGCTTCTTGTCCGCGGGTCGCTTGGCGATCGCAATAGCAGCCAGTGCGATGGCCAGTGCGACGGTGTCCGTGAGCATGTGCGCGGCGTCGGAGATCAACGCCAGGCTCTTCGTCATGACACCACCGACCACTTCGGCAATCAGGAACGTACCGGTCAGCGCAAGGGCGATCTTGAGCGATCGCTCGTTGCCACCGGGATGGTCGTGTGAGTGACCTGCGCCCATAGAAACTCCTATAAAAATTGGGCGGTACGATGACCGCCCAAGGATTTACGTCATGCAGGCTGGCGGCCTTGATCCGGTTGATGCGTCTGAGTGACTGGCTCGCGAGTATCTTCCGCGTCCTCATCCTTGCGGTGAGCAAGTCGATAGAGCACCGGCAACACCAGTAGGGTCAGCGCCGTGGACGACAAGATGCCACCGATTACCACCGTTGCGAGGGGACGTTGCACCTCAGCGCCCGTACCGGTGGCGATGGCCATCGGCACGAAACCCAGGGATGCCACCAGGGCCGTCATCAGCACCGGACGCAGTCGCGTCAGGGCGCCAACTCGGACCGCGCTGTCGAGGGAATGCCCTTCTTCGCGCAGCGATCGGATAAACGACAGCATCACCAGACCATTGAGCACCGCCACCCCGCACAGCGCGATGAAGCCCACCGCTGCAGTAATGGACATCGGAATGCCGCGTATCCACAGGGCAAGAATCCCGCCAGTCAGCGCAAAGGGAATGCCCGTGAAGACTAGCAAGCCATCCTTGATGTTGTTGAACATCGCAAACAACAGTACGAAGACCAGCAACAGCGCCACCGGCACTACCACCTGCAGGCGGGTGGTGGCGGACTGCAGTTGCTCAAAGGTGCCACCCCATGTCATCCAGTAGCCAGCCGGGATCTTGACCTGGCTTTGGATAGCCGCTTCCGCCTCGGGCACGAATGAACCAATATCACGTCCACGAACGTTGGCACTGATCACGATGCGGCGCTTGCCGTTCTCGCGCGAGATCTGGTTCGGGCCGGGCGCCATTTCCAGCGTCGCCACCTCGCTCAATGGGATAAACGTCGTTCTCGCGTCCACTCCTTTTGGCAACGGAATCGGCAATCGGCGCAGAGCCTCGACCTCGCCGCGCACAGCTTCGGGCAGGCGGACCACGATATCGAAACGACGATCGCCCTGGAAGAAGGTTCCGGAATCACGGCCTCCGACGCCCGTTGCCACCGCGTCTTGCACGTCGCTCATGTTAAGCCCGTATCGCGCCGCCTTCTCCCGATCGATCTTGACCGTCAGCATCGGCAAGCCGGTGGTCTGTTCTACCTTCACCTCCTGCGCGCCGGGGATGCCCTGCAGCACGGCCGATACCTTCTTCGCCGTCTCGCTGAGCACGTTGTTGTCATCGCCGAAGATCTTGACTGCGACGTCCGAGCGGACCCCGGAGATCAGCTCGTTGAACCGCAGCTGGATCGGTTGGGAGAACTCGTAGTTGTTCCCGGGGATCTTGCCGGCTTCCTCCTGGATGGCGGACAGCAGTTCGGCATGTGTTTTCTTCGGCTCTGGCCAATCCTTCTCAGGCTTGAGCATGATGTAGCCATCCGAAATATTCGGCGGCATCGGATCGGATGCAATCTCCGCCGTACCTGTCCGCGCAAACACGCGCTCGATTTCGGGGAATTTTGCCTTGAGGGTCGTCTCGATCGTCTTCTGCATCTCCACGGACTGCGACAGGCTCGTGCCAGGAATGCGCAGCGCCTGGATGGCAATGTCGCCTTCGTTCAGATTGGGGATGAACTCGCTGCCCAGGCGGGCCGCAATGGCCACGCACAGAACAATTGACACCGCGGCAAACGTCAATACAACGGCCGTGTTCGCGAGCGACTTTTCCAGCAGCGGCTCGTAGCGACGCTTCGCCCAGAGCATGAGACGATTTTCTTTCTCGGCCACCCGTTCGCCGATGAACAAGGCGACCGCAGCCGGAACGAACGTCACGGACAGAATCATCGCGCCCAGCAGCGCCAGGACGACCGTGAACGCCATCGGGTGGAACATCTTGCCTTCCACCCCCGTCAGCGCAAAGATCGGCAGGTAGACGATCATAATGATGAGCTGACCGAAGATCAGTGGGCGACGCGCCTCCTTCGCTGCGGCAAACACCTCATGGAACCGCTCGGAGCGCGTCAATGGCCGGCCATGGTGTTCCTGCGCATGCGCCAGTCGCCTCACACAGTTTTCGACAATCACCACCGCGCCATCGATGATGATGCCGAAGTCGAGCGCGCCCAAGCTCATCAGGTTCGCACTGATCTTGTAGTTCACCATCCCCGTGAAGGTGAACAACATCGCCAGCGGAATGATCGTCGCGGTAATCAGCGCCGCGCGGATGTTACCCAGGAAAAGGAACAGAATTACGATGACGAGCACCGCGCCTTCAAGAAGGTTCTTCTTGACGGTCGCAATGGCCTTGTCGACCAGACGTGTCCGGTCGTATACCGTTACGATCTTCACACCTTCCGGCATCGTACGGTTAATGGAAGCGACCTTTTCATCGACCGCTTTTGACACAGCCCGGCTGTTTTCGCCGATGAGCATGAATACCGTGCCCAGCACAACTTCCTTGCCATTCTCGGTTGCCGCACCGGTACGCAGTTCCTTGCCAATCTCCACATCCCCGATGTCGCGAATGCGGATCGGCTGCCCCTGCGCTGTACCGACAATAATGTTGCGGATGTCGTCTTCGGACGCAACCTGACCCGGCGCACGAACCAGATACTGCTCGCCCCTACGCTCGATGTAGCCCGCACCCACGTTGTCGTTGTTCTTGTTCAGCGCATTGACGACGTCGGTCAGCGTCAGCCCGTACGACGCTAGCCGTTCAAGACTCGGCGCGACCAGGTACTGCTTGTTGAAACCACCGATAGTATTGATCTCGGTGACACCGGGCACGTTACGCAGTTGCGGCCGTACCACCCAATCCTGGATTTCGCGCAAATCTGTCGGCGTATAGGCAGTCCCGTCAGCTTTGCGAGCACCCTCTTCGGCTTCAACGGTCCATAGATAGATCTCCCCGAGGCCGGTCGAAATAGGCCCCATCGCCGGCACAACGCCTTCAGGCAGATTGTCCTTGGCTTCCTGGATGCGCTGGTTGACGAGTTGGCGCGCGAAATAGACGTCCGTGCCATCCTTGAAGATGACCGTCACCTGCGACAAGCCATAGCGGGACAGGGAACGCGTCTGTTCGAGTCCCGGCAGGCCGGCCATCACGACCTCGATCGGATACGTAACACGCTGTTCGGTTTCGAGCGGTGAATAGCCTGGTGCCGAGGTATTGACCTGAACCTGAACGTTGGTAATGTCAGGGACCGCGTCGATCGGTAGTCGGTTGTAGCTGAAAATCCCTAACCCGGCCATTCCAAACACGGCGAGCAGGACCAGCCATCGCTGCTGGATGGCGAAACTAATGATACGTTCAAACATTGCTGTTTCCCCCGTATCAATGGCCGTGTTCGGCGCTGGATTTGCCAAGTTCGGCCTTCAGAACAAAACTGTTGGCGGCGGCGTAACGTGCGCCCGGCTTCAGGCCCTCGACAATCTCGATGACCTTGCCGTTTGTCCGGCCGACCTTCACCGGCTGCGGCACGAATCCACCTTGAACCGCGACAAAGACTACGCTCTCGCCATTGACGTCCTGGACGGCCTCGGTCTTCACCGCAACGGGCACCTCGACATCAGCACCGAATACGTCGACCGTGACGAAGAGACCCGGTCGCCAAGCCATCTGTGGATTGGTCAATGTTACGCGGGCCTTCGCCGTCCGCGTCTGCTCGCCCAGCAGCGAACCCACGTATGAAACGGTGCCATCTGCCTTCACATCGGACGATGCCGAATTGATCGACGCCTTTTCGCCGATGCGCACCCGCTCGACATCCTTGGCAGACACCACGAACTCGGCCCAGACGGACGACAGATCCGACAGCGTGAACACGTTGGCGTTGTCCGCCACCGCTTCCCCAAGCGAGATATGCTTTTCAACGATCATGCCGTCGAACGGTGCGCGCAGCTCGTAGCGATTGAGTGCCGTCGAGCTGTTGCTGGCGCCAATGGCGGTCAGCTTCTGCTGCGCGTTCTGGACACTGATCTGCGCTTCCTGCAGCGCGTTGCGGGCGCTCAGATAATCTTGCTCCGCAGAGATCTTCTGTTCCCAGAGCTTCTTCTCGCGGTCATAAGTGACACGCGCCAGATCCAGACGTTTCTGTGCTGCGAGCAGTTCGCTGCGCTGGTCAGAAAGTCCGGTGCTCGCGATGACCGCGAGAACCTGTCCCTTCTTAACCTGTTGCCCAATATTGGCCGGAACGCTCTCTACGACGCCAGCCAGTCGCGGCACCACGTGGGCTGTCTTGTCTTCGTTGAAACGGATTTCGCCGGGGAACTGGACGCCAGCCTGGACCTTTGCCGAGCCCGCGGTTTGAACCACTACCCCTGTCTTGGCCAGCTGGTCCGCTGTCAACTCAATCTTGCCTTCCTCTTTCGAGAGCCGCACGGCGAGTGGCGAAGACGAACCGGGCAAGGTCACATTTGCGGTCACGTCAAAGACATGGGGCTCGGCAACTGGCTGTTGGCTTTCCAGCGCGTCGCCAGACACCACGAACTTGAGCGCTTGAGACTCGCCCGTAGCCCGCACGAGCTGGCCTGTCGCTGCCACGCCATTTGCCACCGCCTTCCCAGACTTGCTAACCCAGAGCCGAATACGGGCCTCGCCCTTGGATTCGGCCGTGCCAATTTCGACGTCATAGCCATCACGCGAAAAGAGCGCGCCACCATTGGGGCCCTTCTTGACCTCGTGATGCTCGCCGTCGCCGTGTGACTTGTCATCCTTGTGGTCGGCTTCCGCCGCCTGCTTGCCATGGTGCTCGGTGTCGCCATGCCCCTTGGATTCCGAGTGCCCACCCTGCTCTTCCGGCGCAGAGCGCCCGCTCAGCAGAACGCCACCAGTCGCGACGCCGCCCACCAGTACGATGGCCGCAATGGCAGCCTTTTGTTTGTTCGAAATAGCCATGTTTTATGAATCCCGTCTTAACGTCCCAGAATGCGATCGATCGTGGTCGCCGCCTGATAGGTTTGTCCAAGCACGCCGAGATAGCGGATGCGTGCCTGGAACAGCGTGCGCTGGGCATCCAGGACGTCCAGATAATTGAACTTGCCGGCCTCGAAGCCAATGGTCGCCGCGTTGAAGGCTTGCTCGGCGCCTGGCAAGACGGTCTGCTTCAGCGTTTGTGCCGAGGCGCGCGATACCGACAGCTGGTTCGATGCCATCAGGAGATTTCGGGTCAGGCTGATGCGATTGGCCAGATATTCATCCTGGGCCTTGTCCGCCTGGCGAATGGCCGAATACAAGTTGCCCTGATTCCGGTCAAAAATCGGCAACGGGATCGCCACACCGATCACCGCCATGTTGCGGTTGGCTTCTGTATCTCGCTTGGCACCCAGACTGACTGTCAGATCCGGATACTGGCGGCTGCGCTCAACGCCCACCAATGCCTGGCGGCGGTCAAGTTCAGCGCGGCTTGCGGCCACCAGCGGTGAGTTTTCCAGCTCCTTCTGAAGGAGTTCAGGCGCCGGCCTGGATGGCAGCGCGTCCAGATTGCCCTGTGCTTCGGCAAACTGCGGCGATGCATTGCCCCACAACGCCGTCAACGCCTGACGGGCGGACTGCAGGCTCGCCGTTGCTTCGGCCAATTCAAGTTCGGCGTTGGCCTGTTCGACACGTGCCTTAGTTTCGTCAACCGGGGAGATCTTGCCGGCCGCGACGCGGCGTGAAGCGGCTTGCGCGCCCCTCGCAGCGATATCCGCGGAGCCAGTTGCCAGCTTGACGCGTTCCTGTGCGATCAAGACGGAAAAAAAGCTCTCGATTACCTGCGCCCGAATGTCACCGCGAACGCCAGCCAGCGTTGCCTGCGCCAGTTCGCGCGTCCTTTCCGCGGCATTGATACGAGCCGAGCGCTTGCCGCCCAGTTCGATGGGGATATTCATCTGGGCGGTGGATGTACGGGTGGATTTCCGCGTGTCCTCGACCAGCGTCTGGAGTTCCGGGTTCGGAATAACCCGGGCCTGCATGATCCCACCTTCTGTGGAATCGAGTTCCTTGGCGGCGGCGGACAGGTTGAAATTGCTTCCTGCCGCCAGCGACAACGCGGCCTCGAGGGTCAACGGTCCCGCCGCTTCCCTTGGGAAGACGGGCACCATGGACGTGCCGGTGTCAGATTGCGCTACGGCAAAGTTTGGGCTGAGAAATGCTACCGCCAGCCCGAGCGGCAGAAATAGTCTTCGCATCGAATTGCACCAAGGTATGTGACCAGGAGAATTCGGCGAGAGACGAAAGGAGAAAAAGAGTCGTCGTCTCGCCGATCAAGCGAGACGCTGCCACTGAGGACGGTCGGGAGCCCTGGCATTCAGAGACGAGAACTCGGACGCATGTTGAGTATCGGTCACTTCTACCCGATTCGCTATCAACACGTCCTGCGTCTGTCCATAGACGAACGGGAGGGAGACCAGATGGCATACCCCGCAGTCTGTATCCACGAATGGCTTTTTCTCGGCATCCGTTTTACCTTCCGGCTGCTGATGACGATGCTCGTGGTGCCCAAGGTGCCAAGTGGCCGTGGCTTTCTCGTGCTGACAATAGCGTGCCGCTGCCGCCCAGGAAAACTGGAACGGCAAAATGAGCAGCACGAAGATCAGAACGAAACGTCGCATTCCTTGGGAGACTGTGCGGGGGGCTTGGGGTTAAAGTACTAACGGCTGGGCCGTCGCCGAAGTTTACATGAATCCTCGATCACCAGCATTAAGAGCAGATTACGATTATCGCTTTCGCCTGCTCGTTTTGGGGTGCCGCTTTCGCCCCTCATCAGTCTTACGCTTGGGGGCGGGCCCATGCTTCCACCGCAAATAGACAGCGAACCCCACATACAGGACGATCAGGCCGACCAGCATCACGAGCATGCTCTCGACAACAGAATCGGAGACGTGAGCGTAGTGCATGGCTGTACGTGTATGCGGAGTTGCCCGCATCAGGCAAGCGTCACGACCGCCCGGAGGACGCCGGCGTCATGGAACAAATCAAACGACTCCACGACCACCGACAGGCCGAGAAACCAGACCGAGTCCGCAATATTGCGTTGAAAGGAAGACACATGGACCGTCCATGTCGACTCCCCCCTATACAGCGACAGACGGGGAAAGAACGCTGGTGTACGGCGTGCGTATTCGGCGAATTCCGGGAAGGCGGAAGCCAGAAAGCGGTCTTCCGTCCGGATGACAGCCGGGTACATCAGCGCAAATGCGAGCGCCAGGACTGCGGTAACCGCCAGCGACTCGGTCATCGCCCCTAGTCCGATAATGCCTAGCAAGTTGCAGACATAGAGCGGATGGCGACACAGTGAATATGGACCCGAGGTCACCAAGGTATTGTTCTTGCGCCCGGAAATGTACAACGCGCACCAGAGCCGCCCGACCGTGGCCAGGCTCACCCCCAACATCCCCAGCGTCAGCAGCAGCGGCGACACCCAGGTACCGTCCCAGCGAGAATGGCCAAAGACCAGACTTGCCAGGACAAACGTTACGACAACACGCCAAACGCCGATGCGGTGGCGTGTCAGGAAATTGTCCAGCGCCCTCGAGAGACCAGCGGGTTGGGACGGGGAGATTGAAGAATCGGTCATGCGGTTCGGGGGCTGGAGGAGAATGTCGCGCACTTCGAGTGGACACACTGGCGCGAAAACGAGCACTAATGGCCGGCATTCTAAGGTTGCCCTTCCGTTGTCAGGCTTTATTGCCGAAATGTAATACGTTGTTAATCTTGCCCCCGGGCCAGCGAATCCGGTTGTGTCATAGCTCGGCAATCTGACAGTCATCTTCTGCGACATAGACTGTCTTGGCCATTTTCAGGACACACCCAGAGACGCTCCGCAATGAACGACATCATCCGCACATTGAGCTCGGAATTCTCCGATCTCGCTAATGCTGCCGAGGCAGTACGTGCCGTCGTTCGAATGACCGTCTCTATCGTTTTGGGGGGCTTGCTGGGGTACGAGCGGGAGAGCTCGGGAAAATCCGCAGGCGTGCGCACTCACATGCTCGTCGCGCTGGGGGCATGCGTTTTTGTCGTGGTTCCCCTCCAGGCGGGCGTGCAGCTTGCCGACATGAGCCGCGTGCTTCAGGGTCTCACGTCAGGCATCGGATTCCTTTGTGCAGGGGCGATCCTGAAGCCGGACAATGAGACACACGTCAGGGGGCTCACAACTGCCGCGAGCATCTGGATTGCTGCCGCGATCGGCGTGGCCGCCGGCATGGGCCATGCGGTGACGGCCATCGTCGCGACTGCCTTCGCACTCATCGTGCTCAGAATCCTTCAAATGTCGAAGAAGTAAGACTCCCACTGCTCCCAAGCCACGTGCAGCGCGAATGCGCCAACTTCAGGTTCGGCCAGCATTTCCCAAACGTATGAGCGCGCTTAACAATACGCAAACTCCATCGCATGAGAATTTACCTGGATTACAACCTGTTTGCGTACCTTCACGAGGGCACGAACCCGGCTCTGCAAGCCAAAGTGAGCGCACTGTCCGATCGACATGAGTTTCCTTGCAGCCCGGCGCACATGGAAGAAATTGCCTCGGCGCTCGCAAGACCTTCGGATACTCCCCCGCTCGATCGGTTAGCGGCCGCTTTCTGCAAAATAGACGATGTTTCTCGAATTAGCCGGAACGTGCAATTGTCTCCGACGACGTTAGGCCCGATGGTTACGAAAGAAGAACAGCCTCTCGAGTGCTTTCTTCGGGTCATGCGGCACTATCGCAAAGAGCCGGTTGTCGAGAAGAACGACTGGTATACGCGGGACTCCGTAAAGAAGGGGTCACTTCAGAAAACGGAAAATATTGCACGCTAAGGCATGGAAGAGGACCACTGCTGTCCCCAGGGGCATTGGCCAGCCGATGGCAAGCAGGTAGAAACCAAAGTCGGGGGACTCCCGTTCTCAGAGATCGGCTAGCAGCAGGTAGGCGCGGTCGAGTTGCCGATGAGCTTCCTGCCGGCGATCCATCGCTTCTAGGGCGAGCAGGAGGTCCTCGGCCAGCTCGAAATCGCTTTCCTGGCATGCCCTTTCGAACACCGCAAAGACCTCTTCATACAACGTGCGCCCCGGAACGCCCATTTGACTAACCTCCGGCGGAAAATCCGATGCTCTCTGCCGACTTGGTCCTGCCACGCCGCAGGGGCTTCTGTCCCCCATGGTTAATATGGACGTTCCCACGGCAGGGAAGGTCAAGCATTTTTCCGGCCGCGGGCCGACCTATGGTTCGCAAGCCGCCGCGCGAGACGGTTAGTGCTCGCCCCCTACAGTTCGTCCAGCGACTAGTTACCCGCACCCGGGCGCAGCCGCACCACCAGCATCGCCGCCCACTGGATATGCGGCCAGGCCAGCGAATAGACGAATGTCTGGATCAGGGGTCCCCTTGATTTCGCCGCAATTTACCGGGGTAGCCACCCGTAGCAGCCATGCGGGTTCCAGGGTGATGCCCACCCTAAAACCCTAGTCAAATCAGTCACTTGCTGACTGGTCCTTTTCCCCTTGGTTTTGGAACGTTGACCGCCCCCGCCGCGCGGCCAAGCGCGCCCTGTGGCTGGAAGCCATTGTTTCCGCAAGATAACTAGATTTATCCGTCTTTGGTTTTCCCAAGCAACACATAAATGGCTTTTCTAACGTTAGGTATGTGCGTAAGATAGGCTGAAATGCGCCTCCGGAAACTGCCATGCCCCGCCTCGCCGCCACCCCCGACCAGATCCGCGCCACCGTGCTGGCCATGCTCACCGAGGCCGGCGACGCGGCGCCGCCCACGGCCGCACGCTTTCGCCGCGTGGTGTCGGTGCGCAAGCTGCGTGACCGCCTGGGCGGCGGTGACCCTGCAACGCTGTCGCGTACGCTCAACGCGATCGAGGCCGAGGTGGTGCGCTCGGGCCTGGCCGACCTCGCCCTGCCCGAGATTCCGGTCGAGATCGCCGAAGCGATGCGCGCGCTGTGGCAGGCCGCGGTCGCGGTGCAGCTCGACGACGTGGTGCGCCTGAAGCGCGAGGCGCAAGCCACAGCCGACACCGCCGAGGCCGCCCGCGCCGAGGCCGAACTGCGGGTCGAGCTGCTGCGGGCCGAACTGAGCGAGGTGCGCGGCCAGCTCGCCGCGCGCGACAC
This sequence comes from Cupriavidus sp. 2SB, assembly GCF_005503625.1. Taxonomy (GTDB): domain Bacteria; phylum Pseudomonadota; class Gammaproteobacteria; order Burkholderiales; family Burkholderiaceae; genus Cupriavidus. The sequence continues at coordinate 103,778 of NZ_SCMX01000011.1, read as the reverse complement.
CGCGCTGGCCGTAGCGTGCGCCGCCCAGGCGGCGGCGTGCGCGCGCGCCGATGAGCAAGCCGCACGCCGGGGCGAGCTCGAGGCGGCGCTGGCGACCGCCCAGGAGCGCGCCACGGCGGGCGAGCGCACCCACACCGAGGCGATCGCCACCACCCAGGCGCGCTACGAGGCGCTGTCGAAGCAGCTCCTGCAGGAAACCGCGCACCAGCGCGACGCGGTGCGGGCCGAGCGCGCGCAACTGGCCTCCCAACTCAAATTCGCCGAGCGGCGCATCGCCGCGCTGGAAGACGAGCGCGCACGACTCGACGCCGACCTGGCCAGCGAGCGGGCCGCGCGCCAGACCGCCGCGGGCGAGGCGAGCGCACTCAAGGCCGTCACCGCCAGCCAGCGCGCCCAGCTCGACGAGCTGCTGCGTGCGACCCTGGCCGCGGCGCCACCAGCGGCCAAGACGCGCGTGCCCAGATCGACGGGCAAGGCGGCCGCCAAGCGGACCGCCCAGTCATGAAGCCGGCCGACTGGATCGATACGGGCGCGGTGCCGCCGCGCCCACTGCCGGCCACCGTCGCGGCGGCCCTCGCCTACCTGGCGGAGGCACTCGGGCACCCGGTCTACGCGCACTGGACGCTGGCGCGCGTCAAGCGCCGCTATGGCTCGCTGGCCGACGCCAAGGCCGCGCAGCCGACCGTGCTCAAGCTGCTGCTGGCGCACGATGGGGCAGTCGAATACTGGGAGCGCGGGCGCCTGCGCACGGTGACGGCGGATCTGGCGCCCCGCCCGGAGACGGTCCTCGCGCGGCTGCTGCACACGCACCGGCGCCGCATCCGGTCCACCGCCGCCTTAGCGAGCGAAGCAACGGTGCCGACCGCCGCGGAAGCGAGGGGAGCTGTCGCGGCGAACCCGTGGCTGGCCGCTTACGGCCCTGCTGACCACGCGTGGCTCACGCGCGCCGGCCGCTTCGCCCAGCCGCACGCGGCGGCCAACACGCTCGGCGCCGCCGACGATGCACAGGCGCTGGCGCTCTTCCTGCGCGACCGAACCGGGCGCTCGCCCCACACGTTGCGCGCCTATGGCGCCGAACTGCGCCGCCTGATGCGCTGGTGCGGCGCGCACGAGCTTGGGCCGCTCTCGGACCTCACGCGCCAGCGGTTGCTCGGCTACCGGCACGCGCTGCAGCACGGGGAGACCGGCAGGGAGGACGCCGCGCCGCCCTTGTCAGAAGCGACCCGCACGCGCGCGCTGGCGGTGGTGGCAAGCCTCTACGGCTACTGGTACGACACCGGCTACTTGCATGCCAATCCGGCCGCGGGCCTGTCCGCCGGCAGCCGCACCCGGGCCGGCTTCGCGCCGACGCGGCTGATCCCGCCAGCGCTGCTGGCCGCGTGCGATGCCTGGCTTGAGGCGCCGGAGTTTGCCGCCGCCAACACGACCAACACGCTGGCGGCGCAGCGGCGGCGCGCGATTTGGGCGCTGTATCGTTACGCCGGCGTGCGCCTGGCGGAACTGGCCTGGTCGACAGAGATCGCACTGCCCCGCCTGGAGGCCGAGGCGCCCGGGCGGTGGACGCTCTATGTCTGCGGCAAGGGGCGCAAGGCACGGGCCATTCCGCTGCCGGTGCCGTGCGTGACGGTATTGCGCGCCTACCGACAAGCACGCGGCCTGCCGTCCGAGCCGCCGGCGCACGAGGCGCTGCCTGTAATCCACGGCAACAAGGGCGAAGCGCTACAGTCGGCAGGCCTGTACCGGGAGGTCAAGGCGATCTTTGCGGCCGTGGCCGATGGTCTGCAGGCGCGCGAGCCGGCGCAGGCGCTCTTACTGCGCGCGGCCTCCCCGCACTGGCTGCGCCATGCCTATGCGCGCACACTGGTGGTCGACCACCAGGTGCCGCTGCCGGCCGCCCAGGCGCTGCTCGGCCACGCCTCGGTGCAGACCACGGCGGCCTATGCCAGGACCGACCTGACGCAGTTGCGGGCCTTTGTCGATGCCACGTTTGCGGATGATGGGCCGTAGCGACAGCGCGCGTTGCCTTGTCGCATCGCCACGGCGCGGGTCGCCAGTCCCAGCAACAGCAAAGCTGGGGCGGTCAGCTCGATTGACACCGCCAGGCAGGCCGCAGACTCCGAGGGCACCAGCGGCACCCGGTAGTCCTCGCGGAACAGGTCGAGGGCGGCATTCCAATTGGCCAGCTTGGCGATCGCCGAGTTCCAGAAGGTTGGCTTTTTCTCAGCCCGCACAGCACGACAGTTGCGTGACATCCTTGGCAGCCCTACATGTCCATGCCGTCCATCGATCCTGCCGCGAATGGAAGGTAGTCGCAAAAAGTCCGCCACATTTGGGCCAAATCGCTGACTTTGAAATGGTCGACGAACAAAGCTTCGCGCCTGACAGGGGCTCACACCCTCGCGGTACGTTGCGATCGCAAGTTATAGGTCACGCTGGCAACGATGATGAGGAGAATAGCCACTTGCGCGGCAATGGTTTGCACAGAGGGGTAAACGCCCAAGACATCGATACGCGGCATAGAGAGCGGCGTCACTTGCAACAGGCCAACTTTCTGCAGTGCCGCCACGCCCTTGCCAATCAGGACCACGGCAAGCACGCCAACCAAGGCGGAGCTGAACGCGAAAAATTGTCGAATCGGCAAACGCGCCGTCGATCGCAGGAGCAGAAACGCAATCACTGCCAGCACAGCAATACCGCAACCGAGTCCCGCGAGCATGTAGGCACCGTTGCCATCGGACCACAGGGCCGCGTAGAAGAGCACGGTCTCAAATACTTCCCGGTAGACCGTGACGAACGATAGCAGGAAGAGCATAAACGCCGATTTCCTGTTCAATGCCGACGACAGCTTTTCCTTCACGTACGATTGCCAGCGTCCCGCCAGACTCTTCTGGTGCATCCACATGCCGACGCCGAGTAGGACGACCGCCGCGAAGACCGCGGAGAAGCCTTCGGTCATTTCGCGACTAGCGCCGCTCAGATCAACGACGTAGGTAGCTACCGCCCACGTCAATCCACCGGCTCCCAGCGCAGTGACCCAACCCGCGTGAACGTAGGGAAGGACGTCAGTGCGATTGGCCTTCTTGAGGAACGCCAGCATGGCTACGACTACCAACAGCGCTTCAAGCCCTTCACGAAGCAGGATCGTAAAGGCGCCAAGGAAGGTCGAGAATGCGTCATTGGCGCCTGCGAGCGCTTCCTGCGCCTCGTCCAGCCTTGACTGCAGTTGCGCTGCGATGTCATGCGCGCGCTCTGCCTGGCCATTCGCGACGGCATTTCGATAGAGTCCCATCGTCTTCTCGATGTCCAGGAAGAGAGCCTGGTTCTTGGCAGCCAACGCAGGCTCAACTGGTTCGAACCCATCAAGATATGCGGACAAAGCCAGTTGCGATGCGGCCCGCGTGTCTCCCTTGTCAAGCGCAGTGACACTTTCCTTCAGCTTTTCCTTGGCGATTGAGAGACTATCGGTGGTCGATGCGGCCAGTACGTCCGGTGAGCTTCGCAGGTATGCAAGACCATCACGAGAGGTCTGTGCACCCACGAATTTAGCAAGTGCCGCCTCCGAGGTCTGGCTAAGCTTGTCGAGCGTGGGAACCGCCGCGCGCAGCCCCGGTTCAGCAGTCCAAAGCTTGGCGCCCGCCTGGCGGTCAGTATCTGAATAAGACAGCGTCGAAGCAAAATAGGCCAGAGCCCATCGGTCGTCTTCGGAGAGATGGGCAAAGCCCGGCATCGATGTTCCCTCCACGCCGCGCGTGATGATCTGTTGCAAGGCAAAGACGCTGCGTTCCTGCGCGCGCGCGTGGTCGGCCAGCGCAATCGGGGGCGGGTTGAGTTTCGCTGCGAGGGGGCCGTCCGCGTTACCGGATACGCCGTGGCAGGACGCACAATGGCTTTGATAGAGCTTCGCCCCGTTCTGCAAATCAGGCGCCTTGCTTGGTGCCATAGGAACCGGATAGGCTGTGAGGACGCCGCTGGCCAACTTCCGAGCCAGTTCGGCGACAGTTTCTGGCGAGGCCTTCGCTGCGATGGACAAACGCAATGCGCCAGCTTCCTTGCCTAGTTGTTCGGAGGCGGGTCCTGGCGGCAATTCGCCTAGCTGTCGCGCGACCGTCTGCGCGAACTCTTGCATCTCGGCATATTCAGCCTCATTGGTGATGCGGCCATCGTTGACTGAACCGCCATAGTCAACGGCAAGGTAGTCCAGCAATTGCCAGACTTGCTTGGCCTTGTCTTGCGTGGATAGAGGCTCGGCCAAAGCCGTCGAGACGGATAGCGCCAAGGAGACTAGAACGAGGGAGAGGATGCGCAGGGCTTGCATGAGGAACACGCCGGGCGGGCGGCAGTTTTCGCGGACAAATGCGAATGATTGTAATTCATATCGTTTGCGCGAGCGACCCATCTTGGTGATGGAAGTATGGGGAATCGCGCTTGACTCTATAGCCGCTAGAGGGCGTAGAAATAACAACGTTAGTCAATACTGGCGACCTACTTTGAGTCAGCGCAACACAAACCGATGGGGACTTCCGGCGGATTGCTCGTATGGGGTCGAGCCAAGTGCAGCCGCGTGCAAGATGCGGGAGGGTGCAATGCGCTTACGTGAGGTGCGCACAACTTCGGGCGACCCTCCGCCTCGGCTTTCAGGCGTTCGCACGATTGCGAACAATAGAACCCAACGCCCCCATATCGCGAGTCCTTACCGTATGGTGGGATGCGAGGGGCGGAGGATGGTGATCCGATGAGTTGGGCACTTGTTCTCTACGACTGGAGCGGCTGGAATCGAGAGATCTTCCTACTGGTCAATGAAGGCACGCCGGCAATGTTCTTGCCTTTGGCCAAGCTGTTTAGCTACCTATTGGGCAACTATTGGACCGCGCCTGTTGTCATGGGAGGCTTTTGGGTCTGGTCAAGAACAACCTCGGATGTAGATCGTTCGTTGGAGCTACAGGCTCACTTGGCACGATTTGTAGTCGCATTCGGTATGGCATTTGCTGTAGTTGGAGCATCAAAGTTTCTCTTCGATTTCCCGCGGCCGGCTGCCGTGTTCGGTCACCTGTGGCATTCAATCGGTTCAATTGAGACGCACTACAGTCTTCCGAGTGGACATTCCACGTACGCCGCTCTGGTTGCTGGTGGGTTATGGCCAATGGTCCGCGCCCACTGGCGACCGGCTCTACTTACCTATGTCGCGCTAGTCGGCTGGTCACGTTTGGCCACAGGGATGCACTTCCCGGCGGACGTCTTGGCGGGCTGGTTAGTAGCGCTCGGCAGTTTGGCTCTTTCGAGCCGGTTATTGAAGGGGGCTGCTTAACGTACCAAGGATCGTCGTGCCGGGGTAACAGGCGAGGAGTGCAACCATGCCATGGAGTCTGCAACAACGTCGCATCGTACGTGATTCGATGCTTGCCTGCTTAGTTTGCGCGGTAGTTCTTGGCGCGGGTTATATCTGGCTTCCCCCCGCTCTGTTCGGCCTCGATGGACAGCTTGGTATTGGCGACCGTGTCGCGTTTGCGCTCAAGGCCGATCTCCCTGTTTTCCTATGGTTAGCAGATTGCGTGAGAGCCGTAAGCAAGGGACGCTTTTTATCGCAAGCCGATATCCAGGGCTCGGCGTTTTCGCGTCCTAGTCCCGCTATTGAGCTGCGCGTGGCGGTGCTACAGAACTCGCTCGAACAGACCGTACTGGCGGTAGGCGCGCATTTGATTCTTGCGACAGTGCTGTATGGCGCCGAACTTAGGCTGATGCCGATTCTGGTGAGCTTGTATCTGCTCGGTCGTATCACGTTCGCGGTTGGCTATGCGCGGCATCCTACCGGTCGGCTTTTGGGATGGCGATGACTGGGATTTCGACCGTTGTGGTGCCTACACGCTTGCGGTGGCTCTCATTCTCTCGGGGCGCTGAAGGAGGGGGGCCGTTTCATCGGACAGATCAGGCCCCTGCCTCGCGTTCGACCGTGGCATGCATGCCGTAACGGATTTGGTAGACGGTATTGCACCTCCAGCCGGCGGTTCATCAGGTCAAAGTCGAGTCGTTCTATCCCCTCCACCTTGCCCAGGCGCTTGCGAATCAGGGCTTCCTCGGTGGGGCAGTCCATGTTGGTGATCAGGAACTGCGTGGTGTTGCCCGTGGCTGCAGGGACGAGCGAGATGGCAGTGCCGCAGGGACCTCAGCCGGCCTCGATGGAATGAACCCAGCATTGCACCATGTCAGACAAAGTGGATGATGCTTCTATGCCTTGAAGGGTCACATCGCGTGAGTGAACATGAATTACCTACAGAGCGGGGCCAAGCATCTCCGCGCAGCCTGCTGCGACCTCCCATGAAGGTTTCCTACTTGCTGCTGGCGTCCAGCGCTTTCATGACGTCTTCAGTGATGTCAATGCGCGGATTCACATAGACTGCCTGTATGACAAGGTCGTACCCGCGCTGCTCGGCAAGCTGGCGAATCGCCTGCTGGGCGCGCTCTTGCACCCGTGCCAGTTCCTCGTTGCGGCGCTGTTGCAAGTCCTCTCGGAATCCACGCTGCTTGCGCTGGAATTCGTGGGTCAGCTCGGCCACTTCGTGCTGGCGGCGCTGATGGTCAAGATCTGTGAGCACGGCCGCTTCCTTCTCGAGCTTGTCAGCCAAGGCCCTGGTCTTCCGGTCCATGTCCTGCAGTTCACGGTCGCGCGTGGAAAACTCCTGTGCAAGCCTGTTGTGGGCCTGCCTGGCTGGCAACGAGTCCGGCAGAATAAGTTCGGAATTGACTACGGCAATGCGCGCTGGCTGCGCTAGCACCGGTCCTACCGCGCACAGCATGGCGGCGGACAGCGCCGCCGCTATCAGAGTTTTCGGATGTGGGGTTGGCGTTTGCATGAGCGACGGAGCCGTACCTTTTGTGAGTGTATGGCGGTTACCGGTTACTTCTCGGAGTGGCGTTTGGCATGCAGAAATTCATGGGCTCGAGTGTAGTGAAATCGAAGATGTTGCAGCACATTGGATCGGTCGGCTTGGATCCCGCGCTCGGCAGGTTATAGAGCAGTGCCGAGGCATGCCCCAATGATATGGCCGGTCGCCTTTAGCCCAGCGCCTCTCATTGGCAGCCTGTCAGCTGATATGTCGGTGCGATTTGACACCATGTAGTGGCTACAGGGTCAAGACAAGGCTGCACGCATATATGCCGCCTGCTACGAACAAAGCACCCGCGCCGCACTTCAGGAGAAAAGTTCGGCAAACGCGTAGCGTTTTCCTTGACCCTATGGCAGCTACACAGTGCTAGATGAAGCACTAGAAGGGGCTAGCCCAAACTGGCGTGGACCTTGTTGGCTGGTCGCGTCTGGTCGCAGGCATGCATTTCCCGGCAGACGTTTTGGCGGCTTGGGAGGCGCACTTGGGAGTCTGTGCCTTTCTGCGGGGCTATGGCAGAGGCTGCCTTGCGCGTCGGGAACGCTTCCGCCTGCGCTGTTTGGGGTGGCGCACATGCCGCTTAGCGCCGGCGACAGGAAAGCGTTCGCTGAAGGCGGATCTGCCTGTAGTCCTTCGTGGGATCCGCGTCCCTACTCTTCTCCCAACAGCTGTGGTGTCTGATGGGCTGTTTTCGTAAGGCCCTCCAGAATGCCGCAGTCCTTGGCCTCTCGCGACAGACCGCATTGACTGCGCAATTGCTTCAGGTCACGTTCCAATGCCATCAACTCTTGTATGCGGCGCGCCACGTGTCGAATGTGGCCTTCTAGCAGGACGTTGACCTCTCCACAGTCCTCGTGGGGCGCATCCTTGAGACGCAGCAAGGACCGAATCTCGTTCAGGGTCATGTCCAACGAGCGGCAATGGCGGATGAACGCCAACCGCTCAAGGTGCTGGGAAGCGTAGAGTCGGTAGTTTCCAGAGGAACGAGCCGGCGCCGGCAGTAAGCCTTCATGCTCGTAGAAGCGAATAGTCTCCACCGTGGTGCCGGCGGTTTGAGCAAGTTTGCCGATCTTCATGCTTTTCCCCTTTGTTGGGCTCCTGTCTGACGCCCTCCATGCCGGATGGTGTCGACAAATTCAAGTCCGTGCAGTGTGAATGGAGGTTTGGACTGTGCCGTACAGACAATCCGAGCGCCACGCAGCGGCGCTGGCCGGACTCCGAATGTGGACACGAAGGTGCGCGTCAGGTGCGCGCTGTCGGCGAAGCCGGCGAGATGAGCAGCCTCGGTGAGCGTACAACCATCGGAGAGGGTGCGCACCGCACGCTGCAGGCGCAACCAACGCACGTACGCCCGGAACGACAGTCCGCTCGCCTCCGCGAACCAATGCATGAAACGGGAGGACGACAGGCCTACGGCGTCGGCGGCATGTGCGACATGCACGGGTCCCTCCAGCGACGTTTCCAGCCACTGGAGGACCGCAGCCCAACGCGAAGCCTCCGTGGCAGGTTGTGACACATTCGCTGTTTCAGACGGCATTGCGCCTCGCAGCCAGCGGTCCAGCTCATGTTCCAGCATATCCGCCTGCACGGGGCTCGGCGCCATCGTGGCTGCGGGCCGACGGCCAGTAGGGCAAACGCTGTGCATGGTCGGGTCGAGAAACACCATGCGCACCGGGCCGGCCGCTACGAGACGATGCGGCACCCCGGCCGCAAGAAAATGTCCCGGGGCCTGCAATCCGCCCCAGGCCCCTTCGAGGAGCAACATCCCCTGTTTGCTCCATGCCAACTGAGCTGCTTGATGTCGGTGCAACCGACCGGCCTCTATCGGTCCGATGTAAATGGCCCAGCCGCGGCCGATGGTCAGCAGCGGCTGCCTGTCGGATGCTTCGTGTTCATCCGCGGGCTGGGCGTGCCTGCATTCTGCCGAAGAGCTCATGGAACACGATCAAGGCAGCACCGAGTGTGATGCCGATGTCAGCCACATTGAAGGCCGGCCAATGGTACGAACCCCAATGAAGATCGATCCAGTCGACCACCGCTCCGCGTGCGACCCGGTCGATCATATTGGCCAACGCGCCGCCCAAGATCAGTCCGTAGCTGATCCGCTCGGTATCGGTGGTACCAGTACGCCGAATCATGTACACAAGGAACGCGGAGGCCGCCAAGGCAATTCCAATGAAAAAATATCGCTGCCAGCCCCCCGCGCCGTGCAGAAAACTGAAGGCGGCACCTCGGTTCAGCACATGCACGACGTTGAGGACGGGCAGCCAGTCGAGGCTTGCACCGTAGTCGACCCAGGCCACGATGGCTACTTTCGTCCCGATATCCATCGCCACGATAAGGGCCGCCAATACGAAACCCAGGCCAATGCTGCGATCAGCCCGCATGGTGGTCACTCTCAGTGGAGGGGCTGGTCCCCAGCAGGCGCAGTCCGTTGAACACCACGGCCAGGCTTGCGCCCATGTCGGCAAGAATCGCGAGCCACAGGCTGGCATGGCCGGTGAAGGCCAGCACCATGAAGACCGCCTTGGTACCGATCGCGAAGGCGATGTTTGCCTTCAGCACGCCACCCACCCGGCGCGACAGCTTGATGAACTCAGGCAGCTTGCGCAGGTCGTCCTGCATCAGCGCCACGTCGGCGGTCTCGATCGCGGTGTCGGTGCCAGCAGCGCCCATCGCAAAGCCGATGTTCGATTTGGCCAGCGCGGGCGCATCGTTGACGCCATCCCCGACCATGCCTACCGGCGCCTTCGCGCCAAGCTCTGCGATCGCAGCCAACTTGTCGTGCGGCAGCAGGTCGCCGCGCGCGTCGGTGATGCCCACCTGGGCGGCCACCGCTTCCGCGGTCTTGCGGTTGTCGCCGGTAAGCATCACCGGCTCTACGCCCAACTGCTTGAGCGCCGCTACCGCACGCTTGCTGCTGTCCCGGACCGTGTCGGCAACTGCCAGGACACCCAGTGCCTGCTTATCGGTGGCAAGCACCACTGCTGTCTTGGCCTGCGCTTCCAGGCTCTCCAGCAGCTTGCGGACCTGCTCGCTGGCCACGCCAAGCTCATTTGCCAGGCGGTGGTTGCCGACGTAGTAGGTCTGGCCGTCGATGTCGCCCTTGACGCCACGGCCAGCCAGAGCCTCGAAGCGTTGCACTGAGGCGTGCGGCTTGTCGCCGTAGGCGTTGACGATAGCTGTGGCCACTGGATGTTCGGACAACGCATCCAGGCTGGCGGCAATGCGCAGCACTTCCGTCTCCGAGAGCGCGCCCGTCGGTACCGTATCGGTCAGCGCCGGGCGGCCGTGCGTAAGGGTGCCAGTCTTGTCCAGTGCCACCGCGCGCAGCAGACGCCCTTGCTCCAGGTACAGGCCACCCTTGACGAGGATGCCACGCCGCGCGGCCGCAGCCAGGCCGCTGACGACCGTCACCGGTGTCGAGATCACCAGGGCGCAGGGACAAGCAATCACCAGCATCACCAGCGCCTTGTAGACCCATTCGAACCAAGGCGCCCCAAAGAACAGCGGCGGGATCACGGCAATGGCGATCGCCAGCGCAAAGACAGAGGGGGTATAGACGCTCGCGAAACGATCAACGAAACGCTGCGTCGGCGCGCGCTGGCCTTGGGCTTCCTGGACCGAGCGCGCGATACGGTCGAGCGTGGTCTCTCCCTTGCGCGAGTGCACTTCGAATTCCAATGTGCCGCGCTCATTGATCGTGCCCGCGAACACCGTGTCGCCGGGGTTCTTTTCCACGGGCATGCTTTCGCCGGTGATGGGCGCCTGGTTGATGGCTGATGCGCCCGACACCACGACCCCATCCAAGGCGATACGTTCGCCGGGACGAACGCGCACGACGGCTCCAAGCGGCACTGTCTCGGCCTTGACCTCTTGCCAGCGACCGTCGTCCTGGCGGACGAGTGCGGTTTCCGGCGCCAGGTCCATCAGCTTGCGAATCGCGTTGCGCGCCCGGTCCAGGCTTAGCGCTTCGATCATCTCCGCGATGGCGAACAGCCAGATCACCACGGCGGCTTCCGGCCACTGGCCGATCAAAGCGGCACCGATGACGGCAATCGTCATCAGGAGGTTCATGTTCAGTGACAGCGTGCGCAGCGCGATCCAGCCTTTCTTCAGGGTCTCGATACCGCCCAACGCAATGGCCGCCAGCGACGCGGCCACCACCGGCCATGCCGATTCACCCATCCCGGCGAATGTGAGGACTTCCGCGCCAACCGCCAGCACGCCGGCGGCCCCCATGCGCAGCCACTCCGCCTTCGAAATGCCGGTGCCAAAGTCCCTCGTGACTGCGGGGGCAGGCCGACTATGGTCGCGCAGCACCGGCTGCATGCCAAGTCGCTCAATGGCCGCTGTGATTGGCACCTCGTCCTTCAGCGAATGGCTGACGGTCAGGGTCCGGCTCATCAGGTTGAACTGCAGGCTGCTGACACCCGGCATGCCTTCCAACGCCTTGCGCAGCAGCGCCTCTTCGGTCGGGCAGTCCATCTTTTCGATCAAGTAGGTGGCTTGTCCCTTGGAACTTGCCCCTGCCTCGCGCTCGACCGTGGCATGCATGCCGATCTCGCGCAGTGCGCCGAGGACCGGTGCCGGATCGGGCAGGCGGTGTTGCACCTCCAGTCGGCGATTCATCAGGTCGAAGTCGAGGCGTTCGATGCCCTCCACCTTGCCTAGGCGCTTGCGGATCAAAGCTTCCTCGGTGGGGCAGTCCATGTTTGTGATCAGGAACTGCGTGGTATTGCCCGTGGCTGCAGGGACGAAGGAGACGGGGGGCGTGCCGCAGGGACCGCAGGCAGTCTCCGTTGTCGCTGCGCAATTCGCGCCCGGAGGAGTTGTGTCTTCGCCCAGCCTTGCCTGCATGCCGATCGATTGCAACGCCGTCAGCAGGGGTTCCACCGAGGACAAGGTGTGGACGACAGACAGCTGGCGTGCGGGTAGGTCGAACTCGAGCGACCGGACGCCGGCCAACGGCTCCAGCCGCGCGCGGATCGCCGCCTCTTCGGAGCGGCAATCCATGTTTGGAATCGTGAATGTGTCTTTTGACTCTTCTAACGCAGCGCTCTGGCTGCCGGCGCAGGATCCAGCGCACGCGGATCCGCAAGCGGCGTTGCCCGCGGCTTCGCCGTCGTCCTCCATCGATGCTTGCATGCCGATCTCATGGAGGGCCTCCAGCAACGGCCCCGGGTTCGGTAGCCCATGCCGGACGGTGAGGCGGCGCTGGGGAAGGTCGAACGAAAGGGACTCTACCGCTGGCAATTTGGCAAGCCGTGCACGGATTGCCGCTTCTTCGTTGCGGCAATCCATGTTGGGAATGCGGAAGACGGATGTCGCGCCGTTCAGGTCCTCCGCCTTCTTCCTTTCTTGAGTTGATCTCGCATCACTTTCGGCATGGGCTTGGTCGAGTTTCATCATTCGCCTCTTTCTGTATATGTCAGAATTTCACACCCTAAAGTAGATACAGAGTCAAGGGCTCTGCCTCCTGGTCGGAGGTTAAGTTGCCTCGGAACGGGCCTTTTCCTCATGTTCTGTCGCGTCAACCAGGATTTCACGACCTCCGTTAGCGGCGATCGCAGATACCACCAGACCCAGAACCAGGTCTGGCAGGTTGGAGCCCGACCACATCACGAGCGCTCCGGACAACACAATGGCCAGATTCACAATCGAGTCGTTGCTGGTGAATATGGCGGAAGCCTTGAAGTTGACGTCTTCCCCGCGGTGGCGTTTCAGTAAGCGCAAGCAAATAATGTTCAGCGCCGCATTGATCGCTGCCATGACCATCATCGCCGGCCCCAATGGCGCCTCGCCGCCAAAGAACCGGCGCAGGACTTCCACGCATAGCATCAGGGCCAGCCCAATCAAAAGCCACCCCGATAGCCGCGCTGCCCGCACCTTGATGGCTCGCGATCGGCCGACGGCGTACAGGCTGACGCCATACACCAACGCGTCGGCAAGGTTGTCCAGAGCCGCACCAAGCACCGCCGTGGACGCCGCCCAAAGGCCCACGCCCATACCTGCCAGACATTGGCTGACATTAATCAGTAGTACCAGCCACAGAATCCGGCGGTCGGCCGCCTGACTCGCGTCGAGGTCAAGGCGTTCTTTGTCGGGGAAGTGGTCGTTCATGCAACTCCTTTGTTAACCCGCCTGTTTCCACAGAAGATCTGAGTAATTTCACACCCCGTACCTGCTATAGAGTCAAGACGTCGCCCGCACACAGCATGTTTATTCAAGCTAGCTGTCTGTCGCTTGGAGAAACTGGAGGAAATTGAACTCTGGAGTCGCAATGACAGCGCGTTCTGTGGTGCGGTACGGCGCCTATCCGACCATCATGGCCCTGGTAATCACAGGGGTTTCGGTCGCCCCATCCCACGGCACGCCGCTGGCTTGGCTGGCGTTGTGGGCCGCCGCCGGGCTATTTCTTGTTGCTTGGCTGGAGCGCATTGTCCCGTTCGATGCACGGTGGCAAAAGCGGGATCTCGACTTTCCGGCGGATGTCGCCCATGCCGTTGTGAATTTGGCCGTGATGCACGGTGCCGTGCTGGGGTTCGTGGTGCTGCGGGAAGGAACGGGTTGGCCCAAGCTATGGTGGCCTGCGGAATGGCCATACTTGTTGCAGGTATTACTCGCAGGGGCGCCACTGGACCTGTCGCTGTATGCCGTCCATCGGCTCAGCCACCACTACGGCTTTCTGTGGCGGCTGCACAGCATTCATCATTCGTCGCGGCGGCTCTACTGGCTAAACGGGGAACGCCGCCACCCGCTGCATGCAGCCCTGATGGCGGGTCCGGGCTTACTGGTCCTGGGCATACTAGGCGCGCCGGCCGAGGTAGTGGCCGGCTGGTTCGCAATCCTGGCGGTCCATCTGGCATTCCAGCATGCCAACCTGGACTATAGCCTGGGGCCGGTGCGGTATATGTTAGGCGTGGCAGAACTCCATCGCTGGCACCATCGGGAGCGCTTCGCGGACGCGCAGGTCAATTTCGGGGAGTTCTGGCTGGTATGGGACCACCTCTTCGGTACCTTCTATCAACCGCAGGCGCCACTGGGCGCAATCGGCATCGAAGGCGACCCGGTGCCGCACCGCTACGGCGAGCAACTGATTTATCCGTTTGAACGACCGGATCCGCAAGTTCGTCTGGCCACCGAAGACGTCTCGCAGGGCCGCGATGCTGATGTCTAAAGCCGCTCTCGTTGGTGAAACCGGCTCGCAAGCTGCATCCAGCATGAATGCTCAGGTGGGATCTGACAGGACTATTTGCGCCGTCTTGAAGTTATGCGACGTCGCGTGGACGAACCTGATCTGTCATTCTCGAGGCCGCGCTTGATGCGCATCTGGCGACGAAAATGCCAGGCAAGCGAACCTGTAGCACACACCGTGAACGCCACGGCAAACACGATGACAACGATGACTTCACGTGGCAGGTCGAAGGGTGGGCGGCTCACTGTGGCCGAACGTTCATGGAAAGCGGTTTCGATCCCGACGACGCCATTCGGAGGTCTACCGAAGCGGCGTGACGGAGGATTTTGGCCATGGCAGGCGGCACACTGCCCCGATGCGAGCGGTGGTGCCGCCTGAGTTTTACTTGCGCTGCATGTCCACGACTGTCGGCTTGCCGTCGACCGTGTCGAATACGGCGGTAACCGCATCACCTTCCTTGAAGTCCTTCAACGAAGCGCGATCCTTGACCGGGAACGCCATGGTCATGGCGGACATGCCGAGATTTTCGATCGGGCCGTGCTTGAGGGTAACTTTCCCTGCCTTCGCATCGATCTTCTTTACCTCTGCCGCAACCGGGTGGGGGGCCTGCTTCGTTTCGGCTGACGGCTTCATGTCCATGCCCTTCATATCCATGCCGTCCATCGACCCTGCCGCGAACGCAGCCGGTGTGGCAGCGAGAGCAGCCATGATGGCAAGAGTTTTGACGTATTTCATTGTGATTCCTCCGGGAGTGAGGGGTGGGTGGAAAGTGAGACAGATTCGGCCTGCCGTCTGCGTATCAGCAAGTACACCGCCGGCACAACAAACAGGGAAAGCAATGGCGCGGTGACCATGCCGCCAACCATCGGAGCCGCAATGCGCTGCATGACCTCCGAGCCGGTGCCATGCGACCACATGATGGGAATCAGGCCGGCAAGAATGACAGCGACGGTCATGGCCTTGGGGCGGACCCGCAGCACTGCCCCTTCCTGAATGGCGTCCAGCAATGCGGACACGCTGGTTTCGCCTCGGCCCTCGCGTTCGCTCCAGGCTTGCTTCAGGTAGAGCAGCATGATGACGCCGAACTCGGCTGCCACGCCGGCAAGGGCGATAAAGCCGACAACCCCCGCTACCGAAAGGTTGTAGCCCAGCAAGTAAAGCAGCCAGAATCCGCCGATGAGCGCCAGCGGCAGCGTGCCCATGATCAGTAGCGCTTCATCGAGACGGCCGAACACCAGGTACAGCAACACGAAGATGATCAGCAGCGTGAACGGCACCACCACCTTCAGCTTCGCGGTGGCCCGCTCCAGATACTCGAACTGACCCGACCAACTGAGGGAATAGCCCGCTGGCATCGGGACCGCCTTGGCCACGGCGGCCTGCATGTCCTGGACGGCCGAACGCAGGTCACGTCCGCGAATGTCCACGTACACCCAGCCGGACAGGCGGGCGTTTTCGCTGCGCAGCATCGGCGGCCCTTGCACGACCTGGATGCGCGCGACGTCGGATAGGGTGATCTGCTGACCCCGGTCGGTGACGATGGGGAGGCTGCGCAGTTGCTCCACCGAGTCGCGGTAGTCGCGCGGATATCGGACATTGATGGGAAAGCGCGCCAGCCCGTCGACCACTTCCCCCACGTTGTCGCCACCGATGGCCGAGGACACGATGCTCTGGACATCCTCGATGTTGAGCCCATACCGCCCGGCGGCCATCCGGTCGATGTCGACATCGACGTAGCGCCCGCCGGACAGGCGTTCGGCGAGTGCAGAGGTGACGCCTGGCACCGCCTTGACAGCATCCTCGATCCTCGTGGCCAGTCGGTCAATTTCCTTCAGGTCGGTGCCCGCCACCTTAATGCCGACCGGGCTCTTGATGCCGGTGGCGAGCATGTCGATCCGGTTGCGGATTGGCGGCACCCAGATATTGGACAGGCCCGGCACCTTCACCACGCGGTCGAGCTCTTCCACCAGCTTGTCGGTCGTCATGCCGGCGCGCCACTGGTCGCGCGGCTTGAACTGGATGGTGGTCTCGAACATCTCGATGGGGGCTGGGTCGGTCGCCGTGTCGGCACGGCCGGCCTTGCCGAACACGGTCTCGACCTCGGGCACGGTCTTGATCAGCCGGTCCGTCTGCTGCAGCAGTTGCGCCGCCTTGCCGGCGGACAGGCCCGGCAGTGCCGACGGCATGTAGAGCAGGTCGCCCTCGTCAAGGGGCGGCATGAACTCGCCGCCAATTCGCATGATCGGCCAGGCGGTCGCCGCCATCAGGAGCGCGGCGATCGCCACGGCCGTTTTCGGGTAGGCGAGCACCTTTGCCAGCACCGGCTGATAGCCGCGAATGAGCCAGCGGCTGAGCGGATTGGACTGCTCCGAGGGGATCTTGCCACGGATCATGTAGCCCATCAGGACCGGCACCAGGGTGACGGACAATCCCGCCGCCGCGGCCATGGAGTAGGTCTTCGTGAACGCCAGCGGCGAAAACAGGCGGCCCTCCTGCGCCTCCAGCGTAAACACCGGGATGAACGACAGCGTAATGATCAGCAGCGAGAAGAACAGCGCGGGTCCCACCTCGGCGGCCGACTCGCCAATCACGCTCCAGCGCTCGCGCTCGCTCAGATCTCGTCCGGGGTTGTCCGCATGCCAGTGTTCCAGATGCTTGTGAGCGTTCTCGATCATGACGACCGCGGCATCGACCATGGCGCCGATGGCGATGGCGATGCCGCCCAGCGACATGATGTTGGCGTTCACGCCCTGATATCGCATGACGAGAAAGGCCGCCAGCACACCGAGCGGCAGCGAGACAATGGCCACCAATGCGGAGCGCAGGTGAAACAGGAAGACCAGGCAGACCAGCGCGACGACGATGAACTCCTCGATCAGCTTGTGCGTCAGGTTCTCGACCGCACGGTTGATCAACGCGGAGCGGTCATAGGTCGTCACGATCTCGACACCGGCCGGCAGGCTCTTCTTGAGGACCGCCAGCTTGGCCTTCACCGCCTCGATGGTCTCCAGCGCATTCTTGCCCGATCGCATCACGATCACGCCGCCCGCTACTTCTCCCTGCCCGTCCAGTTCGGCGATACCTCGCCGCATCTCGGGGCCAAGCTGGACGGTGGCGACATCGCCCAGGCGCACGGGAATGCCCGCGTCACTCGTGACTATCGGGATGCGCCGAAAATCGTCCAGTGTCTTCAGATAGCCCGAGGCGCGCACCATGTACTCGGCCTCGCCCAGTTCCAGCACGGAGCCGCCGGTCTCCTGGTTGGCGCCCTTGAGGGCCGCCAGCACCTTGCCCTGTGACAGGTTGTACGCGCGCAGGCGGTCCGGCATCAGGACCACCTGGTACTGCTTGACCATCCCGCCGAGGGACGCGACTTCGGCGACATTCGGGAGCGACTTCAGTTCGAAACGCAGGAACCAATCCTGCAAGGCGCGCAACTGGCTCAGGTCATGCCGGCCGGTCTTGTCCACGAGCGTGTATTCGTAGATCCATCCAACGCCTGTGGCATCCGGGCCCAGAGCCGGTTTGGCCGCAGCCGGCAAGCGGGATTGCACCTGGTTCAAGTATTCGAGCACGCGCGAGCGCGCCCAGTACAAGTCGGTGCCATCCTCGAACAGCACATAAACAAAGGAGTCGCCAAAGAAGGAATAGCCGCGCACCGTCTTCGCGCCAGGCACCGATAGCATCGTGGTCGTCAGCGGATAGGTGACCTGATTCTCGACAATCTGCGGCGCCTGGCCGGGGAACGGCGTGCGGATGATGACCTGTACGTCGGACAGGTCCGGCAGCGCGTCAAGCGGCGTGCTGCGCACCGCCCATAGGCCCCAGGCGGTCAGCATGACCGTTGCCAGCAGGACCAGGAAGCGGTTGCGAATTGACGCCAGGATGAGTCGGGCGATCATGGCTTGCCTCCCTGGACAGAGGCGGCGGGCTCGACCGCGGACAGGACAGGCATGCCGTCGTTATTCAGATGGAAGCGGAAGCGCACGCGATCGCCCGCCTTGAGCCCTTTGGG
This sequence comes from Cupriavidus sp. 2SB, assembly GCF_005503625.1. GTDB lineage: Bacteria > Pseudomonadota > Gammaproteobacteria > Burkholderiales > Burkholderiaceae > Cupriavidus. The sequence goes on along the minus strand of NZ_SCMX01000011.1, from coordinate 85,687 downwards.
CAGGCCCGCGGGCGGGGCGGCAAAGTCCATGGTCATGGCTCCCCACTGTGCCGACGGGATGGGGCCGTGTGAGATCGTCAGGCCTGCGCCCGTTACCGCTTCGATGCGCCCGACGCCCTCGTGCTCCGGCGCCGGCGCAGCCGATGCAGCGGGTGCGGAAGCCGCTGGCGCCACACTCATGCGCTCGGCCGTGCCGCGCAGGCTCGCCTCCGAATCGATCAGGAACTGGCCCGAGGTGACGACCTTCTGGCCAGCCTTGAGTCCATCCACAACCTCCACCATGCCTTCGGCCTCGCGGCCGGTCTTGACGTCGGTGGCCACGAAGCCCGCCTTGCCGGCATCGACGAAGACGACACTGTGCTGGCCGGTGCGGATGACGGATTCCACGGGAATCTGCAGCACTTCCTTTTCTGGGCCGCTATCGAACCGAACGGTCGCAAACATACCCGGCAGCAGATGCTGGCCCTTGTTGGGCAAAACAATGCGCACCTTGATGGTTCGCGTGGCCGGATTGACGTCAGGCAGGACGGTATCAACCTTGCCCACGATCGGGTCGGAGACGCCAGTGGGCAACACCTTGGCAGGCAGGCCGGCCGCGAGGGTACGGGCCTGTCCTTCCGGCACCTCGGCAATCACCCAGACCTGGCTCAGGTCGGCCAGGCGAAATAGCGTCATGCCGGGGGAGACGGTCATGCCATCGCGAACGGCGACTTCCGTCACTACGCCATCGACCGGACTAGGAATGCCCAGGCTGGGCTGCAACTTTCCGGAGCTTTCCACGGCGCTCACCTGCCCAGGGGTCATACCCGCCTGAAGCATGCGCGCTTTTGCCGCACCCGACAGGTCGGATTGCGCGCCAGCGGGCAGGCGTGAGACGGCAAGATATTCTTCCTGGGCGGCGACCCAGTCGGGCGAGTACAGCGTCACCAGCGTCTGGCCCCGCCGCACGGGGTCGAGCGTCGCCCGTACGGCAACGTGCTGGACGAAGGCGCTGGTGCGTGCCTGGATGACCTGGACGCTGCGCTCATCGATGGCGACGTTGCCGGGCGCCTCGAGCACCGGGCCCATCTGGCTCGCCTTGACCTCGGTGGTGCGAATGCCCAGGTTCTGAGCGACGCGGCTATCCACCGTGACCCCGCTACCGCCGCCATCGCCATCCGCGTAGACCGGCACGAGTTGCATGTCCATAAACGGGGACTTGCCGGGCTTGTCGAAACGCTGGCCGGGCACCATCGGATCGTGCCAGTACAGAATCTTCTTGCCGGTCTGCGGGTCCATGTCGCCCGCTTTCTGGCCGGACGGCGCGCCGGCCGACGCCGGCGCCTGCGGCGACTGCGCGCCCCGCGTGACGCCGAAGCGGTAGCCGCCATAGCCCACCGCGCCGAGGAGGACGAGGCATGCCGCCGTGATCATCAGTGGTTTCTTCATTTGAGGTCCTTCGCGGCAGGCTCAGTTTGGGCGGTGGGCAGTGGAATCAGAAAGGTCAAGTCAGCCCACAGCCTTGCGGTCTTCGCCTCCAGCGATAGCCGCTCCAACGCGGTGTCAATGGCGCGATGATTCGCTTCGGCCAAAGCGAGCAGCGAGCCCGTATTGGCCCGATATGCCGTCAGCGCGGCGTCTGCCTGAGCGCTCGCCAGCGGCAGCGTTGACGCGTCATAGCGCTTGAGCCGGTCGAGATTGCGCTGCAGTTCGGCCAGCTTGGCGTCAATCATGCTCTTGGTATTGCGCCTGATGATTTCGGATTTGGCGCGAGCCTCCTGCGCCTGCGCCAACCTGGCGGCGACTTCACGGTCCTGGCGGTTTCCCTGGTCCCACGGGACGGGGAAGCTGACGTTCAGCGAAGCCATGTTGGAGTACGCGGAGCCGCGCTGGCTGTACATCAGCTCCACGGTGACATCCGGCTTCTTGTTCTCGGTTGCGGAGCGGATTTCCGACTCCGCCAGCGTGACGTCACGCTGTGCGGCGGCCATCTCGGGCACGGTATCGAAATCTGTCAGGGCAAGTTGCCGGACGCGCTCGGGCACATCAAGAGGAGGCCGCTTGCCGAGTGGACGGCTCGCGTCCGTACCAATCCAGCGCGCGAGATTTACCTCGGCGGTTGCGATGGCGGCCCGATTTTCATCCTCCCGGTCTCGCAGCTTCTGGACTTCCAGTTCGGCCGAGAGCACATCCGCGCGTGTGCCGCGCCCGCCGCGGTATGCGGCAGTCGCGGCCTGGAGCGCGAGATCCAGCGGATGGCCATGGTGGCCGAGCAGCACGCCGGCCTGTTCCGCATACCAACGGTCAAGCCATGCCGCAACGGCATTGCGTTGTACGTTGGCCAGACCAACCGCGCGTTGCGCATCGGCCGCGGAGGCCTCGGCCTCGAAGCGAGCGGCACGGGCGCGACGCTTGTCCGACCGCGTGAATTCCTGCATCACGCTAATGGAGCGCTGGGTCATGAAATCCCGGCTGAGCGAGAACGCGTCGGGGCCGGTGACCGGAACATTGTCGAGCCCAAGCTTCAGCACGGGGTCGGGCAACTGGCCGGCGGCGACCGCCATCTGAACGGCAGCCTCGACGGAACCCCGGGAAGATTCAGCATCGCCAGCATGCGCGGAGGCAAGCGCGATGGCTTCCGCAAGGGAAAGGGAGTCAGTGGATTGCGGCGTCGCGGCTTGCGACACCGTCATGCCGAGAACAGGCGCGCATAGCAGCGCCAGCGTCAGGCGACGTAGAAAAAGCATACAGCCTCCGAGAGCAACGACAACCACCCCGGCATGGGGGATGGCAACAGTTCGGCGTTGTTCCGGAGGCTACGTGCGAAAACAGCAGTGAAGAATGGCCAGCGGCGGGGGCGGCGCACGCGGCTGTGCGTCGACGCTCAGTACGGTGCGCAGATCAGCCACCACCAGATGCGCTGGCTCGATGACGTTCACCAGAACAGGCAAGAATGCCGGAATCTGCGGGGAAACATGGTCGGCACTCTTGGAGTCCGCCTGGCAGTGCCCCAGGCAGAGTGCCTTCTGGTTGCCGCCCTGGTCGCTCTTGTGGTCCGCCATGTCGGGGCAGGACTCCATCAGGGCTGACGCCGCGTTGACGTCCTCCATCTGGTAGCGGCTACCGGTACAGGCGTACGCAGCCGCTGCCAGCTGGACTGTCAGGAAGACAACGAGAAGGAAGCCAGCGAACCAGGGATGCCGGCGGGCCGAGTGATGCAAGGGTGTTTTTGAGCGTTGACACGCGCAAGCATAGCGTCTTTGTCTCGAATTGCAACGTCGCTCGCAGGCCGCGTTGTGCGGCACCTACCAAAGATCGCGAGTAGGGTGCTTATTAAGCCACATCACTTTGCGCGCTACGACCTGCTCTTGACCTTCCCATATGGGCAAGGTCTATGTTGAAACCATGCTGATCAGGTCACAAAGTTCGCTCGCATTAGTGCAGCGCTAAGGGTGGTCCTATCCAGGGAGCGCATCGTGAACATCGGACAAGCGGCGGGGTCGTCCGGCGTGCCCGCCAAGATGATTCGTTACTACGAGCGGATTGGCCTGGTTACTGCGGCGCATCGCACCGCCGGCAACTACCGGACCTACGACGCGGATGACATCCATACGCTGCGCTTCATCGGGCGCGCCAGGAGGCTGGGCTTCTCGACGGAGCAGATTCGGCAACTGCTTGACCTGTGGCGAAATAAGCGCCGCACTAGCGCCACTGTGAAGGCGATCGCGCTCCGGCACATGCGCGAACTGGACGCGCGGATTGCTGAGCTGTCTCGCATGCGAGACACGCTCATGGAGCTCGCGGAGCATTGCGAAGGCGATGACCGGCCCGCCTGCCCGATCCTTGACGCGATCGGCAGTGCAGAACCGCGACATCGCCTGGTGAGTTCGCAGGGGCAAAAACATCGAAGCCCACTGTCCCGGGGGCTCCAGTCTCCGCGCGTTCACGCAAGCGGGCAGGACTTGAGCGGGACTTAAAGCAGGAGTCATCGGCATGGACAATCGGCAACGGCATACGGTTACCAGGGCGCAAGCGGCCTCGTCGCCAGCATTAGAGGTCGAGGGTGGCCCTGGCAACAAGCATCAAGGCCACGCGCACCAGCATTGCGAGCACGCGTACGCACGGAATACTAGCGAGGTCAATGACGGGGCCAAAGCGCTGGCGCACGATCCCGTGTGCGGCATGCTTGTGGAGCGCGATGGACCGTACCAGTCCGACTATGCCGGGGCGCATTACCACTTCTGCAGTGCATCCTGCCAGCGCCGATTTGATGCCGAGCCGGCTCGCTATGCGAGCCCGCAGGCTGCACCTGCCCCCAAGGAAGCGGAGGCACTGGGCACGATCTACACGTGCCCCATGCACCCCGAGATCCGCCAGGACCATCCAGGCGCCTGTCCAAAATGCGGCATGGCGCTTGAACCAGAAATGCCAAGCCTGGAAGAGGAAGAGAATCCGGAACTCGAGACATTTCGCCGCCGCTTCTGGTGGACCTTACCGCTGACGGTCGCCACCGTGCTACTCGCCATGCTGGGCCACCGCATTGCCTTGGTCGATCCGGCAATACAGGGCTGGGTGGAGCTCGTGCTCTCCGCGCCGGTGGTGCTATGGGCCGGTTTCCCGCTGTTCGTCCGCTGCCTGCAATCGTTCCGAAATCGCAGCCCCAACATGTGGACCCTGATCGGCCTCGGGACCGGCGCGGCATTCGTCTACAGCGTTGCCGCCACAGCCGCCCCGGGCCTGTTTCCCTACTCGTTCGTCATGCATGGCCGCATCGGGGTCTATTTCGAAGCGGCAGCCGTGATCATTTCGCTGACACTGCTGGGCCAGGTCTTTGAATTGCGGGCACGCTCCCGAACGTCTGCTGCCATCAAGGCGCTGCTCGGCCTTGCCCCCAAGACGGCACGCCGTCTCAACGCGGACGGCAGTGAGGAAGACGTGCCGCTGACACATGTGCACATTGGCGACCTGTTGCGGATTCGCCCGGGCGAGAAGGTGCCGACCGATGGTGTCGTGACTGATGGCGCGAGCGCAATTGACGAATCGATGCTGACAGGAGAACCGCTTCCCGTTTCCAAGCGCGCCGGCGATCATGTGATCGGTGCCACAATCAATACCTCGGGTGCGCTGGTAATGCGCTGCGAAAAAGTCGGGGCCCAGACGGTGCTGTCCCAGATCGTTCAGATGGTGGCACAGGCGCAGCGCTCGAAGGCGCCCATGCAACGAATGGCGGACCAGGTAGCTGGAGTCTTCGTCATCGTAGTCGTTGGCATCGCCTTGCTTTCCTTCTTTGCGTGGGGCCTGTTTGGTCCTGAGCCGAGCTGGGTCTTTGGCCTGGTCAACGCGGTGGCGGTGCTGATCATTGCCTGCCCGTGCGCGCTCGGTCTTGCCACCCCCATGTCCATCATGGTGGCTAGCGGTAAGGCGGCAAGCCACGGCATCCTGTTCCGGGACGCCGCAGCCATTGAGAACTTCCGCAAGGTCGATACCCTCATTGTCGACAAGACCGGCACCCTCACCGAGGGCCATCCAGGCTTCGAGCGCGCGTTTGGTGTCGCCTCGTTCGGCGAGGCCGAGGTGTTGCATCTGGCGGCAAGCCTTGACCAGGTCAGTGAACATCCGCTGGCCGCCACGATCGTCGCGGCGGCACGCGAGCGAGGCTTGTCGCTGGATCGGGTGGAGAATTTTGCGTCGGATGCCGGGATGGGCGTGCGCGGCCAGTTGAACGGCCAGCATCTCGAGCTGGGCAATGCCGCGTTGATGCACGCGTCGCAAGTCGACATTGAACCGGTGGCGGCGCAGGCCGATGACCTGCGCCGGCAAGGCGCCAGCGTAATGTATCTGGCGGTCGATCACCAGCTGGCCGGACTGCTCGCCGTTTCGGACCCGATCAAGGCCAGCACGCCACACGCGCTTGCTGCATTGCGTCAAGCTGGGATACGCGTGGTGATGGCAAGCGGCGACGGCGTCGCCACGGCAAAAGCGGTCGCCGGCCGTCTCGGCATCGACGAGTTTCACGGCGAAGTCACACCGGCCGACAAGCTGGCCTTGGTCGAGACGCTGCAAGCGGAAGGCCGCGTGGTGGCGATGGCAGGCGACGGCATCAACGACGCCCCGGCGCTGGCAAAAGCCGATGTGGGCGTCGCCATGGGGACGGGTACGGATGTAGCGATGCACAGCGCCCAGGTGACCCTGGTGAAAGGCGACCTGCGCGGCATTGCCCGCGCGCGGGAACTGTCCGAGGCCACCATCGCCAATATGCGGCAGAACCTGGCGTTCGCCTTCGTCTATAACGCGTTGGGCATCCCTCTGGCGGCCGGTTTGCTGTACCCGCTGACCGGATGGCTGCTGTCGCCCATGATCGCGGCGCTGGCCATGAGCCTGAGTTCATTATCGGTGGTGAGTAACGCGCTGCGGCTGAGCGCGAAAGTGAATGAGGCGGCGCAACGTACGCGGTGAGCATGCGTGAGCGATTTCCTGCGACGGCTGTCCGCAGTGACCTTGCTGCCAGGTTTTGGCAAGACTAGACTGGAAGCACTTGTTTTCATTGGCCCATGAAGCCTACCCATAGCCCGCTCTCGCGACTCCTCGCGCTGGTCTTGCTGGCGTCGGTGCTGTTCATGCGCCTCGCGATTGCGGGGTACGTATGCCCGACCGGCTCAGGCGACGCGGCGGATGCCATGGCAATAGCAGCCACCGAACCCTGTCAGGGTATGGACCAGGCACAGCCGGCGCTGTGCGCTGACCACCAACAGGATGGCCGGCACTGGGCCGACAATAATGGGCATTCTCCCGATCTCGGCCTCTTGCCTGCCATGGCGAGCGGGCCCGCGTACTTTCTCGCGCCGATCGCCTCCGCCGGACGCGCGCCCCTGACTGCCGCCGTGCGGCATCACCCACCACCTGATCCAGTCTATCTCGCAACGGCACGGTTGCGAATCTGATCGTTCCCCATCGCGTGGCCAAACCTGGCCACCTGCCGTGATGTCGGTTGCCTGACCGCGCGCGTGTCACTCGGCTGCGCATGGTCGAGCCGGCAAGCCATCAGATTTGGGGAAGATCATCATGCATACCATTTTCAAATCCATCCTTCTTGTTTCACTCGGCGTGTTCTCTGGCTTCGCACTGGCCGGCCCGAACTGGGACGTCATTAACAGCGCGCGTGCCGCCGCGCAGCAGCGCGACACGACCGCCGCAATCCAAGCCGCCAGGCTGGCGCAATGTGACCAAATGATGAAAAAGATGGGTTCCCACCCGATGAGCAGCGGCAAGGACGCGCAGCCCATGACTCCGATGGGCCCGAGCGAAGCCAAGTGACCGGATTCGCTTCCTCCCGCGCTCACGGCGCCGGAAGTGGCGGGAAGCGAGGAACCCAAGCAGATATGGAGATGGACATGAACACAAAGTCAGTGATGGCGGTAGCGCTTGCGGTGACCCTGCTAGGCGCCGGTGGATGGAGCATGGCGGCCGACGCAGACCAAGGCGATGCGGGTGACAAGGCCCAGACCCAGTCGCAGGAAAAAGGGCACGCGATGAGGATGGACCACGCGATGGGCGGCGGCATGATGGGCAGTTGTCCAATGATGGGGCAATTACCGCCTGGAAACGAAAAGCTCTTGATGCAAATGCACGGCGAAATGATGCAGGCCATGGGAGAAATCATGCGCAAGTACGCCGACAAGGTCCAGGTGCCGGTACAGAAATAGGTGACAACGGCGTCGTGTATGACAATCTCGCGTCGACAGGAGTACTGCGATGAAACGCAACGCGAAAACCATGATAGCCATTGGAGGTGCCCTGCTGGCAATGCTGGGCGCTGCCTACGCAGTGTCCCCGGGCATCCGCGCGCTTGTTGTGGGCGTCGGGCCGTACCTGCTGCTCCTGCTATGCCCGTTGTTCATGTGGCTGATGATGAAGAGCATTAGCGCGTATGACGATTTCCGGGACACGGAATCCCCGGGGAAACGACAGGAACCTCAATCCGGGCCGCTTCGGCGAAAGGAGTGAGCACGCATGTTTGTACTGAGGTTCCGCCGCTTGACCAACGGACCAGGGCATTGCAACTGCCGCGTGCAAGGAGATCCGATCATGTGCAGCCTCAAGACGATGGTGAAGCTTGGAGTCGGGCTGGCTGGCCTGCTCGTTGTCGCGTATGTGCTGCTGCCACAGTATCACGCCGCGATGCGGGCCATTGCGCCGTTCGCGCTCGTGCTCGTATGTGTGCTGGTATGTCCGCTCGCAATGTACTTCGGGATGCGGGGAATGCAGGCACCAGGCAAGGACGAATCAACGCATCGAGAGGACAAATGATGCCTATGAAGGAATGGACCCGGGGATCTCGGGACGGTCTCGTGATCGGCTAACTTCCTGGAGCCTTTCCATGAACCCCATGAGCGGCTTCGCCGCGCATTATGGCCATTGGGATCTCGTGCTCTTCCTCATTGTCTTGGTATCGTGGGCGTTCTACCGATACGCGGCACCGAGCGGTTGGCGTGAGTGGGCAGGGGCGGGCCTTGTCCAAGCGTTCCTGGTCGCGCTCTACGCCGAAATGTTCGGGTTCCCGCTCACGATCTACTTGTTGACGGGCTTCCTCGGCCTCGATATTCCGCACACTCCCTACGCGGGGCATTTGTGGGCGACCTTACTTGGCTATGGCGCTATCGGTGCGATCGTGGAAATGCTGCTCGGCTATGCCTTGCTCGCCGCGGGCATCGTGCTGCTGATCCGTGGCTGGACTGCGGTATACGCGGCCCGCTGCGAGGAACGGATCGCACGGGAAGGCCTGTACGGGGTGATACGCCACCCGCAATACGCCGGCATCCTGCTGGCGGTCCTTGGCGAGGTCGTGCACTGGCCCACGCTGATCACCCTGGCACTGTTCCCGGCCATCGTGTTCGTCTATGTCCGGTTGGCGCGCAAGGAGGAGCGAGACATGATTTGCCGGTTTGGCGCGACCTATGCGGACTACATGCGTCGGGTGCCGATGTTCCTGCCTGGGCGCGGCCAGTGGAGGCGGCTTTTCGGCGCTTTTGGTTAATGCGCCGGTTGTGCCAGCGCGCCGCCTGGCGGACGCGTTGGTCCCGGATGGAGGTAACTGCCATGAACGGTTCCATTGCCATGCCGCGAGATCTGCGTCAGCGCAGATTGCTGCTACGAGCCACCGGTACCCTCGGCGGGATAGGGATCGCGGGCGCCATGCTGCCGTTTGTGCAAAGCATGGCCCCGAGCAATGCCGCCAGATCGAGCGGCGCGCCTGTGGATGTCCGGCTCGACACCGTGAAGCCCGGTAACGTGGTCACGGTTGCCTGGCGGGGCAAGCCCGTATGGATCTTGCACCGGACCGAGGCCATGTTGGCGGGCTTGCGCAAGCATGACGACCTGCTGGCCGATCCGCAGTCGAGACAGAGCCAACAGCCGTCCTATGCCGCCAATGAAGCGCGGTCTATCCGGCCGAATTTCTTTGTGGCGATTGGCATCTGCACCCATCTGGGCTGCGTGCCAATCTTTCGGCCGGAAGTCGCTGCCGCGGATTTGGGGGATCGCTGGCCCGGGGGCTTCTTTTGCCCATGCCATGGCTCCAAGTTCGACCTGGCGGGGCGTGTCTTCAAGAGCGTTCCGGCGCCGCTCAATCTGGAGATTCCGCCCCACGAGTATCTGGGCGACACCCGACTGGTCGTCGGCAGGGATCGCTTCGGGGCCGAATGACAATGTTTTCCTGAACGCGCTTAGCGAGAAGTGCCACAGCCATCAAGGAGACCACCATGAGCACCAAATGCGTCGTCGCCATCGTCCCATCCGATCTGCTGGAAAAGCTTGAACAGCAGTTCGCAACCGTTCACGTACCCGGTCTGACGGCGACCCGAGTCAAGGGGTATGGGGAGTACAAGAACTTCTTCTCCAGCGACCTCACCAGTGTGCATACCAAAATTGAGATCTTTGTGGAGGAGGAAAGCGTTCAGGCCATCGCTGACGCAATTTTCCAGGTGGCACGTTCCTCAGTGCCGGGGGCCGGCATCGTGGCGGTCATGCCGGTCGATCAATTGCTGCATCTTCATGCCCCTGCGACAGAGCTCAATCCGTGAGACGGCAGGTCGTCTCGGCCAGTGCGGCATGGCCTGAGGCCCCGGCCGGCCGCGATTGCCCGCCTATCAAACGTCCGCCGAGTTGCTTTGCGGCAGGCGCGCGCATCGGGCGGTCTGGCGGCAAGATCAGAAAAGGCGGTGAGAGTATGAGGTGCGGTGCGCCGTGTCATTCTTCGGCGGCCCGAGTCGGATGCCGACCTTGAACATGGCACGAATCATTTCTGGCCTGCTCGTTGCGCTGTGGCTGTGCGCCGCGAGCACCATGGTCGTCACCCATGCCGCAGGCAGCGAGGAACTTCTGTCTCCCGAGCAGGCCTTCCGCTTCGCCGCCCGCGAGCTCGACGACCATGCCGTCGAGGTGCGTTTCGACATAGCACCGGGCTACCACCTGTATCGTGAGCGCTTCGCCTTTACCGCACAGCCTGCCGGCGTCAAACTCGGCGCGCCGGAACTCCCACCGGGCCAGGTCAGGGTCGACGAGGCGTTCGGCAAGCCGATGGAAATCTATGAAGGGAGTGTCATCATCCGCGTGCCGGTGGAGAAAGCGCCGACCGATGGCAAGTGGACGTTGGTGGTGACCTCGCAAGGCTGTGCCGACCAGGGCGTCTGTTATCCCCCAATGAAAAGTGTCTACAAGGTGCGAGGCGGCAAGCCAGTCGGACTGACGGGACAGCACGAGCGCAACGTGCCTTCAGCTTCCTCGCCCGAAATCCGGACTGATACCGGGAATCTCGCGCAGCGCAATCTGCAGGCGGACGAGGAAACCATTACCGGCGCACTGGACGCCCGCAACATTCCTGAAATTGCCGTGTTGTTCTTCGGCCTGGGTCTGCTGCTGACATTCACCCCCCCGGTCTTGCTGATGATGCCAATCCTGTCGGCCATCGTGGTCGGCGAGCACGTGACTCGCAGCGGTGCTGCGGTCGTCTCGCTGGCTTATGTGCTCGGCATGGCGGTGGTCTACACCGGCCTCGGTGTGGCCAGCGGGCTGCTTGGCGAGGGGGTCTCGGCGGCGCTCCAGTCCGTGTGGGTACTGAGCATCATTGCGACATGGATGGTGGCGCTGTCGCTCTCCATGTTCGGGCTCCTTGCACTGCAATTTCCTCAGCGTTGGCAGGCGCGGATGATGACGTCGCCTTTGCGTCGCCAGGGCGTACATGCAACCGCCGCCGCAGCGATGGGAGCCATTTCCGCGCTGATCGTCGCTCCTCACGTGACGGAACCCCTCGCTGGCGTGCTGACCTATATTGCGCAGACCGGCGATTCCGTGATCGGGAGCAGCGCGTTGTTTGCCATGGCGCTCGGCATGGGAGCGCCGCTGGTCCTGGTGGGGGTTGGCTCCGGCAACCTGCTGCCACGCGCCGGGCGCCGTGTGGCAGTGACAAGGTGTGCCCTCGGCTTCCTGCTGCTCGGCACGGCGATCTGGATACTCAGGGCGCTGCTGCCGGCCTGGATGACAATGTTGGCATGGGCCGCGCTCCTGCTGGTGGCCGCCGTGTTCCTAAACGCCTTCGACTCGCTGGGCCCCGAAACGCATGGGCTGACCCGGTTGGGCAAGGGCCTGGGCTTGCTGGCTGCGCTTGCGGGGGCCGTCGTGCTCGTCGGGCTGGCATCTGGCGGGCGCGATCCGCTGCAGCCGCTGGCGGGATTGAGCGCCGGCCGCCGAGCACCGGATAGCCTGGCAAGCCACGAGCCCTTGCGTTTCGAGCGGGTGCGCACCGTGGCTGAGCTCGATGTGCGCATTGCGCAAGCGGCCGCCATCGGCCAGCCGGTCATGCTCGATTTCTATGCCGACTGGTGTGTGAGCTGCAAGGAGATGGAGCGCTTCACCTTTTCCGATGCAGGCGTGCGAGCGCAACTCGCCAATATAGTAATCCTGCAGGCGGACGTTACCCGGAACAACGCCGATGACAAGGCACTGCTCAAGCGCTTCGGGCTATTTGGCCCGCCGGCGATCATCTTCTTCGGCGCAGACGGTCGCGAGAGCCCTGTGAGAGTCATCGGCTTCCAAGCCCCTGCACGATTTCTTGATAGCGTGGCGCGCGCTTTGGGGGGCGCGGAGCGGAACTCGGCGCGTGGGCCGTCAGCTTCCGCTCCGCCACCGGCCCACGGGCAGACATCTCCCCAATAATTCCGGCAGCGTCGACAACTCTCCGCAGTCGCAGCACTGCTCTCGCGGCAGCCCCGCTGTCCGCCTTGACTCCGGGATATCGCCGAACGCCTATCATTGATGCATCGCGCCACGCATAAGTTGTCGAGGCGACGCTGCCAAGCGTTTCATTCGATGAGAGCTACACCATGCGGTCTTCCGATGCAGCGGTCCCTCGCCGAGACTCGCTTTATTACCGCCACACATTGCCGGTGCGGATCATGCACTGGATCAACGTCATCGCGTTTTTCATCCTGCTGATGAGCGGGCTGCAGATCTTCAACGCGCACCCTGCGCTCTACTGGGGCAAGTCGTCGTATACCGGCCGGCCGCCGATCCTGCAAATGGGCGCCAAGGAAACCAAGGACGGAAAAGTGGTCGGCGTCACCAGGGTGGCTGGCCGCGAATTCAACACGACGGGTGTGCTCGGCGCATCGAGAGGCCCGGACGGCGACCTGGTCGGACGGGGTTTTCCTGCCTGGGCGACCATTCCCGGGCCCCAGTGGCTGGCACTGGGACGGCGCTGGCATCTGTTCTTTGCCTGGATCTTAGTCATCAATGGTCTGGCGTATGTCATCCACGCGATCTTCAGCCGGCATCTCGTGCGCGACCTGACGCCGACCAAGGAGGACTGGCATTCCATCCGCAAGTCGCTCAAGGACCACCTGCTGCTACGCCATCCCAAGGGCGAAGCCGCGAAACATTACAACGTTCTCCAAAAGCTCACCTACCTGATCGTCATCTTCGGCCTGCTGCCGCTCGCAATTTTGATGGGGTGGGCAATGTCGCCGTGGCTCGACTCAGTGATCCCCGGGTGGGTCGATTGGTTCGGCGGACGGCAATCCGCGCGCACGATCCATTTCATCGCCGCCCTGGCACTGGTAGCGTTCGTCCTCATTCATGTCTCTCAAGTCATCATCACAGGGCTCTGGAACAACCTGCGCGCAATGGTTACGGGGCGCTATCGGATCCCGGCGACGGAGGATCATCATGACAGCGAATGAGCCGAACCGCCGCCGCTTTCTTGCCCGACTCCTGGCCGCCAGCGGCGCCCTGTTTCTCGCAAGCTGCGATCGATTGTCGGGCACCGTGTGGTTTCCGAAGCTTCTGAAGAGCGGGGAAAAGCTTAGCCAGGCCACGCAACATCTGGTGACCTCGCGCCATTCGATGGCGCAGGAATTCACCGAAGCGGACCTCTCGCCGACGTTTCGCAGCAATGGCACCGCCAATCCGGACGACGAGCGATACCAGTTCCTGGCCGCCGGCGAATTCGCCGCGTACCGACTCAAGGTTTTCGGCCTGGTTGAGCAGCCCGCAACGTTTTCGCTGGACGAACTGCGCGCGCTGCCCGCCCGGAGCCAGATTACCCGTCACGATTGCGTCGAAGGATGGAGCGCGATCGGCAAATGGAAAGGCGCACCATTAAGTGCCTTGCTCGCGCGTGTCCACCCGAGGCCGGAGGCACGCTACGTGGTCTTTTACTGCGCCGACCCGATGGATGCAGAGGGGACGAAATATTACGAGAGCATCGACATGGAAGATGCCTACCATCCGCAGACCATTCTCGCCTACGAGCTCAACGGCAAGCCGTTGCCGATCGCCAATGGCGCGCCTTTACGCGTCCGGGTAGAACGACAGCTCGGCTACAAGATGGCCAAATACATCATGGGCATCGAACTCGTCAGCAGCTTTGAAAGCATTGGTGAGGGCAAAGGCGGCTACTGGGAAGACCAGGGGTATGAGTGGTATGCCGGCATCTGACGAAGCGCCGGATTTTTCGTCCTGCGCGCGCTTGCCGGCGGTGGTCAGCGCTACTATCAGTTCGCCGTTCATCTCTGCCGGCGTCTCCACGCGGACCCTCCCTGCAGCGCGGCCGGACTAGGCCTCGGCCGCCTCTGTCTGGCCTCGCGCTTCCGGCTCGAACTGTATCTACTGGACGGTTATCGTCGCCCTCATGTTCGGGTGTATGCCGCAGAAGATGTTGTAGACCCCCGGTTTATCGAATCTGAACTTGAAGGTGTCGTTCTGGTCGAGCGCGCTGGAGCGGAAGAGGCCGGCGTCGTTGACAATCGTGTGCGGTTCGCCATCGAGGTTTTTCCACGTGACGGTCGTGCCGGCTTTGATCGTCAGCGACATCGGCGAGAACTGGAAATTCTTCAAAACGACGGCATTGTTCTCCTCGGCTTGCGCGACGGAGAACCCGGAAGCCGATGCCGCGATGAATACCCCGGCCCCGAGAGAGAAGACCAAGGCGCGGCGAAGAATAGACGTTGGCATGATTCTGGTCCTGGTTGGTGGGGTGTCTGGACGTTCAGGCGAGCGTCGTGTCGGTGAGCGTCGCAGCGAGCGGGTGCCGCATGATCTTGATGCTGGTCACGCCAAGCATCCTAGGTAGCTGATCACTAGGTACCGTGAGCGGCATCGGTCCGGGGCCATTGCCGGCTGTCGGTTGAGGATAGGCCGTCGAACGCGCCGTATGGAAAGTAATATTGCCTTCCACCTTCGATACGATCTGGTGGATATGGCCGTTCAAGACGGTGACGGAACCGAAGCGCTGCAGATAGGTCATCGCCTCGCCGGCATCGCCGGTGCCCCAGCCCCACGGTTGGTAGATCGTCCACATTGGCATGTGTGCGAAGACGACGATCGGTGTGCTGGACGAGTGGCCCTTCAGATCGGCCTTCAGCCAGGCGAGTTGGTCGTCGCCCAAGCCCCCCAGACCGTTCGGCTTGAAATGCATCACGTTGACCAGCCCGACAAAGTGGACGCCACTGTGGTCGAAGCTGTAGTAGCCCTTATTGCCGGAGGCTTGGCCGAAACGATTGAAGTATTCCGTCCCAGGCCCATCGGTTACATCATGCTCGCCGGGCACGGTATGCAACTCGGTGATATTCAGCCCGGACATCAATTGCGCCGCGTGGTCGAACTCTTCTGCCTTGGATAGATGCGTAATGTCTCCAGTGTGAATCGTCAGCGCCGGCTTGATCGGCATCGCGTTGACGAGGTCAATGGTCTGCTTGAGCGTGCCCGCGACGTCCGGATTGGCTTCCTTGTTGAAGCCGATATGTGTGTCGCTGATCTGCAGGAATAGAGGGACGCCCGAGCCGACCGACGGCCTCTTCCCTGTGGCGGCAAGGGCCAATTCCATAGGCGAGAGAACACCGCCGGCCAAAACAAACACGGTGCCCGCGCCGCCGAATGCGAGACACTTCAACGCACTGCGGCGCAACGGATCGAACGGAAGACCTGATGACATATTGCCCTCACGAGTCAGTTTCGAGAGGTAGATTGCCGGACTATCCGACAGGCCTCGCGATTGGGTTCATCTGTATTACTGCCGGGCCATCCGTTTTATTCCGCCTTAAGCATTGCCTGTGACAACAGCGAAAAGAGGACGCCGCGGCGGTCGAAATTCCTTATACGGCACCCTGGGATCGATGCCGCTTGTGGAGCAATCCGAGCAGGCGGTCGGCACGGCAAAGTCGGTCGGCCCCGCGGCACACGAACGAAAGACCGTACAGTGCCGGGGTTTTCTCGTCCCCCTCAGGGGTAGGGTGTGGGCCTGATCAGGCACGATTCATCGAGCGCGCTTGAGGCGGGTCGCCAGCCTACGCGAACGGCCGCTCATGGCCCGATCTCTGCCCTCCGCCCACCCTGTCCAGCGGTTGCGGCTTTCAGAGGCAACTGCCGACCCTTTATAGGCCATCGGCTGAGTTCCGCGCAGATGAACGTATGCACGCGATTATTGGACGCTCGGCAACACCGGTGATTGCCTGAGGGGCATTCAGTCATAGCGTCGCTGAGCGAGCTGCCGGCTCAGACCGCCTTTGCGAGGGGTTCTTCTGTTTGCCGAATTGCCATCAGCATGACGATGGCCCCTACGCCGAGAGCCGATGATAGCCAAAGCGCCTTTGCGCCGAATGCGTCGAGGCAAATGCCAAACAGCCACGGTGCCAATGCCTGTGCAACGCGTGCGGGGACCATCAAGACGCCTTGACGATGGCCGTAATCGTTTGGCCCGAAGATGACCAACGGTAGCGTTCCCTTTGCGATGGTTAGGATGCCGTTGCCGGCACCATGCAATACACCGAACAATGCCGCTGCGGGAGCGCCTGCCACGCCAAATGCCATTGCTCCGATGGGGTGCAGTGCGGCTGCAATGCGAGCGGAAAGCAGCGGATGAACCTTTCTGAGGAAGCCGAACTCGAGGATTCGCGCCCCCACTTGAGCAGGGCCGATCAAAGCGCCTACCGTCACGGCCGTTGCGACGGTTGCACCGCCAGCCTGCAGGAGGCGCGGCAAATGGGCCGCCATCGCTGTGCTGATGAACCAGGTCGCCGCGAACACAAAGGCCAACGCATACGAGGCGAGCCGTTGGGAGTCGCTCTCCGCCACATTCGAGGGCTCGCGCTTCACCGGAGCAACCTTGTCTTGCTTGGCATCTTGGGACACAAGGCCGCGCGGCACGCTCGCATTCAGGAGCAAACCGAGTGTCAGATGCAATCCCGCCCACGCGAGACACGCACCGCGCCATCCAATGTGTGCCTCCATGAATGTCGACAGCGGCCAGCCGACCGTGCTGGCGAAGCCGGAGATGAGCGTGATGCCGGTAATCGCGCCCCGAGAGCGGTGGCCGTACAGGGCCACAAGCGTCGCGAATGCGGCCTCATATAGCCCTGCGCCCATTCCAATACCCAGGACCAGCCAGGCAGCAAAGAGTCCAACTGGGCCTTGGGCGAAACCAAGACCCGCCAGACCCAAGGCAAATATGATGCTGGTGGCTACCAGTATCGAGCGGCCGCCAGTCCGATCGATCATTCTGCCTGCAGACGGCCCGATCAGGGCCGACACGACAAGCGCAGCGCTGAAGGCCGCAAATACCGTAGGGGTGGATACGCCGAGGTCCTTCGCCATCGGCGTCGCCAGCATCGCCGGCAGGTAGTACGTCGAACCCCACGCCAAGGTCTGGGCAATGCCCAGCCTGGCGATCACGCCGCCGCTTGGCTCCATGGCCATCCCGTTCTTCGTTATTCGACTTCGCCGCTGTCGGTATCGCTGACCTGCGCGTCTTGCTCATGGCTCATCGCCGCTGCTGCGAGCGTGGTTGCCGTGGCCGGTGCTGCTTCCTTGCGCTCACTGTAGCGATCCGTCAGGTAGTCGCTGCGATCGCGTACGAGAAGCGTGAACTTGAAAAGCTCCTCCATGACGTCCACCACACGGTCATAGTAAGAGGAAGGCTTCATGCGGCCATTCGCCTCGAACTCCTGGTACGCCTTGGCGACCGACGACTGGTTGGGGATCGTCACCATGCGCATCCAGCGACCCAACACGCGCAGTGCGTTGACCGCATTGAAGGACTGCGAGCCACCACAGACTTGCATGACTGCGAGTGTGCGCCCCTGAGTGGGACGAATGCCGCCCATTTCCAGCGGCAGCCAGTCGATCTGATTCTTGAAGACCGCCGTCAGCGTGCCGTGACGCTCCGGGCTGCACCAGACCTGGCCTTCCGACCATTCTGAGAGCTTTCGCAGCTCGACCACCTTTGGGTGGTCGGCAGGGACGCTGTCGCACATTGGCAGGCCATGTGGGTCAAACACACGGGTCTCCGCACCGAAGTGCTGCAGGATCCGTTCAGCTTCCTGGACGAGCAGGCGGCTGTACGAAGTTTCGCGCAACGAACCATAGAGCAACAGGATGCGCGGCGGGTGGGTACTGATGCGTGCCGGCTCCAGTTTGTACAGGTCCGGCGTGTCGAGAACCGCTGGGACGATGTTGGGCATTTCCATCGTCATTGCACTCTCCGACCTTGGCCGTCGATCACGACCTCGCCGTCTTCCTTGGTGAAAGAACCTCGCTGTGGCGAGGGCAGGATGTCGAGCACGACCTCCGAAGGTCGGCACAACCGCACACCAAGCTCGGTGACGACAAAGGGCCGGTTGATCAGGATCGGATGGGCGAGCATCGCGTCGAGCAACTGGTCATCCGTCTGCGCAGGATCGGACAGACCCAGTTCCGCGTACGGCGTGCCCTTTTCGCGGATAGCCTGGCGCACCGTGAGTCCGGCATCACGGATCATCTGTTGCAGTGTCTGCCGGTCCGGCGGTGTGTTCAAATACTCGATGACATTTGGCTCGATGCCCGCGTTGCGGATCATGGCCAAGGTGTTACGTGATGTACCGCACGCGGGGTTATGGTAGATCGTTACCGACATTCCAGTTCCTTAATGGCCCTTGGCCTCATACCACGACTGCGACCGGTTGACGATGCCGACAACCAGCAGCATGACCGGCACTTCGATGAGAACGCCTACCACTGTCGCCAGTGCAGCCCCCGACTGGAAGCCAAAGAGGCTGATTGCGGTCGCGACGGCAAGTTCGAAGAAATTACTGGCGCCGATCAGACTGGACGGGCCCGCCACGCAATGGGCGACGCCGAGCTTGCGGTTCAGCAGGTAGGCGAGTCCAGAGTTGAAGAAGACCTGAATCAGGATCGGTACCGCGAGCAGCGCGATTACCAGTGGCTGATCGATGATGGCCTTGCCCTGAAATGCAAACAGGAGAACAAGCGTAAGGAGCAGCGCGGTGATGGAATACGGCCCGAGTCGGTGCACGACACGCTGGAAGTAGGCCACGCCGCGGCTTAGGAGCATCTTGCGCAGCAGTTGCGAGATGATGACCGGCACAATGATGTACAAGGCCACTGACGTGAGCAGAGTGTCCCATGGCACTGTGATGGACGACAGGCCCAGCAGCAGTGCTACCACCGGCGCGAAGGCGACCACCATGATGGCGTCGTTCAGAGCGACCTGGGACAGCGTGAAGTACGGATCGCCCTTGCAGAGCTGACTCCAGACAAACACCATGGCGGTGCAAGGAGCGGCGGCCAGAAGGATAAGACCGGCCACGTAGCTATCAAGCTGGTCGGCAGGCAATAGCGGCGCGAAAAGGTGACGCACAAAAATCCAACCGAGCAGCGCCATCGAGAATGGCTTGACTGCCCAATTGATGAACAGGGTTACGCCGATGCCTCGCCAATGCGATTTCACCTGGCCCAGTGCGCCGAAATCGATCTTGATCAGCATGGGGATGATCATCACCCAGATCAGAATGCCCACTGGCAGGTTGACCTGCGCGTATTCCATCCGCCCAATCGCCTGGAAGACTTCAGGAAGGATCTGCCCGAGTGCGATACCGGCGACAATGCACAGCGCGACCCAAACGGTCAGATAGCGCTCGAAAAAGCTGATCGCCGGCTTGGCCACGGCTTGGCCGGTCGCTGCTACGTTTTGGCTACTCATATTCAGCTCCCTGCCAGGCGCTGCAGGGTCTCCTGCAACTCTGCGTTGTTCATGTCATCGATCGGGAGCAGCAGCAATTGCAGCATCCTGTAGGCGATGGCCTGTCGGGTCAGCTCGAATGCCTGACGCTTCTTCTCGTCGCCGCCTTCCGTGTTCGACGGATCTGGGTAGCCCCAGTGCACCTTCACCGGGCTACCTGGCCAGTACGGGCACTCTTCTTCGGCCGCGTTGTCGCAGACCGTGATCACGACGCGCATGTGGGGCGCATTCTCGCCGACGAATTCATCCCAGTTCTTGCTGCGGAAGCCGCCAACATCGACGCCGGCGTTTTCAAGCGCCTCGATGGCGAACGGGTTGATTCGTCCGCTCGGGGAGCTTCCGGCGCTGTAGGCATGCACATCGCGGCCAAATTGCTTGGCCAGATGGTTGAGCATGCCCTCGCTCAGAACGCTACGGGCGGAATTGTGGGTACAGAGGATCAGTACGTTGGTAGTCATGGGGGCTGCAACAACAAGTAATTTGGGGAGCGTTTCAGCGCGTGCCGATGTCCCGGATCGCCTTCTGAAGCGCGACCGCGTCAAGCTTCGGCAGAGGCAGCGACAGGAACAGTTCAATACGGCGCTTGAGTGAAATGGCGGCTTCGTTGATGGCCTGCTGCTTCTGGGCTTCGGTACCTTCGCAGGCGGCCGGATCGGGTACGCCCCAATGCGCTGTCATCGGCTGACCTGGCCACACGGGGCAGATCTCTCCCGCGGCCTTGTCGCAGACCGTGAAGACGAAATCGAGTTGAGGCGCACCGTCCTGTGAAAATTCGTCCCAGCTCTTGCTGCGAAAACCCGTGGTGTCCATGCCGTGGCGCGCCAGTGCTGCCAGCGCGAGCGGATTCACCGCACCGGTGGGATGGCTGCCCGCTGAGTACGCGCGGAAGCGCCCCTTGCCCAAATGGTTCATCAGCCCTTCCGACAATATCGAACGCGCAGAATTGCCGGTGCAGATGAACAGCACGTTGTAGATTTTCTCGCTCATGAGGCACCCTTAGCAGCAGGACGGCGTGGAGTTGACCGCAATACCGACTGGCTTTCCCCTGGGCGCGCAGCACGCTGAATCCGATTTGGCGTCTTCGATCTTTCTGGATTCGCCGTACACGGGCACATTGCCAAGCGTATGGAAGTGCTCCCACGCGATGCCTTGCGGATCGGTGACCCAGTACTTGTCGCTTCGCGCATAGCAGCAGGTGGTCTCGCCTTCGTCTAGCAGCGCCATATCGGCCGCTTCGGCTCGCGCCTTCAACTCCGCCAGCTCGCCTGCGTCATCGGTCTGGAACCCGAGGTGGTCTACCCCGGTTTCGGCACCGCGTGCCGAAATGGCGAAGTTCACGCGAGGGTCCTCAAGCATCCACTTCGCGTAGTCCTCTTTCACCAAAGTGGGTTCGGCTGCGAAGAGTGCCGAGTAGAAACGAATGCTCGCAGACAGGTCCGCGACGCTGACGTGAACGTGGAAGCGCTTCATGATTGGGCCTCGGTGGCGACGGAACAGTTGGACACAGGAGAGCACGGATTGCCGCCGCAGCAGTTCTCCGTGAGGTAACCCAGCAATGCGTTCATGGTCTCGAAGCGAGCCATGTAAATGATCGAGCGACCGTCCTGGCGGCTGGAAAGCAAGCCGGCGCGGTGCAATTCCTTCAGGTGGAACGATAGCGATGACGCTGGCATTTCCATCAATTCGGCAATTCGACCGGCGGCAAGCCCCTCGGGCCCGGCTTCTACCAGTAGCCGGAACACCGACAGGCGTATCGAATGGGCAAGCGCGGCAAGCGCTTCAAGGGCGTGGTCCGTTTTCATGATTCGACTATATTCGAATTATGAAAACTTGCAAAGTGAATTTTGTATGACGACGGGCGAGGAAGCCTGCACTGGAGAGTGCGAATTGCCGGCAGACGAGCTGCAAGCTCGCCACCCGGAGTTTTTTGCCGAGTGATCTGCAATGCTGGAAGACCTGCCGGTATAGCCGCCGACCTAGTGCGTGGAACGCTCGTGAGGACGCAGGTTGTGCGTCGCGGCTATGGACCGCTCAATAAGCGTGTAGGCGGCATTCAAATGTGAGCTATCCCCGGACTGGGCGGCCAATAGCTCAAGTGCGCGCAGCAGGGGATCAGCGACGTCTGTGTTCCGTTGGCTCAACGCCAGTGCGTACGCGGCATAGACGGCTTCCGCCAATGGAAGGGAAGACAAGTCAGTCATTGTGCACTTCCAGTGCCGGGCGATGATGTATTGGCGCCCAATCAGGGTGGTCCTATTCACACTATCGACCTTGCTACAGGGGGAAGGTCAAGCGGCTTATGCATCTCGCCGGCCGGGCGGCCGGGTTCCGCGCGAGAACTTCGTGCTTGACCTGTCGCTCGCTCGTAGCTCAACACGGCAAATATGTCGCTCGGTCCCAACGTGACGTCTAGTTGCAGATGGCACATCCGTTCCTACTTTTCCGCATTCATCGTCAGCGCGGCAATGAGCCCGGCCTTGACCAGCAAGTCCTCTGGCACTACCTCGTAGGCGGTCCCACCAACGTCGACGGTGCGACATTCGGAGTCGCCGCAAACCGAACAGCAGGGGCTGCTGCCTACCGAGGCATTGACCCATTCCTCCATCGGTTTTCCCGCAATCCAGATCCGATTGGATTCAGACGGATTGGCCTTGAAGGTGGCGTCATCAATCTCTCGAGTCTCCAATACTGGCTCGATGCCCAGCGGCATCAACTGCTCGCGCAGTTGCCGGTAGGCCCGCTCAACCTCATCTCCGGTGCCAGCGCATCGTGGGCAAGTTTCCCCACCGGAAACGAGGCGCTGCCAAACGATAGGAAGTGTCTTCACGGTGTTACCTCACAGAAGATGGATCGGGCTCGCGGTTTGGCTCGCGAGCGACCAGATGCTCCAGGCCCTTGACTCCGACTGGGGACTCGGAGAGCCACGGTATTAGGGCGCAGCTTTGCGCCAGCTCGTCGACGACGCGGCGAATGAAAGGCACCTCGTAAGCGCCGCGCTGGCACAGCACGGGGTGCGTCGTCCCACTCGCCAGGAGCGATTGGTTGATGACCCACGCGTAAGGCTTGATACCAGCTCGGGCCAGGTCCTTGGCAAGACGCTCCGCCTCGTGAACGGGCGTGGCCTCCGGCAAGGTAACAATAAGCACTCGCGTATAGCCAGGGTCGCGCAGCCTGGGCAACAACTGCCGCACAGCCTCAGGCATATCCCCTTGCGTGCGCATCACTTCCCGGTGGTAGGCCTCCGCCGCATCGAGCAACAGGATCGTGTGGCCTGTGGGGGCCGTGTCCAACACCACGAATCCGTCCTTGCCTTCGTCGACGGTGCGGGCAAAGGCTCGGAATACGGCAATTTCCTCGGTGCATGGCGAACGCAGGTCCTCTTCCAGCATCGCGCGCCCAGCGGCGTCGAGTTGCTGGCCAGCCTTGGAGAGCACCTCCTCCGTGTACCGTCGCACTTCCTCCGCTGGGTCGATTCGGGCGATCGTCAGGCCAGGAAGCTCGCCTTCAATGGTGGCGGCAATATGCGCAGCCGGGTCAGTCGTTGAAAGCACGACCCGATGGCCCTTCTTCGCAAGTGCCACGGCAACTGCTGCAGCGACAGTGGTCTTGCCCACGCCGCCTTTGCCCATCGTCATGATGACGCCATGGCCGGCCGACGCCATGCGCTCGACCAGACCGCTCAAGCCAGGTGGCAAGCTGGTTTCGGGCATCTCGTGACTGGTCGGCAATGCCACAGTCTCGGGATGGGCCATTTCGCGTAGCGCGTCCAATCCGACGGTGCCACGCGGCAGGAAGGGGATACGCGCCTGCGGCAACCCGGCCAATTCGGCCGGGATGTTTGCCAATGCTTCGTCCGCCAACTGCGCCATGGCCGTCGCCGTTGGGTCGCCGGAGCCGGCGTCCGTGAACAGGCCATTGATGACCAGGGCCTGGTTACGTATCCCAAGATCCGCCAGTTCGGCACCCGTGCGATTGGCTTCCCTCAAGGATGCGGTATCGGCACGGGCAACCAGGATGACCGTGGTCTCGTCTGCATTGGAAAGACGATCGACGGTTGCCGCGTATAGCGCCTTCTGTTTTTCCAGCCCGGCCAGCGGACCGAGGCAGGAGGCGCCGCCAGTGGATGAGGAAATGAACTCGTCCCATGCCGAGGGCATTGTCAGCAGACGCAGGGTGTGTCCGGTGGGAGCCGTGTCGAAGATGACATGGTCAAAGTCGGCCGTACCGGACGAGTCGCCAAGGAGTTTCGAGAACTCGTCGAACGCAGCAATCTCGACGGTGCACGCGCCGGAGAACTGCTCCTCCATGCTTTGGATTGCAGCAGCCGGCAATATGCCTCGGTAAGGGGCCACCATCCGCTCCCGGTAGGCGTGTGCCGCCGCTTCCGGGTCGATGTTCAGCGCGTGCAGGCCAGGCGCCCCGGGGATCGCCGTTGGCAGTTGACTCAGGCCTACGCCCAGCACCTCGTCCAGGTTAGACGCAGGGTCCGTGCTAACGATGAGCACCGAACGCCCGGCTTCGGCCAAGGCCAGCCCGGTGGCACAGGATAGCGAGGTCTTACCGACCCCGCCTTTCCCGGTGAAGAACAGATAGCGGGTACGTGTAGAAGGCAAGGTCATGGCGTCCCCGCTTCAACAGCAGCCGGAGCCGGGTGTGCAGCTACCCGCCTTGACCCGCGGCTTCTCGGCCGTTGCCGGCGCAAGATTGAGCTTCTGCGCCAGGTGTTGGCGCGAGGGGTACATGCCGGTGGATACAATATGGCCATCGATTGCAATGATGGGCAGACGATCCATGCCACCCTCCATTTCCTTGACCACAGAGGGGTTGGCCACGAATGCTTGAGGCTCCTGCCCCAGGTTGTACCGGGTCACAGTGACACCTTGTTCTTCGACCCATTTGAGGTCGGCCGCGAATTGCGCCAGGATCGGATCTATATCCACGCCACAGACCCCCGTCGAGCAACACATGGCAGGGTCAAACACTTCCAGCTTTTTCATGATGACTTCCTTTCAAAAAGTCGGCCCTCGGGCTCGCTGACAGCAATCGGTGAACGGTGTGCGGTGTTCAGGGAGACGGGAAGGAATCGCTCCGGCGTTCCCATAATTCCATGTTTCCAATATTATCAAAATAAAGAGATTGCATGCGCTGTTTTCCTTGCGCTAGATCAGACTACCCACTGTTTGTTTGATGTGCTCTATGGCGTACAAACATCGTGACCATCGGCGCCGCTTTATTTTGCTATGCAACTTGCAGTGGGGCTGTCATTGCCCTAGAAATTAGTTACACAATTCCAGAATTATCAAGATCTAGTCGCGTGATCCCTCGGGGAGCGCGGCCGCCCGGCAAATCGCCCTCTAAAGCCCCGCGACCACGATGTACCTCAGGCCACCCAGCTCGGTCCGAGATCGCATTTGGAAGGAGGGCGACATGTCAATTTCGCGCAGGCAGTTTCTGAAGGCTGCTGGCGGTTCCGCGGCCGGCGTAAGCATCTCGGGTACGGTGGTGAGTCCGGCCGGTGCTGCCGCGCCACCAGCGGACGTAGGTCGCACGACCTTGCCATTCAAGCCTAAGGTGATCGCACGGGCTGGCCAGCTTCGGCCCAACACACCGGTCACCTTTACGTACCCTGATGCCTCATCGCCATGCGCGGTAATCAAGACGGGTGCGCCGGTTCCAGGTGGCGTTGGCCCCGACCGTGACATTGTTGCCTACAGCACGCTCTGTACGCACATGGGTTGCCCGGTCGCCTATGACTCCACGGCGCGCACATTCCGATGCCCCTGTCATTTCAGCATCTTTGACCCCGAGAAGTCCGGGCAGATGGTATCCGGCCAGGCCACCGAGAATCTTCCGAGAATCCAGCTCGAGTACAGCGCCGCAGATGGCAGCGTGAAAGCCATTGGCGTCGACGGGTTGATCTACGGCCGTCAAGCCAACCTGCTGTAAGGGGGCACTGCCATGGCAACGAACAAGGATCGGGTGACATTGCCGCCCGTGAGCGCGCAGCGGACCAACCTGACATGCCACTTCTGCATTGTCGGATGTGGGTATCACGTCTACAAGTGGCCGGAAAATAGCGAAGGCGGCCGAGCGCCGGGCGAGAACGCACTCGGCCTGGATTTTCGCAAGCAGCTTCCACCGCTGACTGTGATCATGACACCTGCCATGCAGAACACGATCGTCGATCGCGATGGCCGGCGCCAGAACATCATGATCGTGCCTGACAAGCAGTGCTCGGTGAACAAGGGGCTCTCGTCCACGCGCGGTGGTCAACTGGCCAAGGTAATGTTCACGCCGGATGGCGTGGGCCGTGCGCGACTGCGCAGCCCGCGCGTCTATGTTTCCGACCAGTGGGTGGACACCAGTTGGGACGATGCCCTTGCACTCTATGCCGGCCTGACCAAGAAGATCCTCGATCGGGACGGCCCCGCCGCACTGGCGTTTGACTGCTTCGATCACGGTGGCGCTGGCGGTGGCTTCGAGAACACCTGGGGCACAGGCAAGCTGATGTTCACGGCGCTGAAAACGCCGCTGGTGCGCATCCATAACCGCCCGGCCTACAACTCCGAATGCCACGCCACGCGCGAGATGGGAATTGGGGAGCTGAACAACAGTTACGAGGACGCGGAACTAGCCGATGTGATCATGGCGATTGGCTGCAACTCATACGAGACGCAGACCA
Source organism: Cupriavidus sp. 2SB (assembly GCF_005503625.1). GTDB lineage: Bacteria > Pseudomonadota > Gammaproteobacteria > Burkholderiales > Burkholderiaceae > Cupriavidus. The sequence continues at coordinate 59,462 of NZ_SCMX01000011.1, read as the reverse complement.
ACTATTTCCTCGCCCACTGGCTGCCGAACCTGCAGGGCCAGACGATGGACAAGCGCAAGCAGCGCTTCCCCGGCGAGACCATGGCCGCCGCCAAGGTGATATTCGTCGACCCGCGCCGCACGACAACGATCGCGGTAGCGGAGCAGGCCGCCGGCAAGGAAAACGTCTTGCACCTGGATATCGAGCCCGGTACCGATATCGCGCTATTCAATGGGCTGCTTACCTATGTGGTGGATCAGGGCTGGCACGACAAGGAGTTTATTGCCACCTACACCAAGGGGTTCGACGCCGCGCTGCGCGCCAACAAGCTGCCGCTGGATGAATGCAGTCGCATCACTGGCGTGCCTGCCGACAAGCTGCGCCGCGTGGCAGAGTGGGCGTACAAGCCGAAGGCCTCTGGCCATCGCCCTCATACGATGCATGCCTATGAGAAAGGCATTATCTGGGGCAATGACAACTACCTGATTCAGTCCGCACTCGTGGACCTGGTGCTGGCCACGCACAATGTTGGCCGACGTGGCACGGGCGTCGTACGCATGGGTGGGCACCAGGAGGGTTACGCCAGGCCGCCATACCCCGGCAACACCAAGATCTATGTCGATCAGGAGATCATTCACGGCAAGGGCTTGATGTACACGGCATGGGGCGCGAATCCGTTCCAGACTACGCTCAACGCTCAAGAGCATCGTGCCGTCATTCTTCATCGGTCGGGAATCGTCCGGGAGGCCATGTCCCGCCAACGCGGTGCGTCGATGCAACAGATGGTGGATGCCATCTACGACGCCGTGAAAAGCAAGGGCGGCCTCTTCCTTGTCAACATCAACCTCTACCCGACCACCCTGGCGGACGGGGCTCACCTGATGCTGCCCGCTGCCCACCCCGGCGAAATGAACCTCACGTCAATGAATGGTGAGCGCCGGATGCGGCTGTCCGATCGGTTCATGGATCCGCCGGGCACGGCGCGGCCGGATTGCCTGATCGCCGCAGCCATCGCCAATACCCTCAAGCGCACGTACGAGGCGGAAGGCAAGCAGGACATGGCGGCACGCTTCAGCGGCTTCGACTGGAAGACTGAGGAGGATGCTTTCAATGACGGATTCCGCCAGGCTGGGCAGCCCGGCGCAGCACCGATTGATAGCCAGGGTGGCAAGACGGGCAACCTCGTTACCTTTGAGCGCCTGCGCGCCATGGGCAACAACGGCGTTCAACTGCCGGTTCAGGCGTATCGCGATGGCAAGCTAGTCGGCACCGAGATGCTCTACACCGACGGCAAGTTCGATACCGCCGACGGCAAGGCAGAGTTCAAGCCAGCAACCTGGCCCGGCCTGCCGAAGCCCGTAGCAGACCAGAAGGCCAAGTACCATTTCTGGATCAACAACGGCCGCGTCAACGAAGTCTGGCAAACGATGTACCACGACCAGTTCAACGAATTCGTGCGCGCCAGGGTGCCGATGGCCTATCTCGAAATCAACCCCGAGGATGCACGTGCGCTCGGCATCAGCTCCGGCGACGTGGTCGAGGTCTACAACGATTATGGCTCGACCTACGCGCTGGCCTATCTCGAGCCAGACATCAAGCGAAATCAGACCTTCATGCAGTTCGGCCACTACAACGGTGTCATGGGCAACGTGACCACACCGTGGACGGATCGCAATGTCGTGCCTTACTACAAGGGTACTTGGGCAGATCTTCGCCGAATCGGCAGCAGCGAAGATTTCAAGGAGACTGTCAGCTTCAAGAGACGTCGCTTTGAGTCGGCCTAGGCGCGCATCACACTGCACGCCGGCGTTCGCGCCGGCGTCGACGGGCCACCAGCCTCAGGCGGTGGCCTTCGTCATGCAAGTCGCAGATGCTGGACATAGAGCGGCGAACTGCGCGCTGGATTGCAGTGCTGCGGGCGCAGCGTTTCTCTCGACGATCCTGTACCCAAGATTGAGAAAGTAGTCCGCTGCGGAGGTCGTCAACAGGTAGAGTCGTCGTACACCGATCGTCCCGGCATCTCGTTCTATGAGGTCCACCAGGACGCGGCCGAACTGATTGTGGCGGGCATCCTTCGCAACGGCGACTGATCGGAGCAGTCCATCCGTCCCATAGGGCTCTAACCCAGCACAGGCCAAGAGGCTTCCGTCCTGTACAGCCACGAAGAAGCGGCTGGAGTTTTCTGCAGCTACGTCCTCGACAAGGAGGTCTTCTTCGGCCAGCAGCGCACGGATGGACGCGAAGTCGTCGGGGCGAGCAAGTCGAAAGGTCGGAGTCGACATAGGTTGCCTTCAGTACCGACCCGCCCGATGCTGATCGGAAGACTCAATGAAATTGGCGCAGCCGCCGCGCGCTTGCCGTGGCTCTTGTTGCGGAATTTCCGTCAGCATTGGCATGAGGTAGCGCTGGCTTCCAGGCAGGGATGCCCCTGGCAGCAGTTGGCCGTCAGGAAGCCGAGCAGCTCGTTCATATGGGCGAACTCTGCCCGATAGATCAGATTGCGACCCTCACGCTGCTGCGTCACCAGGCGCGCGTGCATCAGTTCCTTCAAGTGGAACGACAGCGTGGCGCTCGGCACGTCAAGCTCCTCGGCGATGGCCCCCGGGGTCAAACCTCCCGGGCCAGCGACTACCAGCATCCGAAAGACTTGCAGGCGGATGTTGTGGGCTAGCGCCGCGAGGGAGCGGACAATGTCTTGCTCTTCCATATTTCCAAGCTATGCGAAAGAGAGGAGTAATACAAAGGAGTATGCGCCACATGGGCGACTCATGTTGCTCCTATCAGGCATAGCTGACCAGCCTTCCAGTGTTTTGCAAACGAGCTGAGCTTTCCGATGGTTTCGGCGCGAGCGTTGGCTGTGGGGTAGTAGCGTACGCCGGGTGGAATCTTCCCCTTGGGCACCATACTGAAAGATGCGAGCACGGCTTCACGCTCACCACTCTCAGTTGCGCGGATGATCGGGGCAGAGTAGTCAGGCCAGGCTTCCGATCGCCATTCTCCGACAGGCGGTTCGACGCCAAACACGTTCCGGAGCATTTGCCGTTGGACCGGCGCGTAGTTGACGCACATCATCACCCTCCATTCAATTTGCCGGACTTCCCCCGGCCGCGTACCACGTCGGCAGGGATGGGCGTTTCCATCTCCTCGCGCGTGATCGGCCGCATTAGCCACGCTTGCCGATATTCCTTCAGTTCGAAGTCGGCGCGCTCGAATCCCGTAAGGACCAAATCGTCTCCGGACATTCTCACGATCCGCGCGTCATACAAGATGCCAAGTTCGGCTGTGTCTTGGTGCTTGCTGTGGGTCATGATCGCATGCGGTATGACGCGGTGGGCGCGCGTATCCATCCGGTCCTCGATTACCACTTGGCCACGCCAAAGCAGCTGCCCGCCCCACCATCCTCGGTGTAGCCGGCGTCCTTCCAGGCAGAGTTTCATGACTTCAAACAGCATACTGTATAAATATACAGTGCTCATCGATCTTGCGGCAAGGCACATGCACGGTAAGTGGTGCGAGAGCTGTATCCCCCAAGTGTCGGGGTGACAATGAAGCACCTCGGACTCACAATCCCGTGTTCGTGACTTGACCCCACGAGGACTATGACGGCCCGCAATCAACTGCGGGTCATTTTTTTGGCTCATCGACATGCCCGGGTAACCAACAATGGCGGAGGTATCTGTGGGCCGCACGGGCTCGGAGCCTGACGCAAACAACGAGAGAAAAACTATGGACAAGCCTGCGGTCTATATTTCCCAGGAGACAATCAGCGATTCGCTGACAAAACAGGGAAATCCATCGATTTTTGAGGACAGCATTGTCAGCTTGCTCAATGGCGGCTACTCGGTTGGACTTGGCAATGCCGAAGCGCCGGTGCGAGTATTTACTGAGGCCGATGAATTTTCGGCGTGGTTCAACAACTTGCGCGTGGCCATCGAGACTGCGTGACTGTTTTTCGCGAGATCAGGGTCCACGCCTGAACGCGCCGTGCTCATGCACTCCACGACGCCTTACCTTGATCCAGTCCACCGAAGGCCCGGCTCGATAGGGGCTGCTGGCACGCTTGCAGACGATGCCTTCTAGATTGAGCGCCAGCGCGTTCGCGAAGAGCCAATCGGACTGATCAAGGACAGCCTGGACGTAGAGAAGGCCGGGCAGGGAAGCGAGTAGCGGGCGCAGCATGGCCTTACGCTCCTCGATCGGCAGCACTCGCACGTCCCGACCCCTGAACGCAAGGATGTCGAAGACGCAGTAGACAATCGGATCAGCGCCTTCATACCAGCACTTGCGCCTGGCCCGCCGATGCAGCCGCTCAAAGTCGGCGCGGCCGACGGCATCCAACACGCATACCTCACCATCGAGCACGGTGCTGGCGGGAAGGGCCCTGAGGCTTTGAAGCAGTTCTGGGAACCAGGGGGTGCAGTCCGCACCGTTCTTCGTTCGCACAGAAGGGACCGAGCCTGTTAAGGCCAAGGCTCGATAACCGTCGTACTTGACCTCGGCCCACCAGCCTTCGCCGCGTGGCAGCGACTTACGCAGGCTTGGAAGCATGGGCGCGAACGCGGCAAGATCCAACTGCGCCATAGCGCGCGGCATGGGACTTAGCCCTTAACGTCTCGCGGGTCATGGCCGAACGAGTTTCGCTCGCGGATCTGGCCGTCGCGGCCGTGAATCAGCAGCTCGACCTTGTCTTGCTTGGCGCGCTCGGTGCCAGCCAATATGGCTTCTTCCTGAGTGGCGAACATCGTCCGCTTGCCCCCTCCAGCCGCCTCAACCGCCCAGCCCTCGCCAGCCGGAACCACGTGAATATCGTTGGCCATGATGGTCTCCATTGTTGACCCTCTTCTAGTGTTCTCCTCGGGGCAACATTGGGGTATCAGGTAGGGTCCTACGGACGTTCTGCGAGCTCTTGGAGCATCGACCGATACCCTTCATGCGGATACATTAGCCAGTGCTCGGGCATGCACACGTCCTGCTTGTCGATCTCAGTGAAGGCAGCATGCCAGTCTGAACCAGCCGGAAATACCCAACCGGCAAGGCCGATGGCGCCAAATTGGTCATAAGTGATGTCGACAATGACGCCACTGGTTTCGAACCACGCGTGACTTTGCGTTCGCTTCAGAAGAGGGTGGTAAGACCCGCAAACGTAATGGCCGTCGCAATCCAACCTTTCTTTCAGAATTCTGCCAACTAACTCCGCCGCTTCGCCACAATTTCCGCGGGGGAAATCGCGGAAGCGGGAGCTTTGTCTAAGCGCTAAAAGGCCGGTTCGGCACGCCTGCGCGATGTTTTCGATGGCTAGTAGGTCGATCATTTGGTGGACCTAAAAAGAAAGAGCCCGCACTCGGCGGGCTCTTCTTTTGACTCATCGAGTCTGCTTGGCAAGATCATGAACGGTCGCGCGGACTTCGTCGGTAATCTCGTCGTCCGAGAGCCCGTCGAACCCGAGCGCACGCATCGCATCCTGCTCGTTCTGCTCTTCTACGCTGGGCGCATAGTTATCGAGCTCTTCGTCTTTGTACGAAGACATATAGGCACTCCTTCGCCAAAACCGCAGCGAGAATGATTTCCCGGCGGGGAGCTAGTGTAGCGGCAGGTTCTCGACGTGTGGGCGGCGGAGCACAAATTTAAAGGCGTGTGGCGCAAAAGCTACCGAATGTGATTTATAAAGCATAATTAACCTTATGTTCAATGTAAACAAAGCCGTTTAGCCGGCTAAATGGCGCGACACAAGCGCGACGATAGATATCTAGTAGCTACTAGATATCTATCAATTAAATTGCAAGGGGTCTTCGAATACTGTATATACGTACAGTATGCAGAGAGTTCGCGCGCACCATCCGCCTGATGTACCTACCCAGCAGATGTCGCTGTTGGGTGACGTGGAGCCTGTTCGCCCCATCGCCACGAACCTTGCCCTGCAGCCACCGGAACCAACAGAACCAAGCAGATGCTCCGGCAGGTTGAACCCCCTAACAGATCCAGGCGCGATCCACCCTTCTCTATGGCGAGCCAGCCAACTCGCCCGTCCCATTGGCAAAGTTGTGCCGAGCGGCATCGATGTTCTGGATGGGGAGTTGCCTGGCGGCGGCTGGGCAGAAGGATCAGTGGCCGAACTAATCGTCAAGCATTCGGGCATTGGCGAACTATCAATGCTTCGAGGAGCGCTGGACGCAGCGGCACAACGCAATCGCCCGATATGGTTGGTAGGGTGTCCATTTGCTCCAAACGGGCCCGAGCTTGCGCGCATTGGCGTGGGCAAGCACGTTCGATGGGTAAAGGCGGAATCTCCGGCCGACGCACAGTGGGCGTGCGAGACCATCTTGCGGTCGAATGCCCTCGGCGCGCTTGTGGCATGGTTGCCCCGGGTGCGGCCAGTAGGTATCCGGCGCTTGCAGGGCCTGACCGCGGCGACGGACGCATTGGTGTTCGCCATTCGTTCGGCATCGGCTGCGAACGACGCATCCGCATCCCCGCTTCGTATTGCGCTTGAGCCAGCGCCAGGAGGTTTCGTACGCGCGCAAATACTGAAGCGGCGGGGTCCGGCAGCTTCCAATACTCTGCTGTTGCCGCTTGGAAGCCTTGCACACTTGTTGGGCGTCAGCGGCGGTAATCGCAGACAAGTTCAACCTAGTCCAGAGACGAGTCAGGACAAGGACAGAGATAGCAAGAAGGTCGCGGGAATCGCCGAAGTGACCGGCGCTGGCACCTGAGTTGCGGGCAAACGCCATGCCGATAATTTCAGTTATCGGCATGGGGGGCTGTCGTGAAAAAGCCGCCTCGCGGGCGGCTCGGGGGAACAGACGTCTAACGCAGAGTCGCGTGCCCAAGGGCCGTTGCGATAGCCCCCCGTTCTTCGGAAGACTTAGCTTTCTTCAGCGCGGCGATCAATTCCGTTCTCGCTGCCTCGCCTCCAACCACGCCGAGTCCCGCTGCGGCGCCAGCACGGTCAGTGCCGTTTTTCCCGTTATGAAGTAGGTCGACCATTGCATCGATTGCGTCTTGCTTACTCGCCATTATTTGCGCCCTGATGTGAAGTTGGGAGCCTACTGTCGCACATGGGGCGGGACTACGCTATGGGCGCGAATACCACAAAGGGGGGCGTTTTCTGTCAAAGAGCCTGGTCCGTGTCGTTGCCGCAGGCGTCGCAGGCATAGTCGGCCACGGCATCCGGCGCGCACGGCAGCTTTTTGCCGCAGCCAGCGCAAGCCTGCCAAACAATCCAGGCGCCTAAGTACGGCTCGCACTCGCAGCCATCCAAGGGCCGCACGCTGGCCAGCGCATCGATATCCCGATCCGGTCAGCCGCATTCCTTCCGCATGAAACGGCGCGCAGCTTGCGCGTCGATGAAAAACCTTTGCATCACTGGGACTCCACGAGCTCACCGGTGTAGGTTTCACCGCCTAATTGAGAACGCACAACGCTATTTGCGAATGTCCACAGCTAGGTGGGTAGCTTTCGGCTACATGTAATCCAAAGCTACCCATCGGCCCAGAAACTATCCATAGGCTTTCTAAGATAAGTCTCAAACCGTGCGCCGGGCGCGTCGCGCCTGCTGCGAGTCGAAATGCGCCGCGACGACGGCCACCCACTGGCCGTGACAAGCTTCCGAACAACATGGAGTCCAGCCGTTTTCGCCTGTGGCGACAGGCTTGCCACAACCGTTAGCGCACCAGCGGGCGCGGTCCAGGTAGGCAGCCGTGGCCGCCCGCTCGGACTGGAGGCGTTTAACCTTGGCACGCTTGCGTGCAGTCTTATGGACGGCACGTGTCCGAGGGTCGGCGATGGTTCGTTCGAGGATGTAGTTGCGGCCCATCGTCTGACCCTCCAGAAAAGTAGTTTCCTATTCTTCAGGCTGACGCCCTACTACGGCTAAGGGTTGCCATTCACCTGCCGTGTACTCAACGCGGGGAAAATCGCCATTGGCAATCAGGCGGCGAAGCTCTGCGAGCAAACTGCTTGGCGCCTCGCCATTGGAGGCACGTGTCGCGGCCGTCTTACCGATGCTGTAGCGACCTCCACAAGCGGGGCAGTCATAAAGATAGCCGTCGGTACTCTGACGCTCCGGCTGGCGCCAGGCCGGCATATGGCATACCGCGCACGGCGCGGCTTCATTCGATCGTTGCACAATGGGCCTCCATCAGGACGCGTCGCTATGTTACCGCTATAGGCCGCTTGTCAGCGCACCCAATATCTCAGCCTTTGTCAGGAGGAGGCTGCTTGTCGCGCGCCCCCTTTTGCTGGCCAGCGGGCATTTTTCGCTCCGCCGACACTGGCCCTGCCCCGCGCCGCAAATCCACCGGCCTGCGCAGTTCGCGTTCACTACGCGCTCGCACAAGGCGACCGTCGACCAGCTGCGCCGTGAGCTCCTTTATCTGACCGTTCGCTTGTTCTTCGCGCGTGGACACGGTGCGGAGCTCCGTCTCGATGTGCTGGCGTGCCTTCTCCTCGCCCTCAAGCCGGGCGGTCGCAACTGCAGCAGCCTGCTCGGCAGCAACGCGATCGGCGCGTTCTTTCGCAGCCTCGGCGCGAGCGGTTGTCAATTCTTCCTCCAGGCGCGGCAGTGCTTCCAGCCGCAACAGTGCCTTGGCCAGATCCGTTCGAACGCCGGCGGCGGCCATGCGCTCCTGCTCGGCGTCACTACGGGCAAGCTGCAAATCAGAATTCTGCTGCTGTGCACGGCCCGCCAACGAGTCACGCTCGGACTGGCAGGCAGTAAGTTCGGCCTGCAAAGCGTCGATTTGGCTGATGAGCCGTTCGTTCTCCATGCTGAGGTCCGTATTGACCTGTTGCTGCTCCGCCAAGTCAGCGGAGAGCTCCACCTTGCCTTCAGCAACGAGCTGGGCGAGATAGTCGGCGAGGACGCGTTGGAGCGGCGCGGGCAACGTTATGGGAGCTTCAGGAATTTGTACCTGGCCTGCTCTCCACACATCCAGCATGCGTCCCACGGTGGCGTGAGAGCCAACGTCCCCCAGTTCTTTTCGCACTGCGCGAACCGATGGCTTCTTGCTGCCGGCGGCACGCAGCGCGTTCGCCGCAGCATTTACCTGTTCTTGGGTAATCGACGCTTCGCGTACCATAACAACTCCATCTATTTCGTTATGTTATGTTACGAATGTTATGTTATGGCACGAATTGGCGCAAGGCGTGAACCTTGACATGGCCATTTGGTGCGTACGCTAAAAGGGCAATTTCGCCACATCGCCCCAGTGCCCGCAATGCAACTCGCCCTATTCCAGCGAAATACCGAGATCCAGTTTGATCCATCGGCGCCTGCCCTCCTCCTCCTGGCCTGCTCTGGGAAAAAGGCGACTGTTCGCGCGCCTGCTTTGCAGCTCTACCGGGGCGTGATGTACCAGACCTACCGTGCGCATACTCGACGCGGCGCCGCCCTGGCGATGGTGATCCTCTCTGCCAAGCACGGTTTCGTGGCGCCCGACGACACGCTTGACCCGTACGACTTGCGAATGACAACTGCCCGCGCAGACGAGCTCTTGGCAAGGTTGGACCAGTCCATCACGCAGGTGGCCTGGCCACGTCGGGCCAGCAGAGTCCTCCTCGCTGGGGGTCAAACCTACCGGCGCGTGATGCGCGCTGCGATCGGGCTGGTCGGTGCGCCGCACCTGCCGATCGAGGAGGTCTGCGGAGGCATCGGCTACCAGCGCTCCCAGCTTGCGAACTTTCTCGCCGAGCAAGGCCGCCCTGCCCTTGCCGACCAGATCGGTTCCCATCCGAATGGCCAGCCGCTGTACAGGAGATACGGGGTCTATGCGGTCGGAGACAGCGTGCTTTTCAACGACCCTGGCCCGGGGCGGCTGGCGCTGAAACGCGCAGTACTGCGTGAGTTGTTCGATGGCCCGGCGGGCCCCACTGCATGTGCCGACGTCGACGACACGGTTGCCGGCCGTCCGCGCGTCGTTTCCAGGTGGATCTCGCTCGCCGGAATTCGATGCCGCGCCGAGGCCCTGGCAGACCGCCCCCCACTTTTGGAAGCGATGGCCGCATCAAAGATGCGGTGAAGATTGTCGGGAAACGCAACTTTCAGTATATAAATTCGGCCTATGGATACCCTTTGGCACCTTGACCCTGCGCGCGCTTACGCCGACTGGCAGACGCGCGAAGCCGCTGGCGCTGACCGGCGACCGTTCTCCCAGCAATCCATCGTTCAGCACCGGGCGATGTTCGACAGGTTCCACCGATACCTGGTCGGCCGCGGTGCCACGCTGGCCGGCTTCGGCGCCGATGTTCTCGACGGATTCTGGCTCGATGGCGATGCCGCAAACTACTCGCCGGCGACGCGCATGCGCTATCTCAAGCTCATCGATCGCCTTTGCAGGCATTTGGTGGCCATCGGTGTTCGAGATGCCAACCCTGCCAGTGACCTCGTCCTCGGTCAGTACTGGCCCGGCGAAGACCCCGATGTTCTGTTCCTTCCCCAACACGTCGACCGGGATATGCAGGACTTCGTACGGCCACAGCCGCACGACGATCCGGCCACGCTGCAGAAGCGGGCGATCGTCGCGCTGTATCTCGGCACCGGCGTGACGGCCAGCGAGGGCCGTGCTGCCTGTATTCAGGATCTGAATCCGCACGCATCACCTCCGTATCTCCACGTGCCGGCGCGGCCGCCGAAAGTATCCCGCACCATCCATCTGGATCCATTTGCGGTGGCAGCTCTGAGCGCCTGGCTCTATGCTCGCCGAAGCTGGCCAGCCGATGGCGACCTCCTCTTCTCCCTCAAACGCACGGGCACACCGATCACCGACATGAGCCTTGGCAAGATCGTGCGTGAGGCGTTCGCCACCATTGGCCACGAGGCTGACGACATGGGCCCGCGCATTCTGCGAAACACCTACTGCCGGCGGTTGTTGATTCGTGGCGTTGCGCCCGACACAGTCACGGAGCGGCTTGGTCTGGCCAGCAACCGAACGGTTGAACGAATCGCCGCAACAATCGACGTACCCGTTAGCCAGGATTGCCCCCCTCTTTAGCCGGGAGGCCGTCTCAGGCTTGCTACGCCATACTCGCAGCTCGAATTTCCGGATCAAACGAATTGAACAACACCGGGAGACGCAGCATGGTCACAACCCTCGCATGGGCTCTCTACGCCCTCACCCTCTTGGCCGCGCTTTTTGCGGGCCTGCGCTGGATTATCACCAACGACCCGAGCTACGCATGGGCCGAGTAATTAGCCGCTTGGCTGCCCTTGCCTTGATCGGCGCCTCGGTGGGCACAGCCCATGCATTTACGAAATGCCAGCGCGCCAGCCGAGTGTTGTACACGCAGGACCTGTACTGTCCGACCGGTTTTACACCGGTCGCAAGTCCCGCCGTTGGCACGGTCTCGACTATCGGCAAAAGTGAAGGCGTCCGCCGGCAGGAGCAGGAGTTTCTCGATGCCCGCGCCAGCACGGCTCGATCAGCGCCACCGAACGCCATCGCAATGACCACGTCGGTGCAGAACCAGCCCCAGGCAGCAGCATGCGATGCGCTAGCCGATCAGGCCAGGGCCGTTGAGGCTGCGATGCGGCGCCCCAACTCCGTGTCCTGGCTAGACAACTTGCGTCAGCAGCACCGCGGAATCCGCGACCAACAGTACCGGATGGGATGCTAGGATTCTCTCAGTCTGAGAATCGATAGTCCGTCGCACAGTGAAACAAGCCAGTCCCAAAACGTCGCAACGCGCGGCGGCGGCACTCGCCCGGCTCCACGCCACCGCCATTCAACAGGGCTTCACCTGTCACGCGACGGATTGGCCTGGCGTCAGCGCCAAGATTCCTCTGGAATGTGCCAATGGGCATCGTTTTGAGCGAGCTGCCTACGGTGTCCTATACAAGGAATCAGGTTGCCCAGAATGCAGCCGCGCCAGCGTCGCAGAAAAGTTCGACGGGCTCGTGGCAGCTTACGGCGGCCAGTGCCTGAACGAAGGCGGATTTCTTGGTGGCGCAGCGATCCACCGGATACGCTGTGAGAACGGACATGAATGGTCGCCGGAGGGCCGAAGCATATTGGCGGGCTATTGGTGCCCCCGTTGCGCTGGCAAGCCCGCGGTCTCAATCCCCCAAAGGAAGCCGTCAAAGTACGGGTTGGCAGACCTGCACGCAAAGGCCGCCGAGCACGGTGGCAAGTGCCTCGCGGCCGAGTGGAAGACCGGGCGCGATCATTACCCGTTCGAATGCGCGGCTGGCCACAGGTGGGAGGGGATGGGCTATAAGGTTCTCAAGCAGGGGAACTGGTGCCGAGCCTGTACCGATACCAGACTTGGCGCGCAGCGTACTGATACTGACGGCCTGACACGTATACGAGGCGCCGCGCGCGACCACGGCGGCCAATGTTTGAGCGCCACTTATCATGGAACGGCCGCAACCTACCGCTTCCGATGCAAGGCCGGCCACGAATGGAAGGCACTCGGCAATAACGTCCTCCAGGGAGGTGGGTGCCGCCTTTGCCGCAACGAGGGACAGAGGCTGGGCATCGAAGCGATGCGTGCCTTGGCGCGGGAGCGCGGCGGGAATTGTCTCTCCAGCACCTACCACACCGGCAAAGCGAAGCTCAAGTGGGAATGCCATCGCGGCCACGTATGGGACGCGACGCCGTCAGGGGTAAAGGCCGGCCACTGGTGCCCGTCCTGCGCGATTCTCAACACCATCGCGCCAAAGAATTATCACAAACGCCAGCGCTACGAGGTCGCAGCAAAGGCCGCAGACTAGCAATTCCTATTGCACGAAGCGCGGGCTTCTCGCTAAGCTATTTCGGTCCGGCCAAATGCCGGCATGGGTTGGCGATCCGCAAGGTTGCCCTATTGACTCGCCTCCGTTATTTTCCAGCCGCCCCAACCCACTGCTACGAGCGACAGTCGCAAAATCGGGTGGTACTGTTCAGTCACTGTCACAGCAATCTCGCGATCTGGCGCCTTGTCTACAGAGGTTGCCGCCACGCCAAATACGTATCGACCAGGCGCAAGATTGACGACCAGCTTCTCTCCGCTGCCAATTCGTGCGACTTGCTTTCCGTCCACAAAGACACTCATCAGATAATAGTGACCGGGAAACGTGTCCCGCTTGAAAACAACTGGGACGGTTCCCGGCGTGGCTTCGCTCAGAGCTGTAGCGTAGATACGGTCGGCTGGAACAGGTGCTGCAGTGTCGGTTATGACGTTCGTCGAGGCGCAGCCGGCAACGGCTAAGACAACCACCAGCCCGGACAGTAACTGGAAACTAAGATTCTTAGCTTTTGTAATCATTGTTAATCGCTCGTCCTTTGTGCATGACGCAGAAGTCTACCGCTGATTTACCCGGACTGTATGCCAGCCTCCGCTGAGCACAGCCATGAAACAGGTTCGAAACCGCATTGGGTCGGAATTGCGCGATCGGCGGCGGGCCAATTGCCCGACTGAAAAGGGACGTCCAGCCACCAGGGGCCGGAACCGGAGCTCACGGATGTCGGACACTTGTCGGCTGTTAGCTGCCTCCCCGTAACAGATACATGGGCGGGGGCGATATCCGGCCTAGCCTCACAAGGAAAAAGCCCCGAACGTCGCAAGGACGCCGGGGCTTTTTGAAGGGACTTAGCAAAGGGCAAGTTGCGCCTGTTCACTACCATAGCGTCCCCAATGGGCACTCGCCGTAGGTGGGAGCTCCTCAAGCGAGACAGACCTGGCCACGACGTTCTTGACGTCGTAGCTCAGTGTCAGACCCAGGCGGTCCTTAAACGCAGTTCGTCGAGCGATATCGTCGTGCTCGACCTTCTGCGCGTGAGAAAGCGTCAAACAGCCGTAGTTCGCGTACCAGCGATACCCCGCCGTCACTGAGCCTGGCCCGCCGTCTGCGTCGTGCATATCAAGCAGCCGATCAGTCTCGAACTCCGCAATGAGGTGCGCAGCTTCGGCGTCGACGTCAAACTGCTGGGCCGTCTGAAAGTCCAGCACTGCCCGCCCGTCCGCCGCAATTGTCAGATTCGACTGGCAAGCACTCCCCTCCGTCAAGGCCTCACGCATAGGATCGCGCAATCCGGTCCAATCGGCATCGGGAGCCGTGTCGTCCCATTCGCTGCCGACGTGCAAGTATCGTGCGATCGGCATCGCAGACTGCGGAGCGTCGGGCACTTCCGGCACGTCGTACCGGACTCCGCGAACCTGAATGTCCCGAAGGTCGGCCCAGGCTGCGAAAGGCCTCGCAACTCCGTTCAGCGACTGCATTGCGTCGACTGCGATCATCATGTCGAGGGGCAGCAACTGAAACTTTGGTCGCTCGCCAACGCCTGCAGCCCGTCGCTGCTCGTCGAAATCCAACTGCAGCATGTAGCGAGTCAGCGCCCGCAACATCGAGGGATGGTACGTATCGGGCATCACCCGGATGTAGCCACCTCGAATGGTGCGACCGATCCAGTGGCGCCGCGACCAATCGTACCGAGTCGCCCGGATGAAGCGATTCAGCTTTTGCAGGCCTGCGGCATACGCGTACCGGTCGTCGTACGCCACCATGTTTGCGAGGCTCTTGTCCTCGGCCATCTGGCAGACGTGACAGCCCAGGCGCGCACCACATTTGCCTTGCCGCCGGGTACCGCTACCGTCCAGTATCGCATCAGCCACGACAGCACACGAAGTCCCGACGGAATGGGCATAGATCCGCCGCATTTCTTCGAAATCCGAGTACCCAGGTCGCGCATCGCCTGCATACAGCCCCACGGCTTCCCAAATGTCGTCATCACTCCAATGGGCCACCGGACTGATGACCAGGTCACCATCCTTGTTGCGTGAAGCCGTGATGTCAGTGTCTCCCCGCAACCGCATTCCGGCCGCACGTCGCGTGCTTTCATCGTATCGGCTGCCGAGGCAGGTCACCGGTTCCGCGAGCCCCTGCTGTTCAAGCTCACGAAATAGCCTCCGCCGAAAGCTCCGCTGCGGCCCGATTTTGAGGTCGGTCGAACAGTCGCCCTGCGCGCCAGGAAAGCTTGGCAACGCACGACCAGAGAGCACCTTCACCTGAAATGTCGACGCCAGCGACGGCGTGACGATATGCGCCGATACAGTGATGCCATGCGCCTTCCCGAATGCGCGCATACGGCGCAGCTCCGCGCGATAGTGTTGCGCGACTTCCGGGGACTCCACGAGGGTGTCTCCCGTGGTCACGACAACCATCGGCTTGCCGCCGGCGCTGTGATGCAATAGCGCAGCATGCAATACAAGGGCTGCGACGACGCTACTGTCCTTGCCACCGCTGTACGCAACGACGACAGGATGACGGGCGGCGAACAAGGCGACGATGGCTGCGATCGCCTTGTCGGCCTTACGGTCCACCGGGTCGCATGCGCCCTGCGGAAATAGAGAAATGGTTTCCATATGGTCCTCGATAAGGACCAGCACCCAACGGGCACTGGTCCCGTTGGGTTGAAATAGCGTGTCGACCGACGGCGTCTCGTCGTCACAGAACATCGCGGAAGCGAAAAGGAAAATGCCTATGCGCCCCGGATGGGATGCATAGGCATGTAGGTATTGCAACGAACTTGGATTCCGCCAAGTCCGTCAGGCGGCTTTGCGGCCGGGAGGCAGCAGACCGAACTTGGCCAGCGCCTTCAGGTTGGTCTCGATGTACGTCACCATGCCGTCGATCTTTACCGCAAGGTAGTGATCGAAGCAGGCGGCGTCTTGGGAGACCTCAACGTTCTTGGCAGACTGGAACACTTTTAGCAGCGCCTCGCGATCCATGTTGTCACCCTGCCATCCAAAGATGCGGATAAACGTGTGGATCTTCCGGCGCCGCGGCAGCAACTTTTCAGCCTCTTCGGCCGTGACGAATACCTTAGACATGTTTTCGGTGTAACTGGGCTATGCCTGAATGATTAACGGATCGAGGGCGCTCAAGAGCAGCCCTTCGGAAGGGGGATAAAAGCCAACCGGCATTTCAGTCTTGGCATCGATGCCGTACTGGCAAACTGGTCCAGTGCCGCAGTAGCCGCCGCCGCAGATCTGTTGGCAGTAGCTCTCGATGCCCTCGGCCCGGAGTTGGGCGAAGACATCTTCAAGACATTCCTTAGACATTGGAGACAAAAGAAATGCCCGCTCCCTTTCGGGAAGCGGGCATGTGGTTAACGAATGGCGCCGGACCTACTGCAGCGCCAGCGCAACGACATCGATGACGCCATCGGCGTCGTCCACCAGGTCTGGCGTCTGCGAGATAAAGTACTCCCGCTCATAACCGCCGACCCGCAGCACCTCGCGCTTCATCTTCATGAAGGCGCGCTTGCGCTCCGGATCCAATGGGCCATCCGCTTCATCGGTGAACAACGTCTGGAAAGGCTGCTGCGCATCCTGCGCCCGATACAGGGCGATTCCGCGCGTCAGGCACTCGTTGATCCAGACCTTTTGCCCACCCGACATCACGCCAAACTCCTTCGTGGTGTCGTTGTCAGCGTCGATCACGTTGATAGAGAAGCCCTCGCGCAGTTCGCCGCTGGCCAGCGCTGTCTGTGTCTGGATCGCGATGGTGAATCGCGGTCCGTAGCAGGCCAGGAGCAAGTCATTGACGATCTGAGTGATCGCCGGGCCCGCGTCATCGATAGACAGCGCGATCACGCCATCGTTGCCCAGGCCCTTCGCGAGCAGCTTCCACTGCGCAATCTGGTCGGACAGCGCCTGCGCCTTGGCTTCGAGGTTCGGCATGCCGACAAGCTCAACATCCAGACGCTCGCGCTCGGACACGAGCATGCTCTCCTGCCGAATCAACGCTTCAATCCGGCCGGCAATCGCAGCGACAGCCTCCCGGCTGGCGGCAATCTGGCGGTCCATGTGGGCCAGTATGCCGGTCACGTCCTCCGTGGCCAGCGTCGCCAGTTCCCGACGCACCGCTTCGACTTGGGATTGCACGTCCGCGATATCGCGCTTGTGGCGCTCAATGCGTGACGCATCCTCCTCGCTCAATGCCGTCAGATCGCGTTCGGCCTGCGCCAGTCCTTCACGCGCGGCGTCCAGCAACGGCTTCTTGGCAGCCATTGCCGTGAGTCGCTGCAGCAGTTGCTGATCACGAACCAGGTGAGCCTCCAATGCCGACAGTGCAGCGCGTGCCGTGGCACGCTCAGATAGCGAACCTTGCATCGATTGCACCTGCTCCAGCTTCTTTCGATAGCTTTCGCGCAGTGCTTTCACCGACACCACCTGCTCTCCGAGCTTCACCTTGGCATTACGAGCGTGTGCCAGTAACGGACACGTGGCGTGCATGGGATCATCACGGCATGGGACCGCTTCGATGACCTCGGCTTGCAGCTTCAACGAATCGGCCAACTTCGCACCTGCAACGCCTTGCTGCTCCAGGCCCTTGAGCTCTGTACTCAGCGCCGCGTGCTCGACCTGAACGGCGTCGAGCTTCTCCACGATCGCGCGCTGGCTGGCAATTTCGTCCTGCCTCCGGCCAATAGCCAGTTGCAGAACGTCTCGTTCGCCGGATGCCGCCTCAATGTCTGCGGCCTCCGCCAATACCGCACGATGGCCTGCCACTTGCCGATCCAAATCGCGCCGGCGTGTCGTAACACGTCCGGCGGCGACCTGTTCATCGTTGGTCAGCGATGTTGCACGCTGGTCCAACTCGCCCTTGCGCTGGTTCAGTTCCCGCAACCGCGCTTCGGTACCGGCATTGGCGGCCTGCTTCGCCGCCAGCGTCGCGCGCTCCTGCAGCAGCTTCGCACCCTTCGCTGTTTCGCTGTCACGTGCATTTCGCTCGGCGTCCAGGCCTTCACCCATCTGCCGGATCTCGCGCGCCACGACCACTGCCCGATCGCGCTTGCCCGTGAGGGTCAGCACGTCGCGCTGCAGGGTGTCGAGCGAGCGGGTAAGCAGCTTGGCGACCTCGCCTGCCTTCGCCGACAAGTCGCGCAAGTGATCGATCCCGAGCAGCTCGGCGAGCAGCTTCTTGATCTCGCTAGGTTGATAGCTGGCGAGCGGCCGCCTGTTTTGAGCAGAAAAAACGCTGGTGAAGAACGCCTCGAGAGACCCCAAGACGGTTTCGAGACACCGGTTGTAGGTGTCCGCCTTGCCGTCCGACAGCGTGCCGTCGGCCAGTTGCACCGGCTTCCAATCGCCATCGGCGTGCTTCTCAAACAGGTAATACTCGGCCTTCCGGCTCTTGCCAGGGTTACGAAAAGCGAACGCGGAGCGGTACGTCTTGCCGCCATGCTCCCATTCCAGGTCCTTCTCTGCGCGCGGGGCGCAGAGATGGTCCCAGTACGAGAACGCGTCGGCCGACATCTTGCTCGCGTGGCTCGGCATGATAGGAAACGGATGCAGGTTATCCATGATCGTCGTCTTCCCTGCCCCGTTGGGGCCGACAAGGGCGATCAGGCCGCCGGGCAGCGTCGACAGGTCGACGGTGACGCTATCACGATGCATACCATCGCGGATCCCGTGGAATCCGGCAAGCGTCAGCTTCAGTGGGCGCATTCGGACACCTCCGAGCCGTTGAAAGAATGGAGATAGTCGGACGGTACTTCCATCGCGCTCTCGTCCCATTGCGGCACATCGGGCAGCGAAGGTGCATCTTGCTCAGGCTTACCGGCGACCGCACGTTCGACGGAGCGACGCGCTGTTGAAAATTGCTTGCCTGCGAGCTTCATCACGGCGTCCCAGTCCTGATGGCCGGTGAGGGCTCGCAGTTCCAGCTCGCTCCACTGTGATGCCAGGCCGTTGGAGAACGACCAGATCAATTCCTGCAGTTCCTTGGACGGCGCCACGGCAAAGAAGGTGTTGCCACCCGCCTCACCCAAGGCCATCACCAGCATGTGGTCGCGCTTGGCGATCACAGCGCCGCGGCCTGGGCCGAACGGCTCATACATCATGCACTGCGTAAAGCCGTGCTGCTCGCAAAGGCGCTTGGCCATGTCCGAGCGGTTGATAAAGGTCTCTTCAATGAAGAGCCATTGGGGACCAGCCGGGTAGAGAATCATGTTGAGCACTCCAGAGTCGGACGGAGTGCGCCCGGACGGGAAGCACCCGTCTGGGTAGATAGAAAAGAAATGGATACTGCGGGGTCGATGCGTCAGGGACGCGGGTAAAACCAGTTTTCGACAACCTCAAAGGCTGTCGGAACATGGCTTTCGCAATGTTCTAGGGATTGGCGTATCGCTACGCAAAAAGATCGTCGGTCAACCAGTTCATTGGCGCCGCCGCGGTGGCAATGGGTGCTACCGGCTCCGCTAGCGATTCCAACAAGGCAGACGTCGCCTCGGGTGCGACGGCGGTTTCATCCAGGTCCAACTCGCTCAGTTTCGCAATGAAGGGCAGCGCGGCAGCTTCCACAACGCGGACCTCCTGCGTTACAGGGATGGACGTCTCCGCAAGACCAGCAAGCACTTGATCGGCAATCGCCTGTGCGTCGAGGTTTTCCAGCATCGAAAGATTGTCCAGCAACGGATTCGCGTCGACGCCCGTCAGTTCGCACCATCGTCCAACCTTCTCGGACAATGTTGCGGCCCGACTGATACCTTCGGCGCGACTGCGGACAGCCGGCAGCACACGTGCTTCCAGCTTGACTTCCGCACTGGCAGCGAAGACCGCTTCGATGGCCTCACGATCCACCAGTTGACGATGCTCCTCGTTGACTGTCCACCGCACGCGCACGTACTTGTGGGCAGCATCGGCAGCAATCTCGGCAAGCTTTGCCATGTCAGGCGGCCCGTCGAAGTCGATGCAGACGGCCTCGCTCGCCGGCGTCTTCACCTGGGTGGCTACCGCCTCTCCCGGTGAAACCTGCCACTGCAGATACCCCTTCGCTCCGATCTCGCCGTAGTGGAACCGTCCGATTGAGCCCGGGTAGGCAACCACCCTGCCCTCACGTTCCCACTGCTGGGCCCGGTGAATGTGGCCAAGCATGAACGCGTCGCAGCTGGCCTCGAACAGTGCCCCGATAGTGAACTCGTGGTCGAGTCCGGCCATCGGCACGCCGTGCTCCGTCTGGCAACCGTTGACGGTACCGTGTGAAACACCAATCGTGCGAACGCCCTGCGACCGCCATTGACGATTCACAGCACCCGCAGCCGCCAGATAGTCAGCCAGGTGATTACCCACCGCCGTCGCAGCGTTTGCCACGCCAGCCGCGGCCGCCAACACAGCCTTGTTGACCGTTGGCACGCAGGTGAACACAACGTCCGGCAGACCGTGCTGTGTCAGCAGCCGGTCCATTTCAACCTGGCTGAAAATCGCTCCATCGCTTGGAAAGAAAGCCCCGCCAACGAGCGCGACCTGGTGAATCCGATCCGCAACGTACACGGGATAACTTGCGCCGATCAGTCGAAACAGATCCAGCGTGCCGGGCGGTTCGTGGCTAAAGGTCCCTTGCAGCATGATGACCGGCAAGTGGGCCGACAACTGATGGATGCGCCGCGCCAGCGCCGAGAGTGCCGGCGTGTGGGCATCGAGCCGGTGGTCGGTCGAATCGCCCGACACCACAGCCACCTGGCAGCGACTTGCGATCGCGTCCTCTACAGCGAAGCCAAAACAACGATCCGCCTCGGCCAGATGACCAGGGGAGTAGTGCAAATCAGAGAAATGCGCAGCCAACAGGCTTTCGCCATCGTTGAGCATTGTGGAACCTCCAAGGGAATGTGCCGGCATGCGGCAAGAAAGAAGAAAGGGAAGCCCGTGGGCTTCCCTCAACTGCCGGCACAAGGCTGGCGATAGTTACGTAGCGACGTCGGCGGCGATGGCCGCCACCTGCTCACGGAATGCCATCGGATTGGCCAGCGCAGTGCGAAGTTCAGCCAAGAACCGCCGCACATCCTGATCCCGCTTGGACCAGCCACGTCCGAAGGTCGCCGCTGCAAAGGCTTTCAGCTGGCGGGTGCCATCCTCGCTGTTGAGCCCAAGGCGCTTCACGAGATCGAGGTATTCGCTCTCCAGGTTCTCGGTACCCGCCGTATCGGACGCGGGTGCCGAGCTAGCGGCCTGATCTACGCCAATCTCCGTTGCGCCGGCCTGCGGCGTAATGGTGGCGTCATCGGCCTGGCCGTCATCTGGCAGAGGATCTTCCCGGTCGCCTTCGAGCATCGAGGCGGCCTGTTCTGCCATCTCCAATGCCGGCGGGCGCCTGTCCGAACCATCAAGCAACGCAGCGATGTCGATCTCCGCGTCGAGCGTGATGAGCCATTGCATCTGGCGCACTGGCTGACCGGAGTCATCGATGCGGCTGATCTCGATCTCCTGTTTCGACATCCAGAACTTGATGCCGACCAGCTTGCCGCGAGCCATGAAAACGGTCTGCATGGCGGCGTGAGCCTTTTGCAGAACGTAAATCGAGGTCGTGGGCATTTCGATCAGACCGAGGCCAATAGCGGAGGGCACGGCAAAAAAGAAACTGGCCGAGAGGTTACAGTTACCGGCTTGGTACTGTGGGCACTCCTGCGGATCGCAAATGCCATCCTGGATGTGTTCGTCCTGACGCAGGATGACGGTGCGGCCGTTCCACGTGCGCTTTGCACGGTCGGCCCGCGCATCGCGGACGGGCGCAGCGTACATCTTGCAGTAGCGCCTGCCGTCAGGGCCGTACTCCGAGAAGTACTGCCTGCCGCTCTTCGTCCATGCAACGAGTTGGTTGGGCATGTTGCTCAGCCAATCGTCGAACGCAAAGACCAACGGAAAGCGCCAGAGTCGCCGTCCGTGACCATCATTTCGGTCCTCGCCGTAGCGCTGCACGATGTCTTGCGCCAGCGCCGGGTTGGCGAAGTCAGAACCCCGGCAGGTGAACCACGGGACGTTTTTTGGAACCATCGGCGTCTTGATGCCAGTCGCCCTGGTGATGTCGGCCGAAATGCGCTCGAAGCTCTCGCCTCTGGCCAGTCCGGCATCGTGAATCCTCACGGCTTCGGGCTTGTCGCGCGCAGCTCTGGTCAGGACCTTGATGCCGGGCCGGATCTTGCCAATGACAGGCGGCCGCATGGGCCGCTCTTCTAGCAGGCTTCGGCGTCCGCCGGGCTCGCTGTAGGTGATGGGTGCATGCATTCGCTCTTTCTCCTATCAAGGAAACGAACGACATTCGCCCGGATGGACGCAGCATGCTCCCGAAGGCGCAAGGCTGTGTCTGCCCCGCGCTGGGTCGTTACTAGATTGAGGAAGTTCGCTCTCGCGGCTTCCGGTAGACCGGCGACGTGAGCCGCCTCACAAAGTGCCCGCCACGCCTGCGGCATGTCCTTATATTCGGGACGGCGCAGGTTCAGCGTTGCCGCGATGGCGGCGGAAATCTCGGCGTTCTGGTGGTGCATCGGGTGCTCCTGGAATCGAGGTCTCTCATCCAGAAACAAAAAAAGCCCGCCCCGGTTTGCGCCGGCAGCGAGCTTTGTTAGACAGGAACCTGCAACGCCACGCCCCTTCCGGGGGCGTGGCATCGAGGGAGCGGCGCACGAATGCGCGCTGCTCTATGTTGAGGACGTAAAGTCGCCCTCGTGCAGCATGGTCACGCTGCACAACAACCCTTTTCGCGAACCCACAGGTTCGGCCGCAGGTTCACGGATCGGCTCGACGTCTGCCGTTCTGCCTAGGAGGGGCCTTTGAGAGAGCTCCACATGGTCCCAGGCTCGAACGGTGTCCTGCGTGCGCTCATGAAGAGGCACAGCAAGGAACGCGTATTACGAGCTGATGAGGGGGAAGTGTTCGGCGAAAACACTTAGCACAAGAAGTATCCACACTGGTAGCCAACCAGTCGGCGCGTGCACAGAAGCACGACTTGATTCAACAGATGGACTCACGAGGAGTCGGGGTCGATGCGTCAGAGACGCGAGGTGTGATTGAATTCTGACACAGAGGCCTCCTAAAAAAAGTCAAAAAGCTCGCGAATTTCGTATAGCTTTCTCGGGGCGGTCTCGGCCAATTCTCGCTCACAATTTGTTACTGAGAGAGATCCTATAACACATGGAACATGGCCGAACCCTCCCACCACCTGCCAGATGGTGAACCGCGCCCGGTACCCGTCGTTTCATCCGGTGACGTGCCACCTTCCCCTGCCTCCAGCTCGGGCCCGAAGCCGATCCGGCGAATGCTTAGCGAGACGCGCGTCTCGAAGATCGTTCCTCAAACGGATAGCGGCACAGAAATCGCCTATTGCACAGACTTCGTACGGAACTTCCTTCGCAGCGACTACAACTTTTGTGCAGCCAAGTTTTCTGTTGCTAGTAAGTCAAAAACGCTCGCACTGGACGAGGCATTCCGTGAAGCTCAGCAATGGATGGACAAAAAGCTAAGCTGGATCGAGGACAAGCCTCGCCGGTACATCAGCATGAAGTTCAGTGATCGGCAAATCGTTGTGACCCACCCGCTTGCCGGCCGGCTAATCCGATTGCTGAACCAGCATGATCGCTTAGTACATCGAGCCCTCGGCGCCTACGTCGCCCAAACCATCAACGACAAAGAAAAAGACGACGCCATTCTTGGCGCGGCTCGGCACATTCGAGCCATTCATCGGCTCTGCATCCCCGATAACGACAGATTCTCCCCGGATGGCAAGCTGTCTGACGGAGCATAAGGCGATCAACGAATAGGCATG
This sequence comes from Cupriavidus sp. 2SB, assembly GCF_005503625.1. Lineage (GTDB taxonomy): Bacteria > Pseudomonadota > Gammaproteobacteria > Burkholderiales > Burkholderiaceae > Cupriavidus. The sequence goes on along the minus strand of NZ_SCMX01000011.1, from coordinate 35,968 downwards.
AATAATGGACATTCAAGAACTGCAGAAGCTTCATAGTCAATACGCTCAGCCGCCCCTTACCATCGACGTTCAGTCTTCCGACGCCATCTCCATGGCCCCTGGGGTTCACGCTCTCCCCGGCCCGGATCAACCGAACACATCCAGCGAAAGTCAGGGGAACCTCGGCGCGTTGCAACGTAAAGCCCTGTTGGTCGGGCTTGTCCTCGTTATGGCGGCCGCTGCTTATGGCATTGGGAGCTGGATGGGATCTTCACAGAAGCGCAAACCGGTGGAAGAGCGCGAGCAGGCAGCTGCGCTACAAAACCGTACTGGCGTAACAGCATCGGACCACGAGTGGCCGGCAGCTTCCGCAGCTGTGCCTGGCAAGCCAGCGGATCCAGCCTCCGCACCGGTCGTCATCGAGCCGCAGAGCCAAGCCACGAACGTCCGAGCAACAACAACTCAGGAGCAGCCCGCCGAGCAGCGGCCTGAGGTAAAGCTACCGCCGAAGAAGCCGCAGGTCACGAATGCGCCCCACCCCGTCCAGCAAACTGCGCCGTCTCATCAGCCTGTGAAAGCGGTATTGCCGACCAAGCAGCAAGGCAATGAGATCACCCTTTTCTGAGAGCATTGGCCAATGACACAACCAGCAAATTTCAGCCTCATCCGACCAGGTCTCAGCATCCACGGAGATATCGTTGCAGATCACGGCATCAGTTGTTTCGGGCTCATTGATGGAGACCTACGCGCATCGCGGGGGTTGGTACACATCGGAGCGGAGGGACTGGTCCGAGGTATGGTGCAAGGCGAGCACGTCGTTATTGACGGCACTGTTGAGGGCGACGTCGCAGCAAGAACATCGCTTCATATCAACGGCAAGGTAAAAGGCCGCATCATGTACGCTGGCACGATACGCCTAGGCGTCTCCGCGTCTCTCGATGGCACAATTAGCCGCGTCTCATCGACGCTTTGCACGGATGCGACCGAAGCGACGATCGCTTCGTCGACAGCGATGGAAAGCGAGACCATCGAGGCCAAAGTCTGAGCGTGCTCATCGTAAAATCCCGAAAAGGCAGCACAAAAGCAACGTCTTTCTAAGGTAGCAAGCAAAAATAGGGGGCCAACACACGAGTGTGTCGGCCCCTTTTTATTCCCGCTACAGTTGCTTCATGCTGACGATCTCTTCGACTGTGAAGAGCCTTTTGACTGTGATCCAGGGTCCTGGATGGTCTGCTGCATCAAGAAAGGCGACAAGCGGTACGCGGCTGTCGATGATGCAATCAAATTTTCGTGCACCCCTCACGTAGTCCTCTATGAGGTAACGCTTTCCGTGGCGCAGTTCAAACTCCAACAAGTCCTGCTCGATGCAGATCCCTGCGATAGCGCCGTTTGCGGGCGTCGCAGCAACTCTGAGCCAAGCATCGAATGAATCGAATTGTTCTTGAAGTCGTACATTTGATAGCCACTCTTCAACGCGAACGGCAAGTCCGTGTCGCGGCAGCCTGTCGACTTTGATATGTAGTGGATGGGATTCCAAGGCATGCTCCCTGGTCCCTCCCCGTCGTACGCAGCCACGTCGAATCCTATTGCCATATGCAAGGTCGTCGCGCAACGCGATTATCTTGGCAAATGGAACAATCCGGCTCATGAGCTTCAATGCGGCGTAAGTAATAGACGATGGAGTTCCCAAAAAGAAAAAAGCCCCGGGGTCAGCCGGGGCTTCATACCTGAAACGACCACTCCAATACCAGACTACGGCATCGGAGCAGATCGCTTGAGGTCGGGTTTAGTAGAAGGGCTCCAGACCCGAAGGTCTTAGGCCGCGTCAGCTGCGAGTTCGAGGGCTGCGTCCCAAGCGCGCTGCTTGAGAATTGCGCCGGGGCCGAACCACGCCGAATCCAGACGGTTGCCAGGGTTGCGTGCACGCTGCTGGTGATCGACATACTCGGTCACGCTGTTCACGAGACCCCAGGCGGTGCCTGCAGCCGATTGCAGCGTTGCACCGCGGCCATTACCTTCGAAGAGACTGAGCACTGCCTTCAGGCCGCGCTCATTCATCTTGGGATTGTCCGAGGGCTTGGCAGTCGAGTAGGTGAAGAGTCGCTGGAAGAACCGCTCCGTCTCGGCCTGGCTGACCTTGCGGTCGGCCAGTTCGTGCATGTTGGCCATGAAGCCATCCCACGACGAAATGGCAATGCCAAGCTCTTCCTTCACGGCGCGCGGATCGAACTGGCTACGGTGCGGCACCTTCACGGCGCCACGGTTGCGGCCCAACGCGATCTGCAGCGTGTTGTTGCACACCACGCGAACCGAGGTGAACTGAGCAGTGGTGGCCAGCGTACCGTCGCAGGCCGTGGCCAGCAGCAGGTAGCCGCGCACCTCGTCACCGCCCTTGAGCGTGGCCGATTGTCCTGTGCGCGCGAGCGCCCAGAGCTTGCGGCCCTCCTTCAGCACACCAGCCGTTTCCAACTGGTATCCGCCTACCTGAACAAGGTCCCTATAGTCGGGTAGAGACAGGCCATTGCTGGTCCCATCCCCCCCTAAGAACCGTACGTGAGAGTTTCCCCTCATACGGCTCAAGCCTTTCAAAGCCCGCTTTCGCGAACCGGCTTCACTACCGTCAGACCAAGAACGTGAATCTGGCTATGGCAGTTCGGATGCACCATGATGAGATTGGTACGTCCATCCTTTCCGCCGTCGACCCGCCGAACGATGTGGTGAACGTGCCACCGTGACTCCTGCGTAATCGATTCGCGACAGATTGGACAATGACGATCCTGCTCCAACCAGAGGTTGATCAGCTTCTTCCTGCCCCTCAATGAGTTCTGCATCTTGAGGCTCACTCGGTCCTCAAAGTACGTCTCCCACTTCGGATCGAACGGATTTGCTTCCAACTTGATCGGCAGGTGTCGCCGAATGGGCGTGTCGGCTGCTTTTCGCAACGACTTCAGGATCGGCTTCCCGTCAGGGAATCTTTCACCTGTTGCCGCCGCGAACACCCAGCTTCGGGTGTCCACAGAGCGAAAATAGCGGTCCTTGATCCAACCACTACCTTTCTGCGGATGCCGACGGACGGCCCACTGCCACAACACACGCCAAATCTCATGATCGACACGAGCGAACGTCGCTTTCGCAACGACATGCTGGTGATAGTTCGCCCAGCCTTGAATCATCGGGTTGAGAATCCGGATCAGACGTTCCTGTTCCAGAGCCTTGCTCCTTTTGACCGCAGAGCGCACCTTTCCCAAGAAGGTCTCAACATTTGCTTTCGACGGCATGATTAACAACTTGCCGTTGTACTTGCGGATGTTTTGACCTAGAAAATCAAAGCCCTCGCTGATGTGCGTGATTTTGGTCTTCTCGGGCGAGAGTGTGAGCCCCCGTTCCCGCATGAATTCCTCAATGATCGGCATGACCTCTTGTTCCAGTAGCTCCTTGGAGCGTCCCGTCACGATAAAGTCGTCCGCATATCGCACGTAGTTGACCATCAGGCGAGTCTGTACACCGTTGGCGTACCGCTTTCTTCCGAAAGCGCTATCCAGTTTGGCTTCCAGCCCGTCCAAGACGAGGTTCGCCAGGGTTGGCGAAATGATGCCCCCTTGCGGGGTACCAGCTTCCGATGGGAAAAGTTGTCGATCTTCCATATAACCAGCGCTGAGCCACCTCTTGAGGACCTTTCGATCCGTGGGGACGTTGCCCAACAGCCAGTCATGGCTGATGTTGTCGAAGCAGCCCTTGATGTCGCCTTCGAGTACCCACTGTGCTGCAGCCTTCCTCGATAGTGCCGTAAAGCACTGTTCGATTGCATCAGCAGTGGCTCTCCCAGGTCGGAACCCAAATGAGCGCCGATCCGCTGTAGTCTCAGCCACGGGTTCAAGAGCAAGCAGGTAAAGCGCCTGCATCGCCCTGTCTTTCATGGTCGGGATACCCAGCGGTCGCATCTTCCCATTAGCTTTGGCAATATAAACACGCCTCAGCGGTTTGGGACGATACCCGCTCCGCTTCAGTGACAACATCGCTTGAGACTTGGCCTCCGGAGTAGACCACGTGAGACCGTCCACGCCCGGAGTCTTTTTGCCTTGGTTTTCGGTAACGCGTCTAACGGCCAATGCCTTGCCGCTAAACGAGTGGGTAAGAATCCATTGCAAGGCTTTCACCCTGCCGTGCTTTCCTTCCCGTGCTGCCTTTACGATACGCGCTTGGAGCCTTCGCACTTCACGGTGACACCTGGCCCAGTCGATGCTGTGCCATGGTACCGGTTCGCGAGAGGGCGCACCCGCGCAAGTAGCTTCTTGCGTAGTCATCTGCAATTCCCTCCTGAAGAAGGTTAGACAAGTTTTCTCGTAGAGAAAGACCATGTGGAAGTCTGCCCGCTTTCGCGTGAGGTAATGTTGCCTCGCGGCTCAACCCCTATCCGCCCTATTACCGGACGGCATTCGCTTTTTCCACACTCCTATACCCGCACCACCAACAGCATTCCTTGCGGTCCGCCTGCCCCGAGAGGCGGTGATACGGGCTTACCGTGTTTCGCGTGAGTAACGAGATGGGTTAGACCCTGCCTTTCCGCCGGCGGCCTTTATGTCCGTGTACCCCCAGAATTTAGGGAGATAACCGACCGCACACCTTTTGGTTCAAGCCTGTCAGCATCTTTGGCTTGTTGATCCTAACGACGTTTATTGGCAGTTCACTTGCGTTGGTCGTACCACCCAGCCTAGCGTTGCACCCGCATTGATGCTCGCAGGTGACACCTCGCCTCGCGGCGTCGATGCGGCCCGAAGGCCCAACTACATTGTCCCGGCAGCTTCAAACAGGACCGTTACCGGTTCTGCATGTGCCGGTAGGCTACTGATGACGGAACATCAGGTCCCTCAACAGGTTTCCCCGTTGGGACAATTACTCAAGCGACTTCACGTCGCACAAATTCTAGGATCTCGGCGGGTTGGACAACCTGGTACCGCTGCGATACCGTCGACAGCGGCTTGCCGTTGTCGGATCGGTACAGCACCTTCTGCTCAGGGAACGACTTGATCGGATCGAGGTCATGCGTGCCAACGCGGAACATCACGTCGGTCTCCTCGATGCGCCAGTTCATGCCTGCGGCTTCGGCCCAGACTTCGAGCGGCTGATGCTCGGCCAACCGGTTACCCAGGCCGTGCCAGGGGGTTGCGCCAGCGTAAGCCATCGTTTGAACGAGATGGGACATGGGATTGCTCCTAGAAATGGAATAGCGCGAGCGAGAGCCAGTGCTTTCGATCGCAAATGAAATAAAGGGAATGAAAAAAGAAGAGAAAGACGGCCGGGCCGGAAGCGCGGTCGCCTGGGAGACGCTCGCCATCACCGCCGGCAGCGATGAGTGACAACGCGCCGCGTGGCTACAGCAAGGTGAGGTACATCGGAATCGTGGAGATGCCCACGGAGCCGTCCCATCAGGGAGCGGTCCCTGTGGGCGGTTTCAAGAGATAACCGGCGTGCCGGCGTTTGGGTCGATGCGTCGGAGACGCGGGTAAAACTCGGTTTGGACTGAACGGTTTTCAGTGCAAACAGAGCTCTGTCGGTATCGCTAAGGCTATCGCGAAAGCGGTGTCGCGCACCCGTCGAAAGCTCGGCATTTGGGTAGCTGATTTGAGAAAAAACCCCCAGCCAAGACGGCCGGGGGGGTAATAATCATGCAATCGCCTCAGATGCGTTTTGCTCGAGGCGCGCGCGCGCGTAGTCCAGCGTACCGTCCTTGGCGCGCAACGGCCGCGAGATCCGCTTCACCGGATCGTGAATCCAGTAGCGTGTGACGCTTCCCCGCCGCTCGTCGAGGAGCCGCGAGAAGCCCGCAGCGATGCAGAAGTCAACATACTCGCGCCCGTTCATGGCCTGACCGGTTTCGAGTCGGTAGGTCGTGCCCTCGGCGCGCGACTTCGCGTCTGCGACCACCCTATCAGCCCGCTTGCGCGCTTTTGATATGGCAGCCTGGGCTTCCCACTCCGCTTGCTCGGCGAGCGAGAATCCGCACAGGTCGAACAGGCGCCGTCGCCGCTCGGCAGAAGTGCATTGCAGGACATCGACACCATACTCATCGCGCAGTGCGCGCTTCGACTCGGTGTTCCAGTCTTTGGGCCCGTCGAAGATGTCCAGCACCACCGCGATATTGCGCTCCATGACGGCCAGCGCGACCCGATTGGGCCACTCGTAGCCATACCCGTCACGCTCGATCACTGCCGCCCGCAATCGTCGATCCAGTTCGCGCTGGCTGATGTTGAACGCTTCGCGCTCTGCACCGGCCCTGTCCACAGCTTCCTGATATCGCCGCTGGCAAATCAGGGTGCGAATTCGCGCCGCCAGCTTCGTTGCCGGCTGAGCGTTCGCTCCCTCCAGAGGCTTGGGTGTGGGCATGGTCCGCGGTGGCAGGATGCCGGCCGCGTACAGCGCGTCGTCGACGTGCACATAGTTCCCGTCGCGCGGCACGTCTCGCAGCGCAGCGATCAGCTTGCCGACGTTGTGTGTCGTGATTTCCAGCTTCTCGCTGCGCATGGTTTGGCAGAGCGCTTGCAGAACGCTGGGCGACAATGCCCCGCGCAGCGCCGGCACCTCGATCAACGGACGCATCCACAACTCGGAGCGGGCGTGATGCGGGTTGTCGCGATAGGTGTTGATGATGCATTCGCGCACCTTTTCGCCACGCATCAGCGCATAAGCAACATGGACTTCGTGACGGCAGTTGGGAGGCGCGGTCGGGTGATACAACGGCCCGTTCGTGCCATAGCCAAAGCGGCGGAAAAACTCGCCGCAAATGAAGTCGGTAATGTCGAAATCCCCCTGGTCTTCGAAGAGGTCCACTGTCTGGAACAGCGGCCCGGCGTCGGCTTGGGACATATCGATGGCTTCTGCCGGAAAGTACGCCAGGCGGCCGGCGGCCACCACGGCGCCCCAGGCGGCGCGGCTCATCTCGTGGGGGCGCAAGATCTTGCCGCCGACACGAACAATGAAGCGATCAACCTCGTCGAGGATCAGGGAAAGGATGGCACGGCGGGTACCGGCCGGCCGAACGGCAAAATTGCCGCTGGCGAGTCGTTCGACAGGGATCGCACCGCGTTCAACGTGGCGCACTGCGATATCTTCGACACGCGGCGCAGCCTTGCCGTCGCGGTCATCGTTCAGATACTGCAGCACGCCAGCGAGCGTCGTGCGATGTTCGGCGCGCTGGCCGATGTGAATGACGTACATAGTGGCTCCAGGACGGAGCATGCCCCTTCGGGGACATGCCCCGATAGGGTTGGAAGGGATGGCTTATGCAGGCTCTGCCGCTCTCGCGACGTGGATCGCCTGTAGCAGTTCGGGGGAAGTGATGCGCCAGATGGCACCCCGGAGGTTGCCGACGGCAATCGTGCGAGTCGGCTGGAGGCAGTCTGAGTCGAGCAGCGCAACCACGGTCGACATAGGCAGGCGCCAGATGCCGACGATCACCTCATCGTCCGCAAGCGTTTCGCTGGGGACGTTAGCGGTGAAGGTCTCGTAGATATCGCCGGTCGTCATTTCGACCAGCGACAACGCAGGGCGGTCGTTGACTGCATAGACCTCCGCTGCGATGTGCAATGGACCGGGCGATCCGGCCAGACCGGTTCCGTCGATGGTGATGGGCATGGGAATCTCCCATAGGCCCACCGCCTTGCGGGATGGGCCCGCAAGGGTTGAAGGGATCGGTCAGGCGACGACGGCCGAGCGCCGCGCGGCTTTGCCACGACTGGCCACAACACGTGCCGCCGCGACTTCCGTAAGGATTTCGGCATCGACAATGCGCCAGACTTCGCCCCGGTCAAAGCCGACCTGGTTCCAACGGCCGGTTTGCACGAACTTGCCGGTTTCAAGCAAGGCAGCCTTGAGGTCGAGGGGCAGGATCCAATCGTCCGTGACGAGGATCTCGTCGTCGGCAAGCGTGGCATCAGGCAGATTCACCGACAGCACGCCGTAGGGCATGTCGTCATCAGCGCAGACAAACGAAATGGCTGCGCGAAGGTTGGTCGAATAGACGCTGGCGCGCAGCAGGACGCCAGCCGGGTAGCTGGCCAGGCCTGCGCCATAGACGGTACTGTTCATCGGGATGCATCCTTGGATGGGAGACGTCCCGACGGGACGGCGCCCGTGTGGGTGTAGAAAACAAAAAACGCACCCCGAGGGGTGCGTTCAAGCGGTGAGCCGACGAATCGGCTCCTGAGAAGGGATTGGCTAGTCCTTGTGGATGCGGCGGCCGTTGCGGTCAGCCCACAGCATGTATGCCGCGATCAGCAGGCCCAGCAACAGAACAAATGGTCCAAACATCACTTTTCTCCTTTAGAGAGGACAGCGCCTACGGCGAATAGTACAACACCGAACGCCAGAAGGCTTGCGCAGTTCACGACGGATGTTGCGGTCCAACCAGGCAAGCCTGCTCCGTAGCCAACAGCACCAACTACCGCCGATATCGACAGCGTGTGGCAATAGCGGCCATGCTGCAGGCGCTGGTCCTTCGTCGGTGCAATGACCGAGGATTTGAGCTCGTCCAGGAACCCGGGACGCGTGGCATGCGAGCGGTCGACGCGGTACGCCCCCGTTTCGTCACGAACGAGCGGGTATTCGAAGCCGCGCTCGACAAGCAGAAGCACATGCTCGTCACCGCTGGCGCCGATCTGCTCGACCAACGATGTGATACGCGCCGGCACGGCGACGAGATTCTGTGAACCTTCATACCGGACCGAACAGGAGACTTCGACCCCGTTCGTGGCGCGAAAAACCACCTTTGCAATGCGCGACATGAGCAGCTCCTCAGCCGCGCCGGCCGGCCACCACGCGCAGCGTAGCGACCAGATTGGCGTAGCCTTGCTCGCTGGCCAGCGAATCAACGCTGACCGCGTTATCTCGGCCGCCGGTGAGGTCATGGCGACCGCGGCATGTCCGGTAGGACATAAGCACGCCACCTTCGGCACCAGCGGGATGCTGGATCTCGATGAGCAGCGAGTCGGTATGCAACGCGAACACGTTGACATCGCGACGACGCTGGCGATGCTCGCGGATGGTGTATTCGCGCGGGCTGAGCGCCATGTCGCCGGCGAAACGACGGAGAACACGGCAAGCATCCCGACGAATTGCCTGGCAGGCTGTGGAATTGGTCGGTTGGTGCCGACGGGTAAAGGACTTGGGGACTTTCATGGGAGCCTCGATATAGACGGGACATCCCTTCCCCATGGGACGAGTGTCCCAGCTGGGTTGGTGGTCCGGACGATGCCGGACATGGGTCGATGCGTCAGTGACGCGGGTGAAAACGACTTGCCGAAGCCTCAGGGCTTGGGCAAGCCCTCTCGGGCATGCACGCTGCGATGTCAGGTGACGTCGAGCAATTTACTGATCGCACGAACGAGATCCCAGCCATGCTGTTGGGACAACGTCTTGCCGATCAGGAGCTTTTGCAGGGCTGTCGTGCGCTTTGGAGCCTCACCGGCATAGCCGATGTGGTCAACATAGACAATCCAGCCTTCCGACGTCCCTCTGTAAAGAGAAACGGCGAGACGATCGCGTGCGCCGAGTTTCGGCCACGGCCGATCCGGCTTAGGACCATACAGGGCTTCGTTGCCATCGCCCGGAAAGTTGGCGGAATCCAGCCATTCCGGCTCCAGCTCGGTACCCCGGAGGGCCGCTGTGATCTGGTCCAAGACCTCTGCAATCGATTTGCCATCGGTGAGGACGGGCGAGAATTTCGGGGGTGCGTCTGCCACGGGTGGCATAAATAGCTCCGATGGACGCACGGAGCCCCGCACGGGGACTCCGTGCGGGGAAGGTGAAAGAATTTGGGGATCCGACTGGAACCCGATTGAATTAGCGCGTCAGACGGTAACCGCCACCGGACGCCACGAGGTAGAGCTGCTGCCCCGTGACGAACTGTTGGTCGGCATCCTGCGTGACGGCGATCTGGCTGCCATTCTCCTTGCGGACAATGACTTCCAGGCCTTCGCGGCGGTTCATGCGGCTAGCCACAGCTTGCGCTGCAACAGCCGACACCGTGCCGGACATCGCGCCGGCAATGTAACGTCCATTGCCGCCGCCAATGACACGGGCACCGAGCAGGCCACCCACGACCGCCCCAACGATACCGGGGACGCCGCTATTGGCCGACGTGTAGCCATCGCTGTCGACGATCGTGACCTGGCGGACACGGACGACAGTGACAACTTCAACGGCGCCAGTGCGCAGAGCTTCCGAACTGCGATAGGCATTCGGAGACGTCTGCTGGACAGCGCAGCCGGTGAAGATGACCGAGCAAAGGAAAAGCGAAACGATGCGCTTGAACATGATGGCCTCAAATGAAAAAAGGGCCAACATGCCCACGGGCAGGAAGGCCCGTAGGTGGGAGAAGAAAAAAGCTGTCCGGCTATACAACCGGAAGTGTCGATGCGTCTGAGACGCGGTAGGTGCACGAATCTTAGCAGCCGTTACAGGAATCAGCAACGATTGATGCGCGCGATTGCCAGGGCATCCACGAGTGAGATGCCGTACTCCGCAGCGGGGTCTGCATGGAGCCAGAGCGGGGAACCGCATAGGGGGTTGAAAATCTCTTCGCCCCCCGAGACGAATACCAGTCGCGGAAGCGGTTCTCCACTTTCATCGTCATGCATGGTGATGTACAGCCCGAGCCGCGGATAGCGACCGTGGTACCGTGCGAGGTCAGCGACCGTCGCACCGCGCAAGCTTCCAGCATCAGCGCCGAAGAACCGGAAGCCCGGAACGGAAACCTCGCGACCGAGCTGCCGCGTCAATGCAAATGCGCGCTTGGCAGTCATGATGGCAAGGTATTGTGCCAACCCGTAGACGTCGAAGACGAACTGGTTGGCCAGCTTGCCCGTTACCGCGCCGACCGCCCCATGCGAGGCAAATTCCCAATACGCCGCGTAGCCCATGTACACGAAGACTTGCACAAAAATCAAGGCGGCGGCCGCATAGTCGTCGACACGCCTCATCGCCTGAGAATCAACAGCGACTGTGCGCGAGCGGACAACACCCCAGAAAAACCAGCTGATTGCTACCAGCATGGCCGGAAACCCGATGGCGGCAAGGAAATGCTCGCCGCAGGCCATGAGCTCCCGTGGAATGGCTAGCCAATCCGCCGCGTAGTAGCCCTTGTATTCGAAGTATCGGAAGGCGCGCGACGCCAAAGCAACGCCGCAGAATCCAACGGCGAGACGAATATTTGTGAGAAGAAACTTTCTAGCGTTCATCGTTGGAGAGAAGAGGAAGGAGACGCGCCGCCTCACAAGGCCAGGCGGCACGTTTCGCATTGCGGGTCAGGCGAACGAGTCCAGGCGGATTGACGTTGCGTTCACGGTGATGCGGACCTTCTGAGTCGCAGGGATTTCCAGCGCCTTGCGCAAGTCGACCAGCGGCAAGTGCTCACCAAAGTCATCGCCACCGAAACTGCGGCGCGCGTTTTCATAGAAATCGGCGTCCTTCGCAGGATTGCAGCCCTTGAAATAGAACAGGCACTGCTTATCGGGCGTGGCACCCGTGCTGTAGCCGACATACGCACCGTGGTCCTTCGCGATGAAAAACTGGTCCGAACCAGCCGCATCGCAGAAGGCGACGAGCGATGCGACCTGCGTGCGGGAAAGAGTGATCTGAGGCATGAAAGTGCTCCTAGAGATGGGCGGAGCACTCCCCCAGCGGGATGTGCCCGCGATGGGTGAAAGAGAAGGTTAGAAACTCAGACGCCGCCGACTTCGCGGGCCAGTTGGTCCAGCATCGCTTCGATGATTCGCTCGCGCCGCGCTTGCTGCGGCAACGCATTGAATCCCTCGCCATCGGCGAGATACGTGAGCGCGTCGACAACGGCAATCCATTCGCTGGACTGCACAGCAATCCGAACCGCTCCCGGCAACGGAAGCCGCTGGCTTGCAATGGCCAGCACGGCATCGAACCGAGACAGGTCCAGCCGACGACGGCAGTCCAGGCGCTGTTCGATATAGCCGGACAACCGGAAGGACGCATACGCACACAGCGCAACGTGATCCTCGTCTGCCAGAGCTTGCATCCATTCGAGTGCCGCCGTTCGGACCATCACGTGCAACGACTGCCCGTGAATGGCAGGGACGGTATCGTGACGCGCCAACTGCCATCCCCAACCGAAACCGACGGCGTAGAGATCCATCAGCTTTCCGTCGACGATGTGGGGTTCGGCGTCAAACCATTCGGTACGGCTTCCTTCGACGTGCCGCACCGCATTGCGCGACTCACTGAAGGTTAGATCCGGCAACAGCTCGCAAAGCCGCTGCACATCCGCACGACTAAACATGGGATATGTCAGCGTGTGCCACGGCTTGCCGTTCCAATAACCAGTAGCGATAACGCCAGCAGACAGCCAGGGGCCCGTCACGAAAATGCGACGAAAGGCCGACTGGGCCGGGACTTGAGGGGTGGAAATGCTCATGTAGTGCTCCGAAGAGGATGGAGCACTCCGCCAGGGCAAGTGCCCCAACGGGATAATGAAATGTGTGGCCTAGTGCCACGGGTCGATGCGCCGGAAGCGCGAGGTGTGGCGCAATAGTAGCAGCCAGGCCTGCCGTCCTGCAACGAGCGCACAAAAGAAAAAAGCCACTCCCGCAATGGGAGTGGCTGTTCAAACGGATTGGCGCGTCTTGCGTTTGGCACGAGCCTTAGTCTCACCCAGCTTATAGCCGAAGCGTTCCCATGCACCCGGATCCAGCGGCAGCGGGCTTGTACGCCCCGTCGCCAGATTTACAAACGCACCGCAGTACTGGAGCGTCCCCGTGCGGAACAACGTCCACAACAGGTTGTACGCCTGTACTGCAATCACCGAGTTGATCACCAGCGACTGCTTCTGCAGCGCCTCCGCCATCGAGCACGATGGCGCGGTGTCGGCCTTGTCCCCTTTCGGGTCCAGCAGCTCCGGAAACAGGTCGCCCACGTGGGGCAGCCGTTCCTTTGCCTTGCCACGCACCTGCCCAAGAATCACCTGGCCGCGATCAGACTCGTTGCCGCAGTCGATATAGTAGCCACCGGTACCCCGTTGCATCGCGCCGAGGATCGCCTTGCGAGCGCCCCGTGTGTCGACGCAACCAATCACCATGTCGCACGCGAAGCGGTCGCCGCTTCCAATCCGGCGGGTCTGCGCTTGCCAGCGCGTACCCATCAGGTTGTTCAGGCGGTTCACGATCAGCGTCGCTTTGGGCTGTCCCACATCAACCGGGTAGAACCCCTGGCGGCCGACGTTGGTCTCGCTGACGGTATCGTCATCGTAGACCGTACAGTCAATACCCCCAGGATGGCCAAGCTCCAGCATGGCGTGATGCAGCCGCGCAAGGTTTGGCAGCAAAGCGCTTCCGGTACCGCCAGCGCCCACAACCGCTACTTCCCATGCGCGAGTGGTCATCTCCTGCGGAATGCGATGTGCGAAGGTCATGCCAAGACCTCCTCGCGCGCGGCCTCGTACCATTCAGCCGGTACCTTCTCCACGTTCTCAAAGATCCCTTTGGCGCAGAGACGCAGTGCCAGCGATGGCACCGCGGCCTGGCAATTTCCCATCACGAACGCGAACTTCACGTCGTGCTGGTCATCGGCGTTGTCCGTTCGGGAAAACCCCGCCGGATGGCAACCATGCGAATGGCAGTCGACTACCAGGACCTCGCCAGTTCGGAGCGACGGACGGTCATACTTGAGGTGCCCGCCACTATGCTCCAGGATTTGCACGGGGACCAGTCGGAATGCCGCCGTTGCGGCATTCCAGACAATCCACGCGCCCGTTTCCTTGGGGTGCGTAGCACGCGCCATCGCAGCGAACTCGCCGATCAGGTCGGCGGGAACTCGACTACAGCGCAGTTCGGTGGCTTCAGCCACCTCGCCATAGGGGATCGCCGTGCGGTACTGGAAGGCACCGAGACGACGAACGACGCGCAGCCAGGGCCGCACGATTTCCAGAAAAACACCGTTGGCCGCGATGAGCAAGCGCTCGCCGGGCCGCTCCATAGTGGCCAGCGCACCGAAGCGCGGGACCATCACGGACGGAAAAGACTGCTGCAGGGCAGCGTCAGCAGGATGCATGTTACTTCTCCAGTTTGCCGGCGATCAGATCGGCCAGCGTGGATTTCATGGAAACGAGGACGTGCTTGGGAAAGTCAGGAAACTGACCGTCCAGCATGTCCTTCCAGAAGGCATAGGCGCCGCGCTCGTACTTGACGCGCTTGCCGCCGTGATTGGGATGGGTGAATGCCGAGTTGAAGAACCCGTCTTCCCAGCCCTTAATCGAGGCAACGTCGATCTGCTTTGGCACGTGTGCTGAGCCGATGCAGATCTTGCCGTGGTCCCACGTGTTGAAGTACGGCGGTTCGAACAACACGCTCTCCGGTACCGGGCGCTCTTCCCCTTTCAGGGCGAAGACCTTGAAACCGGATTGCGATGCCTGGAAGACCAGCGCGGGGTGCGCAACGATGGCGCTACGCTCACCCAGCTCCTTGCACTTGAAGAACACCCGACGGCGTTTGGCTGGACACCACCACGTCACCGCACTCGTGCTGATCGAAAGCACGTTGGGTGTCAGGAACTCGCCCTTGGGAAGGGCGTGCTCTGCTACCTCGCGGACTGCGTGGATCAATGCCATGCGATTCAGTGGCACACCGGCGCCAATCACCGGGCGCCCGGATGCTTCCGATTCGATGCGATGGGCGGTGGCATAGGAAAACTGCCCCGGCCCTTCCCCATAAAGCAAAATGGCCCCCTGGAGGGCCACTTCATGCGACCGCGAGGCGGTCAGGATTTCGGCCATGTGGCCCCCCTAGTCAGAAATAAGTGTGAGTACGCGATCCAGCGCCGCAATGATCTTGAGCATGCCGCTCAGATCCTTGAACTGTTGCCGAATCGCCTTTGGCTCGTCCGCGATGGGAATAAAACACTGGAACATCGTTGCATCGCCGTTGCAGTTGAGTCCGTCATAGAGGTCATCCAGCACCTGCGTGACATAGTCCGACTGCATATAGGCAAGGGTGGCCGCCGCATAGGCCGGTTCGGCCCATTGGGAACCCGAAACAGCCGATCGGTCACCCTGGCGCTTTACCGCCAGGTTCAACTCCGCCAACGCCACGCACAGATCCTTGATCCAGCCTTGATGGCTGCGAGCCAGCTCGTAGAGCTTCCGGCTACCAAAGGCCCTGAGTCTGCGCGACTCCGGGTATGCGTGACAGAAGGATGGGAGCACCTCATCCGGCGCCAGTTCCGGCCGAACCGCGGACGGCAGGTACCGCGCGATGTCGTCCTCATCCAGGCCGCACTGTTCCTTGAGGAACTCGCGCGCGTCGTCGTCGTTGGCAAGGGTGCAGTCGTACTCCCAGTGCCACCGCGCGAACAGGTCGAGCAGTACCTCTGGCGTACGGAGAAACAACGATTTCGCACCCGCCAGGTTGATCAGCGACATGGCGGTGTACAGCAGATGGGGATGCACGGACCGCAGCGCGTTCGCGCGAGCCTCACCGATGAAGTACGCCTCGTCGCCAGGCATGTCGATGGCCAGATACAGCGGCGCATCCACCTCATCATCCCAGCCGAACTGCATCAGTTGATCCCTCGCTGCGCCGATATCAAGGAGCGAGAAACTGAAGTTCAGCCGCCGGCAGCTTGGCATCCGCGCCGCGAGCCATGCGAACATGGCCTGCGCGAACGCATCACCCGCTCCAGTGGGATTGACGACGTCACTGGCACGTAGCACGCCCGTTGCGAACTGGGCGCGTGCCAAATCCACCGCTTCGACCTCGTCTCCGAAGGTCAGAAGCGCACGGCTGGGGATTCCCTCCGGGATGGCAGGGAGCGTCAGAAAATCATGGGCAGGTCGACGTTTGGCAACGGGATGCTGTCGCGCAGGCGTCCATGCGGGTTGTCCAGCATCGACCGCTGGAACAAACGACCGAGGGTCGAACAACATTGTTGAGTCTCCTCAGAATGTAAAAAAACCGCCCTCTCGGGCGGCTTCGTAGTGGAAGAGAACTGGGCAGATGCCAGCGCTCTCATCAAGTCAGATTTGCGCATGCGCGCCCTTTGCGCCGGCGGCGCGGACGAACGTGTAGCGAGCGACACCACCCGTCACTTCCGGGCCGTCCACCGCGGCGGTGGTCAGCTCGGGGTATTGAGCGGAATAGACATCGCGCACCTGGTCGGGCGAGAACTGCGGGCCCACGTCAGGAAGCGTCATGCCGTTGTAGGAAAACTCACGGGTGAGTTGCGTTACTTCGAGTGCCATGTCGGTTCTCCTTTACAACAGGGAAGCGAGGTCGGTACCGGTGGACGCCGGTGCGCTCGTATCAGCTTTCGCCTCGACTTGCGCGCCGTCACCGGTTTCCGACTCGTCAGCATCACCGCCATCACTGGTGGTGTCGGGCGCCGACGGCGATGCGGCCTTGGCCAGCGCTTTCGTCGCCTTGGACGATTGCGTGGATTTGGCGGCATCGAGAATCGACCTCGTGGCCTCGGCCTGCTCGGCAAGCGAGCGATGGGCTTCGGTCACGCTGGTGACGGCCGCCGCGAATTCGGCATCCATTTCCGCCGGCGTAGCCGACAGCATCAGGGGCCTTGTCAGTGCGGGGTCCGCAGCGTCCTTGATGACGGGCATCACGACGACGGACATCGTGTCGCCTTGCATTGTGAGGGTGAGAACGACCTTGTCGCTCGCGCGAACGAGCGGCATCAATTCAGTGAACATGTTGAATCCTTTGGGGAAATGAAATGACAGAGGGCGCCTGGGCGCCCTCTGCAGATGGAGAGTTGAGTGGATCAGTAGCCCAGAACCTTGGGCAGCTTTCCGGTGTAGTCGAAACCTTCCACCGCCAGCAGGCCGGCGATGACTTCGGGCTTCGACTTGTTGAATAGCTTGGCGAAACCATCGCCGAGCGCCTTGCGGATACCCAGTTCGTCGGCGAGAACCTTCATCTCCGACTTGGTGAGCATTTCGAGGAAATCCTGTGCTTGCTGGAGATTCCAGTGGTTGCGCAGATCCAGCTTGTGATACCGGCACAGTTCGCGGAGATTGCCTACCTCCACGCCATCGATAGCGGCAACGGTCAGTCCGATCGTCAGCTGCTGGCGCTTCTGGTCATCCAGCGCGTGGATGGCCGTCAGGCAGCCCTGCAGCGACGATGACGACTTCTGCTCGGTCAGCTTCTCGAAAAACTTGCCCATCACGTCGCCGGCGATATTGCGCGCCAGCCCGTTCAGTGCAACCGCCAGGAGGTACGAGTTCGCCTGTTCGGCGTTCTGCGCAACTTCCTTGCGCAGTGCCTTGCGCCAGAGCGCGGTGCGGTACCCCTTCACCTTTTCACTCTCGCTGATCGACGTCACCGGCTTTTCGGCCGCAGCAGAGGACTGGTCGCCCTTCTTCGCAGGCGCCGCCTTGCCACCTGCTGCCGGTTTGGCTGCAGGCGCCTTGGTGGCATCCTTCTCGGCCTTGATACGCGCGGCAACCTTGCTCTGGTTGCAAACGGTATCGAAGCACTGGCCACTGTAGACCTTGCCCATCGAGTCGGGCAGGCCACTGACGGCGGCGCCGAAGTTCTGGCACGCGTGGCAGGCTTTCGCCTGTTCATCGCCCACGCCAGTCGGGCCTTCAACCTTCAACTGGATCCGGGTGTGGTTGTCACCCACCCGGATGATGCGCACGATGGGATACTCGTCCTTGAGCCCATAGGCGATGCCTTCGAGCTTGCTGGTGAGCTTGCCGTCGTAGCATGCGCGGTTTGTGCAGTTGCCGGTGGCAATGGCTTCGCTGAACATCTCCGTTTGCAACGACGAGTTGTGCGGGCACGCCGCGCACTCAGTCTTGTCAAAGATGGCGGCTTCGAGACTGCACGCGGCGGCCTCGATCGTCTTCTTCAGTTCCGCAACGGGCTTTTTCTCGCTCACGATGACCGGCAGGAGCTTGTCCTGCTTGTCCTTGGCGAGCGTGGCCAGCAGTTCGGCATGGCCGAGCTGGATCGTACGGGTGTTGAGCGCTTCCAGAACGGATTCGCTGCAGTTCATCAGCGCCAGGCGCTTGTCGAGCGTTGAGCGCGACCAGCCAAGCTGGCGGGCCGCTTCGTCGCGGTCGCCGTTCAGTTGACCGACAATCTTCGACGCTTGCACGGCCTCCTCGGATGGAGCCATGTCGGCACGCTGGATGTTCTCGATCAGCGCCTTACGATCGGCTTCGGCATCGGTCATCACCTGGATGTTGACAGGCATCTCGTACCTGTCGCCGTGGGCCGCCATTGCAGCACGATACCGGCGTTCGCCGGCTACCACCTCATACTCGTGGCCGTGCTCATCATCCTCGATGGGACGGATCAAGATGGGCTGGATGACCCCGTCTACGCGGACGGATTCGGTCAGCTCGGCCATCTGGGCAGGATCGAAGTACTTGCGCGGGTTGCGGCCAGGACGGATGCTGCCAATAACAACGGTAGGATTTTGCATTGTGGGTTCTCGCGAGAATAGGGGAACCCGTTGCCGCACCGGGAACATGGTTCCCGAGGGGATAGAAGGTTGGACTACCAGGCTATGCTGGCCGGCCACCGTACTGCAGAAGCTGGCACCAGGAGGTGCGGGGTCGATGCGTCTAGGACGCGGTAGGTGCCGTGAGGATATCCTAGGCCAGTTTCGGAATCAAGCACCTGCGATAGTAGGGTGCGGGATCCCGCAGTCAGGCAGATCCATGTCCTTTTCCGTTGTCAGTGTTGTCGCTGCCCGATTGCTTTCGATTCGCGCAGCTTCCGCTCAGCCGTGTCGTGCCTCAGACGGTCCAAGGCCGCGAGAGCAAGACGCACTTCGTCGCGCATTTCCTCCAGTGTTTGCCAATCGCCTTCCCTCCGCGCTCGCTTCGTCATGGCGTCCAGGACAATCGGCAGCCGAGAAGGGTCATCGAATCGCTCGTACTCTGCCAGATGCTGCGAGGCCAGCCGCCACTACGCCACGCAGAGCGTCGCGCAAAACACCGCGAGGGTGATCCCGAGATATAGAAGCCGATATCATTTCGCAGGCGGTCGCGGAGCTTCTTCTGTTCATCACGATCCGCCCTGCGAACCTTCCGTTGGAGTTCGCGGACTCGCTCTGCTTCGGCCTGAAAGAAAATACTCTTTCCCTTCATACCGGCTTCTGTCGTCCTATATCGCGGTTATCGAACGCGCGTTCGCCAAACAGTCAATATAACCACGAATGCGCTGCCGGCCATGCCGATCAAGCTAGCAAGGATGGCCGCCGGGTTGCGCGAAGCAGCATTGAAAAAGATCCCAGCTACGCAGCTGCCGAACACAACACAGTTGAGAATCAGTAGTGCCAGGGAGGGGCCGGAGAAGGAGAACCTCGCCTCTTCGGCGTCGCGCTCGCCGCATTTTATTGCAGTACTTTCCACCATTTCTGCTTTTCCTGTCTATTGCGACTGCGTTAGGACGGCTTGCCCACCGTTACGGATACGTCGTAGGGCCCCGTGGCACACGCGGACGTGATCGACCGCTCCAAGGGCGCGTCACCGTACGGCTTGACAACGGTGTTGTTCACCACGGCCTGCACCACGACATCGGGCCGCAATGGCCGGGCGTTGCGCACGAAGCTCTCGCAGGCCGCGGGGTCCTTTAGGACCCCGCGTACGCGCACTGCGTCACCGCTGCGGGTGAGCGTCGCCGCTTGGAAGGTCGTCCCTGCCGGTGGCTGCTTCTGGCAAGCTGCGCCTTCCTCCAGCCGGCACTGCGCGAACGCGACGCTGGCCATCGCCAGCTCCCAGCCGGCGTCCGAGCAGCCCGACACCCCCAGTGCCGCCATCGTCAATGTCACAACGGGCAAAATTTTCATGGTTCAGTCAGTCTTTTCCGTTGTCTTTTACCCTGCAGCGCCGAGCTCGGCGAAGTCAGCAGGAAGCTTCGGAAGCTTGCCATCAAGATCACCATAGCCGCGCACAGCATTCCATGTGTCACGCAGATCCTCGATCGCGCGCGAGACCGCAGACGTCCATTCGGAACCGCGGGTCAGTTGCTCTTGCGGTAGCGCGGCCAGCTTCGCTTCCAGTGCGGCCATTGCCTCATTGAGGGTGCGACCGGTTTCCATCGGCAGCCAATCGACGCTGAATACGTACTCCATTGCCGGGATCATGTCGAGATCGCCCGCGCTTGATAGGTCGCGGACGGTATCGATCATGTTCTCCCACACCCCGAGCGCCGCCCACACGCCTTTGCCGTAGCGGTCTTGCCAGGCCTGAAAGGCGAAATCATGCGTGGTGATTAGTGCGTCAATTCGCTCGAACATCGTCTTTCCACTTTTCCCTTGTCTTACTGGGCGGGCTTCCAACCCATATCTTGGTGGCACACTACCGGCGTGCCGTCGGCAGTTGCTTTTACCCCTTTGCTGCGCGATACAAGGCGCACCTTGAACGGCCGGGCGCTTTTGCGTCAGGATGTTCCAGGCGTAGGCGAACATCGCCAGCGCGATTACGAGCAAGACAAAGTTCGTTGCTATCCTCATACTTGAAACGCTCCTTTTCCTTAGTCGAATGGGTTCAGCACTCGGACACCCAGCCCCCCGAAGTCTTCTACGTTGCGCGTTACAACGGTCAGGTCATGTATCAGGGCAGTTGCAGCGATCAGCTTGTCTAGCGCGTGCTCGGGATGCGGAACCCGAAGGCGTCCCCACACTTGGCCAACTTCCTCGTCCACCGAAAGGATGTTCTGCGCGAAATCACTCAGAACAGTCTCCAGCCATGCGTCAAGCATTGCCGCCTGCTGCTCATCGCCACGGTGACGAACCACCTCGACACCTCGCCGCAACTCGCCCACAGTCACCACGGACAGATAGAGACCGTTATCCTTTTTGACTGCCTGACGAAAGAATGCCAGCACACCTTTGTTAGCACGCAGGCGCTTTCGCACCTCGCTGATGACATTGGTATCAACCAAATACACGCGCGACCTCTCCCACGTCATCAACGCGTGCAAAGTCGGCATCCTCGCCAACGTTGGGCATGCTCATAAGGACTTCCGCAAAACTCTTGCGCTTCGTCCCGCCCAACGCTTTGGCCAAGATTTCACGATGTTCGGCTTCAGCGCTACGCCCGTGAGCTGCGGCCACTTCACGCAGTCGTTGCACGAGTCCCTCATCGACATTTCGAACCAAAAGATTTGCCATTGCCACTCCTTGTCGTCGCGCTATCAATGATAGCACGCACACAATGAAGTGCAATCATTGATAGCGTCAGGGAGTGGCGCACCAACACCTCGTTGAGGTATCGGCATTTGTGCTTAGATCTTTACATTCAGCCAGCGTCCAACTCGGCTATCGCCTCTCGATATTCTTTCTTCGGCACTTCCAAATAGGGAGCAACATGATCCAGCTCGGCATGTCCCAACAGCAGTTGCGCGGTTTCGAGCGAATGCCCCTGCGCCAGAAGCCAACTGGCGAACGTCCGTCGCCTTGAGTGGCTGCTGTAGTCCCTCCCAAGCCCGGCCGCTCGATAGAGCCCCGTCACATAGCTTTGCAGGCTGTCGGCTGCAAGGTAATCGACCCGTTCGCCGGCCTCGTTGATTCTGCGCTTGACGCTTAGTTCATAGGGCCCGCCCTTGTGCGTCAGGATGAGCCTCGGTGACGCGGAGTAGGTGGCGGATTTGGGAAGGTTTGAGGGTCTTGGCGCCCTTGATATTCATCCTTGTCCATCTCGGAATATGCTCGATTTCGAACTTGTTACGAGAGAAAAACGCGGAGCGCTCCCTGCTTGGCGTCCTCGGAAAAGGCGATGGACAGGCATTGGAATGCTTCGCCTCGAATTTCATTGCTCTCCCAGTCGAGTCACCGTCCGGATTTCCGCGGAGTGCCTCGCACTCGCAGGGATGGCAGCCACACGCCAGGCCCCGGCGCTTTGACTACGGTGCCCTCTACAGTCGCTTCGCGGCCAACGAGCGAGCGAGCCTCGTCCAAAGGCATTCCCACCAGCTCCCAGGTCTCATGGGCAGCCGTCTCCAACACCACGGTCGGGAATGGCTCGTTACCCTTGATGTGAATCTCCCCCACCAGCGTTTGCGTCTGAGGCTCCGTTGCCGCGCCCGCGCAGGCCGCAAGGCCGAGTGCCGTTAGTGCGGTCAGTACGATCTTCTGCATGACAATCCCAAAAAACGAAGGGGCGGCTGTTGCCGCCCCGGGGGTCTTATTGAATCACGACCGACAACGTCGAGTTAGGCGGAACCTTGACCGTCTCGCTATACGTACCGTTCACGGCCTTGCGCACCACCGGCAGGCTCGCGTAGGGCTGGAGCGTCGACGGCACCGTCTGCGTCAGCGTGCGGCTGGCCAGCTGCGCCTGCGGATCGATCACCGGCAGCGTGAAGCCACCTTCCGCGCGGGCCGGGAAGCCGAAGCCGGTCGGGCTCGGCGCCTTCATCAGCGCGCCAGACGTGGCGGCGAAGCGGCGCAGCTGCTCGCCAAGGCTGGACGTCGGCGCGATCGCCTTGATCGACGCGTCAAGCACGGCAACGGAGTCCGTGCTGCCGACATTGGTCAGCAGGTGCTTGTAGAAGCCCAGGCCGAGTTGCCGATCCAGGAAGCCGCCCAGCGAGCCGGACACCGAATAGCTGTCGCAGGCCGCGCCGAATGGGTCCCACGTCAGCAGGCTGCAGTTATACGAGCCTGCCTTGTAGCCGATGTAGTTCGGGAAGCGCACATCGCGGATCGCGTTGTAGGTCGGGTCGATCGACTGGCTCGCGAAGTCCTCCATCATCATCGCCGTGCCCTCTTCCAGCCACGTGGCAAAGGCGTAGGCCGGACCCTTCACCACGCCGCGCCGGTAGAAGTTTTGCATGTGCATGCCTTCGTGCGCCATCGTCAGCAGCATCGACTTCATGCCCGACGCGCCACCCAGGTATAGGGTCTCGGCATCGAGGTACAGCGACACCGACTGGTTGCTGAGCGGCTCGGCGGCAGCCGTGAGCGCATTGCGACCGTAGAAGTAGCCGACCATGCCGAACGGCGTGGCGTTGTTGTCGAAGTTCAGGATCACGATGTCGATCGGCTGCGCCACGGCGCCAGAGATCAGGTCCGTGTACACGTGCGGACCCCACACCGGGCCGCCGGTCTGCTTGAGCAGGTCGTAGATCTTGCCGGCCGGCACGAAGCCCGCTTCCAGCGCGGCGACGATGGCCGTGCTGACCTTGAGCGGGTTGTTCTCCGTATCCTCGACCCAGAAGTTGACGACCGTGCCGTCGGCGGTCGTATCCGTACGGACCAGCGTGGTTGCCCGCGAGCTGTTGTCCTCGTGAT
The DNA here is from genome assembly GCF_005503625.1 of Cupriavidus sp. 2SB. Taxonomy (GTDB): domain Bacteria; phylum Pseudomonadota; class Gammaproteobacteria; order Burkholderiales; family Burkholderiaceae; genus Cupriavidus. The sequence goes on along the minus strand of NZ_SCMX01000011.1, from coordinate 12,712 downwards.
ACCAGTTGCGCGTGTCGCCCACGGTGTAGGCGGCACGCAGCGGCGGCGTGGCGCCGAACGTCGACAGGCTGGCGCCGGTGCCCCGGGCGCCTGCCTTGGCGGCCCAGCCATCGCGGTTGTAATCGGCGATCCGGCCCTTGGCGGCGCTGACGCCGTCATCCCACTGGATGGCGCTCGCGGCCACCGTCGGCAACTGCGACGCGGTCAGCGCGACAGTCGGCATCGTCTGGGCGGTGCCGGATTGGTTCGTGAACACCAGGGTCACGTCTTGGCCGGTCAGGCCGGCGATGCTGATCGGCATGTCGACGGCTGCCGTCGTGGCATTCATGCTCTGCCAGACACCGACGCCAGAGCCGGCGTAGGTATTCGCATCGACCGCAGCGCAATTCGAGCAGGCCGGTGCAACGACACTGGTTGGCTTGGCAGCCGGATCGGCGGGCGTCTGGGTAGCCGGACCGCTCGGCGCGGTCGCGGCCGTTGTAGTGGATTGCGTGGCGGGCTCTCCGCCATCGCCGCCACCTCCGCATGCCGCTAGCACGGCCGACGTCAGCAATGCCAAAGCAAGAGACCCTGGGAACGACAAAGTGCGCTGATTGCGCATGACAATTTCTCCATGTTTCGTTGGCCGCTACCCTTCAATTCGCGGCATCTGAATATCGGCGGATTCGCCGTGCCCTGCACCCCGCTTATGGGGGATTACCCTAACCCTCTGGACTTGCCGGTGCATCTGCGGCAATCGCCCACGGCTTCAAAAAAAAAGCCCTCACGAGGAGGGCGGGGAGAACGGGTCCATCTTGAGAGAGTTCCGTAGCGGGGCGCTACGGAAACCATCTTATGGCTTAGTGGGCCGGTCGATGACCCCGAAAGGTTGGCAATTTCGGCGTCTTTTCGCCGTCAGAACAGCGCAAGCTGGTCATCTGGCACGAAGACCCGCATCGCCGGTGTGGTTAAGCGCGCCTGCTCGGGATCTGCACTCACGTGGAGAATGGATTCAACCTCAAGGTCAGTCGATCCAGTCGGCAACGACGGGGCAGCGGATTCGTCGGTGTCAACGGACTCCGGAGTCAGCGATTCCATAGCCTCACGGAACCGCTTTACCCGCAGCTTCGCGCCCCAACCACCGAGGATGTGAGCCGGCGTGAACCAGGTGCCCCAAGCCTCGACGGAGAGCGCGTTGCCGTGTACGACGATGGCGGGGATATTCAGGAGCGACAATTGAACGTACGCCATGTGGACGCACCTTGGATCGATGTCGATGCAGGTCGCATGCATCGTCTGCTGGTAGTTGCGGCCTGCGTCATGAAGTGCATCCGCGCAAGCGATCACCATCCCACCGGCACCGCATGCCGGCTCGCTGATCGTGACGAACCCGTCCCGGTCAACGTACGGATTGCCGTCGCCGATATTGATGCTGGCCATCAGGCGAGAGACGCTGTACGGGGTAAAGAACTGCCCTGCCCGATCGTTCCCGAGTTCGAGCATCATGTATGTCTGGCCAAGCACATCGGCCAGGCCGTCGCCGTGGGGCACCAGTTGCTGCACCCGGTCTTCGAATGTCAGCGTCAGGGCCCCCAGCATGTGCGAGAAGCGCTCCAGATCCTCGCGCTCGTACCGCTTCACGATTTCCAGGTAACGCTTCTCCCGCGCATCGAACTGATGGCGATCGACGGCATTGCTGATGGTCAGCGCCGACAACTCGACGAAGTCGGAGAAGACCTCGTGCATCGAGTGCCGGTGGCCGAAGGCCTTGAAGAACGACAGCAGCTGCTTGTGCGGGTCGCTGGCCGTGCCTTCGAACTTGCGTTTGGCGGCCTTGCTCATTGACCCGGCCTACGCAGAAACGGGTACGCGGCAGTACTGCAGCAACGGAATTGAATGGAATTTGGGGGCATTTCGTTGGGATCAATGGATCCGGAAACGCCCCCTTGCCGGGAACGTTCCCGGACGGGGTGGAAGAAAAGGGTTCAGGTGCCGACGAACTGCGCCAGGCGCTCGGCAAGCTCTCGGTGCAATCTGATCTCCCATTGCTCGTTGAACTGGCGGATCTCGACACCAGGGAAGGCGCGCCGCTGGGGAGATACAAACGGCGCGTCGACGCGAAACTCACTGAGGCAGGCGGCCATTGCCAGCTCGCCAGAGCGTTTGGCGAAGACGGCCAACCCAGTTAGAACCAGGTTAACCCGGTCGACAGCGCCGGCACAAAGCCACCGCATACCGGGCGTATGGCCGGCCGCCGGCTCGGACGGAGCCGCAAGGCGCAGGATTCCGAGTTGCCGCGTCAGCCTCATGCTCAGGTTCGTGTTATCCGCGAAGGCGCTTCGCAGCACGCTTACGGCCTGCTCGATAGGCAACGGCTGAGCTTTTGAGGCAACCAAGACATGCCAGAGCTTGTCGAGATCGGGAATCTGGCCGGCGTCAATCACCTGCCAGACATTACGGGGACCATCCAACTGGACCCGTGTTTCGTCGACGCGCTCCCCGATCTGCGTACTCGCCTTGTCGACAAGGTTTGCTGCAAGGCGCTTCAGGAAGGCACGACGGTACCGCAGCCGAGATTCACTCGAACGCCGGCAGGCGAGGCGCGCCGCATTGGGGAACAGAGTGGCCTCCAGCTTGGCAACCCGATCCATATCGGTCGTGCTGAAGTGTTCCGCGGCCAGAAACTGGCCGATCAACTGGTTGTACATATGGTCTCGAAGGAATATCGGGACCGACCCGCAGGGACTCGGTCCCATGCGGGGAAATTGCGATGCTCAGTGCAAGCCGAGCGATGGCACGGCGGGGGAAAAGCCCATAGCCCACCACTGCGCAACAGGGTGATTCGGGAATTCCGGAATCTCTTGCGCCCGGAATATCTCCGGGACAAGGGCAATGGCCGACGGCCGCGCAAGCACTGTCTCGCGCCACTGCTGCTGAAGGCGCAACCACGTCAGTTCGGCGCGAGCGACATGATCCCAAGCGTGCGGCAAGCGGTCTTCGTCAAATACTTCTGCACCTTCTGCCGTCATGACTGCCACCACCTCGTGGTACCGCCCGAGTTCATGCGGGAAGCCGCGACGAACAAACTTCAGGATGGTCGCGTCCGGGAAATTGAAGACGCGCTGCAATTGCCGGATGTACACAGCGCATTCACGTCGCGAGCGCTCGTTGTAGTCGTCGCGGCCAACCTGCGCACACGATTCTTCGGCCGGGACGGGCCCGACTTCGATGTCAATTGTCTTGGGGCGGAGCATTGCGTTTCCTAAATGGGAGACGGGAAACGCCCCATCGGGACGCTTCCCGGATGGGTGTGGAGGGCCGCGCGTGCCGGATGGGCAGCGCGCGGCGATGGTCAGACCAGCTGGCCCGACAGATGAGAGAACCTGGCAAGGACCCACAACACAGCAACCACCAGAACGGCGACTGTCAGCGTGGAAAGTTGCAGGTACAGCAGCGGTATGCTCACCGTCGTAACGATGAAGAAAAGCGCTGTGAAAAGAATCACGACCAGTGCAACGATGGCACCGGCAGTTTCAGGGGCGTCGATGTGAGACATGATGGCTCCAAAGTAATGGGAGCCATGACCCATGTGGGGACATAGCCCCAATGGGTGAAAGAAGAAGATGGCCGGTACGCCGGCGAGGTCGATGCGCGGTAGCGCGGAGAATCGAGTGGATAGTACAGCGCACCAGCGCCTAGGGCAAGACGCTAGTCATGCATCGGGCTTCTTCGCCGGCATGCAATCCGCAAAGTCGGCGTGGAGTGCGCGCACGGGAACCATGTTGGGCTGAGCGTCTGTCGAGACCAGCGCAGCCATCTGCGCCGCATAGGTGACCAGGCCATTTGCGCACCTGACCACATTGTCAATCAGTCCCATCGGGTAACCGGAACCGGATCTGGACATGGGATTCATACCGCCGTGCGTGAAACTGTTCATGGCGCGCAGGGATTGCTGGCGATACTCGTCCAGATGCCCCACGATTCCTTTCACTCGCGGGTCATCGAGCTTGAGCAGCTCGTCGAACATGACCTTGAGGCCCGGCGCCTTGTCCGCTGCCCGCGCCGACTCTTCGCTAAGTGGCTCGTGATACTGCCGCACCCACTTCTCGCCTGCCGCTTCCAGCAGCCAAACGCCACGGATCAGGGTTTCGAACTGCGGTCGGAAAAGTGCCATCGCGGCATTAGGCATGCCCATCGTGAGCAATGCAACGGCGCCTGCTGCATGTTCCACGGACATTAACGCGCATTGGTAAGCACAGATCGTCCGCGGATGATCCACGGGCGTGGCGCGGGCCATGCCAGTCACTGCGGCGTTGTGGAGTTCCGCCGAGCGGCTCAGGATATCGACGGCCATCGGCTATTCCCCCTTTGTTGCATGTCGGGCCAGGCGGTTAGCCTCCCGGAGACGGTTCACTACGGCCCAGCGCCGCTGCTCAACCTCTTCCGGGTTCTCCAGATTGGAATAGTCCTGCATGGGTCCATCGCCAATGAACGCCCTGTAGTCCTCAGGAAGCTTGCCTTGCGCCTTCAGCTTGTCGCGCTGCAGTCGCCCTAGCCCATCCGTCGCCTCGGTGATGGCCACGTAGTCCCAGCGCGCTGGCACGGCCGCCTCAGAAAACCAGACCTCCCCCTCTCCCTGGCCCACGAGTGCGACCACGTCGTACACGCTACCGACAGGCGACGGCACAGCGCGCACCTCGAAGCGCAGCACCTCAGGGCGAGGGTGCCAGAACACACGGTCGAGATAGCGTTTGAAGATGAAGGCGTCGAGCCTGGCGATCTCGCCGTACTCCGGCTCTCCGGGCGCGATGAACTGCGGCTCGCTTTGGGGGCGGTTCCCGAGGGATACCTCTCGGCTGATGGGTGTGTGCGACATGGTTTTCCGGTAAAAGGCGCCCCAAATTCTATAGCTTTCGGGCCTAACCCCGACGGAAATCACCCGGAGAATGGTTGGCGGCGAACTACGCCCGCCGGCCGCCTTGACTTCGGCGTGGGGCCGGTATCTTGGTCTCAGACCACCAAATACCTAGCCGCCATGCGATTTACCCGACACGGACGCCACGATCCCATCAATTTCAATGCACGCCGCCAGGCTGCCTTCGCCCGCAAGCAGCAACGCGAGCGCGACAGGTACCCGCTCTTTGCGGAACACGTCGCGGCCGAGCAGCACTCGCCGGACGAGGAGTTCGCGCGCCGTCAGCGTCGCTCAGACAACCTGGAGCGCACGACGCGCAGCCTGCACGCCCGGATCTGGCGTGAGAAACGCGCCGTCTACTTTTCCCTGGCAGCCGAACTTCGCGCCGAAATCCGTACGAAATGGTTGGCGTGGACGGGTCCTACAACCCCCTTCTACTTCGCCTACATCGTTGACATGGTCAGCGGCGAAGCTGCACGACGCGCAGAGGCCTCCCGCGCAAACATGCTCGCGGTCCGTCGGCGCGTCCTGGCCATGATGCCGGAACAGGCTGCACTGGAGATTGCATGAAGCCAACCGCTGAACAGGATCAGGTCGTCGAAGCAGTCGGCGCCGGCGGCGCCGTCAAGGTCAAAGCGTATGCCGGCGCTGGCAAGACCTCAACGCTGCGCATGGCTGCCGAGGCTCGCGGCCGTGCCCGGGGTCTGTACCTCGCCTTCAACAAAGAGATCGCCAACGAAGCGGCCCGCAAATTCCCGCAAAACACCCGCTGCCGCACGGTGCACTCGCTGGCCTACAGCGGCACGCGGCCCGAGATCACCCGCAAGCTGAGAAATCCGGTGGAGCCGCCCCACCAGTTGGCGTTGCGCTATGGCTTTGGCAAACTGCGCCTGCCTACCACGATTGGCAAGGATCTGGAACTCAGTCCGAGCAAGGTCGCCCGGATGGTGATGGACGGTGCCGCCCGCTTCTGCCGCTCCGCCCAGTCCGAACCGCTCGCATGGCACATCCCGGTCGAGGCGATCGTAAAGGACGAGGAAGCCGAGCATCTGCGCGAATCGCTGTTGCCGTCCGTCAAACGCCTCTGGTCGGAATACCTCGATCCGGCGGCGCCATCAGCCATTTCACACGACTGCTACGTAAAACTCTGGCAACTCAGCCGGCCCCGCATCGGCGCAGATTTCATCCTGTTCGACGAGGCGCAGGATGCGGATGGCCTCATGCTCTCCGTGCTGCGCGCCCAGCAGTGCCAGGTCATCTACGTTGGCGACCCTTACCAGCAAATCTACGAATGGCGTGGCGCCGTGAACGCCATGGAGCATATCCGCGCGCCCGAGTGCGCACTGACTGAATCGTTCCGCTTCGGCCCCGCTATCGCCCAGCTCGCCAGCCGCGTGCTGCAATTGATGGACGAGCAAACGCCCGTACGTGGCCAGGACCATGTCGCTTCACGCGTCCTGCACGAGTCCTCCCCCGGCCAAGACCGATTCGACGCCATCCTGTGTCGGAAGAACGCCACGGTGCTGACCCACCTCGCGCAAGGCATCGGCCGCGGTGACCGTGTGGCGGTCCGAGCCAACGTCGATGAGCTGCGCGCCTTCGCGGACGGCGCAGAGCAGCTCATGCGCGGCCAGCGCGTCGGTTTTCCAGCGACCCTCGCCCTCTTCGAGACGTGGGATGAGGTGCAGGAGTACGCCGAGTCGTTCGCAGGCCGGGACCTCAAGCCACTCGTCACGCTGATCGACAGCGAGGGGGTCGACTACCTCAGGCTCATCCTCACGCGCGTTGCCCCGGAGGACGAGGCGGACTACATCGTTTCCACCATCCACCGCGCCAAAGGCCTCGAATGGAACCGCGTCCAGCTCGCCGGCGACTTCAAATTCAAGAATGACGAAGGCCAGCTCACGATGGCCCCAGAGGAAATGCGACTGCTCTATGTCGCCATGACCCGCGCCAAGCACGTCCTGGACGTGAGCGAGATCCGGCGCGATCTCTACACCATGTTCCGCGATGCAGGCGTCTGAGGAGAATCAATCATGATCACGGTGCGGATTGGCGGGACCGAGTTCCCGTTGGGCGATGTGTTGGAAGACCCGGGCCGCTATGCCCGGCAACTGGAACGCGCGAAGACCGTACAAGGGTTCGCAGAATGCGGCTGCACCTCCAGCCGTCCACGGCCCAAGCTGGTGATCCGACGCCACCGCGATATCTTCCTGCTGGCGCGCTGGCCGGACCAGGCCCATCACCACGGCGGCGCATGCCCCTTCCATCGGCAGGCGCAATCCAAGACCAATGTCGTCGACAGCCTCGACGCTTTCCGCGTGCGCGACGGCCGCCATGACATCCGCCTGGATGCCACGCTGTCTGCAAGCACGCGAACGCCGGCGAAGACCGTGCAACGGACCCCGCAAGCGCAGAGCACCAAGCCCCAGCGGCGCTCCGCAGGCCTGCTCGCCTTTCTCGAGTACGCGTGGGAGCAAGCGGGACTGAACGTCTGGTCCGGCAACGGCTCGCGCGGCTGGAACGCGTGCTGGTCCCAGCTGACCACGGAGCTAGCCGACTGCCACATCAACGGCAAGCCCGCCGCTGAATTGCTGCACGTCATGCAACGATGGGACCCGGCGCGCAAGACAGAAATCCTGGCCGAATTCGACGCGTGGCAGGCCCGCCTCGCCCCCAATTCGACAGGCAACCCGCGCGGCATCGTAATCGGGGAGGTCGAGTCGCACGGAGCCACCCGGTATGGCGGCAAGCTGGTGTTGCGCCAGAGCACGCAGCGCTTCTTCATGGCGGCCGAGATCTACGCCCGCCTGCAATCTTCTTTCGGCGGGGCCCTGGCGGCACTTGGCAAGGACGACCAACGCTGCGTCGCCGTCTTGCTGGTTGAGCGATCGAAAGCCGGCTACCTGACCGTGGTCAACGTGGCCGCAATGCTCGCGAACCGCCAGTTCCTGCCGTGCGATTCGTCGTACGAAGTCGCTATGGCCGATCACCTGGTCGCCCAGCGCCGTGCGTTCCGCAAGCCCCTGCGCCACATTGGCCGCGCCGTCGTCCATCCCGACTTCGTATTGACTGATGTCGAACCGGAGGTCGTCATCGAGGTGCTGGGCATGACCGGAAACCCGGAGTACGACGCGCGTATGGCGGCCAAGCGCCAGCACTATCGTGCACAGGGTGTCCCGTTTGTCGAATGGGATGCGGTGTCGACGTCCCTCACCCAAGTGCCGCTGCCCCAAGCCAAGTCACCGTCGCACGATGCACGCTGATCGCGAAGCCCTGTTCGCAAGGACAATTGCGCTTGTCCACGAGCATCGCGCAGCGTCTGTTGTGCTCCTGCAGCGTCATCTTGGCGTCAGCCACGACACGGCAGAAACGTTACTGCTGCGCATGGCTACGGAGACGACTGCGGTGCGGCGCATGCAGAACGGGTTGTTCCTCTACACGCAGGGACCTATCGGCGAGGAACTGGCGGCGCTCCACGGGTTCGCACGCGCCGTGCTCACCGCGCTGGCGGAGGACAACGTCGATACCGAGCTGCTGCGAGCGGCTGCAGTCCGTTTTGGGTTGGCTAAAGGCGAGGCCCTCCCTTTGACGCTCCAAGGACGCTTTCCACCTTGACTTCTAACGTTGCCCGCTAGGGTGACGAAACGCACATGTTTTGCGTCTTCACCAAAAAGTGCGAGCAAAGCGCGAACGCACGGCTCGCGATTAAGGTTTCAATTGTCATCCTCACCATATACAAGGAGCAAGCATGACAGTCACGGAAAACGGCACGCTTGATGCCGGTGGCACGACCAACGGCAACGCACGCCAGGCGGGGCTGACGATTGCGGCGCAAGTCGCGCGCAATCGCGGCCTTGACCTGCACGCCACCGAGCTCCGCGCCATCCTCGCCGCCCAATCTGGGGATGTCAGCAACGCTGCGATCCCGCAAGGCTGGATGCTAGTTCCCGTGAACCCGACCGAGGAAATGCTTCATGCGGTTGACATCGGGCGAATCGTGCCTGCCAGCGTTGGCGAGACTGTGAAGCGCTGGGACCGCCGTCGCAAGGACTGGGCTGTAATGCTCGCAGCGGTTCCTCCCGCGCCCAATACCGATCCTGCCAAGGATGCCAGCAACGCAGCGACGGGGCGAGGGCTGACGGCGGAGCAACGCAAGCAAATTGCATGGGACGCCCATAACACGATGACGCGCATTCCTGGCGCTTCGATCTACAACGATGCAGAAATGACAGTGCCAGCAACTCTCGAAGCCATCGCTGCGCCCGCCGCACCAGCGCCGAAGCTGACGCCTGAGCAGGCTTACGCGGCATGGTCATCCATAGCGCCATACGGCACTGGCTTGGAGCCGGAAACCATCGTGGCATTTGCCGAGGCAGTCTGTGCCATGATCGCGGCGCCGGCACCCGCTGCGCAGGCGGATCTCACAACGATCAACGTCACGCAGCCGGGCGACCAGCGCTTGATTGACATGCTGACGCAGGCTTTCGGCTCGCGGCACCAAGCCATTGACGACTTGGCCGCACTGATTCTCCGCGCCAACGCGAAGGCACGCACCCAGAGCGGCGAGGCGGGGGCGGATGCGAAGGGAGGTACGTGATGGATTTCGATTGCCACAAATGCGGCGGAGAGAAAACCGTCTGGATACTCCCAATTTCAGGGGGTCGCGGAACGGGGGAGGCGACTGCCTATGAGGCGCGCTGCGAGACATGCATGGTGGTTCATGCGACCGAGTTGCCTAGCAACAACGACGGAAGGAAGTCGAGCGCAAAGCGTGAGTTCCAGCGCATTCAGCACGCCGCCATGCGCGATCAGCGGACCGTGGAGGGGTGAGATGGCGAAGCAGATCCTTGATCTGCGGCTCCGATTGGAAAGCTGATTTGGATTCACTGGAGCGGCTCGACCAACCCAACGACGGCCGCACCTTGGATGCGATCCAGTCCCGTTTCCACATCGGCTGACGCGCGCGTAGGTCGCCCCGACTTGACTTTGCACGCCAGCGGCTAGGCTGATGACACCATAATTTCGTCCTCTCCCTCACACCATGATTTCGCTTCCCCGTTTCCCCGCCGCACTCCGCAAGATGTGGAGCGGCGCCGAAGTTCAGAACTGGATCGATACCAATCTCGCCCCCCTCCTCTCCCGGCAAGACATAACGTGCGGTAAACTCCGCGAGGCTTTGGATCGGATGGACGCGCTGCTCGACCCCGCCTGCGGCTTGTTGAGCGTGCCAGCTGAATCTGCAACTGCACAAGCCAGTGTCCGCGACATGGCCATGATCCGCGCCGCCCTCGTCCCACTAGACGAAGGAGTGTCTGAGGCCGATGCCCGGCTTCAGATTGAGCACGTCCTGCACACGCTGGACGGCGGGTACGTCATGGAAATGGGTGGGGACAGGATCGTCGAAACCGTGATGAACTTGGTCCGACGTGCCGCCCTTACCGTCACGCCACCGTCGGCGTGGACAAACGACCGCTGCGAGCATGAAGTCTGCGACGAAGAAGACGAGCACGACACGAAGTGCACGGCGTGGTCGACGCAGACCCAGCAGCATGAGCGACCAGCATACGGTCTCACCGCAGAACCTCTGCCCACACAGGACCGCATCGAGTATTGGATTCATGAACTCCGCGGCAAAGCGCGCACCTGTCGTGCGGTGGCCTCCGCCATCACTGCAGATCCCTCGGTCCAAATCGGTTCCCCGGAGGAAGTCGCTGGTGGTATCACCCAGGATGCGCACGCATTCGAAGCGGCCGCGACCCTGATCGAGGATCTGGCAGCCGAACTTACAGCGCCGGCCGGTGGACCGCCACCGTTCACCGGGCATTGGCGTGGCGGCAATGGGGTGATCTCTTGCGGCACGCTGCGCATTTTCAGTGAGAACTTCGACACCAATCCCGCGAGCGACATTAAAGCCGTGATCGTGCAATGGGTGTGCGACACGCTCAATTCCGCCCAACGGCCAGGCGTTGTGGCTGGCCATGACGCTTCGGCCGACGCCGGTGTTCCCTGCGTGCCGGCTGCCAAAGCTGCCCCCTTTCACCCTCCGTTGCATCTGGTCAGCCACATTGCATCGCTAATCGCGGCGGATCTGCTCGGCCAGTCCAAGGAAGAAGATCGCCAACTGGTTGCCCTGCGTCTTGTCGAACTCCTCGTGCGCGCGAATGCCCACCCATGCTGCCCGCCCCCTGCAGATAGGACCGAAGCACAGGAGCGCCACCATTTTGGCTGCGCGCACTGTGGTACAGGCATTTACTTCGCCGCACCCAGGCGCCCATGATGTCCAAGGACGATCGCTACTTCGGCAAGACCATTGCTGAGCACCGGGATATCGGCACCTGCTGGCTTTGTGGTGGCCGTGTGGAGCGCGCTCAAGGCTACCACGGGGCCACTGGTGCTCATTGGGAATGCAGCAAGGCTCTCACGACGCAGTACGCAAGACTGACCCATAGTGACTCGACCCCGTTTCTCGCCCGTGCAAATGGCGGCTTCTTCGTGCACACCGTTGACCCGGTAACCGGCACGTCGTTGTGCGGACACAAGCCGAAGGACACAGCTCGCCAAATGCGACCGCGCGCCCGTTGGATCCCACTCGATCGTGTCCCGCGTGGGTTCAAGCGCTGCCCGCACTGTGCACGAATCGTTGCCGGTGCCGGTCAATCAGTTGCAGCCCATCAGGCCGACTCCGGTCGGTCGGCTGTTACCAAAGAATCAGAACGAGATACCCGCACCCGGGATCTCTTCGAGGACCACATTTCATGAGCGAAAACACGAACATTGAATGGACCGACCACACTTTTAACGCTTGGGAAGGCTGCCAGAAGGTCGGCCCCGGCTGCGACCATTGCTACGCTGAGACGCGCAATGCCCGGTTTGGCGGGGGTGTTGCCCATAACTGGGGCCCAGGTGCGCTACGGCGCCGCACAAGCGCCGGCAACTGGCGCAAGATGTTCCGGTGGAACGCCGCGCATGCGGCCTTCGCCGCGGTTCACGGGCGCCGCCAGCGCGTTTTCTGCGCGAGCCTGGCCGATGTCTTCGACAACGAGGTGCCCATCGAATGGTTCATCGACCTGCTCGATGTCTGGCGCCAGACGCCGAACCTCGACAAGCTGGTGCTGACCAAACGCATCGGCAACGCTATGAAGCGGCTGAGCGAGGCATTCAACGTTCTGATGTCGCGCGAAGACTTCGCCGAAAACCCACTCGTGCCGTGGCTGGCCACCTGGCTCGCTGGCAATGCGCCCGCCGATATCTGGCTCGGTGCAACGATTGTGAACCAGGCCGAGGCGGACCGTGACATCCCGAAGCTGCTCCGCACGCCGGCGAAGATTCGTTTCCTGTCGATGGAGCCGCTGCTTGGCCACGTTGACGTCTTCTCCGCCGCCACGGGAGAGCTACTGCATACCTCGGGCAACGAGTACGATCCAGGCGCCATCGATTGGATCATCGCTGGCGGCGAATCCGGTACAGGTTCTCGATACATGCTGCCCGCATGGCCCCGCAGCCTGCGCGACCAGTGCGCAGCCGCCGGCGTGCCTTTCCTCCTGAAGCAATGGGGGGAATGGCACACAAACGCCGTGTTGACGACGACCGGTGAGGCCGTCTTCCGGAGCTTCGACACGTTCGAGCAGTGGGTGAACAAAGCACAGACCTGGATCGCCGGTGGCATTTGTATCGACAGGCATGGGCAGCAGCTCACGAAAGGGGAGGATTTCATGCGGACGCGTGACCACGGGGCTTTCCCCGTGACCAACATGCATCGTGTCGGCAAGAAAGCGGCCGGACGCCTCCTCGATGGCGTCCTCCACGACGCTTTTC
>NZ_SCMX01000119.1 GCF_005503625.1 Cupriavidus sp. 2SB | reverse complement strand
TCGCAGGCTTCACTCGGCGACGCAAGACATGCCGCCGGCCGAGTACGAGGCTTTAAAGAGTAGGTCTGCCTGAAAAAGTGTCCAAGATTACTTGACCACTACAGGGGAGAGGGCCGGCAGTGCAAATTGCGATGAGGTCGGCAAGCAGAACCTCCGGCCCTCTCCCCTAACCCCTCTCCCGCAGGGCGGGAGAGGGGAGCGAAATGGCGGCGGAAGAGGGGAGAAAAGATGAGCGTGAGAGGGGAGAACACTCACGCATCACCGCCTCAAAATCCGCACCGGCCAGCGGCGTGGCCAGCAAGAACCCCTGCACCTCGTCGCAGCCCACATCCTGGATCTTGCGCAATTGCGTGGGCGTCTCCACCCCTTCGGCCACCACATCCATCTGCAGCGCGTGCGATAGCGTGACGATGGCCTGCAGCAATGCGCGGCCTTCCACCTCGTGGACATCGAGCTCGCCCGTGAAGAAGCGGTCGATCTTGAGTTGCTTCACGCGGAAGCGCTGCAGGTGGGCCAGGCTGGAATAGCCGGTGCCGAAGCCGTCGATGGCCATGTCGTAGCCCCGCTCGCGGAACTGCGCCACGATCTGCGCGGTCTTGTCGGCATCGTGCATGGCGACGCTCTCGGTGACCTCGAACATGAAGCGGGACGGGGACACAGCGGCAGCGGTCACGATGGCATCGATGCGCTCCACAAGATCCGGTACAGCGAACTGCACCGCCGACAGATTGATGGCGATCTGCGTGGCTGGCAGCCGGGCATCATCCCAGCGGCGAATCCATCGGCATACCTCGGCCACCACCCATTCGCCAATCTGCACGATCTGCCCGGAGCGTTCGGCCACGCCGATGAACTCGGGCGTCGGCACCTCGCCATAGAGCGGATGCCGCCAGCGGATCAGCGCCTCGGCACCGGTCAGGTTGCGGTTCTGCGTCTTGAACTTGGGCTGGAAGGCCAGGTACAGGCTGCCATCGTCCACGCCGTGCGGCAGGTCGCGCTGCAGCACCATCGCCCGGTCGGCCTTCAGGCTCATCTCGGGCGTGAACACACGGTACGCGTTCCGTCCGGCGGATTTGGCGGCATACATCGCGATGTCCGCGTTTTGCAGCAGTTCGTCGGCGGTGGTGCCGTCTTTCGGATAGAAGGCGATGCCGAGGCTGGCAGCGGTGCGAAGACGCGCGTTATTGGCCAGCCCTTCCTTGCACAGTGTGCGCAGCAGTCGCGACGCCACGTCCGCCGCCTTGCCTTCTTCGCCGATTGCGCCGAGCACCACCACGAATTCATCGCCGCCCACGCGGGCCACCAGTCCATCGGTGCCGGTGGCGTCGACGAGGCGCGTGGCGCAGTCCTGCAGCAGCGAGTCGCCCACGGCATGGCCGAGTGCATCGTTGATGCCCTTGAACCCGTCCAGATCGAGAAACAGTACGGCGAACGGCGCGTTGGTGCGCGATGCCTCGGTAATGGTTGTTTCGATATGGCGCAGCAGCGACACCCGGTTCGGCAGGTTGGTCAGTGCATCGTGCGTGCCGAGATGATCGAGGCGGCCCCGGGCTTCGCGCAGGGAACTGACCAGCGCGCTGTTATGCCAGCCGAGAAAGAACAGTGTGCCAGCCAGCACGAGGAACGAGGCGACGGACACCAGCGCGGCGAGCCAGTCGGCGCCAATGGCGTTCACGGTCAGGCAGACAGCGCCGGGCGCGAAGCTGGCGGCGGCCATGCCGGTGTAGTGCATGCCGGCAATGGCCAGGCCCATGACCAGCGCGCCAGCAAAGCGCTTCACGACGACATAGTCGTCGCCCGCATTGCGCAGCCGGAACGCGATCAGCAGGGCCGCCATCGACGCCGCGATGGCCAGCAGCACCGATAGCGCGACGATGGGCATCGAATACTGGATACCCGGCGCCATCTTCATGGCGGCCATGCCGCAATAATGCATCGACGCAATGCCGAGGCCCATCAGCGTGCCGGCCAGCACAAGCCGCTTCGGCGTCAGCGAGCCGCGCGTGACGGTGGCCAGCACCAGATAGGCGCTGGCGCTGGCCAGCAGGACGGAAAGGGTGGTCAGCAGCGCGTCGAACCCGATGGCGATGGGCAGCGACAACGCCATCATGCCGATGAAGTGCATCGACCAGATACCGATGCCGAGCGCCACGCAGCCGCCAGCCAGCCAGCGTTGCCGGCGTCCGCGTTCGGCGTCTGAAGGAATCCGTGCGGCAAGCTCCAGCGCGGTGTACGCGGCCAGGGTTGCCACCATGACGGAAAGGAGCACAAATAGGGGGTGATAGCTGCCGCTCATGCGTCGTCTGCCGTCTGGAAATTCGGACAATGCGCCCGTCCTGAAACCGCCGCGCGGTGCGTCTCCATGAGAAAGCCACCCACGTGACGAGGGGTCCCGCCCAGTATGTGCGGCCACCGGAACCCGGTGAATAACCCGGTTTGGTTAATTTCCGGTTTCTAAGGGTTTCCCTGGGATGCGCTGCGCATTGTCCTGCGGAAGCACGTCAAACGGACGTTTTGCCGTGCGCGGAACCCGAACCAAAAATTCCGAATCCCCGCATTCGTCGATTTGGGGGATCTGTCAATTGGCCGAAAACGTCACCCCGTACGCTGCCGTCCTGTCAGACCGACGATGCCACGCGCCAGTTGGCACGCGCACTACAACAGCGACAGGGAATCCCGACAATGAGCAGAAAGCACCAAGGCCGCGCCGCACGCGTGGCCGCTGGCCTGGCCCTCACCACCGTACTCGCCGCCTGCGGCGGCGGCGACGGCAGCAACGGCGCCACCACCAGCCCCGCAGCAGACACCCCCGGCACGTCCACGGCACGCAAGGTGCTGCTGATCGGCGTGGACGGTGCTACGTATGCCCAGGTGCAGGCCGCCATGGCGCGCAAGACCATGCCCAACCTGGCACGTCTGGCCGTCATGCCATCCCACACCGGCGGCACGCCGGCCACGTTGACGGCCCAGCCGCCGCTGCCATCGGCAAGCTGGGCGACGGTGCTCACAGGTAGCTGGGCCAACCGCCATGGGATTGCGGATGATGGCGACCTCGCTGCAACCGTCGATGCGCAGGGCAACACGGGTCCGAATGTCCCGACACTCTTCGAGCGTATGCGTATGGCTGACGGCGCACGCAAGCTCGGCGCAGCCACCACGTCGCCGCTGCTTCCTGCATTGCTTGCCAAGGCACGCACGGGCAGTGCGCTCGATACCGCCATCGATTGCGCGGGCGTGGATCGCTGCGTGGCCGAACAGGGACTGACGATGGTGCGCGCCGGCTACGATCTTGTGCTCGCGCAGTTCGGCGCCCCGGCGTTGGCCGCTGCGGCCGACGGTTATCAGGCGGGCAGCTACACCGCAGCGCTTTCCGCATTCGATCAATCGCTCGGCCAGTTGCTCGATGCGGTGGATGCACGCAAGCAGGCCAACGCCGGGGAAGACTGGCTCGTGGTGGTCACCACGCCGTATGGGCTGGACCGCACCGGTGTGCCCACCGCCGTGCCCACCTTGCAGAACCGCACGGCCTTCATTGCGTTGAACCAGCCGGTCGATATCAGCAACAATCGCGTTGCCGCACCGGTGCCCGATAGCGATCAGGTATTGGCCGATACGCCTGCCGAGGCGGACATCCTGCCGACTGCGCTGTCCTTTGCACGCATTGACGTGGCCGCGTCCGCGCGAAATTTCGATGGCATCGCGCTCCAGACACCGCGCGGTACACGCGATATCGGCATCGCGGCCGGGGATTACAACGCTTCGCTCGTGCTGTCGTGGACCAACCCCGCCACGGCGGCCGACAGCATTGTCGTGCTGCGCGACGGCGTGCAGGTGGCCACGCTGGCAGGAAATGCGACGAGCTTCACCGATAGCAACTTCGACCTGCCCACCGGCCTGCATCGCTTCAACTACACGCTGCTGCGCAACGGCATCGCCACCTCGTATCTTGCGCAGTTGAACTACACGCGCCCCATGCTGCTGGCCGATACGCTGCGCAATCAGCTCGCCATCTACTACTCGCTCGATGCGAAGCCGCCGGTGGATGTGAAGAATGGCTCCACGCTGACCGCGGCTGTTGCGGGTATCGACGGGGGCAGCCTGGTGACCGACAACTTCAAGACCAACGCATTGCGTGTGGATTCGCGCACGGGCAGCTATCGCTTCACACCTGCCGCTGCGGATTTTGCGCTGTCGCCCCAGTTCACCCTGGGCTTCTGGTTTCGCACCGACTGCACGCAGGGCAACAGCATCGGCGAGCCGGTCATGTCGAACAAGAACTATGCATCGGGTGGCAATGCGGGGATCGCCATCGGACTGTTCGGCAGTTGCGAACTGCGCTTCAACATCGGCAGTGGCAGCGGCAAGCGCGATGACATCAACGGCCTGAAAGTCAGCGCCAATCAGTGGGTCTATGTGGCACTCGTGGTGGACTCGGTGGCCAGGCGTTTCAGCGGCTACATCATCGATCCGCTGCGCGGCATGCAGAAGGTGGATAACAAGGCGATTGCCAATACCGATGTCACCAAGCTCAACGGGCTGGGCGTGGGCTGGGCGCTGAACAACGACGCCACGTTCAACTACGTGGCAAACAACGCCGGGGCGTTGAACGGTGCGATGGACTTCAACGACGTAGCCGTCTGGACCCGCGCGTTGACCGCCGACGAGTTGCTGAGCATCGACGGATCGCACAAGCCGCTGTCTTCACTGAACCCCTGATCCCCTGATTACCTGCGGCCCCTTGCGTTCTCCGCATGGGGCGCTGCCTCACGGAACTGCCGAACATGAACCTCACTCGTCCTTCGATCGACGCGCGCACCATCTTGCGCCGCATGCTGACCGGCGCGCTGTGCGCCGCCGCCATTGCCACGCTGGCCGCCTGCGGTGGCGACGGTGGCAGCGATAGCGGTAGCGGCGGCACCACCGCCACGCCGGCTTCCGAACTGCGCCCCATCGACGCGCCGGCCCAGAACACGCCGACCACCCGTTGCGCTCCCTGAACAACTCCGAGAATCCAAGAATCATGACAACAAGCAGCAGACGTCAATTCCTGAAGCTGGCCGGCACGGGTGCCGCAGCCGCCGGCCTTACCGCACTTCCGCCGTCCATCCGCCGCGCGCTTGCCATTCCCGCGAACAACGCCACCGGATCGATTCGCGATGTGCAGCACGTCATCATCCTGATGCAGGAAAACCGCTCGTTCGATAACTACTTCGGCACCTTCAAGGGGGTGCGCGGTTTCGGCGACCGGTTCCCGATTCCCACGGCGGGTGGCCGTAACGTCTGGCAGCAGCAATACACGGTGGGCAGCCCCGCGCGCGACATCTATCCGTATCACCTCGACAGCACCGCGGGCAACGCACAACGTGTCAGCGGCACGCCGCACACGTATCCCGATGCACAGGCGGCATGGGACCTGGGTCGCATCGCCAAGTGGCCGGATTCCAAGAACACGCAGTCGATGGGCTACTTCAAGCAGGCCGAGGTGGACTTCCAGTTCGCACTGGCCAACGCGTTCACGCTGTGCGATGCGTACCACTGCGCGTTCCACGGCGGCACCAACCCCAACCGCGTGTTCCACTGGACCGGCACCAACGATCCGCTCGCCACGGGTGGCGGCCCGGTGATCGACAACAGTCAGGACACCATCGGCGCATCCACCAGCGGCTATCGCTGGACCACGTATGCAGAGCGCCTGCAAGCCGCAGGCGTGACGTGGAAGGTGTACCAGAACATGCCGGACAATTTCAGCGATAACCCGCTGGCCGGCTTCGTCAAGTTCCGCCAGGCCAACGAAGCCCGCGGCAATGCATCGAGCGGCAGCCCGTATCCGGCCTGGACACCGGCTGACGATGCAGTCACGCCGCTGCTGCGCGGCATCGCCAACACCATGCCCGATAGCGGCTTCATGCAGAGCCTGCGCGACGATATCGCGGCCGGCACGCTGCCACAGGTATCGTGGATCGTGGCACCGGCCACGTACTCGGAACATCCGGGGCCGTCGAGCCCGGTGCAGGGCGCGTGGTACACGCAGCAACTGCTCGATATCCTGACCAGCAATCCCGATGTCTGGAGCAAGACCGTCCTGCTGATCAACTTCGACGAGAACGACGGCTACTTCGATCACGCGCCGCCGCCGTGCGCACCGGCCAGCAAGACCGATCCGCTGACGGGTGGCTCCACCATCGACAAGATGGATGCCGAGTACCACACCGATGGCAAGCCGTACGGCCCGGGCCCACGCGTGCCGATGTACGTGGTGTCGCCGTGGAGCCGGGGTGGATGGGTCAACTCGCAGGTGTTCGATCACACGTCCGTGCTGCGCTTCCTGGAGCAGCGCTTTGGCGTGCTGGAACCGAATATCAGCGACTATCGGCGCGCGGTCTGCGGCGACCTGACCTCCGCGTTCAACTTCGTCAATCCAAACAACGAAGTGTTGCCCACGCTGCCGAGCCGCACAAAAACATCGGCAGATGCCGTGCGTGCCGCGCAGCAGGCGCTCGCTCAGGTGCCGTTGCCTTCCGCCGCTGCGCAGCAGACCAACGCGGCGCGGCAGGACCCGGGCTCGCGTCCGTCGCGCGCACTGCCTTATGAATTGCACGTCAGCGCGCGCGAGAACGCCAACGCCGCGAACCAGATCGCACCGAACCAGCTCACGCTGATTCTTCGCAATACGGGACGCGCTGCGGCGGTGTTTCACGTCTACGACCGTCTGCATCTGGATCGCGCGCCGCGTCGTTATGCGGTGGAGGCGGGCAAGGAACTCTTCGGCGTGTGGGACACGCTGGCCGATGGTGGCAAGTACGACCTGTGGGTGCTGGGGCCGAACGGTTTCCACCGCAGCTTTGTTGGCGATACCTCGGCATCGTCCGGCGCAGGTCGTGCCTCGCCGGAAGTGCGGGTCTGCTACGACCCCCCGCTCGGTACGGTGCGCCTGACGATGATGAACCTGGGCACGGCCACCTGCCAGTTCAGCATCAAGGCCAACGCCTATCGGAACGGAGAAACGCTGACGTTCGATATTCCCGCAGGGATGCAGTTGGACCAGAGTTGGCCGGTGGGACGGCAGGGCAACTGGTACGACTTCACCGCGAGCGTGCCGCAAGGCGGATTCCAGCGGCGCTTTGCAGGCCGGATGGAAACGGGCGCCGATGGCGTGTCTGATCCGGCGATTGCCAAGTCGGTGATTGATGCGACCGTGATCGAGTAAAGCGCGAAGGAAGTTGTGCGACTGGTAGTTTTCCCCTCTCCCTCCGGGAGAGGGGCAGGGGAGAGGGCAAGCGGTTCAAATCCCGAGGCGCTCGGCAAGCAGACCCTCCGGCCCTCTCCCCCCGACCCCTCTCCCGCCTTGCGGGAGAGGGGAGCAAACAAGAGGAGAGTTGCTACTAACCCGCATCCGCCAACAGATACCCATCCACCTCCACCAGCCGATCCAGCCGAATACTTTCGCCGGAATCCAGCAGCAGGAATTCTTCTTTCTTCAGATTGACGATGTCCGCGATCCTCGCGGTGCATTGCTGAATATCACCGTTGGCGTCGCGATAGCGGATCACTGCCTGTTTGCGCAGCGTGGCCACGTCTTCCAGACGGTCATGGAATTCGCAACTGATCGGGGTGTAGTCCATGGTGAAGCTCCGGTTACTCGCGCGCTTCCACGGCGCGCAGCAGGTTGTTTCGCAAGGCCACGACCGACGCTTGCAGTTCGGCGAAGGCTTTGTCGTCGAGTCCGGTTGCGCCGCCGAGTCCTGTTTCCGACTGTCGTTCGCGCAGATCGCGGCCGTTCGCGGTCAGCCGTATACGGACGAGCCGTTCGTCGGCCGGATCGCGGCGGCGCTCGACGTAGCCCATGGCTTCCAGTTTCTTGAGCAGCGGCGTGAGCGTGTTCGATTCCAGAAACAGTTTCTGTCCAAGGTTGCCGACGGTCTGGTCGTCTTCCTCCCAGAGCGCAACGATGGTGATGTATTGCGGATAGGTCAGCCCCAATTGTTCGAGGATGGGCTTGTAGGCTTTGCCAAAGGCAAGGTTCGCGGAATAGACCGCGAAGCAGAGAAAGTCTGACAGCCGCGCGGGCTGGGGCTTGGGTACGGACGGTTGCTTGCTGCTGTCAGTCATGATGTATCCCGTTGAGAGTCGGATGCGAGTGTATCGCATCCGACTGATTGGGGTCGATTACGCGGTCACTACGTTGATGGCCACGTCGATGTTGCCGCGGACAGCCTTCGAGTACGGGCAGATGGCATCGGCAGCGTGCGCCAGCTCCGTGGCCTGTTCGTGGGCGATGCCAGGCAGCGTCACGTTCAGGCGAGCCTGGAGAAAATACTCGGCGCCGCTCTGGCCGAGATCCACTTCGATATCGACGGCCAGGCCATCGGGCAGTGCAATCTTGCGCTGCTGCGCGGCGAGGCCGATGGCAGCGATATAACAGGCCGACCACGCACCGGCAAAGAGTTGCTCGGCCGTGGGATGCGACTCGATGGATGTGAAGACGTGTTCCGGCGCGGCGTCGCGGCCGGGGGAGAGCTGGATATCGAGCTTGCCATGTGCGCGGCGCACGTTGCCTGCGGCCGGAGTGGTGTGGGTCTTGCCGGTGAAGAGGACTTTTTCGATCTTGCTCATGATGTCTGGCCTACAAAGTATTTCGGGTGGATTTCCATCGCAAGCGAAACAATCGCATGCGATTGAAAGTATCTTGGTGCATGGCAAAGCCAATGTCAAGGAGGAATTTGCACCGGGCGGCGGACGGCCGGGCAGGCGCCGCGTCGCTCACGCGAGCGTTAAGCAAAGTTAATCCTCTGCCGCTTCGAGTTCTCTAATAATGCGTTTTTGGCAGACCCAAAGCGGTGGATGCATCGCAGTAACTTCAAAATTAACCCATTTTTGGGTACAAATGAGAATGAGTCTCATATAGAATTGCGACCGAGCTGGTACAGATTGCATCCAATCCAGCCACAAACACCGGGTCGAAGTCGTTGGTCAGCAGGAAAAGGGGGAATCTGTCATGCGCGTTCTGATTGTGGAAGACGATTCGCGGGTGAGTCATTGGCTCAGTGCCAAACTTCAACAGAACGGGCACGACTGCCGCCTGACGAATACTGGCGAGCAGGCGCTGGAATTGATCGGCAGCGAAGCCTTCGACGCCGTGCTGCTGGACCGCATGCTGCCCGGCATCGACGGTATCAGCGTGCTGAACGCGCTGGCCGACTATCCGCATCCGCCGGTGATGGTGCTCTCCGCCGTGGACCAGCCGAGCGACCGTGTAGAAGGGCTGCGCGCTGGCGCTGGTGACTATCTCGGCAAGCCATTCGATTTCACCGAACTGCTGCTGCGGCTGGAAGGCATGGTCAAGTGGCGCGCCACACCGAACGATCCTGACTGGATCACGCGACTGGAAGACCTCAGCATCGACTGGCGCGAGCGGCGCGTGACGCGTGGCGGCCAGTTGATCGACCTCACCGAGAAGGAGTTCGCGCTGCTGCAGGTGCTGGCCACCAATGTTGGCCGCACGGTGACCCGCGCGATGCTGCTCGAAAAAGTCTGGGGATATCAGTTCGATCCGCAAACCAATCTGATAGACGTCCATGTCTCCAAGCTGCGCAGCAAGATCGACCGGAATTTCCCCCGGTCGTTGCTGCGTACGGTGCGCGCGGTCGGTTATGTCCTGGGCTGAACGCGTTGCCCACCTGCTGGAAACGAGCACGTTTCGCCATGCGTCCATGGTGGCGTTCATCTTCCTGCTGGTGGCCGTTGGCACGGTGCTGCTGAGTGCGCATCAGATCGACGCGCTGCTGCACAGCCACGTGCGCGATATGGTCTTGGCCGACGTCCGCACGCAGGAGCGCAGTCATCATTTCTCCGATGCGCAAAGCATGGCCGTGGCTCTCGCGCGCGACGACAGTCGCGAGCGCGAAGGCAGCAAGTCATTGGTGGTGTCGCCTGCGGGCACGCTGCTGTTCGGAGACCCCCAGGTCAGGACCGCGCTGCAATGCGAGCCGCCCTGCGCCTTGCAATGGCGCAACGTGACCGTCAGCGATACCAGCGCGCGACTCGCGCAATTGTTCGGCGTGCAGGTGCCGCTGGCCGATGGCGGCGTGTTCTTCAGCGGCTACGACATCCTGCCGATGCGCGAACGCCTGCGCGTGATTCCACTGGTGGCGGGCGCCGGTCTGTTCGCCGTGCTGCTGTCGAGCCTTGCGATCGGACTCTATACCAGCGTCCGCAGCATGCGGCGTGTGGACCGTATCCGCAGTGCACTGCGCCGCTATGTGACGGGCGAGCGTGATGCCGTAGTGCCGTGCGGACGCGATGGTGACGAGTTCGACCTGTTGGGTCAGGACATCAATCACGTGTTGCACCGCGTAAATCGGCTGATGGAAGAGGTCAAGAGCGTGAGCAGCCATCTTGCGCACGAACTGCGTACACCGCTGACGCGCCTGCACAACCGGCTGGAAACGCTGACGGAGAAAGTCGATCCGCAGATGCGCGACGATGTGGTGGGCGCGCTGGAAGAAGCCGAACGCATCCAGCGCATGTTCCGTGCGGTCCTGCGGATCGGCGAGGTGGAAGCGGGCCGTTGCGAGCATGCGTTCGAATGGTTCGAAGCCCGCACGCTGCTCGAAGATCTTGCCGAATACTATGCGCCGCTGGTGGCGCTCTCGGACATGGAGTTGCGCATCGAGACCGAGCCGGGGCGCGAACTCTATGGTGACCGCGCGCTGCTATTCCAGGCGTTGTCGAACCTGCTTGAAAACGCCATCAAATACGCGAGAAAAGACGGGGCGGGGAAGGGCGAGACACTCGTGCTGCTGGCGCGGCGCCGTGGCGATGGCATCGCACTGGGCGTGGCCGATCATGGTCCGGGCATTCCGCCCGCGCTGCGCGGGCAGGCGGTGGAGCGGTTCCGGCGTCTGGGCGGGACCACGCAGTCGGGCAGCGGTCTCGGCCTGGCATTGGTCAATGCCATTGCGCGATTGCACGGTGCGCGCCTGTCGCTCGAAGAAAACGAGCCGCATGGGTTGCTGGCCGTGCTGCTGCTCGACCGCCGCCACTGGAATGCAAAGACCGGGCTGAAGGACGCGCTCACGACTTCGTAGCGCGCCCGCCGATCCTGCGATATCAGGCCGTCTCGAACATCTCGGCCAGCAACTGTCCGAATCGATCGTAAGCCGCATTCGCACCGGCGATCACCGCATCGTGCGCCTGTGCCGGCACGGCATCGCTATCGAGCGCGGCCACGAAATTGCGCCATGCTACGGCACGGCCTTCCGGATACGCAGCGAGGTTGCGTGCGCCGAACTCGGCTGACAGGCCCAGGCTTTCTTTCGCGGCCTTGAACAGGAAAGCGGCGCCGAGCGTGGAGCCTTCGGAAACATAGAGCCAGCCCAGTGCCTCGGGCATCGCCACGCCTGCGCTGGCGATGTCGCCCGTCGGCGCGTCCCACTCCAGATCCTTCAAGTCCGCCAGCGATGCCTCGGCGCGTCCGCGTCCGTCGAGATCGGGCACCGCAGCCCGCACGGCGGCATCCGCAAACAGGTGCTCCACATCGCGCTGGAACAGATACTGCGCGGCAACAAAGCGCGCATAGCCTTCGCGGCTCGCAAACGGATCGGCGCTTTCCATCAGCGTGTGCATGCGCTCATGCTGTGCAGCGGTCTCTTGCTTGAGGCGGGAAGACAGCGTGGGCTGGGCGACTGGGTTCGTGGTCATCGGCGAGACACTCATAAATGATTCGAGAGGGTGAACAGCGGTCACTCTTTTTACGTGATCGCACTGCGCAAGGCACGTTAACCTTGCTTCATGTTGGATACGTACTTAATTCGCCTGCGACAGTGTGTGTGTCTGCGCGGGCAGGTCGCCCAGCAAGTGCTGGTACTGGTAGCGGAATGCCGTGCCGTCTGTGCCCAGCAGGCGCGGTAACGGCGTGATGAAGTTCTTGCGGATCTCCACGGTGATGCGCCAGACCGGCACGGTGCGCGTCGGCGCCGTCTTGGCCTTGCGCGCGTCGTTGCCATCCAATGCATCGAGCGATGTGAAACTCTCGACGGCAACAGTAGCGATATCGCTGTCACCCAGATAGCCATGCGAGGCGGCGGCCATGCGCTGGCGCACCATCCGCTCCATCTGTCCGGCTTCGATGGATTCCGCAGGGTCCTCGCGGAACTGCGCGATGGCATGCTCCAGTGCCGAACTGCCCATGTTGATGGCCAGGCCGATGTTGCCCAACTCCATGAACATCATGGCGCCGGCGATGATGACAGGCAGCGCAAACGCTGCCTCGACGGCCAGTGCGCCACGGTTGCGGCTGGTGGGGAGAGTGCGATGACGCATAGCGGGGGAGATCAGCCGTGAAACAGCACGAACGCCGCGCCGGCAGCGATCGCGAAACCATAGGGGATGCCGGGCGTAGTGTGCGAACTGAGCGCCAGCGGCGTGGGTAGCGGCCGATGCAGCCATGTGCCGAGCCGTGACACCCGTGCGGCCAGGAATCGCTCGATCCTGCGCAGCAAAGGCAGGCCAAGCGCCAGCACACCGCCCGCCAGCGATGTGACCACGAGGAACGCGGATACCTCGTTGCCCATCCACAGGCACAGCACGGCCACCAGCTTCACATCGCCCGCGCCCGCCCAGTGCATGGCAAACAGGCCGTAACCGACTATCAGCACGATGGCAGCGGCAAGGACGCCGCGTGCAATGCCGGGCCATGACAATGCTTCCGATCCTTGCAGGCCGAGCCACGCAAGCTGCATCAGCCACAGCACGAGCAACCCCAGCACCAGACGATTGGCAATGCGTCGGTAAAGCAGGTCGGAGAAGCCGACCCAGAGCAGCACAGTCGGCAACACCCACCCGGCGAACGCCAGCGACCCCGTCATCAGCGCACGTGAACGCCACACCGGGCGTACGGAAATTGCGGAAAACGGGGCGACATGAGCGAACTCCTAACGAACGCGGATGAATAGCGGACCCGGCCGAGACATATCGGCCAAGTCCGTATTGAGAATCAATGTTGTTCGTGAGGCAAGTTACGGATCATTAAGAATTTTTGTGGTTTGAAGCTGGCGGGGGCGCATAGCAGCGGGCGAGGGCTTGTTTGCTCCCCTCTCCCGCAACGCGGGAGAGGGGCCGGGGGAGAGGGCCAGCGGTGCAATCACCAGCAAGTCGCGATTTGAACTGCATGCCCTCACCCCCACCCCTCTCCCACTTACGCGGGAGAGGGGAGCGCATAGCCGAGGGTGTCGGTCTCTATGACACGCTCGGCAAGCGCATCACAGAAACATCCCGCCCGACACTTCCATCCGCTCGCCAGTCATCCAGCCCATTTCCGGCGAGAGCATGGCGGCTACTGCACCGCCGATATCGTCGGGCTGGCCGACGCGGCCCAGTGCGGTGTTGGCGGCGACGAGGGCATTGACCTGCGGGTTGTCGCGGACCACCCCGTTGCCGAAGTCGGTGGCGATGGCGCCAGGGGCCAGCGTGTTGACGCGGATGCCGCGTGCGCCGAGTTCCTTGGCCAGGTAGCGGGTGAGCACCTCCACGCCGCCCTTCATCGTGGCGTAGGTGGTCTTGCCCATGCCGTAGAAGCGGGCCAGGCCACTGGAGACATTGATGATCCGTCCGCCATCGGCAAGCATCGGCACCAGGGCTTGCGTCAGGAAGAACACGCCCTTGAGGTGGATGTTCATCAGGTCGTCGAATTCCGCTTCGGTGGTCTCCATGAACGAGACGTTGGAACCCGTGCCCGCGTTGTTGAACAGCGCGTCGAAGGTGTCGCGACCGAACGTTTCGGAGAGCGTCTGGCGCAGCGTTTCCGCGAACGCCTTGAACGTGCTGGCCCGGCCGGTGTCGAGTTGCAGCGCGACGGCCTTGCGTCCCGCGCGTTCCACGGCGGCGACGGTTTCCTGCGCGGCGTCGGCGCGCTGGGCGTAGGTGATGACCACATCCCAGCCTTGTGCGGCCAGATGCAGTGCGGCGGACTTGCCGAGGCCACGGCTGCCACCGGTAATCAGGGCGATGCGCGAGGAGGAAAGGGTCGGGTGGGTCATGGTCGGGCTCCTGGGTAGTGAGATCTGACTGGATCAATTGGGTCGGTCCAGTTACTCTGCTGTTCGAGATGGCGCGGATAAATCACGCCACACCGACATCACTGGTCGAACTTCTCGATCAATGGACTTGCCCCATTTCTCACG
>NZ_SCMX01000118.1 GCF_005503625.1 Cupriavidus sp. 2SB | reverse complement strand
CACGGCGTCAGCCTTGAACTCTTCCGTAAAGCCCTTGCGTGCCATTTTTCACCTCTCCAGTTGACTCGAAGTCTACCTTTTGAGGTGTCCAGGTTTATTGGACCACTACACCCAACCCCTCTCCCACGTTGTGGGAGAGGGGAGCAAAACCTAGAGCGGGAGATAGGTCCCGATCAGCCCAGCAAATCCGACAACGCCAGCGCCACCACCTTCGTTGCACGATTCAGATCGTTCAGACGCAGGTTTTCATCGGAGTTGTGACCGCGGGCTTCCATCAGCGTGCGGGGGCCCGCGCCGTACAGCACGGTGGGGATGCCGTGCTTCGTGTAGTGGCGGGCGTCGGTATAGAGCGGCACGCCCTGCACCGGGATCTCCACGCCGAACACGGATTCGGCGCGCGTCTTCAATGCACCGATCAGCTTTTCCACGCCCGGCAGTTCCGACAGCGGCTCGGCCAGGATGATGCGCTCGACCTTCACCTCGATGCCCGGACGCTCCTTTGCAGCCTTCTCCACCACGGCGCGCAGTTCGCCTTCGGCATCAAAGCCGATCTCTTCCGGAATCATGCGGCGGTCCACGCGGAACGTGACCAGATCAGGCACCACGTTGGTGTTGATGCCGCCCTTGATCAGGCCCACGTTCAGCGTAGCGGTGTCGATGCCCGGCGTCTTGCTCTTGCGCGTCGCCAGTTCGGCGCGCAGGCCGTAGATGGCTTGCAGGATGTGCGTGGCGGCTTCGATCGCGTCCACGCCAGTGTGCGGCATGGCGGCATGGCCCTGCTTGCCCTTGACCGTCACCTCGACGTGCAGGCAGCCGTTATGCGCCGACGTGATGCCATACGAGAAGCCTGCCGAAATCGCGTAATCGGGCTTGGTCAGTCCTTCATCCAGCAGGAACTTCGGGCCGATGTCGCCGCCGGTTTCCTCGTCGTACGTAAATTGCAGTTCCACCGTGCCGTTGAGCTTGGCGCCCTGCTTCTCGGCTTCGATCAGTGCCAGCACGGCATACGCGTACGTGGCGAAGTCCGACTTCGACACTGCAACGCCTCGGCCATACATCACCGGACCGTGTTCGCTGTCGGCGATCTCGCCGCCGTACGGGTCCTTGGTCCAGCCCAGACCCGGAGGCACCACGTCGCCGTGCGCGTTCATCGCGATGGTCGGGCCGCCGTTGCCGAACGTCTTGCGCACCAGCAGGTTGGTGGCGCTGATCATGCCTGCGGCCTTCACCTGCGCTTCGGGCACCTTGTGCGCATCCACCTTGAAGCCGAGTCCTTCGAGCAATTCCTTGGCGCGCAGGCCATGGGCCTCGCAATCGCCCGCCGGGTTGTCCGACGGCACCTTGACCAGCTCGGCCAGGAACGCCTCCTGCTGCGGGCGCTGCGTGTCGATGTACTGGGTGAGCGTGGTCTCGATCGGGTTCATGTTGTCTCGTGCGGTCATCTTCGTATCTTTCGGAGTTGTCTGGTGGTCTTATTGGGTGCGCTGGAAATGCTCGACGAAATCGGCGAACACACGTGCGGCGATCTGTGCGTCTTCGGCGGTCATCGTTTCCGTGGGGTGGTGGCTGATGCCGCCGTTGCCGCAGCGCACGAACAGCATGGCCACGTCGGCGATGGCGGCGATGGCCATGGCGTCATGGCCCGCACCCGATGGCAGGTGGCGCACCGGCACGCCCTGGCGTTCCACAGCGGCAGCCCATTGCGATTGCAGCCACGGCGCGCACGGCACGCTGTTGGCCTCATGGGTCTTGCGCATCTGCACACGCACGTTGCGGCGTGCGCAAACACGTTCGATCTCGGCCAGCACGTCATTCACGGCGGCCTCGCGCTCGGCATCCACGCCAGCGCGGATATCGATGGAGAACACGGCGCGGCCCGGCACCACATTGGTCGCACCGTTGGGCACGTTGAACTGGCCGACCGTCCCCACCAGACCCGGCTTGCCGCCGCAGCGCTTCTCGATATACAGGCCGATCTCAGCGCCAGCCATGGCGGCATCGCGGCGCATGTCCATCGGCACCGTGCCAGCATGGCCGGCGAGTCCTTCGAGTTCAACAATGTAGCGCGTGGCGCCCGAGATCGCCGTCACCACGCCAACCGGCAGCCCTTCGTTGAGCAGCACCGGACCTTGTTCGATATGCACCTCGATGAAGCCGAGCACCTTGTTGCGATCGTGCTTGGCACCGGGCAGTTGCGCAGCATCGAAACCGGCGGCGCGCATCACGTCGCGCATGGTCTGGCCCGAGTCATCGACGTTGTCGAGCACGTTGGTATCGAACGTACCGGCGATAGCGCGGCTGCCCAGTAGCGTGGCCTTGAAGCGCACGCCCTCTTCCTCGGCAAACCCGACCACTTCGAGCGCAAACGGGAAGCGGCGACCCTGGCGGTTCCACTCGGCCACGCAGGCAATCGGCAGGATCACGCCGAGGTTGCCGTCGTAGCGGCCCGCGTCGCGCACGGTGTCGAAATGCGACCCCGTCAGCAGCGCCGGCGCATTGGGCTCGGTGCCTTCGTAGCGGCCGATCACGTTGCCGGCCACGTCGCGGCGCACGGTCATGCCGGCGGCCTGCATCCATTCGGTCAACTGGGCGGCGGCGCCGTGGTGGGCGTCCGTCAGGTAGGTGCGGGTGAGCATACCGGGCTGATCGGTATGCACGGCCAGGGTGTCGGCCCAGGCCATGATGCGCGAGCCGGTGTCGGCGGCCAGCGTCGTCGGAATTGCTGCCATGTGCGTGTCTCTCCTGCTGTTGTTGCCTGAGCCCGGATTGAAGGAATGCCGGCCATGTTGCAAGTGCTGGGCCAGCCGGGCGGGCGCCCGTACCGTAGCTCTATTCTGTGCGATTCATGTTAGCACAGTGAATTCAAAAATTGCATACAAAAATGATATGCACTATATTGGCCTCCACGCACCGACAATCCGCCCCGGACAATCCAGTGCCGACAAGTGGATTGCGTGGATTCCGCCTCAACAGGGGGGCTTTCCATGTGGCATCAGGCCTAGCGGTTCGCCTGATCCCGGCGCAGCCATACCGGCCGTCACGCACGCATCGCCTGACATGTGACGGTTGGCAATCCTGAACCAGATCAGGGCAGGCCGATGGCGCCATCGATGGCGACACGGACCCGCCCGGCACGGAGACAACGATGCAGCATGCCGTACCCCCGCAGCGCGCCGCCGGCGCTCGCCTGCACACGCGCTTTACCCGCTCCCTGTTTGGCCAGGTGCTGATCGCCCTGGTGCTCGGCACCCTCCTCGGCCTGGCCTTTCCCGAATTTGCCGCCAAGCTCAAACCCCTTGGCGATGGCTTCATCAAGCTCATCAAGATGCTGATCGGTCCCGTGGTGTTCTGCGTGGTCGTGGCCGGTATCTGTGGCGCAGGCGAACTCAAGAAGGTGGGCCGCGTCGGCCTCAAGGCAGTGGTCTACTTCGAGATCGTCACCACCATCGCGCTGGCACTGGGCATTGCACTGGCCTACCTGTTCCAGCCCGGCGTGGGCATGAACGTGGACCCGCGATCGCTCGATCCCTCGGCGATGGCCGCGTACATGGATTCCGCCGACAAGGTGAAGAGCGCCGGCACGGTGGACTTCCTGATGAAGCTGATCCCCAACACGATCCTCGGCGCGTTCACCAGTGGTGACGTGCTGCAGGTGTTGCTGGTCTCGGTGCTCTTCGGCTGCGCACTGTCGGTGGTGGGTGAGCCGGCACGGCCGCTGGTGAAACTGATCGACAACTTCTCCGCCACGCTGTTCAAGATGATGGGCTTCATCATCAAGCTGGCGCCGCTGGGTGTGCTGGGTGCGGTGGCGTTCACGGTGGGCAAGTACGGCATCGGCTCGCTCAAGCAGCTCGGCTTCCTCGTGATCCTGTTCTACGGCGCGGTGATCGTGTTCGTGGTCGTGGTGCTCGGCACAGTGATGCGCTTGTGCGGATTCTCGGTGTTGAAGCTGATTCGCTATCTGCGCGCCGAACTGCTCGTGGTGCTGGGCACCGCGTCGTCGGACAGCGTGCTGCCGCAGGTGATGAAGAAGCTCGAGTACATGGGCATCCGCAAGTCCGTGGTGGGGCTGGTGATTCCCACGGGCTACTCGTTCAACCTCGATGCGTTCTCGATCTACCTGACGCTGGCCGCCGTCTTCATCGCGCAGGCCACGAACACGCCGCTGGCGATGGGCGACCTGCTCGGCATCCTGGCCGTGGCGCTGATTACGTCGAAGGGCGCGCATGGCATTCCCGGCTCGGCCATCGTGATCCTGGCAGCCACGCTGTCCGCGCATCCGGCGATTCCCGCCATCGGCCTGGTGCTGGTGCTGTCGGTGGACTGGTTCATCGGCATTGCCCGTGCGGTGGGCAACCTGATCGGCAACTGCGTGGCCACGGTGGTGGTGGCGTCCTGGGAGCGCGATATCGACCGCGAACGGGCGCACGGCGTGCTCAACGGCACCATCCCGATGGGCGAACTCGACGAGGGGTTGTCGGCCTCGGTGGAAGCCTCCACGGACGCTGTCGTTCCTGCATCGCTGCCGGGGACGGTGCCGGGGCGCTAGAATCACGCCATTCCAGCCAACGCGCAGGTCCGGCAAGAGACGCGCGCACACCATGCCCGAGCACATCGATCCAGATATGACCGCCGAGGCGATCGCCGACGATATCGTCGGTGCCATCGTCTCGCACCGGCTCCCGCCCGGCACCAAGCTGCGCGAAGAGGCGCTTGCCAGCGTCTACCGCGTCAGCCGCACCAAGGTGCGGGCGGCGTTGCTGATGCTGTCCAAGGACAAGGTCATCCAGATTGTTCCGGACAAGGGTGCCTTCGTGGCCAAGCCCAGCGCCGAAGAGGCGCGCGAGGTCTTTGCCGTGCGCCGCATCCTGGAGGCGGCGCTGGCGCGCGAGTTCGTGGCGCGCGCCACGGCGGCGGACTACAAACGGATCGAGAAACATCTGGCGGCGGAGCGCAAGTCACTCGGCGGCAACGATGCGCAGACCCGCACGCGCCTGCTCGGGGATTTCCACATCGTGCTGGCGGAGGTGGCCGGCAATAACGTGCTGACGGAAATCATGCGCGAGTTGTCGATGCGCAGCGCGGTGATCACGATGCTGTACCAGAGCCGCCGCGATGCCACGTGTTCGTCGGACGAGCATCGCGCGTTCATCGAAGCGGCCCGGGCCGGCGATGCGGATCGCGCCGTGCAGTTGATGGTGGAGCATTTGAACCACGTGGAAAGCGCGCTGCACTTCGAGGAAGTCCCGGCTGCGGCGCGCAGCAAGGATCTGGTGGCAGCGCTGCTGGCCTGATCCTTCCGAGGTTGCATTCGGGTTGATCGCCATCAACGACGAAGGGCGGGTGTGAGGCGCATCATTCCTCTCGCCATGGAGTTGCGGGGGCGCACTTCATGAGCTCTCCCCGTCCTTCGCAAGAAGGACTGCCCGCAGACCGCAATGGCTGCGGGCTTTTTCATTTGGCGGGCTGGATTGTTCCAGCCTGCCACCCCTCCTCTTCCTTTTCCCCTCAGCTTCTTCCCGTCCAATACCCCGGCTTGGCAAACGCCTGCTTCAGGTGCTCGATGAAGAAGCGGATCTTTGCCGGCACCGGGCGCTGCTGCGGGTACACGGCCAGGATGTCGTAGTCGGGCAGCGCGTACTCGTCGAGTACCGTGATCAGCTCGCCGCTGTCGAGTTGCGGCAGGATTTCCCAGGTGGAGCGCCAGCCCAGGCCGATGCTCTCGCCAGTCCAGCGGTGCAGCAACTCGCCATCGTTGCAGTCGAGGTTGCCGTTCACGCGCACCGTCACCGTCTTGCCGTTCTGCTGGAAGTACCAGCCGCGCTGCTGGCCGCCCTGCAGGTTGAACGCCAGGCAGTTGTGCTTCTCCAGATCTTCCAGTGTGTGCGGCACGCCGTACTTCGCGAAGTAGGCGGGTGTGCCGCAGACCACACGCTTGTTGGTCGCCAGCTTGATCGCCACGAAGTTGGGGTCGATGGCGCCACCGATGCGGATGCCCACGTCATAGCCTTCCCGAACGAGGTCCACCACGCGGTCGGTCAGGTTGAACGAGACCTGCACGTCGGGATTGGCGGCCAGGAAGGCCGGGGCGTGCGGTGCCACATGCTTGCGCCCGAACGCTGCCGGCGCCGACACGATCAGGTGCCCCGTGGCCTTGTGCTTGCCTTCGGCAATCAGCATCTCGGCGCGATCCAGGTCCGACAGCGCCTTCTTGCACTGCTCCATGAATGCCGCGCCCTGTTCGGTCACGACGATGCGGCGCGTGGAGCGATGCAGCAGCTTGACGCCGATGCGGGATTCCAGCGCGTTGATGCGACGGCCGATCATCACGGGCGTGACGTTCTGCGTCAGCGCCGCCGCCGCCATGCTGCCGTGCTCGACCACGGCGATGAATGCTTCGATTTGTTTGAGTTTGTCCATTGCGCCCGGCTTAGCCAGTTGTCTCCTGCCGGGATTGTGAGGCATGACGGGCATGCTGCGCATCCCCGAACCGCGATGCTGCGCATGCGCAACGTTCGATGAGACAGGCCGATCAGGGCTGGCGCGAGCGACCCAGGGCCTCGTTGATCTCGGCGGCTTCACCCAGCACATGGGCCAGCCGCCGCAGCGGCGCGCTGCATTGCAACTGGGCGAACAGTGCGAACGCCGCGCCCGCCACCAACACCACGCCATAGATGGCCGTCAGCGTCGGCCCGTGTCCCGGCGCCATCACGGCGACGCCATCGGCCAGCACCACGGCGGCGGGACCAAGGGCAAGGATCAGCGCCACGGTCCGTGCGCCGCCTTCCCAGATCCGTGCATGCAAGCCGATGCGACGCTGCCGCGCCCGCAATTGCAGCGCCGGAATCCGGCCTAGCCGCAGCAGCAGCGCGTTTTCCACCTCGCTCTGGGTATCGACTCGGCGCGACATCCAGCGCAGCGGATGCCGCAGTGCATCACGACCGCCCAGCAGTCGCGTGGCCCAGGCCGCCACGTAGAACGCGCCGCTGATCGCCAGCAGCACGTGGAACGCCTGCGGCAACCAGGCCGGCGGCGCCTGCACGAGGATCTGGTGCCACCAGACCAGGGCGCCACCCGATACCAGCGAAGGCACCAGCGCGAGCACGAAACCCGCCCACAACACAGTGCCCAGGCGGCCATCGGGCCGCTTCGGGCCGGGGGCCGTCTGCAGGGCTTCCAACAATTCGTAGGTGGGCGGCAGCCGCGTGTACATGGCGAAGCAGTGGCAATTCCAAACCCGCTATTCTGGCCCGCCCCGCTTAACCGCGATACCCCGAAAAGGTACGAGATCGCCCCAGTTCCGCCTCGTACCCGCGCCTTTCCGCCGGGGCGGTGACCTCCTCCAACGACGCTTTCAATGTACCGATTGCGTCGCATTTCATCCAGCTTTGCTGCGCGATTCCATACCGCTGATATCGAATCAAGTGATCGTCGTTCCGTTTATCGATGACCCGCTGCGGGCATAGCATCAACCCCAGAACGACATTCACCCATGTTTTTGAGCGTATTGGAGACAGACATGCCGAAGATGAGAGCAGTCGACGCGGCCATTGCCGTGCTGGAGAAGGAAGGCATCACCACCGCGTTTGGCGTGCCTGGTGCCGCCATCAACCCGTTCTATTCGGCGATGCGCAAAGCCGGCACCATCAAGCATCTGCTGGCGCGCCACGTGGAAGGCGCCTCGCACATGGCCGAGGGCTACACCCGTGCCGAGCCGGGCAATATCGGCTTGTGCGTGGGCACTTCGGGCCCTGCCGGCACCGACATGATCACGGGCCTCTACTCGGCCTGGGCGGATTCGATCCCCATTCTCTGCATCACCGGTCAGGCACCGCGCGCCCGCCTGTACAAGGAAGACTTCCAGGCTGTCGATATCGAATCGATCGCCAAGCCCGTGACCAAGTGGGCCGTGACCGTGCGCGAGCCGGCGCTGGTGCCGCAGGTGTTCCAGCAGGCGTTCCACCTGATGCGCTCGGGCCGTCCCGGTCCCGTGCTGATCGATCTGCCGTTCGACGTGCAAGTGGCAGAGATCGAATTCGATATCGAGACGTACGAGCCGATGAAGCCGTACAAGCCGGCCGCAACGCGTGCGCAGATCGAGAAGGCCATCTCGATGCTGAACCAGGCCGAGCGTCCGCTGATCGTCTGCGGCGGCGGCGTCATCAACGCCAATGCCAACGAACTGCTCGTCGAGTTTGCCGAACTGGTCAACGTGCCGGTGGTGCCGACGCTGATGGGCTGGGGCGTGCTGGCCGACGACCATCCGCTGCAGGCTGGCATGGTGGGTCTGCAGACCTCGCACCGCTATGGCAACGCCACGCTGCTGGCCTCCGATTTCGTGATGGGCATCGGCAACCGCTGGGCCAATCGCCATACGGGCAGCATCGATGTCTACACGAAGGGCCGCAAGTTCGTGCACGTCGATATCGAGCCTACGCAGATCGGTCGCGTGTTCGGTCCGGATCTCGGTATCGTGTCCGACGCCAAGGCTGCGCTGGAACTGTTCGTGGAAGTGGCGCGCGAAATGAAGATGGCTGGCCGCCTGCCATGCCGCAAGAGCTGGGTGGCCGATGTGCAGAAGCGTCGCCGCACCATGCAGCGCAAGAGCGATTTCGACAACGTGCCGGTCAAGCCGCAGCGCGTGTATCGCGAGATGAACCAGTACTTCCCGCGCGACGTGCGCTATGTGACGACGATCGGTCTCTCGCAGATCGCCGCCGCGCAGTTCCTGTCCGTGAACCAGCCGCGCCACTGGATCAACTGCGGCCAGGCCGGCCCGCTGGGCTGGACCATTCCCGCCGCCATCGGCGTGAAGACTGCCTCGCCGGATTCCGATGTCGTGGCCATCTCGGGCGACTACGACTTCCAGTTCATGATCGAGGAACTGGCCGTGGCCGCGCAGTTCAAGGTGCCGTACGTCCACGTGGTGGTGAACAACTCCTATCTCGGCCTGATCCGCCAGGCGCAGCGCAACTTCGAGATGGACTACTGCGTGCAACTGGCCTTCGACAACATCAATGCGCCAGAACTGGAAGGCTACGGCGTTGACCACGTGAAGGTGGTGGAAGGTCTGGGCTGCAAGGCGATCCGCGTGTTCAAGCCCGAAGACATCGCGCCGGCCTTTGCCGAGGCGCGCGACCTGATGGCCGAGTTCTCGGTGCCGGTGGTCGTCGAGGTAATCCTGGAACGCGTGACCAACATCGCGATGGGCACCGAGATCGACAACATCAACGAGTTCGAACCGATCGAGGACATCGAGGACGCCGACGAGGCCATCCTCAAGGAAGAGACGGTCACGGCCTGACCATCCCTCGCTCATCGTTTCAAAAGTTTCTGCTTTCCCGTAGCAAGCCGCCCTGCCCTGGCCCTGGGGCAGGTGCGGCGTTTTTTCCCCGACACCGAGAGAGACATCACAATGCCAAAGCTCGCAGCCAACCTGACGATGCTGTTCAATGAAGTGGGCTTCCTCGACCGCTTCGAGGCCGCCGCCCGCGCGGGCTTCCGCGGCGTGGAGTTCCTGTTTCCCTATGCATTCCATGCCGATCAGATTGCCGATCGGCTGAACCGCTTCCAGCTCGACCTCGTGCTGCACAACCTGCCGGCCGGCAAGTGGGAAGCTGGCGAGCGCGGCATCGCGTGCCACCCCGACCGCGTGAGCGAATTCCAGGACGGCGTGGGCGAAGCCATCAAGTACGCCAAGGTGCTGGGCGTGCGGCAACTGAACTGTCTGGTGGGCATCCTGCCGCAGAACGTGAAGCGCGAGCAGGCCAACGAGACCCTCGTCGAAAACCTGCGCTTTGCCGCCAGTGCATTGCAGAAAGAGCAGATCGACCTGCTGATCGAGCCGATCAACACTTTCGACATCCCCGGCTTCTTCCTGTCGCGCACGCAGCAGGCCGTTGACCTGATCGGCCAGGTGAACGCGCCCAACCTCTACGTGCAGTACGACATCTATCACATGCAACGCATGGAGGGCGAGATCGCCAATACGATCCGCGCCAACCTGCCGAAGATCCGCCACGTGCAACTGGCCGACAACCCCGGCCGCAACGAGCCCGGCACTGGCGAATTGAATTACCCCTACCTGTTCCGCTTCCTCGACGAGATCGGCTACGCCGGCTGGATCGGCTGCGAGTACAAGCCGAAGACGACCACCGAGGAAGGCCTGGGGTGGAGGAAGGGGATGGGGGTTTAAGTCGCCTCCTCTACCTGCTTGTTTTCCTCCCCTCTCCCGCACAGCGGGAGAGGGGTTGGGGGAGAGGGCCAGGGGTTCTGCTTGCCGACGCACTCGCAATCTGACCCGCCTGCCCTCTCCCCCGCCCCTCTCCCAAAGGGAGAGGGGAGAACACCGAATCGAACTCATCTCATCTTGAAAACCCTGGAGACAACAATGGCAAACCAGAAAAACATCGGCTTTATCGGACTCGGCATCATGGGTGCCCCGATGGCGGGCCACCTGCGCGCAGCAGGCCACACGCTGTTCGTGCATGACGTGAACCCCGCACCGCAAGGGCTGGTCGATGCCGGCGTCACGGTTTGCACGAGCGCGGAAGAAGTGGCCAAGCGCGCGGACATCGTCATCATCATGGTGCCCGATACCCCGCACGTGGAAGCCGTGCTGTTTGCCGAAAAAGGCGTGGCGGCTGCATTCAAGGCAGCGGGCAAGGAAGCGACCTACGGCAAGATCGTGGTGGACATGAGCTCGATCTCGCCGATCGCCACCAAGGACTTTGCGGCGCGCATCAACAAGCTGGGTGCCTCGTACCTGGACGCACCGGTGTCGGGTGGCGAAGTGGGTGCCAAGGCTGCGTCGCTGACGATCATGGTCGGCGGCCCGTCCGAAGCCTTCGATCAGGTGAAGCCGCTGTTCGACCTGATGGGCAAGAACATCACGCTGGTGGGCGGCAATGGCGACGGCCAGACCACCAAGGTGGCCAACCAGATCATCGTGGCGCTGAACATCCAGGCCGTGTCCGAAGCACTGCTGTTTGCGTCGAAGGCCGGTGCCGATCCGGCCAAGGTGCGCCAGGCACTGATGGGCGGCTTCGCGGCCTCGCGCATTCTGGAAGTGCACGGCGAGCGCATGGTCAAGCGCACCTTCGATCCGGGCTTCCGCATCGAACTGCACCAGAAGGATCTGAACCTCGCACTGCAGGGCGCGAAGGCACTGGGCGTGGCGCTGCCGAACACGGCCACCGCGCAGGAACTGTTCAACACGTGCGCAGCCAATGGCTTCGGCAAGCAGGATCATTCGGCGCTGTGCCGTGCGATCGAAATCATGTCGAACCACGAGATCGCCAAGGGCGCGAAGTAAGTACGTGAAGTAGTTTTACTGCGTTGCAGCGGCCGTCTTCACTCGGAGGCGGCTGCTTCGAATGACCGAAGATTCCTCAGGACTCGCATGTTCGCCACAGACGCTACCGCCGCGCTGCTTGCCACGCCGCGCACTTCCGACTACCGCAATCCGGCCCAGGCGCGCGCGCTGTTGCGCGACCTGTTCGATACGGCAGTGGCCGCCGTCAGCGCCAGCCACTGCCTGCCGCCGCATCTGCCGCAACCGCCCAAGGGCCGCACGGTAGTGATCGGCGCCGGCAAGGCTGCTGCTGCGATGGCGCAGGCTGTGGAGTCGCACTGGCAGGGCGAACTGTCGGGTCTGGTGGTCACACGCTATGGCCACGGCGCACCATGCCGCCGCATCGAGGTGGTGGAAGCCGCGCATCCCGTACCCGATGCAGCGGGCCAGCAGGCCGCGCAACGGATGGTGGAACTGGTGCAGGGCCTGACCGCCGATGACCTCGTGCTGTGCCTGATTTCCGGCGGTGGGTCGGCATTGCTCGCCGCACCGGCGCCGGGGCTGACGTTGGCCGACAAGCAAGCCGTGAACAAGGCGCTGCTGCGTAGCGGCGCGAGCATCGGCGAGATGAACTGTGTGCGCAAGCATCTTTCCGCGCTCAAGGGTGGACGACTGGCGCTGGCATGCGCACCGGCACGCGTCGAAACCCTGCTGATTTCCGATATCCCCGGTGACGATCCCACGTTGATCGCCAGCGGCCCCACGCTACCCGATGCCACCACATGTGCCGATGCGCTCGCCGTGATCGCCAAGTACGGCATCGAAGTTCCGGACGCCGTGCGCGCGCATCTGGAGAGCGGTGCCGGCGAAACGCCGAAGCCGGGCGATGCACGCTTTGCCGGCCATCGCAGCGTCACGCTCGCCAGTGCGCAGCAATCGCTCGAAGCCGCCGCTGCGCGCGCTCGTGAACTCGGCCTGACGCCGCACATTCTTTCGGACAGCATCGAAGGCGAAGCGCGCGACGTGGCCGAAGTGCATGCCGCCATCGCGCGTCAGATCGTCGCGCACGGGCAGCCGTTCCAGAAGCCGTGCGTGATTCTCTCCGGTGGCGAGACCACCGTGACGGTACGCGGCAATGGCCGAGGTGGCCGTAACGCGGAGTTCCTGCTGGCGCTGGCCGTGGCACTTGATGGATTGCCGGGCGTGCACGCACTCGCTGGCGATACCGACGGCATCGATGGCTCCGAAGACAATGCCGGCGCACTGCTCTCGCCGGACACGCTGACGCGCGCCGCGGCGCAGGGCGCATCGGCACGCGCGCATCTCGACAACAACGACGGATACGGATTCTTCGCCGCGCTCGACGACCTGATCGTCACCGGCCCGACCCGCACCAACGTCAACGATTTCCGCGCGATCCTGATCGTCTGACTGGATCAGCGCGAACCCCACAAGCAAGACACGCAACGCAAGAGGATGGAGAGAGACACTATGAGACGCCAGCGCAAAGCCAAGATCGTTGCAACCCTCGGCCCGGCCAGCTCGGACATCGCGGTCATCCGCCAACTGTTCGATGCCGGGGCCGATGTGTTCCGGCTCAACTTCAGCCACGGCAATCACGAAGACCATCGTGCCCGCTACGACGCCGTGCGTCAGGTGGAAGCCGAGACCGGTCGCCCCATCGCGATCCTGGCGGACCTGCAGGGTCCGAAGCTGCGCATCGGCACCTTCGCGGCCGGCAAGGTGGCGGTGCGCGCGGGCGACGTGTTCGTGCTCGACAGCGATCCCACGCCGGGTGATGGCACGCGCGTGTACCTGCCCCACCCCGAACTGTTCAAGGCGGCCAGCGCCGGGCAGTCGCTGCTGATCGACGATGGCAAGGTGCGGCTCAATATCGAGAACGTGTCGAGCGACAGCATCACCACGCGCGTGGCCAACAACGGCACGCTGTCCGACCGCAAGGGCGTGAACGTGCCCGATGCCGTGATCCCGATTCCCGCACTGACCGAGAAGGACCGGCGCGACCTGGACTTCGCACTGGAACTTGGCGCTGACTGGATCGCGCTGTCGTTCGTGCAGCGTCCTTCGGACATCGTGGAAGCGCGCGAGATCATCGGCACGCGTGCCGGTGTGCTGTCGAAGATCGAGAAGCCAGCGGCGCTGCAGCAACTCGAAGAAATCGTGCGCGTGTCGGACTCCGTGATGGTGGCGCGTGGCGACCTCGGCGTGGAACTGCCGCCCGAGCGTGTGCCCGGCGTACAGAAGCGCATCCTGCGCATCTGCCGCCAACTGGGCAGGCCCGTCGTCATCGCCACGCAGATGCTGGAGTCGATGATCGACTCGCCGGTACCGACGCGCGCCGAAGCCTCGGATGTGGCGAGCGCGATCTACGATGGCGCCGATGCCGTGATGCTCTCGGCCGAATCCGCCAATGGTCGCCATCCGGTGCCGGCCGTGGCCATGATGGACCGGATCATCACCGAGGTGGAACGCGATCCGCTCTACCGCAACATGCTCGATGCGCAGCACGAAGCACCGTTGAACACGCGCCAGGATGCCATCTGCGCCGCGCTGCGTGAAGTGACCAACATCATCGGCGCCAAGGCCACGGTCACCTACACGTCGTCGGGCGCCACGGCATTGCGCGCCGCGCGCGAGCGTCCCGCTGCACCCATCGTCAGCATCACGCCGAACCTCGACATCGCGCGACGCCTGGCGATGACGTGGGGCGTACATTCGACGGTCAGCCCCGACGTGCAGAGCGTGGACGAAATGGTGCAGGCCGCGGCACGCGCCGCACTCGTGGAAGGCTACGCCGCACCGGGCGATCAGATCACGATTGCTGCGGGGATGCCCTTCGGGCAGGGCGGCACGACGAACCTGCTGCGCGTGGCGGAAGTGGGGACGGAGGTGGAGGGGTTGGAT
>NZ_SCMX01000117.1 GCF_005503625.1 Cupriavidus sp. 2SB | reverse complement strand
GTCCACCACCCCCTCCCCCCTCCAACGCCTGCGCACCCACGCCGGAGCCCAAGTCCGCGCGCTCACGCGTAGCAACTCCGGCCTGACGCTCGATTACGACAATCCACCCGGCGATCCCGGACTGTTTGGTCCCGATGCGGTTTGCTGGCGCGTACATGCCGATTTCCCCGCGATGCTGGCTGGCGGTGTCAGCGCATTGTTGCTGCAGGCCTTGCATCCGCTGGCGCTGGCGGGTGTGTGGGATCACTCGTCGTTCCGCACCGACATGCAGGGTCGGCTCGGTCGTACCGCGCAGTTCATCGCGGGCACTACCTATGGCAGTCGCGATGATGCAATGCAACTGATCGAGCGTGTGCGGCGCATCCATGCGTCCATCAAAGGTCAGGCGCCCGATGGTCAACCCTATGCGGCCGATGACCCGGCGCTGCTGACGTGGGTCCATGTGGCCGAGGTATCGAGTTTCATAGCGGGCTACCTGCGCTATGTGGGGCCGCTGTCGATTGCGGAACAGGACCGGTATTTCGAGGAAGAAGCGAAGGTTGCCGCGTTACTTGGCGCGCCGGACGTGCCGCGCTCCCGTGCGGCGATCGATGCCTATCTCGACGCGCAGCGTCAGTTTCTGGTCAACAGCGACCGCACCCGTGAAGTGGTACGTCTGGTGATGGCAATGCCGGTTGCCAATCCGCTGCTCGTGCCCGCCGTGCGCACCATGGCCGATGCCGGCGTGGCGCTGCTGCCCGACTGGGCGCGGGAGATGCTCGGCCTGCACCGGCCGTCGCTGCGGCGCTCGCTGGCCCTGACCGGCATGCGCGCGCTGGCGCCGACTTTGCGCTGGGCACTCGGTCCGGGGCTGGCGGCCCGTGCGCGGCGACGTGTTGCTGCCGACACCGGCCCGTAAGGCCGCCAGGCGGAACCCGCGCCCATTGCCGTGCGATTCCGAAAAATTGCGGCGCAAACCTCCCTTTCCTTACTCCCAGCGTAACGTTCGCGCTCGCAGCTTGATTGTTCGACAGGGCCAGCGTGTCCTATCGTTCCGGTAACCATCGCAGCACACCGGAGATGTCATGCTGAACCCGATACCGGAACGACAGTGGGATACGCGCCGCGCCGAAAAGCGCCGTCGCCAGGCTCTCGGCGAAAAGATCGCCACGGGCAAGGTCGTGCCCACCGACGACATCGTGGCCTTTCTTGAGACCATGGTTGCCCCCGGCGACCGCGTGGT
The DNA here is from genome assembly GCF_005503625.1 of Cupriavidus sp. 2SB. Taxonomy (GTDB): domain Bacteria; phylum Pseudomonadota; class Gammaproteobacteria; order Burkholderiales; family Burkholderiaceae; genus Cupriavidus. The sequence continues at coordinate 13,118 of NZ_SCMX01000117.1, read as the reverse complement.
GCTGGAAGGCAACAACCAGAAACAGGCCGATTTCCTGTCGCGCGCCCTGGCCGAGGCCGATCCCTCGCGCCTGCACGACCTGCACATGATCATCCCGAGCGTGAGCCGGGTAGAGCATCTGGATCTTTTCGAGCGGCGCATCGCACGCAAGCTCGACTTTGCGTATGCCGGCGCGCAGAGCGTGCGCATCTCGCAGTTCCTGGAGGATGGCCTGCTCGAAGTGGGCGCCATCCATACCTATATCGAGCTGTACTCGCGCCTGTATGTCGACCTGACGCCGCAAATCGTGCTGACGGCAGGCTACAAGGCCGACCGCCAGGGTAATCTCTACACCGGTCCCAGCACCGAGGATTCGCCCGCGCTGGTGGAGGCCGCGGCATTCCGCGACGGCATCGTGATCGCGCAGGTCAACGAGATTGTCGATGACCCCGCCGACCTGCCGCGCGTGGACATTCCCGGTTCCTGGATCGATTACGTGGTGCAGTCGGACAAGCCGTTCTTCTGCGAACCGCTGTTCACGCGCGATCCGCGTCTCATCAAGCCGGTACACATCCTGATGGCGATGATGGCCATCCGTGGCATCTACGAGCGCCACAACGTGCAGTCGCTGAACCACGGCATCGGCTTCAACACAGCAGCCATCGAACTGATCCTGCCCACCTATGGCGAGCAGCTCGGCCTCAAGGGCAAGATCTGCAAGTACTGGACGCTGAACCCGCATCCCACGCTGATTCCCGCCATCGAATCCGGCTGGGTCGAGAGCGTGCACAGCTTCGGCAGTGAACTGGGCATGGAAGACTACGTGGCCGCGCGGCCCGATGTGTTCTTCACCGGCTCCGATGGCAGCATGCGTTCCAATCGCGCCTTCTGCCAGTTGGCCGGGCAATATGCGGTGGACCTGTTCATCGGCTCCACGTTGCAGATCGATGGCGACGGTCACTCATCGACGGTCACGCGTGGACGTCTCTCCGGTTTTGGCGGAGCGCCGAACATGGGCCACAACCCGGGCGGACGTCGGCATGCCACGCCCGCGTGGCTCGACCTGATCGAAACAGAGGACCCACTCGCACGCGGACGCAAGCTCGTCGTGCAGATGGTGGAGACGTTCCAGGCGGGTGGCAAGCCGACCTTCGTCGAATCGATGGATGCCGTGCAGGTGGCAAAGGACAGCGGCATGCCGCTGGCGCCGGTGATGATCTACGGCGACGACGTCACGCACGTGCTGACCGAGGAAGGCATCGCCTATCTCTACAAGGCGCGCTCGCTGGAAGAACGCCGTCGCATGATTGCTGCCGTGGCGGGTGTCACGCCGATCGGCATGAAGCACGACCCTGCCACCACGCGCCAGATGCGCAGCGACGGATTGATCGCCCTGCCCGAAGATCTTGGCGTGCAACGCTCGCAAGCCACGCGCTCGCTGCTCGCCGCAAAGAGCATGGCCGATATCGTCGAATGGTCAGGCGGCCTCTACAACCCGCCCGCACGCTTCCGGAGCTGGTAATGGCCTACGCTGCAACGCTCCCTTCACGCGAATACAGCCCCATCGATCTGCCGGCACGTCTTGGCGATCTGGCTGTTGCCGTGCTGATCGATGAAGCCACGCTCGCTCCCAAGCCCGGTCTCGTGGATACGCGCGGTAGCGGCGCCCACGGTGACATGACCCTGCGCACGATGATCGATTCCGCGCACAGCCTGCGCGATGCCTTCGTCGCGATGGCGCGTGCCGGACAACAGGCACGCCGTATCGACGTGGCGCTGCGCGAACGTCTTGGCGCACTGGGGCGTGAAGCGGAAACGGCGATGCTGCAGGCCACAGGCGGCATCAACACACATCGCGGTGCCATCTGGGCACTCGGCCTGCTGGTTGGTGCATCGGGATGGCTTGGCAAGGCACGCAGCATCGGCGCCGTGACACAGATGGCCGCCGTGATCGCGCGCTTGCCTGACCGGCATCGGCCTGCGCACACCGGCAACAAGGGTGCATTGACACGCGCGGCTTACGGCGTAGGCGGTGCGCAGGAGCAGGCCGAAGCCGCGTTCCCGCACGTTACCGCCATCGGCCTGCCCGCATTGCGCGATGGTCGCGCACGCGGCGACGCGGAGCCCACCGCGCAGGTCAACGCGCTGCTCGCCATCATGGCGCGACTCGACGATACCTGCGTGCTCGCACGCGCGGGGCAGTCAGGGCTCGATGATGTGCAGGCCGGTGCCGAATCCGTGCTCGACGCAGGCGGTATCGGCACATTGACGGGGCGTCGCCGTCTGCATGAACTCGAAGCGACGATGCTTGCGCAGCGTGCATCGCCGGGCGGCGCGGCAGATCTGCTGGCCGCCACTCTTTTCCTCGACCGGCTGCATGCCGTGGGAGACCACTGATGGAACAACTCCAATTCGAATACGCCGCCGGAGAGCCGGCATCGCGCCGCGTGCTGGTGGGCGTGGTCGGCTCCGGCGACCTCGAAGTCATCATCGAGCCCGGCGCCAAGGGCAAGACATCGATCGACGTCACCACATCCGTCAACGGCTATGGCCGCGTCTGGGATGCACAACTCACGCGCGTGTTCAGTGCCGAGCCACGCGCCGCGATGAACATCCGCATTCACGATTTCGGCGCCACGCCCGGTGTAGTAGGCATGCGCCTGGCCGAAGCGTTCGAAGCCCTGGCAGAAGCCGATGGCAAGGAGTCGACATGAACCGCGCTACCATGCTTTCGCGTGAGAGCTTTGTCGAACTCGGCGCACGCGCCCGTGCGCAGGCACTGCTTGACCCCGGCACCTTCCGCGAACTCGCCGGCCCGTTCGATGGCCTGACGTCACCGTGGCTCGCGCGTCAGGGCGTGGTGCCGCAAGGCGACGATGGCGTGATCGTCGCCAAGGGACGCATCGACGGACAACCCGCCGTGGTCATGGCCATCGAAGGGGCGTTCCAGGGCGGCAGCCTGGGCGAAGTGGGCGGCGCCAAGATCTCCGGCGCGCTCGAACTTGCTGCCGAAGACAATCGCAAAGGCATCCCCACACGCGCCGTGATCCTTTTTGAAACCGGCGGTGTGCGCTTGCAGGAAGCGAATCTCGGTCTCGCATCGATTGCCGAGATTCATGCGGGCATTGTCGATCTGCGCCGCTATCAACCCGTGATCGGCGTGATCGCGGGGCAAGTGGGATGTTTCGGCGGGATGTCGATTGCAGCCGCACTGTGCAGCGCATTGGTCGTCACGCGCGAAGCGCGGCTCGGGTTGAACGGCCCTGCTGTGATCGAACAGGAAGCCGGTATCGCCGAATACGATTCACGTGATCGTCCGTTTATCTGGGGCCTGACGGGCGGCGAGCAACGCTTTGCCATCGGCCTGGCGGATCGTTTTGTCGAAGACGACACCGCACAGGTGCGCGACGTGGTGGCCGCACTCGCCACCGCACCGGTCGACGAGACCCCGCGCAGCGAACAATACGAGCACTACCTGCAATGCATCACCGAGTATGTGGCGCACGACGCCTCGCACCAACCGGATCCCGCCATGGTGCGCCGCTATCTGGGAGAACGCGAATGAGCGAACAGAACCCTGTAAGCCGTGGCGATGCATGGCTCGCCGCACTGGCCAGCAATGCACCACGCCTGCCCGGCTATCCGCCCTCGATCCAGATTGCCGATATCGAATGGTCTGGCCGTGCGGCACGTTTGATCGCCGTGGTGCCCGACGCCGCGAGTCCGCTGCCGCGCGCGCGTCATGGCGAAGTGGGATTGCTCGAAGGATGGGCACTCGCACGCGCCGTGCATGAAGTGATCGACGCCGACCGCGATGCGCCGGTCAAGCGCGTCATCATCGCCATCGTCGACACGCCAAGCCAGGCTTACGGACGCCGCGAGGAAGCCTTCGGCATCCATCAGGCGCTGGCGGGTGCGGCATCGGCCTATGCCACGGCGCGGCTGCAAGGCCATCCCGTGATTGCGCTGCTCGTCGGCAAGGCGATGTCGGGGGCGTTTCTCGCGCACGGCTACCAGGCCAACCGCATCCTCGCGCTGGACGATGCCGGCGTGCAGGTCCACGCGATGGGCAAGGAAGCCGCTGCACGCATCACGTTGCGCAGCGTCGAGGATCTTGAAGCGTTTGCCGCTACCGTACCGCCCATGGCGTACGACCTCGGCAACTATGCGTCGCTGGGGCTGCTGTGGCGCACGATAGCGGTGCAGGATGCCGCCGCGCCCACGACGGAAGATCGCGCCACCATCCTGCGCCATCTGCAGGAAGCGCTGGCCGATATCGACGCCGATCCGCATCGCGACTTGCGCGGACGCCTCGATGGCGAGAACCGCAGTGCCACGCGCCGCGCGCGCGAGTTGTTGCGCGCGCAGTGGCAGGACTGAGCGCAATCGGTCATCATCATGAAAGCACTGCAACCGCACGACCTGATCTGGCTTCGCGACCCTGCCGCATTGCTCGCGGCAGGTAACGTACCCGACTGGGCCGACGCGGAGTGGCTGGCGCAGGCACCGGTTGTGGTGCGGCGGGACCGCGATGCCACTGCGCGCATTCCCATCGGCATCCGTGGCCGCGAACGTGCGCAACGTCATGCGGCATGGATCGATGCCGCGCAGTGCGCGAGTGTAGTGTCGCCCGAAGAGATTGCGAATGCGGGGTTCTGGCGCCTGCATCCCCGCCGCGATGTGCTGCCCGCCTTGCGCGCACTAGATCATGTGGCAACGCGGCTCGGATTGCTCGGTTATCGATGGGGAATTACCGGCGCGGTTGGTTTTGCGCTGGCGTCGGGCATCGACGTATTGCATGCCGGCAGCGATATCGACCTCGTCATGCATGCAGCCGTACCCATCCCCGAGCGCGATCTTTCTGCGCTCGCATCACTGATCGATGCACACGACGTGCGCCTCGACATCCAGATCGCCACACCGTTCGGCGCGTTCGCGCTACGCGAGCGTTTGCGCACACAGGGCCGCGTGCTCGTGAAGACCGATACGGGCCCGGTACTCAGCGACGATCCCTGGCTCACCCCATGCCAACACTGCTGACCTTCCCCGGCCAGGGCGCACAACGCACAGGCATGCTGCACGCGCTGCCCGATCACGCGGTGGTGACACGCACACTGGAGCAAGCGAGCGACGCGCTGGGTGAAGACGTGCTGCGCCATGACGATGCGGAGCATCTGGCTTCCACGGTGTCGGTGCAGTTGTGCTTGCTGGTGGCCGGCGTAGCCAGTGCGCGCGCATTGCTGGAAGACGGCCCACCTGCGCATGGCGTGGCGGGGCTGTCGATTGGGGCGTACGCGGCAGCAGTGGTTGCTGGGGCGTTGTCTTTTGCCGATGCCGTACGGCTGGTGAAGTTGCGTGGCACGTTGATGGCCGAGGCGTATCCGCGTGGCTATGGCATGACAGCGATTCTGGGTATCGATGTGGGACAGTTGGCGCCGCTGGTTGCATCGGTGAATACTGTACAAACCCCGGTGTTCATCGCCAACTACAACGCGGATACGCAGCTTGTGATCGCCGGTTCGGATGACGCGATGGCGCGTGTGTCGGAGCTAGCATTGGCTGCGGGTGCGCGCACTGCACAGCGGGTGGTGATTGCGGTGCCGTCGCATTGCGCGTTGCTGGACGATGCAGCGGCGAGGTTGCAATCGGCGTTTGCGGAGGTGACTGTCAAACGACCGACGCTGCGTTACTTCAGTGCAAGCGCTGCACGGGAATTGCGCGATCCAATACGCATTGCTGAAGACCTCGCCCGCAACATGGCGCTGCCTGTGCGCTGGCACGAAACGATGCTGCTGGCGCGTGCAGTGGACTTTGACTTGGCGGTGGAAATGCCGCCGGGGAGTGTGCTGACGAAATTATGCCAGCCAATGTTTCCGCAGGCTGTGGCGCTGGCGGAGATGCGTGGGGATAGTGTGAGGGTGTTGATGGGGCGGGCGCAGGACGGCTGACTCTCCTGATGGTTTTCTCCCCTCTCCCGCCATGCGGGAGAGGGGCGGGGGAGAGGGCCAGCGGTGCAAATTGCGATGTGGTCGGCAAGCAGAACCTCTTGCCCTCTCCCCCAGCCCCTCTCCCATTGCATGGGAGAGGGGAGCGAAAGCCGAGAGCGGGCGCAAGCGTCAAACCGCCGACGCCTCCCGCCCCTGTTTCACCTTCGCATCCAGCACCGGTGGTGCCGTCACGATCGACGTCAGCGACGGCACCGCAGCCTTCAATGCATTCAGATCGGGCAGCGGCCTGCGCAGCGACGGCACCGCCGCAAACGCCTGCTCCATCGCATACGACACCCCCAGCGTTTCATGGTCCTTGCGGAAGCCGCCCACGATCTGCAAACCAAACGGCATGCCCGCATGATCCAGACCGCACGGCAGCGACAGCGCGGGATGCGTGGTCAGTGTCACCACATACGTCAGCGACAGCCAACGGTAGTAGTTTTCCTGTTTCACGCCATTGATCGCCTCTGCATAAAGCGACGTCCACGGGAACGGCGACACCGGCGTAGTCGGCGACAGGATCACGTCATAGTCGCGATACAGCTGCTGAAAGCGCTGCAGCACGCGCGTCTGCTCGGCCTGTGCCCAGGCGCTGTCGAGCAGCGACATCTCCGCGCCCATTTCAAAGTTGGCGCGCGTGTTCGGACCCAGGCTCGATGGATCGCGCTCGTAGGCCTCGCGCATGCCTGCTACGAAACTCTCTGCACGTAGCACGTCGAAGCAGCGATGCGCTTCACCGAGATCCACGTCGATGGCATCGCAGCTACGGAACAGATGACGCATCGCGGCGATCTTTTCGCGGAAGGTGCGGCGGATACCTTCATCGACATCGCAGCAGCCGAAGTCTTCGGTGTACGCCACGCGCAGGCTGCCGAGGTCTACAGGCATCGGCGTCAGGAACGACAGCGGATCGAGCGGATACGTCAGCGGATCGCCCGCCGACACGCCTGCCGATGCCGCCAACTGCAGACACGCATCGGCCACGGTGCGACCCATCGGACCGACCACCGAGATCGGCGTCCAGCCCAGCAACTTGCGCGAACTCGGCACCACACCCGGTGACGGACGGAAGCCCACCACGCCGCATTTGGCCGCAGGAATCCGCAGCGAGCCACCCGTATCCGATCCGGTGCACACCGGCAAGAGATCGGCAGCCAGTGCCGCCGCCGAACCACCCGACGATCCGCCCGCATTGAGGTTGGGATTGAACGGATTGCCCGTGGCGCCCCACACATCGTTACGCGAGTTCGCGCCCGCGCCCATCTCGGGAATGTTGGTCTTGCCCGTCACGATGGCACCCGCCGCGCGCAGTCGCGCCACGAGTACGTTGTCCTCGGCGGGTACGTTGTCGCGATACAGCGGCGAGCCATACGTGGTCAGCAGGCCCGCGGTCGCCTCCAGATCCTTCACGCCGAGCGGCAAGCCGTGCAGCAAACCCAGCGGCTTGCCTTCCAGCACCGCCCGCTCGGCGGCGCGCGCTTCTTCACGTGCACGGTCGAAGCATGTGGCGGTCACGGCGTTGAGGAACGGATTCACACGCTCGATCTGCGCGATGCACGCGTCGAGCAATTCCACCGGCGAGATTTCCTTGCTGCCGATCATGCGGCGCAGTTCGGTGGCCGAGCGTGCGACCAGTGTCGTTGTGTCCTGCATACTACCTGTCTCCTTGCGGGGCATAAGCCGTCAATCAATCAGCCGTGATGTTCGCACGCTGCGCGGTAGCGCGCATCAACGGCAGTTCCTTGTTGATCAGTGCCGATACCGCCGCGCCGTTACCTTCCACAGGTTCGAAGCCAGCGTTCTGCAACTGCTTGCGCGTATCGGCATCGGCCATCACTTCGGTCAGCGCCTTTTCCAGTTTCTGCTTCACGTCGGCCGGCAGGCCGCGCGGCGCCACTACGGCAAGCCACGTATCGGCATCGATGCCGGGGAAGCCTGCTTCGGCAGCAGTTGGCACATCAGGCAGCAGCGACGAGCGCTTGGCCGTGGTCACTGCAATCGCTTTCACCTTGCCCGATTTCACCTGCGGAATCGCTGCGGCCACGGTATCCACGCTATACGGAATCTGTCCGCCGATCAGGTCGGTCATGGCCGGCGAGCTGCCCTTGTACGGCACGTGCAGCAGCTTCACACCTGCAATGTTGAACAGCATCTCGCCCGCGAATTGCGCCGTGGTGCCGGTGCCGAACGAACCATACGAATACTTGCCCGGTTGCGCCTTGGCCGCCGCCACCAGTTGCTTGAGGTTGGTCACCGGCACGTCCTTGTTGGCCAGCAGGATCAGGCCCGTGCGCCCGGCAAACCCGATCGGCTCGAAGCTTTTCACCGGGTCATACGGCAGCTTGGCGTGGATGGCCGGATTCACGGTGAACGTGGTACCCGAGCTTGCCAGCAGCGTGTAGCCATCCGGCGCGGCCTTGGCCACGAAGCTGGCACCGACGATGGTGCCCGCGCCGGGTCGGTTGTCCACCACCACGGGCTGGCCCAGCTTGTCACCAAGCTTCTTGCCGACGAGGCGACCGATCACGTCAGTCGCGCCACCCGGCGGGAACGGAATCACCAGCTGGATCGGCTTGGATGGATAGGTTTCGGCAAACACTGCCGAGGCACTGGCAGCGAGTGTGCACGCCAGCAGCGCATGGACAAGCTTGGAAGGGGTGAGGGGCAAACGGTTCATGGTGAGACTCCGCAACGATGCAATCGAAAGATTCGGTGACGCGTATTTGGTTACGTGCAATCAGCCGCGCCACGTTCGGCAAATCGCGCATATTCCTCGGCGGGCACGAACAGGCCACCCGTCGTCCATACAAGATGCGTCGCGTGTTGCATGCGCGCGTCCAGGTTCTGTTGTTTCAGCCAGGCACGCCCGGCATCGGTTTGCGTCAACATGCGCGGGCCGCTGAATCCCGCTGCTGCCGAGGGTTCGATCTTGAGATCCTCGGTTTCACGCACACGATGCAGGTCCGCAAACAACGTGTCGTCGGCCACCGTGTACACGCCGCCCAGCAGCGGACGCATCGCCTGCGCGGCCAGTTCCGACGCCTGCGGTACGGCCAGGCCATCGGCCTCGGTGCGATTGGTCAGGCCAATGTCGTAGACCGACGCGCCCGGTGCCAGCATCTCCACGAGAAAACACGGCGACTGCGTAGGCTCGGCAAAGATCGGATACACATGCGGCCCATACAACTGCCGCAGGCCAAACGCGATACCAGCGGGCGCGCCGCCCACGCCGCACGGCAAGTAGACGAACAGCGGATGCGCGGCATCCACCTTCAGCCCGGCCGCTTCAATTTGATCGTGAAGGTGCAAAGCCGCTGCGCTGTAGCCGAGCATCAGCGACATCGAGCGCTCGTCATCGACGAAGTAGCAATACGGATCGGCATCGGCATCGCGCCGTCCGGCAGCCACCGCCGCCGCGTAGTCGCCCGCATGCTCCACCACGTCCACGCCACGCGAGCGCAGCCGCACCTTCTTCCATTCCTTGGCGTCCGACGACATATGCACGGCCGCACGAAACCCCAGTGCCGACGCCATCACGCCGATGCTCAGGCCCAGGTTGCCGGTGGAACCCACCGCTACCTGATAGCGACCGAACAGTTCACGCGCTGGCGCATCGGCCAATACCGTGTAGTCGGCATCCTGCGTCACCAATCCATGTTCGAGCGCCAGCGATTCCGCGAATTCGAGGACTTCGTGAATCCCACCGCGCGCCTTGATCGATCCCGCCACCGGCAGGCTGTGATCGGCCTTGATCCACAGCGAACCCGCCTCGGTTGACAGGCCGATGGCGCGTTGCATGCCCGGTGCGGCGAGCAGTGCGGATTCGATGCGGCCATCGGTGCCCTTCAATTCCGGGAACAACCGGGCCAGCAGCGGCGCGAACCGCTCGAAACGGGCCTGTGCTGCACGTACATCAGCTAGACTAATGCCACGTCCGTCCACCACGGTGTGTACGGTCGGGTCGTCTGTCCATTGGGGATTGCCCCAGAACGCAGGGCTGGCGGCCTGCAAGTTGGCGAGCAGTTCCTGTGGAAGCGTAGATGTATCGATCGTCATAAGCGTGCAACACGGGGATGGGATGGATTCATTCTTGTCCGTCCGCGCCAATGTGACAAACCATTTGTACTGATCCACCTATTAGTCTGACTAATGGCCAACACGCTTTCTGCATCATTGTTGGGCTGGCTGCGCTGTTTTGAGGCGGCGGCCCGACACTGCAACTTCACCCAGGCCGCCGCCGAGCTTTGCGTGACGCAAGGTGCGGTGAGCCAGCAGGTGAAGCAACTCGAACAATGGCTCGACCGCCCCTTGTTTCTCCGCACGCCCCGTGCGCTGGTGCTGACGCCCGAGGGCGAGCGCCTTCGCTTTGTGCTGCGTGAATCGTTCCAGGCCATCGAGAGCACGCTCACGCAACTGCGCAAGCCGCGCGACAAGCATCCCATCGCGCTGTCGTGCTCGCCGTCGTTCGCCATGGTCTGGCTGACGCCCCGACTCGGAAATTTCTTCCGCCAGCATCCGGACATCGGCCTGCGCGTCTATGGCGAGTTCCATGCGCTGGATCGGTCGCGGATGATGCGCGATGGCACCGAGGCCGCCGTGCGTTTCGATCCAGGCGGTTATCCCGATCTGAAGGCGCGCGTGTTTCTGGAGGAATGGTTGATTCCGGTGGCCAGCCCCGCCTATGTGGCCGCTCACCCCGAACTCGCCTCGCCCGATGGGCTACGGGCCAGCATGCTGCTGCACGATGTCAGTCCATGGGACGGCGCAGGGGAGTTCGAGGAATGGCAATGCTGGCTGCGCCATGCGGGCGTGACGCTGCCGGACGAATCCGATGGCCAGCGTTTCAATCTCTCGCAACTGGCGATCAGTGCCGCGCTGGCGGGCCAGGGTGTGGCAATGGGCCGCTCGGCTTTGGTGCTGGAGGAAATCGAGTCTGGCCGACTCGTCGATCTGTGGGGCATACACGCGCCGAGCGAGGCGTCGTATCACTTTGTCTGCGCGCACGGGCAGACCGAACAGGTGGCGGAAGTGGAGGCGTGGCTCGCGCACGAAGGCGCGGCGTTCGACACCGCGCGCAGGCGTCTGCTGACGCGGCGCGGTTAGCGATGGGTGTTTAGCGTCCGTCGAAGCGCGACTGCAACTCCGGACGCCGGAACGCCTCGACGATGAAATCGACAAACACACGCGTCCTGGACGGCAGCAGTTTGCGATTGGGATAGTAAAGCGAGAGCGCCCCGCTGTCGGCACACCAGCCCGGCAGCAACCGCACCAGCGCGCCACGCTGCAACAACGGCGCGGCATGCGCCATCGGCAATAGCGCCACGCCTAGCCCTTGCATCGCGGCATGGGCCATCGCTTCGGGATCGTCGAAAATCGCGCGCATATGTGGCTCGGCCAGCGCCTGCTCGCCAATCTGGTTGCGCAGCGTCCAGTAGCGCAGCCGACCGCTCGACGCCGAACGTCGCACGATGCCGTCCATCTCGGACAATTCCGACGGATGACGCGGCATCTTGCGGCCCGCCATGAATGCAGGCGATGCCGTCGCCACGATATGCACGGGCGCCAGTTCGCGCGCCACCACACCTTCGGTCAGTTCGATGCCCCCACCAATCGCCACGTCGATGCCATCGGCGATCAGGTCGGCGGTGCGATTCTCGAAACGCCAGTCCGGCACGATGGCCGGGTATCGCTCCAGAAACTCGCCAAGCAATGGCACCAGGTATTCGCGCCCGAACGCCACGGCCATGCTCACCTTGAGTACACCCGCCGGCCGGCTCTCATCCTCGGACGCATTGGCAAACGCGTCGCGCAATGCAGCGTAGGGGTCCGACACCTGACGCAGGAAGCGCTCGCCGCCCAGTGTCAGCGTGAGTTGGCGCGTACTCCGCTGGAACAGCCGCAATCCCAGGTGCGCTTCCAGCCGCGCCACATTCTTGCTGACGGCGGCCGGCGTCAGGCCCAGCCGGCGCGCGGCGGCCGAGAAACTGCCGCTCTCCGCGGCCAGCACAAACGATTCGAGCAGATTCAACGCTTCCATGCCCGGCATCTTATACCGATGGTTGAAGATGTTGATCCGGATTTATGCCTAGCGGTAGCGAATAGCGTGAACCATACTCAGCTCACCTTCTCTTGCGAAACAAACTTTTCAAAGGAACCCATCATGACCACGCTCTCCAACAAGATCGCTTTCGTAACCGGCGGCTCCCGCGGCATTGGCGCCGCCATTGTGCGCCGCCTGGCCCGTGACGGCGCCGCCGTCGCCTTCACCTATCAAAGCTCCGGCGCCGTGGCGCAGGAACTGGTCGAATCGATCCAGGCCGAAGGTGGCCGCGCCAAGGCTTACCAGGCCGACGCCGCCGACGCCTCCGCCGTGACCCGCGCCATCAACGACGCCGCCGCGCACTTCGGCAAGATCGACATCCTCGTGAACAACGCCGGCGTGCTGTTCCTCGGTGCCGTGGATGAATTCGCGCTGGAAGACTTCGACAAGACTTTTGCCGTCAACGTACGCGCCATCTTCGTGGCATCGAAGGCTGCGCTGGCCCACATGGGCGAAGGCGGCCGCATCATTAACATCGGCAGCACCAACGCCGACCGCATGCCGTTTGCCGGCGGCGCCGCCTACGCGATGAGCAAGTCCGCACTGAAGGGCCTGGTGCAAGGCATGGCTCGCGACCTGGGACCGAAGAACATCACGGTGAACAACGTGCAACCCGGCCCGATCGACACCGACATGAATCCGGAAGACTCGGATTTCGCAAAGTCGCTGCACGGCCTGATGGCCCTGCAACGCCATGGCCGCCCGGAAGAGATTGCCGGGATGGTGGCTTACCTGGCGGGTCCGGACGCGGGGTTCGTGACGGGTGCGAGCTTGAATATTGATGGGGGTTTTGCGGCTTGAGCTTGTGCCGCCACTCCCGGTTTTCTCCCCTCTCCCATGAAATGGGAGAGGGGCTGGGGGAGAGGGCTGGAGGATCTGCTTGCCGACCGCATCGCAATTTGTGCGGCTGGCCCTCTCCCCCGCCCCTCTCCCGCTTGTACAGACCGGAGACATGGGTAACAGGTGTTCGGAGACATGGGTAACACGTGATCTGCGCGTATCACAGTACGCGCAGGTCGAGTTCCCCTATCTCAAACCGGCTGAACCAG
>NZ_SCMX01000116.1 GCF_005503625.1 Cupriavidus sp. 2SB | reverse complement strand
GGTGGGTTTTGAAGTTGGTTTTCTCCCCTCTCCCGCACGGCGGGAGAGGGGCGGGGGAGAGGGTAAGCCTCACAAGATGCGATGGCCGCAGGTTGAACCGCTAAGCCCTCTCCCCCAACCCCTCTCCCGCGAAGCGGGAGAGGGGAGAAAACATACAGCGTGAGACAAGCCTTTACAGCTTCAACCGCTGCCAGATCGCCTTCGTCGCTGCCGCCGTATTCAGCGTGTAGAAGTGCAGCCCCGGCACGCCTGCCGCGAGCAACCGTTCGCACAGCGCGGTCACCACGTCCAGGCCGAAGGCGCGGATGGCTTCCTTATCGTCGCCGAAGGATTCCAGCTTCTTTGCCACCCAGCGCGGCACTTCGGCGCCGCACATTTCCGAGAAGCGCATCAGTTGCGAGTAGTTCGTGATCGGCATGATGCCGGGCACGATGGGCACGTCCACGCCGTTGGCGCGGGCTTCGTCGACGAAGCGGAAGTACGCGTCGGCGTTGAAGAAATACTGGGTGATGGCCGAGTCGGCGCCGGCCTTCACCTTGCGCACGAAGTTATCGAGATCGTGACGCGGCGAACGGGCCTGCGGATGGTACTCGGGATAAGCCGCAACTTCGATATGGAACCAGTCGCCGGTCTCCGCGCGGATGAACTCCACCAACTCGTTGGCGTAGCGGAACTCGCCGATCTCGCCCATGCCCGACGGCATGTCGCCGCGCAGGGCCACGATGTGGCGGATGCCGCCATCGCGATAGGCTTGCAGGATGGCGCGGATGTTCTCGCGCGTGGAGCCCACGCACGACAGGTGCGGCGCGGCTTCGATGCCTTCGCGCTGGATCTCCAGCACGGCGTCCAGCGTGCCCTGTTGCGTGGTGCCGCCGGCGCCGAACGTCACGGAGATGTATTTGGGCTGCAGCGGTGCCAGTTGCGCGCGCGTGTTGCGGAGCTTTTCCGCGCCCTCCGCCGTCTTGGGCGGGAAGAATTCGAAGCTGAAGTAGCGGTCGGTCATGGTAGGCACGCCGCGGGGGCGCGGCGCCCGTAGGAAATCGCTCGCGTTCAATCGCGCTCGCCGAGCAGCACGCTCGCGAGGATCGTCGAAATCACGCTATAGAGAATGGAGCCGAGCAGCGCCGAGCCAAAGCCGTTGACGACAAACCCCTGCAACAGGTTGCCGACAAACAGGAATAGCAGCGCGTTGATGACGAAGATGAAGAGTCCCAGCGTCAGCAGCGTGACCGGAAGTGTCAGGATGACCAGGATCGGACGGATCAGCGTATTGACCAGACCCAGCACCAGCGCGGCAACCATCGCGGAGCCGAAGCCCCCGAGCTCGATGCCGCTGAGCAGATAGCTCACCAGAAACAGCGAAGCGGCGTTGATGATCCAGACAGCCAACAGTCTCATTGCGACTCCTTCTTTTTCGATTCGGATGGAATGGGCACAGTTTGCAGGCCGTATCGCGCAGTAGGCGCTGGCCCTCACCCCCGACCCCTCTCCCGCATGCGGGAGAGGGGAGCCTGGTTACAGGCGCGGGAGTGGAGGACGACGATCAATAACGGTAGTGATCGGCCTTGTACGGACCCTGCTTCGACACGCCGATGTAGGCGGCCTGCTGCTCGGTCAGTTCGGACAGTTGCGCGTTCAGCTTCTTCAACTGCAGGCGTGCCACCTTCTCGTCCAGGTGCTTCGGCAGCACGTACACGCCAACCGGGTACTTGCCGCTGTCGCGCTCGGCCCACAGTTCGATCTGGGCGATCGTCTGGTTGGCGAACGAGCTGCTCATCACGTACGACGGGTGGCCCGTGCCGCAGCCCAGGTTCACCAGACGGCCCTTGGCCAGGATGATCAGCTTCTTGCCGTCCGGGAAGATCACGTGGTCAACCTGCGGCTTGATCTCGTCCCACTCGTACTTCTCGATCGAGGCGATGTCGATCTCGTTGTCGAAGTGGCCGATGTTGCAGACGATGGCCTGGTCCTTCATCTTGGCCATGTGCTCGTGCGTGATCACGTGGTAGTTGCCCGTGCAGGTCACGAAGATGTCGCCGTGTTCGGCGGCGTAGTCCATCGTCACCACGCGGTAGCCTTCCATGGCAGCCTGCAGTGCGCAGATCGGGTCGATTTCCGTGACCCAGACCTGTGCCGACAGTGCGCGCAGTGCCTGGGCGCTGCCCTTGCCCACGTCACCGTAGCCGGCCACCACGGCGACCTTGCCTGCGATCATCACGTCGGTGGCGCGCTTGATGCCGTCCACCAGCGATTCGCGGCAGCCATACAGGTTGTCGAACTTGCTCTTGGTCACCGAGTCGTTCACGTTGATGGCCGGGAAGCGCAGTTCGCCGCGCTGTGCCATCTGGTACAGGCGGTGCACGCCCGTGGTGGTTTCTTCGGTCACGCCACGGATGGCGTCCAGGTTGCGGCTGTACCAGGTGGAATCCTTGGCCAGCTTTTCCTTGATCGCGGCAAACAGGAAGGTTTCTTCTTCGCTGGTCGGGTTGCCGATGACCGATGCATCCTTCTCGGCGCGGGCGCCCAGGTGCAGCAGCAGCGTGGCATCGCCGCCATCGTCCAGGATCATGTTCGGCGTGCCGCCATCGGCCCAGTCGAAGATGCGGTGCGTGAAGTCCCAGTATTCCTTCAGCGTTTCACCCTTGAACGCGAACACCGGCGTGCCCGATTCGGCGATGGCCGCGGCAGCGTGGTCCTGCGTCGAGTAGATGTTGCACGATGCCCAGCGCACGTCGGCGCCCAGTGCCTTCAGCGTCTCGATCAGCACGGCGGTCTGGATCGTCATGTGCAGCGAACCGGCAACGCGGGCGCCCTTGAGCGGCTGCGCGGCGGCGAATTCGTCACGAATGGCCATCAGACCCGGCATTTCGGTTTCGGCGATGGCGATTTCCTTGCGGCCCCAGCCGGCCAGGCCGATGTCGGCCACGAGGTAGTCTTGCTTGAGTTCGGTTACAGCGTTCATGAATCACTCCGGTCGTTGTGGTGGTGAGGCGGGGGACGGGAGTAGTAATGGCCGCGCCGCGCACGAAGGCACGTGGTAGATCACGTGCGTGGCGGGCAGGCAGGTCGACTCGCGCCCCGTGCAGACCACGGGACAGCGAGCGCCGTTGAGACATTCCGAGCCTGGCGGATGGCGAGGCCATCCGTTGCAACGCTCCTCGGAGTGGCGGTATTGTAGCGTGCCTGTCCGCGCCCTGCGGCGCGAATTGCCACAATTTTTCCTGCCAATTCCATCCGACCGATCCTGCCTCGCACATGCATTCCACGCCACCCCGCACCCTGACCATTGCCGGTTCCGACTCCGGCGGCGGCGCCGGCATCCAGGCTGACCTCAAGACTTTTGCCGCGTTCGGCTGCTTCGGCATGAGCGCGATCACGGCCATCACGGCGCAGAACACGCTCGGCGTCACCGGGGTCCACGCGATTCCCGCCGACATGGTCGGCGCGCAGATCGATGCCGTGGCCAGCGATATCGGCGTGGACGCCGCCAAGACCGGCATGCTCGGCACCGCCGCCATCGTCGAGGCCGTGGCCGCCGCCGTGGATCGCCACGGCATTCGCCGCCTGGTGGTCGATCCGGTCATGATCTCCACCTCCGGCGCCACGCTGTCCGACGACGCCACGAGCCAGGCCATGGTGAAGCTGCTGTTTCCGCGCGCGATCCTGGTCACGCCGAACCTGCCGGAAGCGTCCTACCTGCTGGGCCGGCGCATCGCGCGACGCGCCGAGATGGAAACCGCTGCCGCCGATCTGCTGGCAATGGGTTGTCAGGCGGTGCTGCTCAAGGGTGGCCACCTGGAAGACGACGGCCCCAACGCCGCCGGCCTCGACGACCTGTTGATGCTGGCCGATGGCACGGTGCGCGTGTACACGCATCCGCGCATCGATACCCCGAACCTGCACGGCACCGGCTGCACGCTAGCCGCGGCCATCGCCGCGCAACTGGCGCGCGACGAGGCACTGCCCGATGCGGTGAGCACGGCGCTCGACTTCGTTGCGCAAGCCATCGCGGCCGGCTCACGCCTGCGCCTGGGTAGCGGCAACGGGCCGCTCAATCACGGCTTCGCGCCGCGCGTACTGGGTTGATGGGGTTGATGGCGATGGCAATGGAAACGCTGAAAGACATCGATCTGCGCAACGACCCCGCCGCGCGCTGGTTCGTGAAAGATGAAACGGTGCAGGTGATTTTTGCGGAGGTACCCGGCGAACTGGTCAGCCGCGAAGGGCCGAACCGCTACCAGGCCGGCGATGCCATCGTGACCGGCGCCACGGGCGACCGCTGGGTGGTGTCGCGCGAGCGCTTCGATGCGCGCTATGTCCCGGAGGGTTCAACGGGCGCCTACCGCAACCGGCCTGTGCCGGTGCTGGTGAAGGAGATGCCGCAGGCGTTCGCGATCGAACGATCGGCGGGGGGCGATGTGCTGACCGGCAAGCCGGGCGACTGGCTGATGCAGTACGCGCCCGGCGACTACGGCATTACCGAGCGCGCCAGGTTCCTGGCGGTCTACCGGCCTGCGGAGAAACCTGCGGCCTAGTTGCCGCCAGCCAGTTGCACGAGCTTGAACGATGCGCGGGCCACGCAGCACACGGTGCCCGATGCGTCGCGGGCCTCGCCTTCGCAGAAGGCGATCTTGTTGCCCCGGCGGATGCAGCGCGATTCGAACGTCAGTTCACCACGTGCGGCGGCCAGAAAGTGCGTCGACATGTCGATGGTGATCACGCCCACGTCCAGCGGCGCGTGCGAGCGCGCCGCTCCACTCAGCGTGAAGTCCAGCACCGCCATCAGCGTGCCGCCGTGGACATCGCCCCGGCTATTCACCACATTGCCGTTGGCCGGCAACCGCGTGCGGCACAACCCCTCTTCCATGTATTCCGGCTGCAGCCCAAGCAGGCGCATCAGCGGGATATCGATACCGAAATAGGGCTTTTCCGGCGTGCCGGGCGCGGCGGGCTTGATCTCGTTCACTGCTGTTTCCTCTCTGCTGGGGTTCCGTATGGCGGAACCTCATTCCTATGGTGACTGGGGGAAGAGGATATGCGGATTTGGCGGGAGCCGGAAGGCACCGTGGCCGGTTAGCGCACCAGACCTGCCGGACCTTCCTTATTTCCTGAGCGGCGTGCGGATCGCATGGCCAATGGCCCCGGTACGCAGCGCGATCTTTGCCGTGTCCTCGCGCAGCGCGCGCAGGCGGCGCTCCAGCAGCGCATTGGCCGTGCGACCGGAGGAACTGGCTGTCGATGCCTCGCCATGGTCGTGCGATTTCTGCAGCGGCTCATCGGCGCCGATCTCGCCCGACGCCACGGCCTGCGCCAGCACTTCGGCACGCCGGCGGTCTGCCGAGTCCGCGATGCGCGCACGTCGCTCGCTGGCATCGTCGTCAGCGGCATCGCTGGCCGTCGACGGCGCCGGCTCATGCACCAGTTCCACGCCCGCCACCGCGGCTTCCGCCGGACTGCGGACAAAACCAACGCCCTGCGTGTCGTGCCGCACCTCGCCCGCCAGCCGCTCGCTCGCCAGCGTCAGCGAGCGCAGCGCGGCATCGGTGGCCTGCACGATGGCCGTTTCGGCGGCTGGTATGTCGAGCTCGCCGTAGTACTGCCGTACCTGGATACGCGCGGCGGCCACGTGCGCGGCCACCAGGTAGTTCTGCACGATGAAGCGGCTCAGGTTGTCCACGGCCCGCTGCCGGGTGCGCGGTTCGTCCAGCATGCGCTGCAGCGAGCCGATCAGCGCCGACAGGTTGTCCATGAACTGCTTGCGCTGCACACGGTACGCAAAATCGTCCGAGACCTTGCGGGTCAACAGGTCGCGCGTGGCGGCAATGTAGCGGCGGTTGGCCTGCAGCACGTTCTCCACCAGCTTGGGAATCGCCCGATACTCCCAGCTCGGCAGCACGAAGCTGAAGAGCGAGGCAATCACGCCGCCAATGACCGTGTCCACCAGCCGCTCGCCCACCACCGTCTGGCTGCCCGGCAGCAACAGGTTTATCTGGATCAGCACCTGCACGCACGCGGCAATGGCGGTGTACCGGTACTTGATCGTCACGAACGTGGCGCTGGCCACCAGCGCCAGATACAGGATGGCGAGCAGCACCAGCGGTTCGTGAATCCAGCGCAGGATGCCCACGCTGATGATGCAGCCGATCAGCGTGCCGATCAGCCGGTCGTTGTACCGCTGCTTCGTCATGCTGAAGTTGGGCTTCAGGATCACGACGATCGTCAGCAGGATCCAGTAGCTGTGCGAGGCATAGGGCAGTTGGTCACCGATCCAGAGCCCCACCGCCACCGCCATGGTGATGCGCAGCGCGAACCGGAACGCCGGGGCGCGCCAGTGCAGGCTGTCGCGCAGGGCGCCGAACTCGTATTTCTGGCGTGTCAGGAACGGCGTCATGTCCGAGCCGGGCAGCACCTTGAGCGGCTCCACGGGCGTACGCGACGCCTCGTGCAACTGGCCCACCAGCGCGATGGCACCACGCATCATTTCCAGCGTGTCGCGCAGGGCACCCATCGCCACCGGCGATACGTGGTGATGCCGCAGTTGCTCGATCTCGGACTCCACCGCGCGCAGGTCGGGGCCGTAGTCGTAGGCGCTGTACGAAGGCCGCCCGCGCGTCACGTCGTAGGCGATTTCCTCAAGGTCCTTGCAGAGTCCCAGCACCAGCCGGCGCAGCCCATCCAGCACGGGCGTGCCGCCGAACGTCTGACGCAGCAGCGCATAGTCGGTATTGGTCGACAGCAGGTACTCATAGACGTCGAGCATCCGCATATGCACCTGCACCAGGAGGCCGTCGTGCTGCGTCCGGTTGCCACGCAGCACCATGTCGCGCGCCGCCTGCTGCCGCTCCGCCACCACGATCTGCTGGCGCACCAGCCGGTTGAACTGCTCCTCGTAGTCGGTGCCGGCGTCGTAGAACGCCGCCTTGATTTCGAGATAGGCCGCCATCTCGTAAAGCGATTCGGCCAGGATCTGCTGGCGCGTGCGGCGCTCGGTGACCCAACTGACCACCATCGCGTAGAGCAGGTATCCAAAGGCGCCCGCGCCGAACTGCAGCGCGTGGGTCAGGGCCTTTTCCACCACGAAGTCCTCGTTGATCGTCAGTGTCATGACGAACAGCATCGAGAACTGCAGCGGCATGGTCTTGTTGCCATAGACCGTCATCATGCCGGCCAGGAACGTGACCAGCACAAGCACGAACGGCAGCACGCGCGGAAACGGCGAGACCAGCGCCACCAGCGCGGTCACCGCCGTGCATAGCAGCACGCTCGCCAGCATCTCGTTGAACTTGTGGTTCAGCGGGCTCGGCAGGTCCATCAGGCTTGTGCATAGCGCGCCGATCGACACCACCATGGCGCTGGGCAGGTCCATGAACTGCATGGCGATCAGCGTCGTGCCGATCACGCCCGTGGCGGAGCGCAGTCCACGATAGATATAGTGCGAGAAGAGGAACGTGCGGGGATCGTGCGCGTATTCCATGGGACCGTATGGTGAAACGGGCGCCGTCACCGCACGGGCGACGGCGCCTCGGCTGGCAGGTTACTGGCCGAGCCAGCGTGCGCGTCCGGCATGCTTGTCCGCCTCGACGGACACCTTGTACTGCGTGGCCGGCTCACGCGCCAGCGTCACGGGCAGCACGTGCAGTTCGTCGCGCCGGAACACGTGCAGCGCCACCTCGTCCCCCGGTCGATAACGCGCCAACATCTTGTCGAGTTGCCCCGGTGCCACGCGCAGGCCATCCACAGCGGCAAGCAGGTCGCCCGCCGAGAGTCCGCCCTGCTGCCCTGCCCCACCGTCGAGCACCTGGGTCACGCGCACCCAGCCCTCGTCGGTACGGCTCTTGATACCGAGCACCGCCGTGGCCGATGGCTTCTGCGTCTCCGCCCGGATGCCGAACGCACGGAACAGCGGCACCAGCCCGATCTCGCCCGTGCCCTCGGTCAGCGCACGCAGCAGGTTGCCGAGTTTCAGGCCCGAGATCTCGTCGAACAGCGCATACACTTCCGCCTCGGTCACGCCACGCTGGCGGGCACCCGGCGCATAGAAGTCGCGGCCGTAGCGTTGCCAGAGCGCGCGCATGACATCGTCGAGTGATTTCCTGCCCTTGGTCTTCTCGCGGATCGTCAGGTCCAGCGCCAGGGCTACCAGCGAACCCTTGGTGTAGTAGCTGACGATGGCGTTCGGCGCGTTCTCGTCCTGGCGATAGTATTTGGTCCACGCATCGAACGCGCTCTCGGCCACGCTCTGCTTGGTGCGGCCACTACCACGCAGCACGCCGTTCCAGGTCTTGGCCAGGATGTCCACATACTGCTTCTCGGTGACCAGTCCCGTGCGCGCCAGGATCAGGTCATCGTAATAACTCGTGAAACCTTCGAACAGCCACAGCAGCGGCGAATACGTTTCCTGCGCGAGTTGATACGGCACGTAGGCAGCCGGCTTGATCCGCTTGACGTTCCACGTATGGAAATACTCGTGGCTGCAGAGACCCAGGAACGTGCGATAGCCTTCGCTCTGTTCACTGTTGCCGCGCACTGGCAGATCGTTGCGCGCGCACATCAGCGCCGTGCTGGCGCGATGTTCCAGACCGCCGTAGCCATCGGTGGTGACCATCGTCATGAACACGTAGCGGCGATTGCTGTCGAGCATCGGCGCGCGGGCGGTGCGTGGCTCGAACAGCTTGATCTGCGCCTCGCAAATTTGCTTCAGGTCGCGGCAGACGCGCTGGATGTCGAGCTGCGGCACGCGGCCCGTGAACACCACGTCATGCTGCACGCCGCAGGCGCGGAAGCTGGCCAGCGCGAACGTGCCCATCTCCACGGGATGGTCGATCAGTTCGTCGTAGTCCGCGGCCAGGTAACGGCCAAAGCCGTAGCGGCGCGCGCCGCCCGCACCCTTTGCCTCGGGCAGCGACGTGGCCACGCGCCAGTCGGCATACGCATCCCCTGCCGGTGCGTGGATATCCACCGTGCATGGCCGCTCGTCCTGGCCCACGACGCGCAGGAACACGGAACTGCCGTTGAAGAAGCCGTGGGTGGTGTCCAGATGCGCGGCACGCACGGACAGATCCCACGCATAGACTTCGTAGCTCAGCGTCAGCGGACCGGCGTTGGCAGCCAGCGGTTCGGCCTGCCAGGTCTGCTTGTCGAGCTTGGTCAGCGATACGGGCTCGCCGCCTGCATCGGCGCGGATGCGGACGATATTGCGGGCGAAGTCTCGGATCATGTAGCTGCCCGGAATCCACGCGGGTAGCGTGAACACCTGGCCAGCGGAGTCGGGGGCATCCACCGTCACGGTGACGGCAAACATGTGGGCTTCGGGTTGAAGCGGGGCGATGGCGTAGCGGATCGGCGTCATGGTCACGAATTGTAGCGTCACGTTCCGATGGGCGGCGAGAACGCCGATCCACGCAGGTACTGTCCCGGTCAGCGTCGCCGGGACATCGGGGCAACTTCCCTACGCGTTGACGTCGACCACCACGCGCCCGCGCATGCCCCCTTCCACGATCTTGCGTCCGACCTCGATGGCCTCGGCCAGCTTGATCTCGCGCGTGATGGCCTGTAGCCGGTCCGGTGCCAGATCCTGCGCCAGCCGCTTCCATGCCGTCTCGCGCAGCGGCATCGCCGCCATCACGCTGTCGATGCCCGCCAGTGTCACGCCGCGCAGGATGAACGGCGCCACCGACGCCGGGAAATCCATGCCCTGTGCCAGCCCGCACGCCGTGACCACGCCACCGTAGCGCACCTGCGCGCAGGCGTTGACCAGGGTGTGCGAGCCCACCGAATCCACCACGGCTGCCCATCGCTCCTTCTGCAACGGCTTGTTCGGCACGCCCAGTTCGGCGCGGTCGATCACATCGGCAGCGCCCAGTGCACGCAGGAAGTCTGCTTCCCTGGTCTTGCCCGTCGATGCAATCACGCGATAGCCAAGCTTGGACAAGATGGAGATGGCCACAGAACCGACACCACCCGAAGCGCCCGTCACCAGCACCTCGCCATCGCCCGGACGCACCGGCCCGTTCACCCCGCCGCGCTCCAGCGCCAGCACAGACAGCATCGCCGTGTAGCCCGCCGTGCCAATCGCCATCGCCTGCTTCGTGGTGAATGCATCGGGCAGCTTCACCAGCCAGTCGCCCTTGAGCTTCGCGCGCTGCGCCAGGCAACCCCAGTGCGTCTCGCCCACGCCGTAGCCGTTGAGCACCACGCGGTCGCCGGTCTTCCAACGCGGATCGTCCGACGCCAGCACCGTGCCCGCGCCATCGATGCCCGCCACCATCGGCCACTTGCGCACCACCGGCGAGCGGCCAGTGATCGCCAGCCCGTCCTTGAAGTTGATCGTCGAGTAGTCGACGGCCACCAGCACATTGCCATCCTCGGGCAACCGGGTCTCGTCGATCTGTGCCACTTCCGCCTGCGTCTTGCCATCGGCCTGGGTCAGCAGCAAAGCCTGGAACGTCATGGTGATGTCTCCCGTCTGGATGTTGTGTGGGTGTGAAGGTTCGTGATGGATGGGGGCCAGAAATGCAAAGCGGCCGGACTAGGCCGGCCGCTCCTGACAGCCGGGGGTGCATCCGGCGTCGTTATTTTTTCAGGCTTGCGAGCTTGCGTTCGAGCGTGGCCGCATCGGCCGCCCCCGGAATGCGCGTACCGTCCGTGAAGAACACGGCCGGCGTGCCATTGATGTTCAGACTCTGGCCAAGCGCCAGATTCTGATCCACCGGCGTATTGCAGCTACCGTTTCCGGTCAGCGCCGTGTGGTTCAGCATCCAGTCGCGCCATGCCTTGGTGCGGTCCGTCGAGCACCAGACCTGCTTGGCCTTGACCGTCGAGTCTGGCGACAGCACCGGATAGAGGAAGGTGTAGATCGTGACATTGTCCATTTGCTGGAAGGTCTGCTCGATCTTCTTGCAATAGCCACAGTTGGGGTCCGAGAACACCGCCATGGTACGGCTGCCATCGCCCTTGGTCCATTTGATGGCGCGCGACAAGGGCAGGTCCGCCCACTTGATCTTGTTGATCTCGGCCAGGCGCTCTTCGGTCAGGTTCGTATTGGTCTTGGTATCGATCAGTTCGCCGTTGAGGATGTAGCGGCCGGTGGCATCGGCATAGACGATCTGGCCGCCGACATTGACTTCGTACAGGCCCGGCATCGGCGCCTTGGTCACGCTCTTGACCTCGGCGCGGCCGCCCAGCATCTTCTGGATCGACGCCTTGATCTTGTCCGTACCCGGCTCATCCGCGGCCAGCGCGTGCAGTGCGTAACCGGCCACGGCCACGCCGCCTGCAAGGGCGGTGAAGGTGGCAACGCGGGCGGAACGGCGGCGGAACATTTGCAACATATTGACTCCAGGTTCGGAAGGCCGGTCAGTGCGCCGGCTTGGATCTTGAATGTGTTCGGTGAATCGTCGGTGCGGCGGCAGGTACGGATTGTCCGCCTAGCCCAGTGCCCGGCCAATCAGAAAACGCTTGAGCAGTCCCTGACCGCCGACGGCGCGCATCCCCAGGTTGCGAACCACGCGGGCCGGTGTGCCGGGCAGCGAGAACAGGCGATGCAGGCCGTCCGTGGCGGCGGTCAGCGAGAGCAGGTCCGTGGCGCGGGCCCGTTCGTAGCGGCGCAGCAGGCGCAGGTCACCCTCGGGACGGAACGATTCTTTGTCGGCCATCACGCGGCCAAGTTCCACAACATCGCGCAGACCGAGGTTCATGCCCTGCCCGGCCAGCGGATGCACCACATGTGCCGCATCGCCCACCAGCGCCACATGCGGCATCACGAACTGCTCGGCGCGTTGCAACACCAGCGGGAAACCCTGCGCCGGCGTGATGCAACGCAAGGCACCGAAGCGGGCGCCAACGGCGCCACTGGCCACCTGCATCACCGTGGCGGCCAGCGCCTCCGGCGACAGCGCCAGCAGGTCGCGGGCATGCGCCTCGTCGGCGGACCAGACCATCGACACCCGGTTGCCCGGCAGCGGCAGGATGGCGAGGATCTCGCCATTGGCGGGCTCCTCGTCGGCCATCAGTTTTTCCGGTGCGCCGAGAAACCACTGCCATGCGGTTTCCTGATGCGGCAGTTCGCAAGTGAAGTTGGCGACCACGCCAAGTTGGCGATACCGGCGCTGGGTGGTGCCGATGTGGCACTGCTGCCGCACCCAGGACCGTGCGCCATCGGCACCGACCACGCAGTTGGCCCGCACGCGCGCGCCGCTGGTCAGCGTCAGCGTGACGCCGTCGATATCGCGGGCCAGCTCTTCGGCCGTCTCATCGAACCATGTCACCTGATGCTGGAAGCGCAGCGCGGTATCGAGCAGACGCTCGACGTGGCTGGACTCGATGATCCACGCCAGTTGTGGCACCGCCGCCGCGTAGGCCGAGAAATGGAGATCGCCGTGCGGCGATGGGCCGGACTCCCCGGCGCTTTCATCGCCAAAGATGCGCATGTCGCGCACGGGCTGCACCCGGGCGGGGTCCAGCGCCTCCCAGACCCGCAGCCGCTCCAGCAGCGCCTGGGAGCTGGCCGAGAACGCATAAATGCGGCTATCCCAGTCGTCCTCGCCGGTAAGCGCCGTGCTGGCGACGGGCCGGGGCGCCACCAGCGCCACCTGCATGCCCTGCTGCGCCAGCAGCAACGCGCAAGCCTTGCCGACAATGCCACCGCCGACGACGGCAATCTGGAAGCGGGAGGAAGAATTCGACGACATATAGATAGCGGCGGCGCCAGGCGCCGGCGCTGGAGGTCCGGACATGGCTGGATTATAGCGACGTGATGAAGGCGCCATTACGGCGTGGCGTCAACGGATCACCGCGCCGCCAGCCCGGGCGGCCGTGCCAGAATCCCCCTCGGCCATGGACGCCCATCCGCTAGAATACGGGATTCGCCATTTTCCGCCTGACACCATGAGCCTCAAATGCGGCATCGTCGGCCTGCCCAACGTCGGCAAGTCCACGCTGTTTAATGCCCTGACGAAAGCCGGCATCGCCGCCGAAAACTATCCGTTCTGCACGATCGAGCCCAATGTGGGTGTGGTCGAAGTGCCGGATGCGCGGCTTGCCAAGCTGGCCGAGATCGTCAAACCCGAGCGCATCCTGCCGGCGACGGTCGAGTTCGTGGATATCGCGGGCCTGGTGGCCGGCGCCTCGAAGGGCGAAGGGCTGGGCAACCAGTTCCTGGCCAATATCCGTGAAACGGACGCCATCACGCACGTGGTGCGCTGCTTCGAAGACGAAAACGTGATCCACGTGGCGGGCAAGGTCGATCCGCTGTCCGATATCGAGGTCATCAACACTGAACTGGCACTGGCCGACCTGGCCACCGTCGAGAAGGCACACGCCCGCTACATCAAGCCGGCCCGCGCCGGTGACAAGGAAGCGTTGCGCCTGGTAGCGGTGCTGGAGAAGGCCCAGGCCGTGCTGGATCAGGCCAAGGCCGTGCGCACGCTGGACCTGGCGCCCGAAGAGTGGGAAGCCATCCGCCCGTTCTGCCTGATCACCGCCAAGCCGACGATGTATGTGGCCAACGTGCGTGAAGACGGCTTCGAGAACAATCCGCACCTCGACGCCGTGCGCGAGTACGCCAAGCAGACCGGCTCGCCGGTGGTGGCCGTCTGTGCCGCCATCGAAGCCGAAATCGCCGACCTGGAAGACGCTGACAAGGCCGAGTTCCTGGCCGACCTCGGCATGGAAGAGCCGGGCCTGGACCGCGTGATCCGCGCCGGCTTCAAGCTGTTGGGCCTGCAGACCTACTTCACGGCTGGCGTGAAGGAAGTGCGCGCCTGGACGATCCACATCGGCGACACCGCGCCGAAGGCAGCCGGCGTGATCCACACCGACTTCGAACGCGGCTTCATCCGCGCGCAGACCATCGCCTACGACGACTACATCCAGTACAAGGGCGAATCGGGCGCCAAGGAAGCCGGCAAGATGCGCGCCGAAGGCAAGGAATACGTGGTGCACGACGGCGACGTGATGAACTTCCTGTTCAACGTCTGAGTCGATACCCATCACGTATCATCGAGAAGCCCGGATTTTTCCGGGCTTTTCTTTTTGGAGGACGGGCAATCAGAACGGACGGATGGGAATGTAGGCGCAGCGGAACAGTCGCGCCTGCAAGCGAGGATATCGATTTTTCCTCGCACCCCGCGCAGCTTTTGCGCAGAGCCGCCGGTTACAGAACGGCGGCTTGAAGTCATCGGGGATCGCGGTGACGCCATCGAACAGCGACGGCTGCCATTCGATCACCTGTGCGGCAAGCCGCAGCCTCCGGCGCAATGTGCTGGCCCCGACCGCGAGATGATGCGCAATGGCCCTGCGGTCGTTGCCCATATTGGCGAAAACACGAAAATAGGCAACGGCTTCCGCGAATCGTCCGATAAGCTGCAGTTCCTTCGCGGACCTTTCCTCTCGTGCCGAGAGGCCAACCGAGGGATCATATTCGTCGGGTGCGCTCAGTGACGCCGCGATGGCGTTGTCTCTCGTCCCGCCGTCGTCATCCTCATGTCGCACGTCCAGACGCACGGCGAAACGCAGGCGTTGGTCCGCAAACTTTACGAACCGGTTGTAGAGACGCCCAAGGATCAACTGATGAATTGCGCTGTCCGCCATGTCGGGCGGCGGGACCCGGCCGCGACTCAACGCCTCGGCAACCAGCCACGCCTCCGCCTGAAGGTCTTCGATAGTCGTCTCGCCACATGAACGTGCCGCGATGCGACGAAGGTCCGAATGAATGGCGGGAAGCAGCTTGGCGAAGAAGGCGCCAGTGTCACGCAGGGGCATGAAGGGGAACGGGTGGCAGAAGGAGCGGGCACTGTATGTCAGGTTTGGTAAAGCGTGCTTTACTGCACACGATGACATTGCTCTGCATCAAACCTTCCGAATTACTGCGGGAAGTTCCCCCTCACATCCCCTCCAACCC
>NZ_SCMX01000115.1 GCF_005503625.1 Cupriavidus sp. 2SB | reverse complement strand
TACCCGCCCTACCGTGCCCTTGTCATACTCTGCAGACAACCTCGCAGACCGGTCCCTCAGATCCGGCACACATGACAAGGAGACAACTCATGCAACGACGAAAGATTCTTCGGATGGCGTTGGGCGCATCCGCTGTGGCGCTTGTGCCTTCGGTGTTCACGCCCGCGCACGCGGCGGATGAATTTCCGACGCGGCCGATTCGGTTGATCGTGCCTTATGGCGCCGGTGGGGTGACTGACCAGGTTGCGCGCGCGTTGGCGGATGCGGCGGGACGGGAATTGGGGCAGAGCATCGTGGTGGAGAACAAGCCGGGCGTGAGTGGCACGCTGGGGGCGACGCAGATGGTGACCACCGAGCCGGACGGTTACACGCTGAGCATGGCGCCGGTGGTGATATTCCGGTTGCCGCATGTGCAGAAGATGCGCTATGACCCGTTGAAGGATCTGACGTACGTGTCGATGATCGCGGATTACAACTTCGCGGTGGCGGTGAAGAAGGATGCCAAGTGGCAGACCATGCAGGAGTTGATTGCCGATGCCAAGGCTGACAAGAAGGGTATCAGCTACGGCACCACAGGTATCTACGGCAGCCAGCACCTGACGATTTCCGAATTGGCGCGTGTATCGCAATCGAACTGGACGCACGTGCCGTACAAGGGCGATGCGGAGGCGATTACCGCCTTGCTGAGTGGTTCGTCGGACGTGGCCGTGTTGTCGAATACGCTGCTGCCGTATGTGCAGAACGGACAGATGCGAGTATTGGCGACGCTTTCGGAAAAACGCGCTGCCGATTTCCCGAACGCGCCCACGTTGAAGGAGATTGGTTATCCGGTGTGGTCGAACTCGCCGTTCGGCATCGTGGGGCCGGCCAATATGAAACCGGCTGTGGTGAAGCGACTGGACGATGCCTTCCGCAACGCGCTCAAGGACCCGAAATTCCTGAATGTCACGCGTCAGTTCGGCATGGATACGAACTACATGACACCCGAGCAATACTCGGCCTATGCGAAGAAGGCGTTCAAGAGCGAGGGCGATATCATCGCGCGGCTGGCCGAGGCGATGAAGAACCAGTGATGCGCTGAGATTCAACGCTTCGGAATCTTCACGGACTTCACTGCCTTTACTGCCTTCACTGCCTTCACTGCCTTCACTGCCATCCCTGGGCAGGCGTCCTCGCCCACCACATGGGCGCCGGGCCCCTGCCCTGCCATCACATCCTGCGGATTCCGCAGCGGACACGCTTTCAGCGACAAACATCCACATCCGATACAGCCGTCGAGCTGGTCGCGCAACATCGTCAATGTACGGATGCGGACGTCGAGGTCTTCCCGCCACGTCGCGGATAACTTTCGCCAGTCGGCCACGGTCGGCGCCTTGCCTGCGGGCAGGCGTGCGAAGGCATCGGCGATGACTGCCAGTGGCACACCCATGCGCTGTGCAATCCGTAGCACCGCCAGCCTTCGCAGAATGCCGCGCGGATAGCGGCGCTGGTTTCCGGCGCTGCGCGTGCTCGAAATCAATCCCTTCGATTCATAGAAATGCAACGCGGATGCAGCCACGCCGCTGCGTTCCACCACCTCGCCAATGGTCAGGGGATCGCGAGCGCGCATCGGGCGCGCGGGGGGCGAGGATGCCGCAATTGAAGCAATCGAGGTTGTTCCGGTCTTCGGAGGGCGGCTCATGACAGGAGGATGAAGCGCAAGGAAAGCCCTTGCAGCACGCATGGTATCGCAACGACGCTTGACCTCAAGTGCGCTTGAGGTTTGACACTGGCGTCCTTTGCTCAGTCCACCGTTCACCAGGAACCTGCCATGTTGCTCGAATCGCCGCGCGCCCCTTATCTCCAGTTCATGAACCCGCCCGATCTCTATGACCCGCGGCTCAACGGGTATTCCCACGTCGCCGTAGCGACCCGTCCCGCAAAGATTATCTTCGCGGCGGGCCAGGGTGGTGAGGACATGTGCGGCGGATTGCTGGCGGATTTCTCGGCGCAGGTGAACCGGGCACTGTCAAATCTGCGCGTGGCACTGCAAGCTGGCGGCGCCGACATTCCCGACGTGGCCAAGATCACCGTCCTGATCGTCGATCATTCGATGGAGCGGCTTGCCATCTTCAGTCGCGCCTGGCAGGCCTTGCTCGGCGACTGGCCGGCGCCAGCGTGCACGCTGATACCGGTGCCACGGCTGGCTCTCGACGGAATGTTGTTCGAGATCGAGGCCGTGGCGGTATTGCCCGAGTGAAAGGTGAAAGGGTGCTTGCTCAGGGTCGCTTTGCTGGCGCGGTCTTGGGTGCCGAAGCGGGATAGTCGTACGTCTGCGCCGAAGACGCGCCCTGGTTGATCGCCGGCTTGCCACTGCTTTGCTGGCGGCTGCCGTCCTTGTAGACGCCCGTTGCCGGCGCACCGGGCGCGACATCCGATGCCGCCGTGCCCGGTGCGCGGTTGTCGACCCGAGGCGTGGGGGACGGTGTCTGGGCCCAAGCGGAGGCGCCAAACATCACGGAAACACCGATGACGAGGGTTCGAACGAAGGGATATCGCATAGGTTTCTCCTGGGTCATTGGCCGATCAGCGCTGAACTTAAGAACGATTGTCGACCGGCGGTGCGTTCGGATCGCGGCTGCCCGGATCATGCAGGTCCTGGCTGGTCAGCCCGGACCCACCCTCGCCGCGCTCGATATCGCCCCGCCTTTCATCGGGCTTCGATCGGTCGTGGTCAATGCCCGTCGACTCCCGACGCTCCGCATTGCCCGTGCTCTCATTCCTTGCCAGCGGCGACTCGGACGGAGTTTGTGCCTTGTGCTCCGGCGAATTGGCGTCCGGCGTATCGCTGGCGCGGCGCCGATCCCGATTGCGACGGCGGCGGGTTCCGGCATAGGCGAATGGCATGGCATCTCCTTGTCTTTTTGTCTGCCCATCCGGCTGCAAGATCCATACCGCTGCCCCCCGGTGCTCTCCAACGCATATTCGGCATCCCTCATCATCGGGTGTGTGAACCACGGGATACCGATTTACACGGCGATATAAAAGCTGCAATGCCGATGGCCTCGGCGCGGCCCGGTGTAGTCAAGGTCTGACAGGAGTTTCAGGCATCGCCCCCGTGAGCCGCAAAGCCGCGCTGCATATCGTGAAGACACCGACCCACCGTCCAGGAGACACACGATGAAACGCACCCTTGCCACGACCGCTACCGCGATTGCCCTCGGGGCCGCGCTGGCTTTCCCTGTGATGGCCCAGCAAACGCCGACCTCTCCGCAATCGGCAACGACGGGCACCCCTCCTACCCCGGAAGGCCCAAAGAATCCTAAGGCTGACGCGATGTCGGGTTCTTCGTCGATGTCGGGCAGCTCTTCGATGTCGAACGACGCCCGTAGCACCGGCACGGGCAACAAGGACAAGGCCACCAACGCTCGCCACAAGAAGCCTCGCGAGCAGGGGGCTGCGGCCACCGTGTCTCCCACCGCGCCTTCGGGTCCGAAGGGTGACTCGCCGGATCCGGCTCCGGGCACCACGAAATAACCGCTCGACGTCACTGCTCTGGACCCCCGCGTCCGTAAATTGCGGTGTAGCGCGCCCCGCACGGCCAACTCGGCTTGTGCGGGGCGCGCTTTTGCACGCTTTTTGCATGGTCGCCAGATGAGGTGCGCGTCGCACCGTGCAATAACCACGCAATCAGTGTCAATGCGCGCTGTCGGCTGGCTGTGTCACCTACAGTTAGGGTACGAACTGGAGAAGGGAAATGAACGATGCACTAAAGCGCGATGCCCTGAACTCGACCCTGGCCAGGCTCAGCCTGCATGCCACGCAATGTGCCGAAGCGCTCGCCGCCGTGGCCGTCGTGGCATCTGACCCGCAGATCCGGGCGGTACTCGTCCATCGCGCCAATATGCAACGCTGTGCGGCAGCCGAATTGGCTACGCGCGCCGGCACGGTCAATCGTGCAGCGTCGGAATCTTCAGATTCATCCACGCCAATGCGGCGTCGGGATACCCTCGCGCCGCCTCCGTCCGAATCGGGTGAGCTACCCCTGCTGAGATATGCGGCCCAGCATGCCAGCCGCGCAGCGGCGGCTTATGGGGAAGTGCTGCGCGAACCGCTACCTGATCCAGAGCTGCGTCTGCTGCTGGCGCATTACTACCGGGGCGCCACGGAGTTGCAGCGGATGCTGGAACAGCGTGCGATGGAGTTCGCACCCGCCCGTGCACCCGGCGTGCCAACGCGTCGGTCCGCGGGGCCGCTGCACTGACGCCCTAAGCCTGCCGCTGCGCGGTCAACTCCTGCTGCGGCCGATAGGGCCGGATGACGAGTGCCACGTAGTCCTCGTCTTCCGGCGACACCACCACATAGACCAGGCCCGACATTACCAGGGCCACATTGCGAATATGGGAGGCAATACGTGCGGCAATGAAGTACTGCAGCAGGTTGGGGTCCACCGCGGCGTCGATCGCTTTGGCGGCGGTGCAGATGGTCAGCATGCATTGCTCGGCGGTGCGGCAGACCACCACTACCTCGTCGAGCGAGTGACCTGTGGGGGCCGCACGCACCAGTACGGACACTCCGGCACTCGGATGAGCGCGATGCCAGCCACTCTTGGCGCCGAACGCGGGAAGCGTCAGCGATGCACCGTCGGCCTGCGCCACCGTGTTGAACTGGGACGCGAACTCGCCAGGGCTGATACCGAGCAGTTTCTTCTCGATGGGCGTGGAAGATACGGCCACCGAGGACGCCAGGCTCAGGGTGACCAGAATGCCGGTGATGTTCATCGCTACCTCCCTCGCACGATGCAGCCATGTCACAGCAATAGCTGTTCCAGCCACCGTCCCCACCTCTCCGGGTGTCACGGCAGCGCCTGGCGATTAGCGGCGGTCCCCTCTCCACTATAGGCGGGCCACTGGCGGCCAGTGGTGCGAGGTGATCGGCAGGCCAGTGCACGGCATGGAGTGGCATGCAACTTGCCGCTCTTCGACCAGTTTTTCTTGGCAACATGAACCTTATCGAACAGGAGTCCGGCATGAGCAAGACGACACGAACGAACCAGCCTGAAGCAACGGTGGACGACACGGGCGAGAGCGATCCGTCGAGCATTCCCAGCACCCTGGACCCGAATCTCGATACGGATGCCCTCGATCCGGAGGAAGACCTCGGCACGGAGCTGGAGCGAGAGTTTCCGGGCGGCGCCGAGGACGCACTTCCCGAGGAGGAAATTTCCGAGGAGGTGCAGCGTGCTGCGGAAGAACTGCCCTCCGATACCCCCGTGGATCGCGCCGACCAGACGGACAAACGCATGGAGACGCCACCGAGCGGCAGCGATCTGTAGGTGCCTGCAGGCGTTAATGCCCAAGAAAAAACCCCGGTTTAAAGCCGGGGTTTTTCATTTGAGGCATCGTCGTCATTCCGATGCCAGCACACCATAAGGTCTCACGTGGATCTGGTTGACCACGTCGGACACACCGTAGGTATCGTCGGCAATATCTTCCACTGCATACTTGGTACGGCGGTTGTCCACGTGGCCAGTCAACGTCACCACGCTGCCACTGACATTGACGCTCACCTCGCTGACATCGATACCGGGCGCATGCGCCAGGCGCTCGCAGACTTCCTCGCGGACGCGCTCATCGGAGCGCGCGTAGTTCTTCGGGCCCGTGGGTCGAGGGTAGCCAGCCGTGCCACGCGCCGTGGCGTTGCTGCCATAAACCGAGGGCCGCTGACGGAAGTTGCGGCCTGCCTCCACGCCGTAGTCTTCGTACCCTGTGCGTTGTCCCATGCGGCTATCGCGCCAGCGCTCATCGCGAACGGGCGCGACCTCGCGCGGGGAACCCGTGGATCGTGAGGCGGCCTGATAGCCGTCTTCGTATCCGTTGCTGTATGCGCTGACGTAGCCGCGGCTATGCGGCGAGCTTTCGTCATAGCGTTCGTCGTCAACGGGTCGGCCCGGATAGTAGACCGCGCCACGCCGCGGGGAAGCATTCCGGGCATTGCCGTAGGAATGCCGTTCGGTGTCGTAAGGTGACCGGGTAGCGCCGTTGCCATAACGGTCGGCGTGGTCGGCGTAAGGGTCGGCGTATGGGTCGCGACGACGCCAGTCTCGATCGTCGCCGGGCATATCGCCATAGCCCTCTTCGAAGCCGCCATAGCGTTGGGCGGGGCGGCGGCGACGGCCGTAGTCGTCTGATCGGTTCATTGTGTTGCCTCCATCAAGATGGGGCGCGAAGGCCCCGATAGATGGACTAGCGGCAAGTTTCGTACCGATCGGTGCGCCGTGCAAACATGGCGGTGGCGCTACCAATCCCATGCAGATTCTACAAACCGTGCGCGCACGTCTTGCCGTGCGACGCGGGCGTCTCTCGCGTGATCAGGAGGACTTCCTGGCGCCCTGCATGGCCGCGCTGTCCTCACTTTGTGCCGTGACCAGTCGCAGACCGCTGGCCACTGCCGCGGCGGCGGCAAATCCGGCACCGAGGGCCAGGGCCAGCGTGGGGCCGTGATCCCCAGCGATGCCGAACGAGAGTGCCACCAGCGCTGCACCGGTGGCCTGCCCCAGCAGCCGCGCCGTGGCGACCACACCGCTTGCGCCACCCGCACGTTCGCGCGGAGCGCTGGCCATCAACGCCTTGAGGTTCGGAGACTGGAAGAATCCGAACCCCGCGCCGCAGATTGCCATGCGGATGCCGATATTCAGTGCGCTGGCGTCGGCCGGCATCATCGCCAGCGACGCCATGCCCAGCGCCATCACCGCCAGCCCGATGCCACCGAGCAGGCCCGGCGGATAGCGGTCAGACAGCCGGCCGGCCAGCGGCGCCATCAGCGCCACCACTGCCGACCATGGCGTCAGCAGGAAACCCGTTTCGATTGGATTGCGGCCGAGCACGTGCTCGAAGTAGAACGGCAGCGACACGAACGCCAACCCCTGCGCGGCGAACGAACATACGGCCGTGGCGGTGGACAGCGCGAACATCGGCCGCTTCAACAGATCGACAGGCAGCATCGGCGCCGGATGCCCACGCTCGCGGCGCAGCAACAGCACAAAGGCGATGGCAAAGACAGCGACGGCACCGATGACGTACTCGGCAGGCTCGCGTTGAACGCCCTCGCCCAGCGCGAAAATCAGCGCGGCGAAGGTAATGGCATTGAGAACCGCCGCCACGGGATCGAATCCGTGCTGGCTCTTCTTGGTCTGCGGCAGCGAGCGCCACGCGATGGCCAGCGCCAGCAGGCCGATCGGCAGGTTCACCGCGAACAGCCAGGGCCAGGGGCCGAAAGACAGGATCACCGATGCGACGGTGGGCCCCACCGCGAACGAGACACCGACGATCAGCGCATTGAGACCCACGCCGCGCCCAAGCCGATGGATCGGAAAGATCGCACTGATCAGCGCCGTGTTCACGCTCATGATGGCGGCAGCGCCAATGCCCTGCAGCAGCCGCGCCGCCGCAAGGGACGGCAGCGACCATGCCATCGCACAAATGACGGACGAGATGATGAAGACCACCACTCCGCCCAGGTAGATGCGCCGGTGGCCTACGATGCCACCCAGTGCGGCAAACGGCAGCAGCGTGGCCACCATGGCGAGCTGGTAGGCATTGATGATCCAGACCGAGGCCGCCGGTGTGCTGTTCAGGTCAGCGGCGATGTTGGGCAGCGCTGTGTTGGCGATGGCCGTGTCAAGCGTCGCCAGCGAGACCGCGATCATGATGGCCGCCATCGCGCGCTTTTCCAGCGAGGTCATCGGCGAATCCGGACCTTCGGGGCTGACAGTAGATGGGGTGGACGGCGGGGGACTGCTGGCCGGCGGGGTGGCGGAGGTCTGCACGATGGTCGATCCGGGGGCGGACATGCAATGAAAGCCGGCCCGCCACGGCATGTTGCCGGACGCGCACCAGATCGTTGCAACGTCAATTAATCTTCAGATCGAGACAATACGGCAAAACGCCGGGACGTGCTGGAGAGGACTTGATGCCGTCAGTGTCGCCAACGGCTCCGCAGTGGCCCAATCGGTCGGCTTCGGTAGGCCATCCATCGTCATCAGCGCCCAAACCGACGCCAACCTCAACACTCAGACCTGCACGGGCTTAGAAGGAACCGTATTTCATCTGCACGTCATCGACCCGATTTGTGCGGATGTTGTAGAGGCAGGTATATCGGAAAGCCATGGCCTGTTCGCTGGCATCGGG
This sequence comes from Cupriavidus sp. 2SB, assembly GCF_005503625.1. Taxonomy (GTDB): domain Bacteria; phylum Pseudomonadota; class Gammaproteobacteria; order Burkholderiales; family Burkholderiaceae; genus Cupriavidus. Next base: position 7,022 of record NZ_SCMX01000115.1, on the reverse strand, counting down.
CTCGAAGACGCCCTCGCCCACCACGGATGTCTGGTTCGCCGTCTGCTGGGCGATGCGTTCGCGGTCCGGCATCATCATGACGCTGCCAGGCTGCGGATAGCGGGTCTTCACCGCATTGGCGACAACCTTCTCGCACGCATTGCCTGCTGCTTCCAGTTGCGCACGGCTGACGCCCTGCGGCGCAGTGATCGTGGTGCTGGGTGGCGGCGACGGCATGCGCTGGGGCTGCGGCGGCGGCATCGGCGTGGTGCAGCCAGCCAGCACGGCTACCACCAGCGGCAGCGAGACCGGACCAAAGGATGAAAAAGGAGAGGAAAAGCGTGGCATCGGGTCGTTTCCGGAGTCGGTGATAACCGTCGGAGGGACGGGGCGCGATGCATGGACTCTATGACAGAAATGCCTTTGGAGCAACCTGACCAGTCAATTGGCTGAGTCGATCAGGCAGAGGTGGCAGGCGTCTTCCCCGTGACAGACATATGCGAAGCCGCCGATGAAAGCCGCTCGCGCGTGCGTTCGTCCGCAGCCGGACCGGGGCGTACCACGTGCCGCTTGCCCATCTGCAGCGGCTCCCGGCTCTCGGCATCCACCAGCAACGGCTCAACGAGCTTGCCGGTCTCGCGATCCTCGATCTGCACGCTGCGTCCCTCGGGCGCGAAGTTTCGATTGCCCCAGGCCAGCAGTGCGAGCAGCACCGGCCGGAAATCCCGGCCGCACTCGGTCAGCACATATTCATAGCGCGGCGGGCGCTCCGAATACTGGCGCTTCTCCAGCAGCCCCTCCTCGACCAGACCGTTCAGGCGCCGCGTCAGCATGTTGGGCGCAATGTCGAGACTGCGCTGGAATTCATCGAAGCGTTTGGTGCCATAGAACGCATCGCGCAAAATCAGAATGCTCCACCACTCGCCCACGCGTTCAAGGCTGCGGGCGATGGGACATTGCAGGTTTCGGAAGGTCTTGCGTTGCATCGTCTGGACTCTCGTTCGAAATTCGGTACCGATGATACCGGTCTTCAGTGGGCATCCGCCGATGGCGCCTTGGGCGGTGCGATTTTCCGCATCAGGGGCACCAGCACCAGCGCTCCAAAAAAGCACGCCATGATGAGCAGGAAGGTGTCGCTGAACGTCTGCGTCTGGGCCTCGCGCAGTGTCAGCAGCGCCAACTGTTTCAACGCGGCGGCCTGTGCTTCCACGGCGCTGTAGCCAGCGGCCAGATACTGGCGCGCCAGGCTGTCTAGCGCACCCGACATGGCTTCGTTACCGGGTCGCAGATGTTCGGCCATGCGGAAGAAATGCAGGTTGGTGCGATCGTTGAGCACTGTGGCGCAGGCGGCTATGCCGATCGCCCCGCCCAGGTTGCGCATCAGGTTGAACAGCCCGGATGCGAGCTTGAGCCGCTCGGGCGCCAGGCTTCCCAGCGTCAGCGTGACCACGGGTGCTACCGCGAACTGCTGCGCCGCGCCCCGCAGCGCCTGCGGCAGCAGCAGTTCGCGCCAGCCCCAGTCATGCGTAATCGGTGTGAAGCAATACATCGACAATCCGAACAGCGCCAGGCCGAACATTAGCAGCCAGCGCAGATCCACGCGGTTGCCCAGATAGGTGTAGATCGGAATCGAGGCGATCTGGAACAAGCCCGTCGAAAACACTGCCAGTCCGATTTCCAGCGCGCTGAACCCGCGCACCCGGCCGAGAAACAGCGGCGTGAGGTAGACGGTGGCGAAGATGCCGATCCCCGTGACGAAGGAGAACAAGCAGCCGAGTGCAAAGTTGCGCTGCTTTAGCGCCCGCAGATCCACCACCGGCTGCGCGTGGGTCATGCTGCGCCAGATGAACGCTACCCCGGCCACGCCGGCAATCCACGCGGTGGTCAGGATCACCGGATCGGCCAGCCAGTCCCAGCGCGGCCCTTCCTCCAGCGTGTATTCGAGGCAGCCGAGGAACATCGCCATCAACGCCATGCCGAGATAGTCCGCACCGCGCAGCAGTTTCAGGTTGGGCTTGTCGATGCGCACCAGCATCGGCACGACGATCGTGACGAACAGCCCCGGCACGAGGTTGACGAAAAACAGCCAATGCCACGACATGTGATCGGTGATCCAGCCGCCGACCGTGGGGCCGAGCGTCGGCGCCAGTGAGGACAGTCCACCGACCGTGGCGGCTGCGATCACACGCTGAGGCCCGGCGAAAAACACGAACGCCGTGGTGAACACCAGCGGAATCATTGAACCGCCGAGGAAACCTTGCGCCGCGCGAAACACGATCATGCTCTGGATATTCCAGGCCAGTCCGCACAGCATGCTGGCCACGGTGAAGCCCGCTGCCGAGACCGCGAACAGCCAACGGGTGGACATCACACGCGACAGCCAGCCCGACAACGGGATCACCACGATTTCCGCGATGAGGTAGGCGGTCTGCACCCAGACCGTTTCATCGGCACCTGCCGATAGCCCGCCGCCGATATCGCGCAGCGAGGCCGACACGATCTGGATATCGAGCAGTGCGATGAACATGCCCACACACATCGACGCAAACGCAAAGATCTTGGCCTGTGTCGACATCCCGGCAGGCGACCATGCTGCCGCTGACGTCCCAACCGGCGCCACGGCAGCAGTCACGGCCCCACTCACGGGCGCACCTGCGCGACGGCCACCTGGTTCTCCGTGCGGCCATCGACTTCTGCCGTCACGGACAGCCCGGGCCGCAGCAGTCCGAGGCGTGCATCCTTCTCATCCAGCACGATACGCACCGGCACGCGCTGCACGATCTTCGTGAAGTTGCCAGTGGCGTTTTCCGGGGGCAATACGCTGAACTGTGCACCCGTTGCCGGCGCTACGCTGGCGACGCGCCCGTGAAAAACCCGCCCCGGCACGATATCCGCCACAACGGTGGCGCGCATGCCCGGCTCCAGATGCGCCAACTGGTTCTCCTTGAAATTGGCATCAACCCAGAGGCCGCTGGCCGGCACGATCGACATCAGCGCCGTGCCGCTGGCTGCGTACGCGCCCGGCCGGGCACGCCGGTTGCCGATGGTGCCATCCACGGGCGCCCGCAACTCGGTGTAACCCACATTGAGCTGGGCCAGATCCCGTTCGGCAATGGCCTGCGCCAGCGCAGCCTGCGCCTGTTGCTTCTGCGTGGCGATGACGTCGATCTGACGCTGCGCGGCGAGCAACGCGGCCTGAGCCTTTTGCCCGTTGGCGCGCGACTGCTTGTAGTCGGCATCTGCCTTCTGCGAACTCTGTACCGAGACGGCTTCCTTGGCGACGAGGCTGGCATAGCGCACCTGATCGTCGCGCGTGCGGGCAGTCTCGGCATCGGTGGCGGCCACGGATGCCTGCGCCTGACCGATGACCGCGTCCTGGAGCCGCTGCGTGGCATCAAGGTTGGCGATCTGCGCCTGCTGCGCGGCAATCGCGCCTTCCGCACGGGCCAGCACCGCGCGGTAGTCGCGGTCATCTATCCGTGCGAGCAGATCGCCGGCGCGCACGGCCTGGTTGTCGGTGACCAAGACTTCAGTGATGTAGCCCGACACCTTCGGACCAATCACGGTGACGTCGCCGCCTACGTACGCGTCATCAGTCTCCTCCAGAAAGCGGGCGGTGTTCCACCAGTGCGAGGCATACGTGAGCATGCCGCCAGCCACCACGGCTGACACGAGGATGATGACCAGTCGCTTCCGCCCGAGGGCGCTGCGCGTATCAGGAACAGTTTCCGAAGGGGAGCGCTCGGCGGCGGTACTGCTGGACATACGGAATTCCTTTGTTCAGGGCAAACGGGGGCGTTCGCAGATAGGGCCGACGCCGTCCGGTGATGGAGCCATCTCCTCTCCTCCACCGGATTTGCTTCGGACTTGCTTTCATTATGCAAGTGAGTATAGTGACGTAACTATTGTTATGCAAGTTACTGGATTCCATGTCGCCCCTCCCCCGCGCCGCCACCCCTTTCCACCCCATGAATGTCCGCCTGTCCGCCCGCGTCCTCGCATTGGCCGCGACGCTCGTACTGACCGCGTGCGCAGTCGGCCCCGACTACAAGACGCCAGACACGCCCACACAGGTGAACTTCCACAGCGCCGGCGCGCTCGCCGCGCGTCAGGCCACCACGCCCGTGCCGCCGCTGGACCAGTGGTGGTCAGGGTTTCAAGATCCGGTGCTGACGCGGATCGTGCAGCGGGCACTGGGTCAGAACCTCGACCTGGAGACATCCCGGGCGCGCGTGGCGCAGGCGCGTGCCATGGCGCGCCAGGCTGGCGCGGTGTTGTATCCAGAGGGCCGGCTGGGTGCCGATGTGAGCCGGCAACGTCAGTCGGTGGAGAGTCCGCTCGGCAAGCTCGGCAGTGCGTTGCCTGGATACGAACGCAATCGAACCGTCTATGACGTGGGCGCGGCGGCGAGCTGGGAGATCGATGTGGCCGGCGGACTGCGGCGCGGTGCCGAGGCAGCGACGGCCGATGCGGGCGCGGCGGAAGCCGAGCACGCTGGCGTGCAGGTGACCGTCGCTGCGGAGGCCGCCGACGCCTACTTCCGCATTCGTGGTGCGCAACGCCGCATCGTCATCGCCGAAGATCAGATCAAGACCGATAGCCGCCTGCTGGAACTGGTGCGTACGCGCCAGCGCGATGGCCTGTCGGCCACCCGCGAGGTCGCGCAAGCCGAAGCGCTCGTCGCGCAGGCGCGCACCACGCTGCCGCCGCTGCGAATCGAACTACAGACCCAGTTGAATCGACTCGATGTACTGATGGGTGCCACGCCGGGCACGTACGCCGCCGAACTTGCGGCGGTGTCCGGCAACCCTGCGGTGCCGGCGATTTCCTTGGCAGGCGGCCCCAGCGCACTGTTGCGCCGCCGCCCCGATGTCATCGCCGCCGAGCGTCGGCTGGCAGCGTCGAATGCACGCATCGGCGTGGCCCTGGCCGAGTACTACCCCAAGGTTTCGCTCTCGGCCTTGCTCGGCTTTGAAAGCCTGTCGACCAGCCAGTTACTGACAGCACGCGCCTTCCAGCCCTCTGCCGCGGCAGGTCTGCGCTGGCGCCTGTTCGATTTCGGCCGCGTCGATGCCGAGGTCGATCAGACGCACGGTGCCCATGCCCAGGCACTGGCGCAATATCGGCAGTCCATGCTGCGCGCCACCGAAGACGTGGAAAACGCCATCGTCACGCTGGCCGAACTGGAGGTGCAATCCGGCTCGCTGGCCACCGAGGTGGATGCCCATCGACGCGCACGCACCGCCTCGGAAGACGCCTACAAGGGCGGCGCGGTCAGCCTCTACGAAGTGCTCGACGAAGACCGCCAATTACTTGCCTCGCGCGATCAACAGGCCCGCGTGGCCACGGACAATGCACGCGCTGCGGTGGCGGCGTATCGGGCGCTGGGGGGTGGGTGGTGAGCGACTTGCCATAAAAAAACGCCGCAGCCTTTCAAGCTGCGGCGCCATCAATGCCTGCGCGCGGAAGTGGCACCGCGCCGGCCCCTCGCTTTCGTTTTCCTGATCAGAAGATGTGACGCATGCCGAGGGAGATGCCCAATTGCCCCTTTGCATCCGGCGTCTTGTAGTAGACCTGCGACGTCGGCGGCAGATAGCCGACGGACTGGCCGTTCGGCAGGTAGGCGATGTTGTCCCAGTTCAGCGACGCGTTGCGCGCGTAGTTCACGGCGAAGAACACGTCGGTACGCTTGGACAGGTTGTAGTCGGCCAGCGCCAGGAACTGCTGCGGATTCTTCGGGTTCGTGGTGGCGTTGCCGATGCGTGCGGACTTGATATCGTCGTAGTACCAGGCCAGCGAGAGACGCAGTGCTGCGGTGGCGTCCCAGTTCACACCCAGCCAGTACATGTCGTCGCGGTGCGGCATGAGCGTGGGCGTGCCCGTGGCAGGCGCCACCGAGTTGCCCCAGCGATAGCCCGCCACCATCTTGACCGGGCCGATACGGTAGCTGGCCGCAGCCAGCGCGCGCATGTCGCGGCCGTAGTCATTCGATCCCGACGCGCCTGTGGCCTGCGCCGTGTTGAGCGTCTTCACCTCGTCATAGGCAGCCGCCACGCCCAACGGTCCGCTGTTGTAGGCCAGGCCCACGCCGTAGGCGGAACCCGCCGCAAACGTACCCGAGCGCTCACCGAACGACCAGTGCGTCATGGCCGTGATCGGGCCGAACGTGCCCTGGTACTGGACCATGTTGTTCTCGCGGAAGTTCGGTCCGGCGATACCCACCACAGGTTCGAATTCGGGCGCGTAGGCCACCGGCGTAAAGCTGCCCATCGTCAGGAATGCCGAGGTGTACTGGCGGCCGAACGTGAGCTTGCCCCAGCGATTCTGCACACCCACGAACGCCTGGCGACCGAACAGCAGACCGCCATTACCCATCTTGCCGTCGTCGGTGTTGAACTGGTTTTCGAGCACGAACAGGCTCTTCAGTCCGCCGCCGAGGTCTTCCACGCCGCGCAGGCCAAAACGCGACTGTGCGATGCCCGACGAGTTCATGAACGTCGCCGACCCGCTACCGGGCGCCAGCACCCCGTTGCTCGTGTTCTGTACGTTGTTGACGTACTGGATGCTCGTGGTGACGACGCCATAGAGCGTCACGGACGATTGCGCCCACGCCGCAGGCGCAAGCAGCGCCCCGGTGATGGCGGCGAACAGCGTCTTCTTCATGTGTTGGTTTCCGTGTTCTGGTGTGATGGCCCACGGCGCCAGCTCTCTCCTCCACCAGCGCCTTCGGAGCCGGCCGTTGCCAGCCTCTCCGTCCCGTCATGCCAAATTAATCTCTCGTATTAATTGGCACGAAACGAAGGCTAACGGCATCCGGGGGTTCAGATAGTTAGGATTTTCCCGGAGACGGCACAAAAATGGCGGAAATGCGAGGCATTACCGATGTCTGACATCGGATTTTTCCGTATCCTTGCGAGGCTTTGATTTTTCGATAACGACAGGCCCCGCAGGCTCACGAGGCTCGGCCACAAGACGCCATGAAGCTCAAGCAAGCACGCGCCCATATCGTGGACGCGCAGCAGACCCCCGCCCCAGTCAAGCCC
>NZ_SCMX01000114.1 GCF_005503625.1 Cupriavidus sp. 2SB | reverse complement strand
CCCCGCCCCTCTCCCGCCCCTCTCCCGCAAGCGGGAGAGGGGAGAAAACCACGAGGGAAAGTCAAACGCTCAACGCCCCCGCAGCGTCGCCGAAGGCAATTCTCCAAACGCCTTCCGATACTCCCGCGAAAACAGACTCAAATGCGTAAACCCATGCCGCGCGGCAATCGTCGCCACCACGCCTGGTGTCGGCATGGCGCGTTGCAGCGCCGTGCGGGCGCCCTGCAGACGCAGCAGGCGCAGGTATTCCATCGGCGTGACGTCCTTGCTCTTGCGGAAGCCAAGCTGCAACGTGCGTTCGCAGACGCCGCAATGTTCGGCCAACGCCTGCAACGTCACGGGTTTATCGAGGTTTTCACGCAGATAGCGGATCGCGCAGCGCACATAGCCCGGCAGCGTCGGCAGGTATCCGCGTGGCAACAGGCTGCCGTCCTTGCCGAAATGGTCGATCAACAAACTGGACAGCACAATCTGTCCGATGGCCACATCGGCGGCTGGCGGGCCTGGACGATCCACGCGCATCGCGGCCTCGGCGCGCAGCCACGTCATCATCGCGTGCCAGCGGGCGGACAACTGCGTGTCCGACACCGGTTGCAAAGGAAAGACCAGCGGTGCCGGGGCATCGAAGTGAAAGCTCGCACGGAAGGCTTCCTCCAGCGTCTGCCGTCGCACTACCACGCTGAAGCGTTCGCAGTCCGCATCCAGATGCAGCCGCACGGCCAGCGATGGCGAGAACACCCACGTGTCGCCCGGTGTCATCTCCACCATCGCGCCATCCACCTCCACGCGGCAGCGGCCCGAGAGCACGGTCTGGATCACATACTCGTCCTTGCCCGGCTGCGGCTCCACTTCCATGGCGTGGTCGTAGCGCGTGGTGGCGAGCGTAAGCGGGCCGATGCGGCAGACCTGCAGCCGTACATCGGGGAAGTCGTTTTCGGTGCGCAGCCGTGTGGGGCCGAACACGCGCGCGGACAGCGCCTGCACGTGGTCGAGCGCGCGGGCGTGGCGGGCGGTGTTCAATCCTGGTGCAGCATGAGGCGTCATGGTGCAGCGCGCTTGAGCTTGGGGCGGGAACGGGTTCATCCTGGGAGCCATGCAGTTTCCGTGCAAGCTGTGGAAAACCCGCGCGCCTTCGCTTCCATGCGCCCGCTTGCGCAATGTTGCTACACGCGCCACGCCGGCCCCGCTACTTTGTCTGCACACCCCACGACAACTGGCAGGAGAGCCGCCATGACCACCCCCGTCCACCCCGTCGACCAGATCCTGCCCGCACGGGCCATGGTCTCGCTCGGCTTCCAGCACATGCTCGTCAGCTATCTCGGCGCGATTGCCGTGCCGATGATCGTGGCCGGCGCGCTCAAGATGACGCCTGCCGAGACCACGTTGCTGATCAGTACCGCACTGTTCACCTCCGGCATTGCCACGCTGCTGCAGACCGTTGGCTTCTGGAAGTTCGGCGTGCGCCTGCCGCTGATGCAGGGCGTGGCGTTTGGATCGGTCGGGCCGGTCATCGCCATCGGCAGCGATCCGTCGCTCGGTTTCACCGGTGTCTGCGGTGCCGTGATCGGTGCCGGGATCGTGACGATGCTGCTGGCGCCGGTCATCGGACGACTCAAGCGATTCTTTCCGCCCGTGGTCAGCGGCTGCATCATCACTTCGGTGGGACTATCGCTGTTTCCCGTGGCCTACCAGTGGGCCGGCGGCGGACACGGCGTGAAAGACTTTGGTTCGCCGCTGTTCCTGATCGTGACGCTCGGCACCGTGGCGCTGATCCTCTTCTTCAACAGCCATGGCGGACACCTGCTGCGCAGCCTGGCCGTGCTGGTGGGGCTCGCAATTGGCGGGGCTGCGGCGTGGATGCTCGGCATGGGCAATTTCGACGAAGTGGCGCGCGCACCGTGGTTCACCATGGTCACGCCTTTCGCGTTTGGCCTGCCCACGTTCAATGCGGGCGCCATCGCCACCATGGTGATCGTGATGGTCGTGCAGATGGTGGAATCGATGGGCCTGTTCGTCGCCATCGGCGATATCGTCAAGCGCCCGGTCAGCGAAGCGGAAGCCACCAACGGCTTGCGTGCCAACGGACTGGCCAGCGCCATCGGCGGCATGTTCGCGGCGTTCCCGTTCATCGCGTTCATGGAGAACGTGGGACTGGTGATCGTGACCGGCGTGCGCAGCCGCTGGGTAGTTGCCACATGCGGGCTCATGCTGTGCGCCGTGGCCTTGGTGCCGAAGATCGGCGCGCTGTTCTCGTCGATTCCTGCCGCAGCATTGGGCGGCGCCACGCTCGTGATGTTCGGCGTGGTCGTGGCAGCCGGCATCCGTACGCTCGGCCAGGTGGACTACGAGAACAAACCCGCCAACATGAGCGTGGTAGCGCTGACACTCGCCTGCGCATTGATGCCGGTGATCATGCCGAACCTGCTGGCCAAGCTGCCGGCTGCGCTGCAACCGTTTGTGCATAGCAGCGTGATCATTGCCTGCGTGGTCTCCGTCGTCCTGAACCTGGTCCTCAACGGCATTCCCAAGCGCGATGAAGAAGACCATCACGCGGTGTCGGCCGAACCTGTGCGGGAGATCTGAGCCATGACGACATCCTCCAACCTGCTGATTCGCGGCGCCGCCGCCGTGATGACGGGCCGTGCTGGCGATGCCGCACGCGCCGGTGCCGTCGATATCCGCATTCGTGACGGACGCATTGCCGAACTCGCCGCCCATCTCGCACCGCAAGGCGACGAGACCGTGATCCATGCCGATGGCTGCGTGGTCTACCCTGGCTGGGTCAACACGCACCATCACCTGTTCCAGAATCTGCTGAAGGCCGTGCCTGCTGGCATGAATGCCGATCTGCAGGAGTGGCTCGCCAGCGTGCCGTATCCGCGTCTCGACCGTTTCACGCCCGAGATTTTCCGCACGGCGGTGCGGCTCGGCATGGCGGAGCTGCTGCTGTCGGGCACGACGACATGCGCGGATCATCATTACCTGTATCACCACGGTCACGGTGCCGAGACCGGCGATGTGCTGTTCGATGTGGCCGACGAGCTGGGCATGCGCATGGTGCTGTGCCGCGGTGGCAACGTGCAATCGAAGTCCAGTCATCCTGGCATGCGTGCCACGGCGCTGGTGCCGGAAACGCTCGATGAAATGCTCGGCGATATCGACCGGCTCAAGTCGCGCTATCACGATGCCAGCGCCGATGCGCTGCGCCGCGTGGTAGTGGCGCCGACCACGCCCACGTTCTCGCTGCCGCCCTCGTTGCTGCGCGAGGTGGCATCGTTCGCGCGCGGCATGCAGTTGCGCCTGCATTCGCATCTGTCCGAGACGGACAACTACGTGAAGTTCTGCGCGGAAAATTTCCGCTGCACGCCCGTACAGTTCGTGGCCGATCATGACTGGCTCGGTCCCGATGTCTGGTTCGCGCACCTTGTTGCGGTGACGCCCGCCGAGATCCGCATGCTCGGCCAGACCGGCACGGGCATGGCGCACTGCCCGGTCAGCAACGCGCGGCTCGGTAGCGGTATCGCACCGGTGCGTGCCATGGTGGAAGCCGGCGTGCCGATGTCCATCGGCGTCGATGGCGTGGCCTCGAACGAATCGGGCAGCATGGTGCATGAAGCCAACTTCGCGTGGCTCGTGCATCGTGCGTTGGGCGGTGCAAAACAGACGCGCGTTGAAGAGGTCATTCACTGGGGCACGGCGGGCGGCGCGCAGGTGTTGGGGCTGCCCGGCGTCGGCACGCTGGCGCCCGGACAATCGGCGGACCTGGCGATCTACGATGTCAGCGGCCTGCGCTTTGCCGGTTTCCACGATATCGCCACGGCGCCCGTAGCGGCAGGCGAACCCACGCCGGTGCGCGACGTCTTCGTGCGCGGGCGCCACGTCGTGCAGGACGGCGCAGTGGTCGGCCTCGACATCGAACGCCTGCGCCGCGATGCAGCACATGCGCTGACGGCCCTGCTGCCGTAGCGTTGTGGGACGGATTCTGATGGTGTGTCTTCTGACGTTGACAGCCATCAAAACGCTCATGGACCGCTGACCTAGACTGGCTGAGTCCCCGACGCTTCACTGCGCGTCGGGGCCTGTTTCTTCATCCGTCTGAAGTCTGAAGGAGGCGCCATGGCAGTCATGCAAGCGGCCGTTTTTGTGGAACCCGGCAAGATCGCGTTACGCGAGAAGCCCATTCCCGCGGTGGGTCCCACCGATGCGCTGATCCGCATCACCACTACCACGATTTGCGGCACCGACGTCCACATTCTCAAGGGCGAGTATCCGGTGCAACCGGGCCTGACCATCGGCCACGAACCCGTTGGCATCATTGAAAAACTCGGCAGCGGTGTGCAGGGATATCGCGAAGGGCAGCGCGTGATTGCCGGTGCCATCTGTCCGAGCTTCTATTCCTACGCTTGCCAGGACGGCTGTTCGTCGCAGGACGGCCAGGGCCATGCGCACGGCTACAAGCCGATGGGCGGCTGGCGCTTTGGCAACACCATCGACGGCACGCAGGCAGAGTACGTACTGGTGCCCGATGCGCAGGCCAACCTCGCGCCCATTCCAGACGGCCTCAGCGACGAGCAGGTGCTGATGTGCCCCGACATCATGTCCACGGGTTTCTCCGGTGCAGAACACGCCAACATCAAGATTGGCGATATCGTGGCCGTTTTCGCGCAGGGACCGATCGGCCTGTGCGCCACGGCTGGCGCGCGGCTACGCGGTGCATCGATGATCATCGCCGTCGATGGCATCGGTGATCGTCTGACCATCGCCCGCCAGATGGGTGCCGATGTGACGCTGAATTATCGCGAGGTCGATGTCGTCCAGGAAATCCTGCGGCTCACCAGTGGACGTGGTGTGGACGCATCAATCGAGGCACTGGGTACGCAATCCACTTTCGAGTCCGCACTGCGCGTGCTCAAGCCCGGCGGTACGCTGTCGAGCCTCGGCGTGTATTCCAGCGACCTGCGCATTCCGCTCGATGCCTTCTCCGCCGGGCTGGGCGATCACCGCATCGTGACCTCGCTGTGTCCCGGCGGCAAGGAGCGCATGCGGCGTCTCATGAACGTCATCGAAACCGAACGGATCGATCTCTCCCCGATGGTGACCCATCGATTCCGGCTGGCCGAGATCGAGACGGCCTACGACCTGTTCTCCCATCAACGCGATGGCGTGCTGAAGGTGGCGATTACCCCCTGACCATGAATCGGACCGTGCCGGCGCCGGTTGGCCGTTACGTAACGCGTAACGCGTCTACCTGCCAAAAAGCACGGTCCCATCAGCCTTTGCGGCCCACGCACCCATGGAACGCTTCTTGCCCCTTGTCTGATGACGGACACATGAAACAACAACATAAGAAGTAGAAACTGGGGAGCGCTGCCATGAGGGCTGCCGTCTTGGAGGCCCGGCCACTGGTCGGGATCGGAATTCAACGGGTCTTGCACAGGATCGTCGATATCGAAGCATCGAGCGTGGTCTCGCCGCAATTGGGCGGCGCGAGTTCACTGCGGTCCATCGAACTGCTGATCATCGGGGAACTGCCACAGGGTTACAGCCCCGCCATGCTGGAGCTACTCAGCTCGGCATCCGCCGTGCGATGCGTACTCTACATGGGGCCAGCGGGCGAAGTGCAATGGATGCCGCCGCGCGAGGTGCCCCCGCTGCTCTCGTGGCTGCCCGAGCATGCCTCGCCAGAGGCCATCGAACACACGGTGCGCACGCTGATCGCATCGCTGCGCGCGGCGGGATCGGCAAACTGTCACGACATCTCCGCATCCGGTGCGGTGTTGCTGATCGATGGAGCAGCGAATGGACGGGCCGGGCATGCGGCCAGCTTTTCCGATGATCACGCGGGCGGCTCCGCAGCTGCCGAACCTATCGTCATCGATCCCAGCCTGTTTGCCACGCCGTTTGCCACGCCGATCGACCGGTCCATGCTGGTTGGCGTATCCGAATGCGTTACCGAGGCGCGCCTGCTCAATCTGACCCAGCGGCAATACGATGTGCTGGTGCTGTTGTCGAAGGGGCTGTCGATCAAGCTCATCAGCCGGCGGCTGCATATCTCGGTGCCTACCGTGAAAAGCCACACGCTGCAGATCTATCGCAGGCTTGCAGCGAGCAACAAGACCGAAGCCGTGTTTGTAGCGCGCGAGAAAGGCGCGCGGCTTGTTGCGGTATCGGGTGCGTCGTCAGGCAGCGATATCGAGGGCGTGGCGGCATAGCGATTGATGCGTTAGCGGCGCCATTGTCCTGCCCTGCAGTACCGCACTGTCATCGTGCTGCCGTTCCGCGCCAGACGGTGCGGCTATCGCACATTGCATCGACTGACCGGGGGCTGACCCCGACTACGGCGGCAAATCTCCTCACCGATAATCGCTTAGGCCGATGCCATCGGCCCAGGAGCCCCAACAACAAGCGGGCTGAAGAATGATCAGTGGAAGGAGATGCAGTGAGCAGTAGCAAGCGTAGTACCGTGCGTCGCGCGCGCGGGATGGCCGTGGCCATCGCTTCCGTTTTCGCAGCAGTGGCCGTGTTCGGCCCGCAGGCAGTGGCCGCCGAAGCGTGGCCCGCCAAGCCGATCAAGGTCATCGTGCCGTACACGCCGGGTGGTTCCACCGATACCGTGTCGCGCGTGGTGTTCGAGCGCGTATCGCAAAGCCTGGGCCAGCCCATCATCATCGAGAACAAACCGGGTGCCAACAGCACGCTGGGCGTTGGCGTGGCTGCGCGCTCGGCGCCCGATGGCTACACCTTCGTATCGGTGCTGGCGGCGTATAGCGCCAACATGTCGCTCTATTCCAAGCTGAGCTACAAGCCGTCGGATCTCGCGCCTGTTGCCGAAATGGCCGAGCTGCCGCTGTTCCTCTTCGCCAGCAAGAAGCTGCCTGTGAAGACCGTGGGTGAACTGGTGGACTATGGCAGGAAGCATCCCGACACCCTGACGTTTGGCTCCAGCGGCGTAGGCAGTTCGGCCCACCTGACCGGCGAGCGCCTGTCGATGGAGTCGAAGGTCAAGATGACGCATGTGCCGTACAACGGCAGCGCACCGATCCTGCCCGCGCTGGTGTCCGGCGAGGTATCCGTCGCGTTCGATCCGCTGCTCGTGCCGATGCCGCACGTCAAGTCCGGCAAGATCAACGCACTGGCCGTGGCATCGGCCAAGCGGTGGCCAGGTGAGCCCAACATCCCGACGATGGAAGAAGCCGGCTTTCCAGGCTTCGTCATGAGTTCGTGGACCGGCCTGATGGCACCCGCCGGCACCCCTCAGCCCATCGTCGATCGCATGGCCAAGGAAATCGCCGCCGCCACACGCAGTGCCGACGTGGCAAAGAAGCTGACCGAACTTGGCTTCATTCCCGTGGGCAGCACGCCCGACGAGTTCCGCAAGCTGATCGAGCGCGATACCACGCGCTACGCGCAGATCGTCAAGGCGGGCAAGATCACGCTCGATTGATTTCTTGCTTGCGCTGCCATGCGGCATACAGGTCAGGCTGGCCCGCCAGCCTGACCGGCACATACGCAATCCGCATCGACTGTTCCGCGAACGGTTTCGCAAGGTCCGCATAGATGGCCGCCGTGGACAGACCATACGGCTCGCCATCGTCATTCGAATAGGCGTACGCCACTTCGACCACTCCTGCCATGCGCATCGCCGCCATGCACATCGGGCAAGGGTTGCCACTGGCGTACACTGCGCATCCTGCAAGGCTGGCACTGCCCAGCGACTGACTGGCGGCCCGGATGGCATTGAGTTCGGCGTGCGAAGTCGGATCGTTGGTCGCCAGGATCTCGTTGACCCCGGTAGCCACCACCTTGCCATCGCGCACGATCACGGCACCGAACGGTCGTCCGCCCTGTTCCATGTTGGCCTGTGCAAGCGCGATGGCCTGCCGCAGGAAGTGTTCGGTTTGGGTCATGGTGAGTTCTCCAAAGTGAAAATCCGTGGGATCGCACGGATTTTCCTCTTTATTTGTCCGTTGGATGCAAAATCCGTGGGATCGCACGGATTCTCTGAAGGTCATCCAAGCCCATTTCCGTTCACGCCCTACGCACGTAGAATCACCTCAAGCACCTCGACCAGACAGGTGCCGCAATCAGATTGGAGACATTGTTGATGCCCCTGCGCAAGACTCTCGTTGCATTGCTGCTGGCTGCTGCCGGCACCGTGCAAGCCGCCTACCCCGACCGTCCCATCAAGCTGATTGTTCCCTTCCCGCCCGGACAGGCCACTGACATCTTTGCCCGCGCGCTGGCCGAGAAGCTCGGCAAGCAACTTGGGCAATCCATCGTCGTCGAGAACCGTGCCGGTGCGGGCAGCAACATCGGCATGGAAATCGCGGCGAAGGCACCGGCCGATGGCTACACGCTGGTCATGGCCGGCAGTGCGATGGCGATCAACCAGACGCTCTACAAGAAGATCAACTACGACCCGCTGCACGATTTCGCGCCGGTCTCCGGTGTGTTCTCGGTGCCGCTGGTATTCCTGGCCACGCCGCAGTCCGGCTACAAGTCGCTGCACGAGCTGATTGCCAAGGCCAAGGCGGCACCGGGCAAGATCAGTTATGCGAGCGCCGGCATTGGCGGCACGCAGCACCTCTCTGCCGAGATGCTCAAGGCGCAGGCGGGCATCTTCATGGTCCACATCCCCTACAAGGGTAGCGGCCCCGCGCAAGCCGATTTTCTCGGCAACCAGATTCCGCTCATGGTCGATTCCGTTACCGCCGCCATGCCGCTGATCCAGTCGAACAAGGCGATACCGCTTGCCGTGACCACAGCCAAGCGTGTGCCACAACTGCAGAGCGTGCCGACGGTACGTGAGGAGGGCGTGCCGGGCTTCGAGGCATTGGGATGGGCCATCCTGATGGCGCCAGCGGATACGCCAGCGAACACGATCGCGCTTCTTAACAGGGAAACCGTGAAGGCGCTCCAGTCGCCCGAGCTTGCGAAGTTCATCACCGATCGTGGCTCCGAACCCATGCCGATGACGCCGGCCGAGACCGGCAAATTCGTCGAGAGCGAGATCCGTAAATGGGCCACCGTGGTGAAGCGTTCCGGTGCCACCGCAGATTGAATTTCCACGCAACAAGACCAAAACGATGAGGACAAGAATGAGAAAGCCCCTCGCCACCTGCCTGACGTTGTGCGCGACTGCCACCATTGCAATCACGCTGACCGGCGCAGCCCACGCTGCCACCCTCGCCCCCGAAGCCGCGCAGCAGCAATCGCAGGCGAGCTATCGCGAGTATCTGGATCTGCTGGGCATTCCGAATGACTCGGTGGTGCCTGCGGATATCCAGCGCAACGTGGCGTGGCTCGATCAGGCGTTCAAGAAGCGTGGCTTCACCACGCAGGCGTTGGATAACGATGGCAAGCCGATGTTGTTTGCCGAGTATCCGGGCAAGCAGGCATCGCGCAAGACCGTGCTGTTCTACATGCATCTGGACGGCCAGCCGGTCATCCCTTCGCAGTGGGCACAGAAGAGTCCGTGGACGCCAGTGCTGAAGAAGAAAGGCGCCAACGGCGATTGGGAAGAGATCGACATGAACAACCTGCTCACGGGTGCGCTGGACCCAGAGTGGCGCGTGTTCGGTCGTTCCTCGTCGGATGACAAGGGACCGATCATGATGTTGCTGGCGGCCATCGATGCGATGAAGGCGGCCGGTGCGCAGCCCGGCGTGAACATCAAGGTGATTCTCGATAGCGAAGAGGAAAAGGGTTCGCCCTCCATCGGCAAGGTAATGCAGGCCCATCGCGACCTGCTGGCCTGCGACGGCATGATCATTCACGATGGTCCGATGCATGCCACCAATCGCCCGACGCTGATTTTCGGCAACCGTGGTGCGGCCAAGGCGAAGATCACCGTGTATGGTCCGAAGGCGCCATTGCACAGCGGCCACTATGGCAACTACGCGCCGAACCCTGCTTTTCGGCTGGCGAGCCTGCTCGGTTCGATGAAGGATGAGAGCGGTCGCGTGACCATCCCCGGCTACTACGCCAAGGTCCGCCTCGGCCCTGCGGAGCGCAAGGTCATGGCGGCGGTGCCCGATGACGAGAAAGCGCTGAAAACGCGTATCGGTATTGCGAAGGCCGAGAAGGTCGGCGCCAATTACCAGGAGGCGCTGCAGTACCCGTCGCTGAACGTGCGAGGCATGGCATCTGCCGCCGTGGGTGACAAGGTTGCCAATATCGTGCCGGACAAGGCCGAGGCCGAACTGGACCTGCGCACCACGCCGGACTCCGACGCGGCATACCTCGGCAAGCTGATCGAGCAGTACATCGTCAAGCAGGGCTATCACCTCGTCAAAGGCACGCCGACCGACGAGGACCGTGCGCGCTATGACAAGCTCGCCAGCTTCTCGTATCAGAGCGAAGGTGCGAACGCTGCCGGCTCGCCGATGGATTCCGGTGTCGCGAAATGGGCGTACCAGAGCATCACCGGCACGTTCGGCACCAACCCCGAGCCTGTCCGCATCCGCATGATGGGTGGTACCGTGCCGACCGCTGAAATCGTGGATGTGCTCAACGTGCCGTTCGTGATCATTCCGCTGGTCAATGCCGATAACAACCAGCATGCGGCGAACGAGAATCTCCGGATGGGCAACTACGTCAACGGCGTGCGTACACTCTACGGCCTGATGACGGCGTCGTTCTGAAGCCTGCTGCGCCCGCCTCGCATGGTCTAAGCTGATAGCAGCGCACGGCTTCCGCTGGGAGCCGTGCGTCCCGTGAAGGACGTAGTGCCATGTATCGCTTATCCATGTGTGTCGTGGCCTTGCTGGCCACGATGGGCCCGGCCCTGGCGGCCGAGCCCTCTCGTGACGTGTTGTCCGTCACCTTCGTCAAACCCGACACCTATCAGGACGCCTCGCGGCGCTATGGCTACGGCAGCGACCCGCAAGTGCTCGACGCAATTCGCCAGCACCTGCAGAAGCTGGCAGATCGCGGCTTGCCGTCCGGCTACTCGCTGTCGATCGATGTGCTCGATATCGATCTCGCGGGCTATATCGAGTGGCGCACCGCCAGCCAGGTGCGCGTGATCCGCGATGCCACGTGGCCGCGCATGACGCTGCACTATGCGCTCAGACATGGCGACCAGACCATCGTCGACCAGCAGGAGCGCATCAACAACATGAACTTCCACTGGGGCATCAATACCTACGGCTACAGTGATCCGCTGCGCTACGAAAAAGCGATGCTCGACGACTGGTTCGAGCGATCCATCGCGCGACGCATACAGGAGTAGCGACGAAGCCGCCGTGGATCAACCGCTGGCCGTCAGTTTCCGCGTTCCACGCCGTTCCACGATGGCGCCGGACGCTGCGGCATGCACGATGCGGCGGAATGTCGGACATTCCATATGACTCGGCGCAGGACATGCCGCGGCGTGCCGCAATCCGTCGCGTAGCACCACAAGCCTGCGGATCGTACGGTCGAGTTCGTCGGCCTTGCCGGCAAGCAGCGTCCGGTCTATCTCCACCTGTCCGTGGCTGGCCAGCATGCCGGCGATCTCGTCGAGCGAGAAGCCGCAGGCTTGCCCAAGCGCGATCAGCGCCAGCCGTTCGAGCACGTCGGCATGGAATTGCCGGCGCAACCCCCTGCGTCCCGAGGGCGCGATCAGTCCCTTTTCCTCGTAGAAGCGTAATGTGGAGGCCGGCACGCCGGATTGCCGCGCTACCTCGCCGATATCGAGCTGCATGTGCCGCTGTCCCCCCTTGACCTCAAGCTGACTTGAACGCGCACAGTGTAGCTTTCCGCCAGTTCACAAGGAACGCACATCATGGACAATCAGCCTCGCGCGAACATCGATCAGGACACGCTCTGGAACGGTACCGGCGGCCACGCCTGGGTCAGGAACCAGGCGACGCTGGACCGCATGTTCGCGGGATTCGAGCCTGTCCTGCTTGCGCCGGTAGCCGCCGGCACCGCGCAGCGGGTGCTCGATATCGGCTGCGGCACGGGTGCCGTGACCCTTGCTGCGGCGCGCAAGATGGGCGGCGCCGGGCATTGCACAGGGGCCGACCTTTCCACGCCGATGCTCGATCTGGCGCGCACCCGCGCGGAGCGCGAAGGCATCCACGCCCGATTCTTGCGGGCGGATGCGCAGACATACCCCTTCGATGCGGCAGGCTTCGACGTGATCGTGTCGCGCTTCGGCGTGATGTTCTTCGACGATCCCGTTGCGGCATTCGCCAACCTGCGGCGCGCCGTGCGCACGGATGGCGTGCTGCGCGCCGTTGCATGGCGCAGCCCCGCCGAGAATCCATTCATGACCATCGCCGAGCGCACCGCAGAGCCACTACTGCCGCCCGTGCCGCCCCGGGCACCCGATGCGCCCGGGCAGTTCGGTTTCGCCAACGCGCAGCGCGTGGCCACGATCCTTGCCGAAGCGGGCTGGCAGGACATCGACATCGCGCCGATCAATGTCGCATGCACGCTGACGGAGGGGCAACTGATCGACTACATCGGCTGGCTGGGGAGTGTCGGGCAGCGCCTGCTATCCGTCGATGCCGCCACGCGGACGCGGGTGATCGAGACCGTTCGCGCGGCGTTCGAACCCTTCGTCGATGGGAACGACGTGCGCTTTACGGCAGCGTGCTGGCAAATCGATGCGCGCGCTGGACACCGATCGATCCCGGTGTCGGCACCGCGATGACACCGTGTTGATCGCATGTCGGCGACAGGCCAACACGTCCAGTCCTTTTCAGTCCCGACACTGGCCGGGGACGCGCCATCGGCATCACTTTGTGGCCCGCACGCCAACTGGTACGACTTCTGCGATATGGCAAGGGAACGCGCCCCCTACGCGTTCTGTGTTTTTCCTTGCTACTGTCCATCGGAGTCCTGTCATGCAACGCAGATTCACCACGTTTGTTCTCACCACCATCACCCTCGCCACCGCACTGATCGCAGGCGCCGCCCAGGCATCGGGGCAGCGCGACAGCACGCACGCCGGCGACAAGTACGGCTACAGCTTCCGCGCGGAAACCCGTGACGTCTACAGCGACGGCGCGCGCAGCGGCCGCTTCGATACGTTCAGCGAAGGCGCACGCGAAGTGACACCAGCCACCACGCGCGACCGCGACTCGGACCGTTCGCTGTCGGGTCTCGATCGCCGGGGCGTTTCTTCGGAGCCATCGCGTCAGTTCGATGTCTACACGGACGGCGCGCTGGCCTGAGCGGTGAACACATCGCGGGCCGGGGCTGGAAAAGCCTGGTCTGCGATGTGTCATGCGAGCGGATCGGTGTTTACGCGGGTTTTGCCACACAGCGCTTGCATGGGGAGGGTGGTTTGCTTTTAGACTGAACACAACCGCGCAGCGAAGGCGCAGCTGTTTTATCAGCCAATCCTCCACCAGCGAGCGAAGAGCCATGTCGATTCCCCACCTTGCTTCCGGCCAGACCGCCAGCGTATTGCCGCTGGGCGCGAATCTCAAGAACACCCCCACCACCGCGTTGTTCAAGGCACCGCACATGGAAGTGTGCCGGCTCGTGATGCTCGCGGGCAAACAGTTGCCGCCGCATGCCGTGGCCGGCCCGCTCACCATCCAGTGCATCGAGGGCGAGGTCGAAGTCGAACTCGATGGCAATTCGCAGCGGCTGCATCAGGGCGATCTGATCTATCTCGCCGGCAACGTCAGGCACGACCTCAAGGCGATTACCGATGCAACGGTGCTGCTGACCATCGTGCTGCTGGGCAACGGCGGCTAGACCGCCGCTGTCTCCGGCTTACTGTACGGGGGTAGGCGCCGCAGCCATGACGCGGCTGGCCTGGCTGACCTTGCGTTCGGCCAGCAGCTTCTTGATGGCTGCCTCGGTCTCGTCGTAGCGTCCTTCGCCATAGTGCTGGTAGACGATGCGGCCATTCGCGTCCACGAGGTAGAGCGCAGGCCAGTACTGGTTGTGATACGCCGCCCACGTGCCGTAGTCATTGTCTTGCGCCACGGGGTACTTGATGCCGTACTCCTTCAGCGCCTGCTCCACATTGGCCGTCGATTTCTCGAACGGGAATTCCGGCGTGTGGACACCCACGACCACCAGCCCCTGGTCCTTGTATTTGTCATACCACTGCTTCACATGCGGCAGCGTGTTCACGCAGTTGCCGCAGGCGTATGTCCAGAAATCCACAAGCACCACCTTGCCCTTGAGTCCTTCCATCGTCAGCGGCGGCGAGTTGAGCCAATGCGTGATGTTCGTGAATGCAGGGGCCGGACCCTGATCGCCGGTGCGCGGGCTCGATGCAAAGGCACCTGCAGCGAAGTTGTAGAGGATGGCAATGCAGACGGCTGCAAACAGGGCGGGAACAAGGGTACGGCGCATGATGGGGCCTTTCGTGAAGATGCCCGCCGGCATGCCATGCATTGGCCTGCCAGCGGGCGAATCGCGAGATCAGGCGATCTCGAATTCGATATGGATGTTGCCGGTGAGCGCCTTGGAGTACGGGCAGGTGCCGTGTGCCGTTTCCACCAGCTTCTGCGCCACGTCGGACGCCACGCCCGGCAGGTTCACGCGCAGGCGGGCCTGTAGCAGGTAGGCGTCGGCCGTCATGCCGAGGTCGATCTCGGCGTCGACGGACAGGTCCGCCGGCAGCTTCACTTCATGCTTGACCGCAGCCTTGTTCAGCGCCCCGATGAAGCAGGCCGACCAGCCGGCAGCCAGCAGTTGCTCGGGGTTCGTGCCCATGCCCCGGCTGCCCGGCGACGACAGCGCGATATCGAGCTTGCCGTCATCGCTGAACGCCTTGCCATCACGGCCACCCGAGGTGGTGTGGACACGGCCGGTGTAGAGGACTTTTTCGATGCGGATCATGGTGGTTTCTCCTTTTTGGTGGTTGTGCTGGAAGTTCGGTGAATTCGGCAAGGCTCAGGCGAGCGCGCCATCGGTGTACGGATCGACGCTGCGCGCCGGATCGGCCGAGACACCGACGCGGTCGAGACCGGCTACGGTGCGGGCACCGTCGTAGTACGGGTCAACGTTGCGGGCGCCGTCGTAGTACGGGCTGCGCGGTTCCTGCACGGAGCGGGCACCCTGGGTGAACGGGTCGGCCGGCGTGTTGATGGCTGCCACGGTGCGGGCACCGTCGGTGTACGGGCTGCGCGGCTCCTGAACCGAACGGGCGCCTTCGCTGTAGACGTCACGGGCTTGCTGGACCGAGCGTGCGCCGTCGGTGTACGGGTCGCGGGGGCTCTGGACGGATGCCTGGGCGCCAGCAGCAGCGGCGGCAAGGGCGACGGCGAGGACGAGGCGGGCGGTGAGGGTCTTGGACATGATCGGATTCCTTAAAGTCGATTTCGATGAGAACTTGCATCGGCAGGTGCCGGGACCGGGATTCGCTTCGTTGCGTTGCATCCGGCCACGAGACGTATTTAAGGCGTCCGACGTATCGCGCCCGTAGCGATCTGACCCCTTTTATGTCAGGGCGCGTATCGGTACGGCGAGTTGATACAAAGGGGTACAAAGAGGGGGGAGGCGGGGGTCTTGCTC
>NZ_SCMX01000113.1 GCF_005503625.1 Cupriavidus sp. 2SB | reverse complement strand
CTCCATGACCGCCTCCGCCCGGGCGGGCTTCCGCCGGTGTCATGCCACCCCATGCCACAAGGACGAGCGCGATCGCGCAAACCATCGAGTGCTTCCCGAATGCGTATGTCATCGCGGGCTCCTTAGCGGGACTTCAGGGGAACGAACTCGGCGGGCCTGGCACCCTTCGGCGGCGTGAATGCGAACGTGGCATTGCCAAACTTCGGATTCAGATTCCACTTGTAGTACGTAATGGATTGCGGTCGTGCGTCATCCGCGCGGTTCGTGATGACCAGCTTGCGCGGCAGCGCGCGCGCGCCCGTGGAGATCCAGATCTGCCAGTCGAACTGGCCCTGCCGGAACGCATAGTGATCGCACAGGTCGCCAGCGATGAAATCCTGTCCCGCATTCATTGCCGATTGGATATTGTCCACCGGCGCCGCAGGCGTTCCCCACAGGAAGAGGTCCGCAGACGGCACCTCTATTCCGTAGCGCTCGCCCAATCGATCCACGAGTACATTGAGGTTGTCGCTGAACTGCGCCTGCGAGTAGTACTTCTGCTCGGGCTGGTACAGCGTCACCGTCTTGCCGTCGTAGATCAGGTCACGCTGCAGGCGCGCGCTGCGCATCGTTGCGCGCAGCTTGTTCGGTCGCACGACATCGAGATCCGCAATGGCGGTGTGCTGCAACTTCTGACCATCCTGCAGCACGCGCTCGCCAGTCAGGCTGATACCGACCTCGAACTGCTTGAGCGCTTGCAGGCTCGCCCCCATGTCCTGCAGTGCCTTGATGACCGCCGGGTCCACCGTGCTGGCGTCGGGGCCGGAGGTCTGGGCCTGCGCCGGCTTCTGGGCTGCTGCCGTAGCGGTTGCGGGCGGTTGCTGCGGCGCACCCGTGGTGGCCGGTGGAGCGCTGCTGCAGGCCGTCAGGGCGACGGCGAGCAGACCCATTACCAATAAGCGTGCCATTAGAACACTCCAGACGTTGGTTGGCCGTTGGTTGCAGGCCGCTGCGCTTGCTGCAACCACCTCGGTTCGAGCCCGGACCCGATCCCCCACGAATACTTCCAGCTACGCGGGGCGGGTGGAAGTGAATGATTCCGTCAGGAGTGAATACTTGTTTCGAGAAAACGCACCCGATGTATCGCAATAGGCACCGCCCACAAGCAAAAGTACTGCGTAGACTGCACGCGCTGTTTTTCCGTGGAAGTGTGGCTGGGCTACGGGACTGCGCCTGCAGGGTCTGGACTCCCGCGTCTCACTCTCCGTCGCGCAGCACAACATGCGTCGACGACTCGATCGTGTTGCCGTTCAATTGCACGAGGCCTCGCGCGATCATCGCATCGATGCTGTACCACGGTATCAACTCCTCACGACGGCTTGAGGCGTTGTAGACGCGAACGTATCCCGTGAATTGATGGGAGAAAGCCGATGTCTGCAGTCTCACGTCGTGACCGGCGCGCAGACTCTCCATGACCATCTTCTGACGTTTCGTGAGCTGGTCCGGCCTTTTCACTGGTGGTCGTGCCATCGTTGCCGTCCCGGCATTGTCCAATCAATGAGAGTACCGAGATGCGCTGCGCCCACAATACCTCAGTTGGGGGTTTTAGCAGCCCGGACGCCAGTCTTTCATGAGTCCTGCGCATACTGGCATGGCGACCGTTGCGTAACGCTTCTTTGATCACGATCCTCCGCGCAAGGCACCCCTAGCTCCCCTCCTTGACCAACCGCTCCCGCAAGAACCCCAGGAACGTCCCAACACCCTCCGGCAACACGCGCCCTGCCAGCGTCTGCAATTCGATGACGCGGCTGCTCATGCCCTTCTCGCGGATGGCCGCCGCATGCAGTTCGCCGCGACGCAATCGGTCCCCCACCGTGACGGCGCCCGAGATCGACAGGCCGCCGCCGTGCAATACGAAACTCGTCAGGGTCTCGAAGTGATTCGTGACCAGTACCGGATCGAAGTGGATACCGCGCTCGCTGCAGGCGATGTCGAACAGTTGGCGCACGGTGTTGTCGCCCTCGGGTAGCGCAATCGGATGCGCCTGCATCTGCAACAGCGAAATGCTGCGGAAGCGCGCCAACGGATGATCGGGCCGCATGATGGCGATGACCGGCGCGGGCAACCGGTGCTCCACGCGTATGCCGTGGCCTGCCGCACGGCTGTAGGTGATGCCGATATCCGCATCCCCATGCAGCACGATGTTCGTGACTTCCGATGGCGGTGCCACGCGCACATGGAAGTGCAGTCCCGGATAGTTCTCCCGAAACGCTGCAATGGCGCGCGGCAGGAACTCGATGGCAAAGCCTGCGGACGTGGCAATCCGCACGCGTCCGCGCCGCAGCCCCTGCAGTGCAGCAATTTCCGTCACCACCCTGTCCGCATCGAGCGCGCCGCGTAGCGCGAAGGCGGCAAGCAGTTCGCCCGCGGCGCTCGGCACCATGCCGCGCGGGCGGCGGTCGAACAAGGGCACGCCAAGCACTTCCTCCAGCACCGCCACCTGGCGGCTCACGGCAGACACCGTGACATTGAGCCGCTTGGCGGCATCGGTCAGCGACCCGCTCCGCACGACTTCCAGGAAATACCGCAGCGATGTGTCCTGCAGGCGTTGCGACAACAGCATCTGGTCCCCTTTGAACAAGCGCTCGCAGCGAGCCCGGCGGGTCGCTTTGCGTTTTACGCAACGATATCTGCAAAAAACAGCGATTGTCGGAAAGCCAGTATGGCTCGTATGCTTTTTGCAACATGACTTGCCCATCGAGGTCCGCACCATGCCGTCCCCCTTGAATCCCATCGTCGAACTCGATGCCGTCGCCTTGTCGCGCACCATCCACGCGCGCGAGGTGTCCTGTGTCGAAGTCCTCGACGCCTATCTCACCCAGATCGATCTGCAGAATCCGCGCGTCAATGCCATCGTCGCGCAAGCCGACCGACCCACGCTGCACGCGCTGGCAGCGGAGCGCGATGACGAACTGCGCCGCGGCATCAGTCGCGGGCCGCTCCATGGCATGCCGCAGGCGCCCAAGGACATCATGCCGGCCGCAGGGATGGTGACCACCAAGGGTTCGCCGATCTTTGCAGGCCAGGTCAGCCCGACCGATGCCGTGATCTACGAGCGCATGCGGGCAGGCGGCGCGCTGTTCGTCGGCCGCACCAATTCGCCGGAGTTCGGCTTGGGGGGCCATACCTACAACCCCGTGTATGGCACCACGCGCAATGCGTGGGAGCCTTCGCGCTCGGCGGGCGGAAGCAGCGGCGGCGCCGCGGTGGCAGTGGCGCTGCATATGCTGCCCGTGGCAGACGGGTCCGACATGATGGGATCGTTGCGTACGCCTGCTGCCTTCAACCATGTGTATGGATTGCGCACATCGTTCGGCACGGTGCCGCATGGTCCCGGCGACGAAGTGTTCTTCCAGCAGTTCAGCGTCGCGGGGCCGATGGCGCGCAACGTGCCGGACCTCGCATTGCTGCTGTCCGTGCAGGCAGGGTTCGACGCCCGCCTGCCGCTGACCCGGCGCACCGATTCATCCGAGGGCTACACCTTGCCCCTCGTCCGCGAATGGAAAGGCACGCGCATTGGCTGGCTCGGCAATCTGGGCGGACAGTTGCCCATGGACCCGGGACTGCTCGACACCTGCGCGGCATCGCTCGCGCACTTCCGCAGCATTGGCTGCATCGTGGAAGACGCACAGCCGGCATTCGATCTCGAAGCGCTGTGGCACGCGTGGATCGATCTGCGCAGTTTTTCCGTCGCGGGTGCCAACAAGGCGCTCTGGGACGATCCGGCCAAACGCGCGATGCTCAAGCCCGAAGCGGCGTGGGAGATCGAGCGCGGACTTGCGCTGACTGGCAACCGCATTTACGAGGCCATGCGCATCCGCAGCGCTTGGTATCAGGCGCTGCGTGCGTTGTTCGAGCAATACGACTATCTGGTGATGCCCGCGACGCAGGTCTTTCCGTTCGATGCGAATTGGGACTGGCCGCACGCCATCGATGGTCGCGACATGGATACCTATCACCGCTGGATGCAGGCCGTCATCCCCGCCACGATGGCGGGGCTGCCCGCACTCGCCGCGCCGGCTGGCTTTGGCGCAAACGGTTTGCCTGCCGGCATCCAGATCATCGGTCCCGCACAGACCGACTTTGCCGTGCTGCAACTGGGCCACGCCTATGACCAGGCCGGTGGCTTCTCTCAAGTCCGCAGCCCGTTGCTGCGCTGAAGTCTCAAAATCGAACTCACTGCCATGAGGACCTTGCCCCCTATGAAGCCGCTTCTCGCATGCGTTGGACTGACGATGGCGCTGTGCGCGCCCCACGCTGGTGCGCAATCGTCGCCCTATCCCGACAAGCCGATCCGGCTCATCGTGCCTTTTGCTGCGGGCGGCGCCACCGATGTGCTGGGGCGATTGCTGGCGGTCGGCCTCGGCCAGAAACTGGGCCAATCGGTAGTCGTCGAGAACAAGCCCGGTGCCAGTACCATCGTCGGTGCCACTCAGGTTGCCAGGTCGGCTCCCGATGGCTACACGCTGCTGCTGGCCGCGAGCACCACGCTCACGCTGAATCCGGCCATCCGTGCCAACCTGGCCTATGACCCAATCAAGAGCTTTACGCCGATCGGACTGGTAGCGGACATGAGCCTTGTGCTGGTGGCCAATCCCGATACGCACCTGAACTCCGTCAAGGATCTGGCGACACAAAGCCAGGCGCAACCGGACAAGTTCTCGTATGGCTCCTTCGGCAGTGGCTCTTCCGTGCATTTCGGCGCGGAGATGCTGAAATCCACGGCGGGCATCCGCATGGTGCACGTGCCCTTCAACGGCAGCGCGCCGAGCCTCACCGCACTGGTAGGCGGACAGGTACAAGTGGCAGTGGATACCGTGGTGGCCAGCCTCCCGCTTATCAAGGCTGGCAAGATCAAGCCGCTCGCGGTGCTGTCCGCGCAACGCCTTCCCGCGCTGCCGCAAGTGCCGACGGTTGCGGAGAGCGGTTATCCCGGCTTCCAGATGGGCACATGGTTCGCGCTGATGGCGCCTGCGGGATTGCCCGCACCCGTGCAGCAGAAGCTGGAGAAGGCACTGGCCGAGGTAGCCACCGCGCCCGCCACGCAGGCACGCATGGTGGAACTTGCCCTCACGCCCGCCTATGGCAACGGCGCCGCCGTGCAGGCGCGCGTGGAGCGGGAACTTCCCGGCATGCGGGCCGTGGCAGCACGCGCCGAAATACGGGCGGAGTAATCCCCGCAGTCCCCTCGAAAAATTCCAGCCAGATCCTCGCTTCGATCCTACAGTGGTGGTTGGCCCGGGCGCGGCACGCCGGGCCAGCAGTTCGTCAACGAATGCCCGATGGGCACCAACATGGAGAAGCGAACATGGGATATGTCACAACGAAGGACGGCGTCGAGATTTTCTACAAGGATTGGGGCCCGCGCGACGCGCAAGTGATCTTCTTCCATCACGGCTGGCCGCTCAGTGCCGACGACTGGGACGCCCAGATGCTGTTCTTCCTTGCCAACGGCTATCGCGTGATCGCCCATGACCGCCGGGGACATGGACGCTCCAGCCAGGTCTGGGACGGACACGACATGGATCACTACGCCGACGACGTGGCAGCCGTGGTCAAGCACCTCGACGTAAAGAAAGCCGTACATGTGGGCCACTCCACAGGCGGTGGCGAAGTGATCCACTACGTGGCGCGCCATGGCGAAGAACGCGTGGCCAAGGCCGTGCTCGTCAGCGCCGTGCCGCCGCTGATGGTGAAGACAGAAGCCAATCCGGGCGGCCTGCCCAAGGATGTATTCGACGGCTTCCAGTCCCAGCTTGCCGCGAATCGCGCTCAGTTCTATCTCGACATTCCGACCGGCCCGTTCTACGGCTATAACCGGCCCGGCGTGCAGGCCTCCGAAGGCGTGATCCGCAACTGGTGGCGGCAAGGCATGATGGGCAGCGCCAAGGCGCACTACGACGGCATCGTCGCCTTCTCGCAAACGGACTTCACCGAAGACCTGAAACGCGCCACCGTGCCCGTGCTGGTCATGCACGGTGACGACGACCAGATCGTGCCGTATGCCGATTCCGCACCGCTCTCGGCAAAGCTGCTGAAGAACGGCAC
Source organism: Cupriavidus sp. 2SB (assembly GCF_005503625.1). Lineage (GTDB taxonomy): Bacteria > Pseudomonadota > Gammaproteobacteria > Burkholderiales > Burkholderiaceae > Cupriavidus. The sequence continues at coordinate 9,388 of NZ_SCMX01000113.1, read as the reverse complement.
CCTCAAAACGTATCCGGGATATCCGCACGGCATGCCGACCACACACGCCGATACGATCAACAAGGATTTGCTGGCGTTTGTGCGGGGGTAGGTTTGGTTGACAGCGAGTAGTGCTGAGGCCCGCTTCGATGTTGGAGCGGGCTTTTTGTATTGCGCTCAGAGGTAAAGGTTGTCATATCGACCTTACCGCGCCCCGCATCACGCAGCCAGATTTCCCGACGGTGCCGGCGGCACGCCGTTGCCTCGCGCCACCTTGCGATCGATGCACCAGACCACGAGCAGGGTCACACCCATCATCGGGAAGATCACGCCGAGCAATCCGAGTCCGATCACCCACGCGCGCATCGGCGGCAGGACCGAGGGGTACGACGGCGCGGCAAGTTGCCGGGCTGGCTTTCTCCGCAGCCACATGATGCCGCCCGTGATGGCGAGTGCCATAAGGCCAATGGAAATCGCCGCGCAAAGAATCTGGTTCGCGATTCCGAAGTAACGTCCCATGTGAAGCGCCGTGCCGTAAGACACGGCCTTGGCGACCGCGCCATAGTCGTCGAACCTGATGTCTCGCACTACCTCTGCGCTGTGCTGGTCGATATGCAAGGTCCGTTCTCCTTGCGGATCACCAGGGAAGCAGGAGACCGTGTAGACAGCGTGCGCCGTCGCCGGTAGTGCAACCTGACACCCCTGCACGGCGCCACGCTGTGTGGCGATATCCACGACTTGTGCGAGGCCGATGCCGCTGTGTCCGGACGAACCCACAGGCACCGGGAGTTGGCCCGTCGCCCAAGGCAGTTCACCCAGGGGAAGATCGTCCATCTTCTGCGCCTGTGCACCATGACCGGCATGTTCGCCGTGATGTTGATGCGCCGTGCTGGCCGGTGCATGCTGGTGCGAGTTCTGTCCCGCAGCCGGTCGCCCGAGGTTCGCGGCGGTGGTAATCGCCTTGAATTGCTGCCCCCACAAGGCCGTCCACGGCAATCCCGACAGCACGAAGGCAAGCGCGCCAAGCGCGAGCCAACCGCCCAGCAGCAGATGGATTTCCTTCCACCAGCCACGCTTGCCAGTCGCCTTTTTCAGTGTGAACGCGCGCAAACCCGACTGACGCAATCGCGGCCACCACATCGCCAGGCCCGTCGCGATCATCACCAGTGTCCAGCAGCCGGCAAGCTCCATGAGGAACTCTCCCGGCTTGCCCACCAGCAAGGCGCGATGAATCATTCGCACCTGCTTCATCAAACGATCTTCCACGCTCAAACTGCCGAGAAGATCGCCTGAGTACGGATTCATGTACAGGCTTTCGCTCTTGCCCGATGGCAGCCGAAAGATGAACTCGGCACTCGCGTCCGGACGCGTTCCAATGGCATAGCTCGTCGCAATTGCCCCCGCCGGCGCTGCCGCCCGGGCGCGATTGAGCAGCGCGTCGGCGGTCATCGGCTGGCCGGCAGGCTCGACCTTGAGCAAGGTCGGATAGAGCAGCGGCTCGATCTGCGGCTGAAAACAATAGATCGTGCCGGTGATGGCCAGTACGATCAGGAACGGCATGACGAACAGGCCGGCATAGAAATGCCAGCGCCATAGCATGCGATAGGCGGAAGCTGCGCTAGCGCAGGACGGCGGAACGGGTTGACTCATCTATGGGAACGCGGGGCGACTTGTCCGGGAAGGATACGCTGCCAGGCATTCCGTGCCATGCGACGGAATGTCACATCGCCGATGGCGACACGACGGTTCAGGCGCGTGACGGGTGAGACGAGTGAGACGGGCCGACGATGCAGTCGGCCCGGACATTTCACTAGCCTCCAGGCTCGATGGCGCGAAACTGGGCGCACAGCCGGAACACCTCTTCGGATAGCGCCTGCTGTTTCGCCTTGCCGTAGCGGGCGGCGAGTTTCATGAGTTCCTTGATGTCACGCCCGCTCGCCTTCGGATAGGCGGCGGTCAACGCCTCCACCAGTTCATCGCCCAGCGTGGCGCCGCACTGGTTGGCTTGCAGGTGCCACAGGCGCGCCGCATCCTCCTTATCCGGCGTCTCGTACTGGATGGTGGCAATGCAACGCGACAGAATGGCGTCGTCCACATCACCGGTACGGTTGGTGGTCATGAACAGCAGGCCGCTGAAATACTCCAGCGTGCGCAGGAACTCCGCAACGATGGCGTTGTGCTCCAGGTCGTTATCGCGGCGGCGGATGTAGACATCGGCCTCGTCGAGCAACAGCACCGCATTCCAGCGCATGGCCCGGCGCAGAATCTCCATGAGGCTCGCACCGACCGATGCGGCCGTGGTACCCAATTGACCGGAATGCACACGGTAGAGCGGCCTGCGGACAACTTCCGCGTACACCTCGGCGGTCAATGTCTTGCCAAGACCCGGCGCGCCCTGGCAGAGGATGGTCGTGCCACCCGATTTGCCCGGCACGAAATCCTGTACCAGCACGTCCATATGCGAGGTCAGGATGTCGATCAAGTCCCGGTGATGGTCCGGCAGCACCAGCTTGTCACGCAGTTCGGGCCGGTACTGATACTCGCTCAGGTGCTGCACGTGCACCCAGATATTCCGGTGCCATTCCAGATGGAACAGGTGTACGTAGCCGTGTAACGGCATTCTCTCGAAGCCAGTAGCGACGCCAGCCCTGCGCCAGAATTCGGCGTCGCATGTCACTTCGAAGCGGCGCTCGAGCCGTTCCTCGTCGTTGATGCAGCGAGCCGCCACGCCTTCGCCCAAGCGAGCCAGCGCGACGGTCCCTTTGCCTTCGACGGTGAAGGCGGCCCCTGCCGCGATGTATTGCGCACCGAAGCTGCGCTGATAGCGCACGAAGCGTTGCGCGTGTCGTTCGTATTCCTGCCGGAATTCCGCGCATTCCTTGAAGAAGCCGAAATCCGCGAGGAGTTGCGGAATGGTACGGTCCACGATCTCGTCACGCGTGACGATGATCGAAGTGGTCATGCCTCCCCTGCGACGTGCCGGGTCGGTCAGCTCCGAGTTGGCGGACAGCATGGTATTCGCCAACAGGTCGATGGCCACGTAGGACATGCCCTGCTCGGGCTCGACATGACGAATGCGATGAACCAGCCACGGCAGCAGTACGCCATCGCGGCTGCGCTGATACAGCCAGCCATCGATGACATCGCGCGACAGGTAGGCGACAAGGCCCGCCACCAGCATCTCCAGGCCGGGAATGGTGCGCGCCTGCGGCGCGTTATAGACGTTGTCCAGCGCCAGCATCTGGAACGTCAGTTCGCGCGCGTTCTGCGCCTTGCTCAGCGTATAGAGCGAATTCAGCGACTGTGCGTCAAACAGGCGCGCCGACACTGACATGCTGCCGTGACAGATGCCGTGCTCCTTGAGCTGCCGGGCCAACGGGGACTCGGCTTCAACCATGGCAAGCAGCGGGTGGATCAGGGACTGCGGAATCTCGATGTTCATGGGTTGCACTCCGTTAGCGGCAAATCCCAGGGCTGGTGCCGAACGCTATGTCAGGAAAAAGCGGATGGCCTCGGCCACGATCGGCGGCTGGATCGCATGCGTGCCGTTGAATTCGACATATTCGACGTCGTAACCGGCAGCCCTTAGCTTGGCGGCATTGGGGCGACCGCTTGTCTGCACGGGCAACTGCTCGTCAACCAGCCCATGCGCAATGAAGACCTTGGGCGAACCCTCCTGCATGAAAACGGACATGAACCCGCCGGAGAAAGCGATGACGTGGCTGGCGATATCGCCATTGGTGATACCTATCGAAAGCGCGTAGCTCGCGCCATCCGAAAAGCCCGCGAACGCTAGGCGGTCGCGGCGAATCCGGTAGCGAGCCGAGACCGCGACCAGCGCCTGCTGCAGCTTCTCCAGATCGGGGCCATTGCCGCCAATGACGATGTCCCATGTAGGAAAAGTCGAATGCGGCGCCAGCACCAGGAAGCCATGCGCGTCGGCATGCGGCTCGATAAACGGCAACACTTTTTCTGGAAAGCCGCCCGCGCCGTGAAACATCACCAGCAATGGCACGGGGTCCGAGCCCAGGCCCGCCGGAACGTACAGGATGGCATCGCGCTCGTCGGCAATGTGAAGCGCGTGACGGCCCGGGGGCAACGGGTCCTGCGACGGCTCGGCATGCGCAAAAGTCATCCGGCCCAGCAGAGAAGGATCGAACATGGCAGCGGCAGCGTGAAATGGTGGTATGTAATATATCACCGTTCTTGTGCATGTGGCGTATCGCGTCTCTGTTCGCGACAGCGCGTAGCGAGAGACGCTCTCGTCCTTTTCGTCCTTGCCCGCAAGCCGATAGGCACTGTATATTTATACAGTTATCGTTGCCGCCGGGCATGCTGACTGGTGAAGCCAGCCTCGCGCGGTGTCCGTTTTCTCTTCTACCTCGAAAAGCCAATCATGTTCGTGGACCGCTCCGAAATCATCAACGCCGCCAAGGCACTGCGCGCCAGCCAGGAAGAAGCCCGGTACAGCAAACTCGTCGCGCTTGCGAACAAGCAGCTCAAGGCCATGCAGACTGCAATCCAGAAGGGCAAGGAAGAGTTCGAGACCCGACTGGTACTCGACATCAACGAAGAGAATCCGCAAGCCGCGCTGGAACCGCGCGCGCATCGGCTAGCCAACGACCTCAGATCGCAGGGCTACACCGCAACGGTGACCACGTTTGCCGAGGTCAGCACCGACCGCAAGGACTGGACACCGAATATCACGGTCGTCATCGGTCTCGGTCTGGGCGATGTGGTTTCCGAAGTGGACAACGTGACAGATGCCGCCAAGGTGGAAGCGGAAAGCACGGTGACCAACAAGCCGGAGGTCGCGTGGGCTCGCGAAGCGGTCACTGAAGTGGCCTGACAGCCGGCGGGCAATCCGGGAGAAGGCCCCGCATCGATCGGCTACTGCTCCTGAGCTAGACTCTCCCTCCTGACCCGCCGCATTTTTCAAGATCATCAGGAGTGTCGCCATGAATACCCCACAACACACACTGCCCGCCGTCACCGACGGCAGGCTGGCGCCGCCCGATTGCACCGGGCTCACGGATGATGCGCATGTGGAAGACATCATTCCCCTGCCTCCGCCCGAACATCTGATCCGCTTCTTTCCCATTCGTGGCACCCCTGTGGAATCGCTGGTCACCCAGACGCGCCAGCGCATTGCGCGCATTCTGCACCGCGAGGATGACCGGCTGCTGGTCATCATGGGACCCTGTTCGATTCACGATCCGCAGGCAGCGCTGGAATATGCGAAGCGATTGATGGCGCAGCGTCGGCACTACGCCGACACGCTGGAAGTCGTGATGCGCGTGTACTTCGAAAAGCCACGCACCACGGTGGGCTGGAAGGGGCTCATCAACGATCCGTACCTGGATGAAAGCTATCGCATCGACGAAGGTCTTCGCATCGCGCGCAATCTTCTGGTCGATATCAATCGCCTCGGATTGCCGGCAGCAGGCGAGTTCCTCGACGTGATTTCGCCGCAGTACATCGGCGACCTGATTTCCTGGGGCGCGATTGGTGCGCGGACGACCGAGAGCCAGATTCACCGTGAATTGGCGTCAGGCATCTCGGCGCCAATCGGCTTCAAGAACGGCACCGACGGCAATATCAAGATCGCCATCGACGCAATTCAGGCTGCGTCGCGTCCCCACCATTTCCTGGGCGTACACAAGAACGGCCAGGTGGCAACCGTGCACACCCGGGGCAATCCAGACTGCCACGTCATTCTTCGCGGCGGCAAGGCACCCAATTACGATGCGGATTCCGTCGCCACCGCGTGCCGGGAACTTGAAGCCGCCGGCCTGCGCAGTTCGCTGATGGTCGATTGCAGTCATGCCAACAGCAGCAAGCAGCATCAGCGGCAGATCGATGTGGCGAAAGACGTGGCACAGCAGGTCAGCACGGGCAGCCATGCCGTCTTCGGCGTCATGGTCGAAAGCCATCTGCTCGCTGGTGCGCAGAAATTCACGCCGGGCCAGCATGATCCGCAATCGTTGACCTACGGGCAGAGCATCACCGACGCATGCATCGGATGGGACGACTCGGCAGCTGTACTCGAAGCACTCAGCAAGGCCATCGAGACACGCCGCGGACTGAACCAGAAATCGTAGCCTCCCATCAAGAGCCAGCGCGGCGTCCATCTGGCGAGCAGGAATGTCGCAACGTGCCGACAGCGACATTCCTGTAATGGATTCGCCATCTCATGGCAATTCGACGATTTCTATACTCGCGCCTCAATTAACAAGCGAATAAAACGCTTTATTTGAGGAGAGACAATGACATTTCGTCGCGCCCCCGTTCGTCATGCCATCGCTGCCGCTGCCGTTGGCTTGCTGGCCGGCACCGCTCACGCGCAATCCAGCGTCACGCTCTATGGCGTGGCGGACGCGGGTATCGAGTACCTCAGCAACGTGCCGTCCGCTTCGGGCGGCTCCAGCCAGGTGCGCCTGACCTCCGGCAACATGTCGACGTCCCGCTGGGGCATTCGCGGCGTGGAGGACCTCGGCGGCGGACTGAAGGCCATCTTCGAACTGGAAAGCGGTATTGCGTTCGATACAGGCGCGCAGAACAACAGCAGCCGCCTGTTCGATCGCGGTGCGTTTGTCGGACTCGGCAGCAAGTACGGCACGGTGACGCTAGGCCGCCAGACCACGCCCACCTACGACACCGGCCTGCAACTGGACCCGATGGGCTTTGCGCCGCGCTACTCGCTGTACAAGAGCGATGACGTACTGGCCGGCCGCGCCGACAACGCGGTCAAGTATCGCGGCAAGTTCGGCGGCCTGACGGCCACCGCGCTGTACAGCACGGGCCGTACCGGTGCCGGCGAAGTACCGGGCAACTACAAGGTCGACCGCAACATCGGCGCCTCGGTGCTGTATGAAGCCGGCGCCCTGATGGTGGGCGCCGCCTACGACGAATTCCAGGGCACCACCGTCGCCACTGCCGACCGCACCGACCGCCGCGCGCTGATCGGCGCGAACTATGCCTTCGGTGCGGCCCGCGCGTTCGTGGGTTACCGCTGGTACAACGGCAACGTCGGCACGCTGCCGAACAATGGCTCGAACCTCTACTGGGCCGGCCTGCGCTATGCCCTGAGCCCCGCCCTGTCGCTAGCTGGCGCGGCGTACTACACCGACACGCGCAATTCCAGCGCCGATCCGATCATGTTCGTCGCCTCGGCCGACTACGCATTCTCGAAGCGGACCGATGTCTACATGAACGTTGGCTACGCACTGAACCGTGGCAATTCCCAACTGGGCATGAACGGCTTCAACTCGACAACCGGCAGCCCGACCAACGTGGTGCCGGGCAAGGATCAGACCGGCGTTGTGATGGGCGTGCGCCACAAGTTCTGACCATCCGCACGTGTCAGTACACCTGCGGATGTAGAGCATCGACACTCTCTCGGTCAACCCGAGCGAGCTTTTCAAGCCTCGATTTTGCGTCGAGGCTTTTTTCGATCCATCGAACAATGGCCGCCTACAGCGTAAGTCCGCCATCGATCGTGATGCTCGTGCCCGTCACGTATCGCGCATCGTCACCCACGAGATAGACGATCAGCCCCGCAATCTCCGACGGCTGGCCAACACGCTTGAGCGGGCTCATCCCTGCGAGCATGTCAATGGCGCCAGCATTCAAATCTGCGGGTGTCAGGCGCCCAGGAAAGCCAGCAGGTCGGCGTTGACCTGGTCGGCGTGCGTCACGCACATGCCGTGCGGCGCGCCCGGGTAGATCTTCAGCGTGGCGTGCTTGATGATCTTGGCCGAGAGCTTGCCGGCGTTGTCGATCGGCACGATCTGGTCGTCGTCACCATGCAGCACCAGCGTGGGCACGTCGATCTTCTTCAGATCGGCGGTGTAGTCCACTTCCGAGAACTCCTTGACGCACAGGTACTGGCCCAGGATGCCACCGGCCATGCCCTGCGCCCAGAAGGCGTCGATGGTGCCTTGCGAAACCTTCGCGTTCGGACGGTTGAAGCCGAAGAACGGCACGGCCAGGTCCTTGTAGAACTGCGAGCGGTTATCGGCCACACCCTTGCGGATGCCGTCGAACACTTCGATGGGCAGGCCGTTCGGGTACGCGGCGCTCTTGGCCATGGTCGGCGGCACGGCGCCGATCAGCACGGCCTTGGCCACGCGCTTGGTGCCATGGCGGCCGATGTAATGCGCCACTTCGCCACCGCCGGTGGAGTGGCCCACGAGCGTGGCTTCGCGGATGTCCAGTGCGTCGAGCACCGCGCCCAGGTCATCGGCGTACGTGTCCATGTCGTTGCCCTTCGCAGGCTGGTCCGAGCGGCCATGGCCACGACGATCATGGGCGATCACGCGGAAACCCTTCTGCACCAGGAACAGCATCTGCGAGTCCCATGCGTCGGCATCCAGCGGCCAGCCGTGCGAGAAGACGACCGGACGGCCCGAGCCCCAGTCCTTGTAGAAGATGCGCGTACCGTCCTTCGTCACGACGTAGCTAGCCTGGCGGGCATGACGGCCGCCAGCGGGCGCGGCTTCGGCCGCGGACGGGGCCAATGCGCCGACGGACACCACCGATGCGGCGGCGGCACCGACCGTGCTGCTGACAAGCAGCTTGCGGCGCGACGCGTCCAATTGTTCAGCGTTTTGTTGGGGGACGATGTTCGACATGAGCCTTTCCTGAAAAATTGATTCAAGTTGTCTGATTACTTTGCTTCGATCTTCTCGATCGCGGCGGCCACGCCTGCGCCGTAGGCCGGATCGGCCTTCGTGCAATGGTCGATGTGGCGCTGCTGGATATATCGCGACACGCCCTTGATGGCACGCGCCGTGTTATCGAACAGCACCTGCTGCTGGGCCGGCGACATTACGCGGAACAGCGCGCCCGGCTGCGAGAAGTAGTCGTCGTCCACGCGATGGTTCCAGTGGTCGGCGGCGCCTTCCAGCGTCAGCGGCGGCTCGCGGAAGTCGGGCTGCTCGGCCCACTCGCCCTTGGTGTTCGGCTCGTAGGCGATGGTGCTGCCGCCGTTGCTGTCGGTGCGGCCACGGCCGTCGCGGTGGTAGCTGTTGACGTACTTTGCGGCCTTCGGCGCGTTGACCGGGATCAGGTGATGGTTCACGCCCAGGCGGTAGCGCGCGGCATCACCGTACGAGAACAGGCGGCCCTGCAGCATCTTGTCCGGCGAGAAGCCGACGCCCGGCACGATGGTCGACGGTGCGAACGACGATTGCTCGACCTCGGCGAAGTGGTTGTCTGCGTTTCGGTTCAGTTCCAGCATGCCCACTTCGATCAGCGGGTAGTCCTTGTGCGGCCAGACCTTGGTCAGATCGAACGGGTTGAAGCGATACTTGCCAGCGTCGGACTCCGGCATGATCTGCACGCAGAGCTTCCAGCGCGGGAAATTGCCAGCTTCGATCGAATCGTACAGATCGCGCATGTGGTATTC
>NZ_SCMX01000112.1 GCF_005503625.1 Cupriavidus sp. 2SB | reverse complement strand
TGCTTGCCCTGCTGCGCGTCTACAAGATCGCCCTGAGTCCGTACCTGGGCTCGCAGTGCCGCTTCCTGCCCACGTGTTCCGACTATGCCCGCGACGCCATCGCCAGCCATGGCCCGGCGCGCGGCACGTGGATGGCTGCGTGCAGGCTTTGCCGCTGCCATCCTTTCGCAAAGGGCGGGTATGATCCCGTGCCCGAGCCCGCAGTAAACGGGAAGGCCGACGCGGCGCCCCGCGCATCCGCCGCGCCAGGCCGTCCGCCTGTCACGGTCCGGCTCCCCAGACCCTGATTCCCCCAGACCATAGCGAGATATGGATATCAAACGCACTATCCTGTGGGTCATCTTCTCGATGGCCCTCGTGCTGCTCTACGACAACTGGCAGCGCGCCAACGGCCACGCGTCGATGTTCTTCCCGAGCGCCAATACGCAACAGCAGGCCGCTCCGGCCGGTGGTGCGAGCGGCGCCGCGGCCCAGGGTGACGTGCCCAAGGCCAGCGGGACGAACGCTTCCGCGCCAGGCGCCGTGCCGGCTGCCCCGCAGGGCGCCGCACAGCCTTCGGCCGAGAAGGTCGTGGTGACCACCGACGAGGTACGCGCGGAGATCGATACCGCTGGCGGCATCGTGTCGCGCCTCGAGCTGCTGCACGAGAAAGAGAAGGACGGCAAGCCCGTGGTGCTGTTCGAACGCGATGCCACGCGTACGTACCTGGCACGTTCGGGCCTGATCGGCGGCGACCTGCCGAACCACACGACGGTGTTCACGGCTGCCCCCGGCGCTCGCGCGCTGGCACCCGGCCAGGACAAGCTCGACGTTGTACTGACGGCCGAGAAGAACGGTGTGAAGTTCACGAAGACGTACACCTTCAACAAGGGCAGCTACGTCATCGATACGCGCTTCGACGTGGCCAACTCGGGCACGGCGCCGATCTCGCCCACGCTGTACATGGAACTCGCGCGCGATGGCAGCAAGGTCGAGCAGTCGCAGTTCTACAGCACGTTCACGGGCCCGGCCATCTACACGAACGCCGACAAGTACCACAAGATCAGCTTCGAGGACATCGCCAAGGGCAAGGCCACCGTGCCGCCCGCCACGAACAATGGCTGGGTAGCGATGGTGCAGCATTACTTCGCCTCGGCCTGGATTCCGCAGAACGGCAAGGAGCACAGCTTCTACGCCGAGCAGATCGATCCGAACCTGTACCGCGTGGGTGTCCAGCAGCCGCTGGGCCAGATCGCGCCGGGCGCGGCGGTCAGCACCCAGGCACGCCTGTTCGCGGGTCCGCAGGAAGAGCACATGCTCGAGCAGATCACGCCGGGCCTGGAACTGGTGAAGGACTATGGCTGGCTGACCATCCTGGCCAAGCCGCTGTTCTGGCTGCTGGAGAAGCTGCACGGCTTCCTGGGCAACTGGGGCTGGTCGATCATCGCGCTGACCGTGCTGATCAAGCTGGTGTTCTTCCCGCTGTCCGCCGCGAGCTACCGCTCGATGGGCAAGATGAAGGACCTGCAACCCCGCATGACGTCGATCCGCGAACGCTACAAGGGCGATCCGCAGAAGATGAACGCGGAGATGATGGCCCTGTACCGTACCGAGAAGGTGAACCCGCTCGGCGGCTGCCTGCCGATCGTGATCCAGATCCCGGTGTTCATCGCGCTGTACTGGGTGCTGCTGTCGTCGGTGGAAATGCGCGGCGCGCCCTGGCTGGGCTGGATCCATGACCTCTCGGTGCCGGATCCGTTCTACATCCTGCCGATCGTGATGGCTGTGTCGATGTTCGTGCAGACCAAGCTGAACCCGACCCCGCCGGATCCCGTGCAGGCCAAGGTCATGATGATCATGCCGCTGGTGTTCTCGTTCATGTTCTTCTTCTTCCCGGCCGGCCTCGTGCTGTACTGGGTGGTGAACAACATCCTGTCGATTGCCCAGCAATGGCAGATCAACCGCATGCTCGGCAAGGGCAAGGCGGCGGCGATCGCCAAGAGCTGATCGTCGAAAAGCTGATCGCCGGGGTTCTGCCCCGCATTACGAAGAACCCGGCCTCGCGCCGGGTTTTTTGTTGTCTGTTTTTATCGCCGCCGCCACGCGGCTGGCCTCAAGGCGTATGCTTCAGGTCTTATATAAGACTTAGCAACCCCGCTGCAGCGGAAAGGGACATGCCATGACGTGGTCGGCCAGCCAATACGTACAGTTCGAGGACGAGCGCACCCGCCCGGTGCGCGATCTGGTGGCGGCCATTCCGCCGGTGGATGCACGGCGCGTGGTCGATATCGGCTGCGGCCCAGGCAACTCCACCGAGGTGCTGGCCGCGCGATTTGTCGATGCCGAAGTCACGGGCGTGGACAGCGACACCGACATGATCGCCGCCGCCCGCAAGCGGCTGCCCGACCTGCATTTCGATATTGCCGATGCCACGCAATGGAACGACGCCGGCCCGTGGGATGTGATGCTGGCCAACGCCGTGTTCCAGTGGGTGCCCGACCACGCCACGCTGTTTCCCTCGCTCGTCAGCCGCCTGACGCCGGGCGGCAGCCTCGCCGTGCAGATGCCGGACAATCTCAACGAGCCGCCGCACCTGCTGATGCGCGAAACCGCCATGAACGGCCCGTGGTCTGCCAAGCTGACCGAGGCGGCTGGCACGCGCACCGCCCTGCCCTCCGAACGCTGGTATTACGAATTGCTGAAGCCGCACTGCAGCCGCGTGGATATCTGGCGCACGATCTACCAGCATCCGCTCAAGGGCGGCGCGGCGGCGGTGGTCGAGTGGTTCAAGGGTAGCGGCCTGCGGCCGTTCCTGGCACCGCTCGACGAGACCGAGAAAGCCGCCTATCTCAGACAATACGAAGCGGCCCTGGCCAAAGTCTTTCCGGCGCTGCCAGACGGCACGGTACTGCTGCCCTTCCCTCGGGTCTTCATTGTCGCCACCCGATAGCTCAGTGTTGGCGCCGGGCGATGCATGCGCCACCCACGTGCGCCATCGCCTACACTAGACGGACCCCTGCGCAGTCAATCTCTTTGCCGGTCACGATCAAGAGACACCGCCATGAGCCGTCAACCAGCATTGCATCGCAAGATGCGTCCCACCCGGGCGTTCGTTATCCTGGGCGATCACGGGCTGCGCGCTGTCGACAAGCGGCTCGAAGCGCTGCAGCATCGGGACGAGATCGAAGATGTACATCAACTACGCGTCGCCCTTCGCCACCTGCGTGCCGTGACGTGGGCCTTCGGGCCGGTCCTTGGCGCGCACGTCAAGGCGCGCTGGAAGCGTACGCTGCACGATATGGCCGGCGCTGCCGGACCCGTGCGCGACTGGGATGTCTTCATTTCGGAGACCCTTGCGCCGGCGCTGGAGATGCAGCCCAACGATCCGGTGTTGACCACGCTGGTGCAGACCGCGCAAGCGCGACGCGTGGCCGATCACGCCGAAATGATGGAGAAGCTCGCGCACTATCGGCAATCGCCGCTGCCTATCCTGTATCGCGATCTGATTCATATCGCCTCGGAGACATCCGACGAGCGCTTGAAGGGCTTCGCGCCCCGCCGCATTCGAAAGGCCCGGCGCCATGTTTGCGATCTGGCGCGCATCGCCCGCGACGGCCAGACTGATCACGTTCACAAACTCCGCATCGGCAACAAGCGTCTGCGCTATGCCATCGAGGCACTATCCGACGTGCTCCCCGGCCGCTATCGCAAACGCCTGCGCAAGAAACTGGTCGCCCGGCAATCCGCGCTGGGTGACCTGATCGACGAGAGCGTGGCGCGCCGCCTGATGGCCGAATGCCTGGGCTGCGCCGACGCGCTTCACGACGCCCTCCCCTCCGATCCGCAAAACGTTCTGCGACAATAGCGCCCATGACTGCCACCCTCACCGAGCTACCGATTGCCGCCATCGCCACCGCACCGGGACGCGGCGGCATCGGCGTGGTACGCGTGTCCGGCCCCGATGTCGGCACGATCATGCGCGCCGTATGCGGCCGCAACCTGCAACCGCGCCACGCCACCTACCTGCCCTTCCTCGATGCACGCGGCAAGGTCATCGACCATGGCCTGGCGTTGTACTTCCCCGCGCCGAATTCCTACACCGGAGAGGAAGTGCTTGAACTGCAGGGCCACGGCGGCCCGGTGGTCATGCAGATGCTGCTGTCGCGCTGCCTCGAAGCAGGCAAGCCCGTGGGCCTGCGCGTGGCCGAACCCGGCGAATTCACGCGCCGCGCATTTCTGAACGACAAGCTCGACCTGGCGCAAGCGGAAGCCGTGGCCGACCTGATCGAAGCCAGCACCGAAGCCGCCGCCCGCTCGGCCGCGCGTTCGATGGAAGGCGAGTTCTCCAGCGCCATCCACGCGCTTGTGGAAAAGGTCATCCACCTGCGCATGCTGGTGGAAGCCACGCTCGATTTTCCTGAAGAGGAAATCGACTTCCTCGAAGCCTCCGATGCACGCGGCCAACTCACGCGCATTCGTGAAGCGCTGGCGGGCGTGTTGAAGCAGGCGCGCCAGGGTTCGTTGCTGCGCGAAGGGTTGTCGGTGGTGCTGGCGGGTCAACCGAACGTCGGCAAGTCGTCGCTGCTGAACGCACTGGCCGGCGCGGAGCTTGCCATCGTCACACCCATCGCCGGCACCACGCGCGACCGTGTGCGCGAGACCATCCAGATCGACGGCATCCCGCTGCACATCATCGACACTGCCGGTCTGCGCGATGACGCTGCCGACGAAGTGGAGCGCATCGGTATCGAACGCACGTGGGAGGCCATTCGTCGCGCGGATATCGTGCTGCACCTCGTGGATGCTGCCGACTACCTCGAACACGGCATCTCGGAAACCGACGACCACATCGACGATCGCCTGAGCGGCCAACTGCCACCGGGCTCGCCCATCGTGCGCGTGGTCAACAAGATCGACCTCGCCCCATCGGCTGGCGAAATGGGCTTCGGCGGCAACCGGCCGCACGTTGTGGCCGCCAACGGCCCCAATCCCACCGAGATCTGGATCTCCGCACGCACCGGTGCCGGCATCGATCTGATGCGTCGCGAACTGCTGCGCCTGATCGGCTGGCAATCCGGCAACGAAGGCACCTTCCTGGCCCGCGAACGCCACCTCATCGCCCTGCGCAGCGCGCAGTCCCACCTCGACTGCGCCGTGGAACGCGCCGAACAAAGCGCCCAGGCCCTCGACCTGTTCGCCGAGGAACTACGGCTCGCGCAGGATCACCTGAACAGCATCACGGGCGAGTTCACGAGCGACGATCTGCTGGGGACGATCTTTACGCGGTTTTGTATTGGGAAGTGAGTATCGACCTGCGCGGCGCAATGCCGTGCAGATCGGTAACCACGGCGGGGTCTTCGTCCAGGTCAACATCCTTCGGGCCATCATGGATGACACTGTGTTTTTGTACAGTGCCATCCATGAAGCCATGACTACCCAGCAAACTACCGCGAAGACCACCAGTACTTTCGAGAGTACCCGGCAAACGAACGAGGAAGATTCCGAGTTCTGGTACGCCAGAGATCTCCAGCCCATCCTGGAGTATGCAAACTGGGAGAGCTTCCGCCGGGTGGTCGACAAGGCCGTCGAAGCGTGCAAGAAGTCCGGTCAAACGCCAGCAGACCATTTTCGTCACATCACGAAAATGGTTTCCATCGGTTCTAAAGCCCGTCGCGCCATTGAAGACTGCGAGTTGTCGAGATATGCCTGCTATCTGGTCGTACAGAATGGTGATCCGTCCAAACTTGCAATTGCTCAGGGGCAGACGTACTTTGCGATCCAGACCAGGCGGCAGGAACTAGCGGATGACTCGCCAAGGTTTGGAAATTTCTCTGAGGATGAACGACGTTTGATGCTGCGTGGGGAATTGGTCCATCACAACAAGGCGTTGACAGCTGCTGCAAAGAGCGCTGGTGTCAAAACCGGTCTCGACTACGCAATCTTTCAAGACCACGGCTACCGCGGACTTTATGGTGGCTTCGGCGCAAAGGATATCCACGGATCCAAGCGTCTAAAGAAGACGCAACGAATCCTCGACCATATGGGCAGCACCGAGCTTGCGGCAAATTTGTTTCGCGCAACGCAGACCGAAGAGAAGCTGAGGCGAGACAACGTTCGCGGTAAGTCACAGGTGCCACCCACTTTGAGGTTGGAGCCAAAGTCCGTCAAACGATTGTGGAGCTTGGAGGCACGATGCCTGAAAGCTTGCCAACGCCGGAGAAGAGCATTCAGCAGCTCGAGCGAGAGCAGCAGCAACTACAACTCGACTCGAACGGCTTGAATGGCGACGACCACTAGCGTCATCCTGTTGTCGCAACCCCATTGATGCTGCATCTTGCACTCACGCCGTTCCAATGGTCATGAACCGCCCCCTCACCCCCGGCGAAATCGCCCTCGCCCATCAGATCTTTGCTGACGCGGTCGATTACGCGTCTGTCCGCATCCTTCATCGCAATTTCGTCTTCTGGCAGGGTGGTCGCTACATCATCACGCCGAACGGCAACATCTACCTTGGGCGCAAGCTGCGTGGGATCGATGACTTCAGCCGGGCCGGGTTGGGGCTGCAGGCGCTGTTCATCCATGAGATGGCGCATGTCTGGCAGCATCAGCGCGGGGTCAATGTGTTGTGGCGCGGTGGGTGCGAACAGGTGCTGCACTTCCTGGGGTTCAACCAGTATCGCTATCGACTGACTGCGGGCAAGGCGTTGCATGACTACAAGCTGGAGCAGCAGGGCGATATCCTGCGTGACTTCTTTCTGGCGGGGCAAGGGCACACGGCGCCGTATGGGGTGGAGGAATACCTTGTGGCGCTGGGGAGTCAGGGGGCAACTATCGTTTGATGTTGCGCTGCGCCTCGGTAGCTCCCCTCTCCCATGAAATGGGAGAGGGGAGCAAACCGGGAGCGGGATCGTTTGCCGAGGGTCTATTCCATTTGAAGTCCGCTGCGTTGACTTGTCATGCGATGTGGCGGACCATCGCCCACACAGCTTTCTGGAGCACATCATGCCGCGTGTATCGAAAGCGGAAGCGGAGAAGAACCGCGTAGTCATCGAGCAGGTATCGTCGCGGCTGTTCCGCGAGCAGGGATTCAACGGTGTCAGCGTGGCGGACCTCATGGGTGCCGCCGGCCTCACGCACGGCGGCTTCTACGGCCATTTCGAATCGAAGGATGCGCTGGCTGCCATCGCCTGCACCCGTGCCTTCGAGGAAGCCGAAGGGCGCTGGCGCAAGCGCGTGGCCGACGCCGCCGACAATGATGCCGCGCTTGCCGCCCTGATCGACGGCTATCTCTCGACGCGTAACCGCAATAGCTCCGGCACGGGGTGCCCCGTGGCGGCACTGGCCAACGACGTGGCGCGTGAAGCCGTGGACAAGCCCGTGCGTGCGGCCTTCCATGATGGCGTGGAAGACCTCTTGCAGATCCTGACCGCCATCCAGCCGGGCGATGACGCCTCGGCAGCCCGCAGCAAAGCCGTCGCACAGATGGCCACGCTGGCCGGAGCGCTGATGCTGTCGCGCGCCACGATGGGCACGCCGCTGTCGAACGAGATCCTCGCCGCCGCGCGGACGTTCCTGCTGGCGGGCGCGGAACCGGGCTAGGACGCGCTACACTGGCGACCTACTTACCTGCCTATCCCGGCCAGATGCGTCCGGCCCGCCCCCAAGATGTTGAGCAATTCCCGCCAGATCCTCGTTGCCGCCGTCGCTGTCGTTGTCCTTGTCCTGCTGTGGTTCGTAGGGAACGACACCGGTGAAATCGTCCCCACCAACACCACCACCGATACCGCTGCAGCCTCCACCCCGGCCGAACCGCCGGCCAGCCTCCCGCGCGGCATTCCGCGCAACGGCGTGCTGGACCCGATCAGTATCGATCCGAACCGCCCTGCCGACCTGCTGCCGCAATATCCGGCCGATGCGCTGGCTACCGACTACGCCGCCGACGCCGCCGCCGCCGATGATCGCTACAAGGGGAAGTACCTCATCGTCGAAGGTGTGGCGAGTGGCATCCGGCGCGATCACGCGCACGTGTACCTCGAAATCCGCACCGACAATCCCGGCGTGGTAGTGCGAGCCGATCTGCTGAAGGACCAGATCTGCGGTCCGGGCACCCGCGCCTGCGAGGTGGAAGCGCGCGCAACGATGGTCCGCCGCGGCCAGAAGGTTGCCGTGGAATGCAACGGCGCAGGGGTTGGCGAGGGCGGTACGCCGCTGCTGTCGGACTGCCTGCTGCGCGGCGGCGCCAACTAGGCATCACATCGAGGCATCGCTTCGGGATCCGGGGGTTGCGCGGCGATTTGCGGCAGCAGTCCCTCGCTGTTCTGCGCTTTGATCCATGGCCGGCACGCCTACATTACGGAGGCATGCTGCCGGCAATGCGCCCCTGAACCGCCATGGATGCGGGTCCGGGCGGCCGGCGCCCTCGCCGACGCGATCCAGGACCCATGATGAAGAGAGTAACGATTGCCGCCACGCTGGCCCTGCTGGCCACGGGCTGTTCCACCTACCAGAGCGTGTTGCCGGTAGATCGCGCGGATCAGGTCGATCCGATTGCCGGTTTCCAGCCCGGTGCCTATGGCGGCCCGGCGCAGTTCCGTGTCGATGGCAACCGCGTGGTCGGTGCCGATGGCTCGCTGTTCTGCGTGGTCACCAACCAGGTGAGCAACAATGCCTACGTGGAAAGCTTCATCAAGGCACTGCGCGTGCGCAACTTCGAGGTGAAGCTGCTGCCGCCGAACTCGTCCATGGCATCCTGCCCGATGACGGCGATGTACGTGGCACAGCGCCAGAACTACATCACGCCCTTCCTGGCCGCCGCCGACATCACCGTGTACCGCAACGGCGAGCGCGTGGGCAAGGCCATCTTCAACGCCAACCGCAGCGCGGGTGGCGTGAACCTGAGCAACTTCATTCCGCCCGACATGAAGATCGAGGAACTGGTGGACGAACTCTTCCCCGGACTGAAGCCGCAACCCCAGCCCGAAGCAGCACCGGCGCCGGCACCCGCCCAGCCCGCCCCGGCCCCGGTGGCCTGAGCGGGCTACGTCGAAGCTGGCCGGGACGATCAGGCCAGCCTGAACACCTCCACCGCCTGGCGCAACTCCTGCGCCTGGTGATGCAGGCTTTCGGCGGCGGCAGCGGCTTCTTCCACGAGCGCGGCGTTCTGCTGCGTCACTGTATCCATCTCCGCCACGGCGCTGCTCACCTGCCCCAGCCCCAGCGATTGCTCGCGCGAGGCTGTGCTGATATCGCCCATCAGCGCGGCAATGCCTTCCACGCGACGCACCATATCGTCGATGGCCGTACCCGCCTGCTGCACGGCCTCGTTGCCCGACTTCAGATCGGTCACCGTACGCTCGATCAACTGCTTGATCTCGCCCGCAGCGTTTGCGCTGCGTTGCGCCAGGCTACGCACCTCGCCCGCCACCACGGCAAACCCACGGCCATGCTCGCCCGCGCGCGCGGCTTCCACGGCGGCGTTGAGCGCCAGGATGTTGGTCTGGAACGCGATGCCGTCGATCATGCCGATGATGTCCACCACCTGCTGCGCATTGCGATGGATGTCGGCCATGGTCGTGACCACGCGGCCCACCGTGGTGCCGCCGGCGCGTGCCGCATCGGCGGCGCTCGCCACGGCGGCATTCGCGTCGTGCGCGTTGTCGGCATTCTGCTTCACCGTGACCGAAAGCTCCTCGATGCTCGCCACGGTCCGCTCCAGGCTGCCCGCCTGCGATGCGGTGCGCGCCGAGAGATCGGCATTGCCGCTGGCAATCTGGCTCGTGCTGCCCGCAATGGCGCCCACGCTGCCGCGCACCTTGTCGACGATGCCACTGAGGCCCTGCCCCACGCCATCGATCGCACGCATCAACTGGCCGATCTCGTCATTGCGCGTGGTCTCCAGCCGCGCGGTGAGATCACCGGAAGCCAGGCGCCCTGCTGCATCGGCGGCATGCGCCAGCGGCTGGCTGACCATACGGCGCAGCAGCCACCAGAACGCGGCCGACACCACCAGCGCAGCCAGCAGTCCACCGGCCAGGAAAAGGTTGCGGCTGGCTTCGAGTTCGTTGCGCAGCGAGGCCGTCGGCACGCTGCCGGCAATCAGCCACTTCCATTCGGGATAGGTCGCGAACGCGGTCAGGCGCTCCACTGCGGCGTTGTTGCCGATGGCCACGGTGTTGATCACATCGCCATCCTTCGCGGCGATCATGTCACGCACCCAGGACTTCCCCTCGGCATCCTTGGCATCGATCTGCACAGTTCCTTCGCTGCCGGAGCGGTCCACCATCACCTTGCCCTGGTCCGCACCCGGCTTGGCGTCGATCACGATGAACTGGCCATCGGCACCGATCGTCTTGCGACGGATGCGGTTTTTCAGCGCCGCGAGTTCCGCCTCGACGTTCACGCCCACGTACAGCGCGCCGACGATCTTCCCGCTGGCATCGCGCACGGGTTCGTACTTGCTCATGTAGGGCTTGCCGAACAGCCAGGCCAGCGAGCGGTACGACTTGCCTGCAGCCACCGCCGCGTAGGCCGGGCTGGCGCGATCGAGCACGGTGGCGATGGCGCGCTGGCCATCCTGCTTTTTCAGCGAGGTGGTGACGCGGATGTAGTCATCGCCCGTACGCGCGAAAACCGTGGCCACCACGCCACCCGTGTTGGCGAAGAACTTGTCCGGGATCTCGAAGCTGTTGTTGAGCACAAGGTCGCCGCTGCGGAACTCGGGCGTGGCCTTGCCAGCCACCTCGATGGTCTGCGCGGGGTCCACGGCATACGGTCCGGGGAGTACGGCGGCAAAGCTCAGCAGGAAGCGGTCGGCCTCCTGCAACATGGTGTCGTCGAGCTGGGCCACCAGCTCGCGCAGGGTCTGGCTTTCGGCGGTGATGGCCTCGCGCGCCTGCGTTTCGAGCTGGCGCATGCTGCTCAGCGAGAGCGCCAACGAAAAGGCGCAGAACGCGACAATCTGGACGGCAAGGACTACCAGCGCTAGGCGCGTGCCGATACTCCAGCTGCCGGCCCGCGCGCGCAAGCCGCCAGCCGACGCCTGCCGCGGCAGGGTAAGAGAAGAGTTTGAATACAAGGGGCGCTCCGTGATTAACGCCGTGCACCATCGTGACGCACGGGTAACGCCCGCTCTGATGGCAGGTCGTCACGTCACGGTTATCGGATGTCCGAAGTGCCGCCTTGAATGTAGAGAACGCTTAATCTAGGGAATCAGCAAAATATCACGTTGTGATATATGCAACCGGTTTCATAGTTCAAGCTGTCCGAGCCGCACTACGGTCACACCGGGCCGGAGCTGGCGCAGAGAAGGCATGACGAGCACGCAGTTGGCGTAGGGCGTGACCACGGGTTCGCCATCGCGCCAGGCGATCACGGTGCCCGCGTCGGCAAACGTTTCGAGGCCGGTATAAGGGCCAGCAAAACGGAAGTCCATGCTGCTGGCCACCACTGGCTCGGTCACGCGGATCACGCGTTGCGTGGCGGGCAGCGGACGCAGCCATCCGGCGGGCAGATCGGCTTCCTCGACGATGCCAGCGTTCAGCAGAAAGCGCGCGGTGCTGTCGCGGGCCACGTCCACGGCGGAGACTTCCCAGTGCTGGCCGCATTCGATCAGCAGCGCGTTGCGTGCGCTCGCGGCATCGCCAAAATCGGCGTAGTCGCGCATGCGGCGGCCTTCCGGATGGCCTTCGTCGACGATCACGTCGGCAGGCGTGCCGAGCGCCCGCGATAGCGCGATGCCCTTGTCGAGCGGACCCGACACGATCAGCGGACGGCTCTTCTCATGCATCGAATGCAGATCGAGCAGCAGGTCGACGGTATCGACAATGGGACGCATCGCACGGGCACGGCGCAGCTCCGAGGAATCGCGCGACATGTCGTCGAGCACAGCAGCGGTCCAGACGCGGTTGAAGTCCTGATCGACAAAGCGTGACGCATCGGGCGTGGACGCATCGAAGCGCGCGTAGGCATCCACATTGGCAAACGACAGCGTCAGCTTGCCCGTGCGCGGACGCAGGCCATGGTCAAGCAGGCCGCCCACCGTAATCGCCCCACACACCTCGTTGCCGTGCGTCAGTGCGTTGATCATCACGTGCGGACCTGCAATGCCGCTGTCGAACGTGTGGACGTACGCCACGCCGCTGTTGCCTTCGGCGTAGGGGCGGATATCGGGAAACTCGACCTCGACCGCATAGGCGTCGAAGGTAGGGGCACGCTGCGTCATCTGGTACATCCTCGGCTGTGGCTTATTGGCGGCTCATTGGCGAATATCGGCGGTCTGCACGATGGTGCGGTACTTGGCCGTCTCGCGCTTCACGAAGCTGGCGAACTGCGCCGGATTGGCCGGTGAAACCTCCACGCCGGCCTCGGCCAGCTTCTTCTTTACATCGGGCATGGTCAGCACGGCCTGCATCTCAGTATTCAGGCGATCGATAATAGCCCGGTCAGTTTTGCCAGGTGCCATCAATCCAAACCATACTCCCATGTCCACGCCCTTGAGCGCGGGGGTCTCGGCCAGCGCAGGAACATTCGGCGCCACGCTGGCGCGCTTGCCTTCGGTCACGCCATAGGCCCGCACGCGGTTGGCCTGGATATGCGGAAGTGCGGAGGACAGCACCATCACGGCGAGATCGATCTGACCGCCGAGCAGGTCGGTGGCCATGGCGGAAGCGCCCTTGTAAGGCACATGCGTGATGTTGACCTGGCCCTGCTGCTTGATGAGTTCACCAGCCAGGTTCAGCGGCGTACCCACGCCCGACGAGGCATACGACAGCGAACCCGGCTTGGCCTTGGCCAGCGCAATCAGTTCGGCGGCATTCTTCGCGGGCAGGTCCAGCTTGCCAACCAGCACCATCGGCTGCGTGCCGACGAACGTGATGGCCGCCAGATCCTTCTCGCCGTCATAGCGCACAGCCGGATTGGTCAGGCGCGCGATCGACACTTCGCTGCCCGAACCCAGCAGCAGTGTGTAGCCATCGGCCTCGGCCTTGACCACCTTCTGTGCGCCGATCGTGCCGCCGGCCCCACCCAGGTTCTCGATGACCACGCTCTGCCCGAGACGCTTGCTCAGTTCCGGCGCCACGGTGCGCGCCACGAGGTCCACACTGCCGCCTGCGGTGTAACCCACGACGAGCGTGATCGGCTTGGTGGGATAGGCGGGAGCGGCCGAGGCCGCGAACGCGGCACTGGCAAGGGTGGCGGCAACAGCCGCGCGCATCAGGGTCTTCATGATTTCTCCGGCAGGGCTTTGAATGTTTGCGCCGATGTTAGAGAGCGCGCGGCGAGGCATCGTGCAGCTTTGGCAATGGGGGTTGCTGTTTTGGCAATGAGCGGAAGTGGTGCATGGCCGCTCTTCCGGCTTGGCTTTTGGTTCCCCTCTCCCGCGCGGCGGGAGAGGGGTTAGGGGAGAGGGCGGGAGGCTCTGCTTGCCGACCACATCGCAATTTGGACCGCTGGCCCTCTCCCCCAGCCCCTCTCCCGCAAAGCGGGAGAGGGGAGCGAAACAAGCGGGGAAAGGGGAGCAGAACAAGAGGGGAGCTACCTGACCGCCGCCGCCCAAAACACCTCCGCCAACGCCCGCATCTGCGTTCTCGGCCGATACAGCCGGATATCCAGCGCAAGGTCCACAGCATCGCCCTGCACATCCGCACGCACCAGCCTCCCTGCATGCAGATCATCCGCAATCAGCTTCGCGGGCAGCCACGCCAGGCCCATTTTCTGGCGCACCATTTCATGCACCGACTCCGCGAAATCGCTCACCGCAATCACGTCGAGCTTGCCGGCCAGTTTGCGGCGCGCGATTTCCTGATTGACCATGCGGCCCATGGTCAGGGTCTCGGCATACGCGATCATCGGCACCATCGCCGTACGCTGTCCGAGTCGGAACGTTGGACCGCCGCGCGCATCGGCCGCTGCCACGCACACCAATCGCTCCACGCCCACCGGATGGAACATGTAGCGGGTGTCGTCGAGCATCACGGGAAGATCATGCGGGCTGTAGCAGAGCAGGAAGTCGGCATCGCCCTCGGAGAACATCTCCAGCGCGTCGTGCGTGGCGTGGGTGGAGAGCCGCGTGCGGAATCCCGCGCCCACGGCGTCGTCGCGCAAGGCATGGCGCAGGCTGGCCAGCCATGCGGGCACCATCGAGCGCGCCAGTGTCTTTCCGGTGGCAATCGTGATGGTGCTGGCGTCCGCACGATGCGCTGCGCGCAGCGACATGCGCGCCTCGTCGAGCGTGCGCAGCGCCGCCTGGGCGGCTTCGAGAAACTGGCGGCCTTCGGCGGTGAGCCGCACCGGAAACGCGCTGCGGTCGATCAGCGGCGCGCCGGCCCAGACCTCCAGCGCCTGCATGCGGCGACCGAATGCAGGCGGCGTGACATTGCGCAGTTCGGCGGCACGCGCGAGGCTGCCAGCCTGTGCCAGACAGACGAAATCTTCGAGCCAACGGATATGCATGGGGGCGCCGGAATGTGTTGGCGCATTGTAGCGTCGCCCGACTCGTTTAGAATTTTCCCCCATGACCTCGATCCCGCGCGATGGCCAGTCCGTCGCCTCCCCAGATTCCGCCATGTCCGCCGATCTATCCACGACACCGCCCGAGTACACGATCGACGAACTCGCGCGCGTGGCGGGCACCACGGTGCGCAATATCCGCTCGTACCAGGACAAGGGGCTGATCGATCCGCCCGAGCGGCGCGGGCGCGTGGGCATCTATACGCAGACGCATCTGGGACGGCTGCGGCTGATCAACCATCTGCTGGCGCGCGGCTACACGCTCGCCAACATCATGGAGTTGCTCAAGGCCATCGTGGAAGGGCACGACCTGCGCTCGATCCTGGGGCTGGAAACCGCGATCAGCAGTCCGTGGAATACCGAGGCACCGCGCCACTATTCCTATCTCGCACTCGCGCGCATGTTTGGCCGCGCGATTTCACGGCCGGTGCTGAAGCGCTCGATTGCGTTGGGGTTGCTGGAGCCGGATGGTCTTGGCTATCTGGCACGCAGTCCGCGCGCGCTGGCGGCGGGCGTGGAAATGTCGCGTGCGGGATTCCCGCTCGATGACGTGCTCGACATCATCGAGCATGCACGCGGGCATTTCCAGGCGGTGTCCGATCGTATCGTCGGCATGGTGGTGCGCGAACTGGACCGCTTCGGCGAAGGGCAACTGCCGCCGCCTGCGGAAGTGCCACGCATTGTGGATGTGCTGTGGCGGATTCGTCCGCTGGCGATGGTCACGCTGGAGACGGAGATGATGCGCGCACTGGAGATTTCGGCGAACAAGTATCTGGGGGATCGGGTGGCGGGGATTTTGGCGAGCCTTCAGGAAGAAAAGCGCGAGCGGTAATCAATGCGTTGGCCCTCTCCCCCGGCCCCTCTCCCGCGTGCGGGAGAGGGGGGTGTAGTGGTCCAATAAACCTGGACACCTCAAAAGGTAGACTTCGAGTCAACTGGAGAGGTGAAAAATGGCACGCAAGGGCTTTACGGAAGAGTTCAAGGCTGACGCCGT
>NZ_SCMX01000111.1 GCF_005503625.1 Cupriavidus sp. 2SB | reverse complement strand
AACCGTAAGCGCAGACTGCCCCATCAATGCCGGAAGACCGTCGCCCTTCAGCATGACGGTACGGCTATCGAAGCGGTCAGCCGTACCCGGCAGATTCAACGAGGCATTCATGGCTCTCTTCTGTAGCAGACTCCCGGCGTTCATTCTCTCCTCCCGCACATATCCAGTGCTTAAGGAAAGTCAATGCATCCTGCCTGATTGGCATTCATTCAATGTCGCGCACGAAGTACCAGACAACCTGATTCCCGACATCGCTACGTTCGGGACCCGGCATCGGATCACCCGCCTTGACCTGCGCGATCCGATTGCCCAGGTGGTTGGCCACCCACCGCCCGCTACGAGGGCACGTCTGGAACGGCAGCGCTGACGCGCCTCGACTCGGCTGCGGCGTGCTGTCATCGTTCGGACCTTCTGGTTCATCGAAGCGCGCGACCCAGCGCCGGCTTTCTTCTTCACCAAACCTCTCCACACCCTCCATGTAGGAATGCATGGATCCGCGCAGCGGCTTGCGCAAAGGACGGATCACCCGGTTGACAAAGATGTAGGGCTCCAACGGCCCCTCTTCCGGCGCGCCCAGTAGCGGATAGTCGCCCGCCCGGATCACCAGGCACTGCCCGTGCCGTTCCATCAGAATGTCTTCACGGCAAAGCGCGGCTCTGACGTCTGCCTCACTGCCGAGTTTCTCCAGCAGAGGGTCGCCAAGCACCGTGTACCAATTCGTGCTCTTTATGTGGTTGTCTTGATAGTCCAGCGCTTCGGCAAACGCGTAGCAATCAGCTTCGAGCCCGACGAAACGCTGAGCAAGCTGGTACTCCTGAGGCATGTAGCGATGAAATCCATATGGCAGGACCGGAGCGATCCCACCGTACCCGCCCCGTATCGGCAACGCAGCGCAACAAAAGGTCATGAAGCGATGGTACTGAGCCAATCCTCCCGCGCTTTCTGCGAATGACCATGGAAGGATAAATTTCAAATAGGACAAATCGCCATGGTGCTCTTCGTGATACGCCTGTCCAGTCAATGATCTGATCAGGTATTCCGGAGCAGTCGCGTTATCGACAACATCGGCGAAGACGAACTCAACTTCATAGTCGGGATCATTTGAAAGAATGTACTGGCGCATTGCTTCGATACCTCTCATGGTCTTTCGCGAGTACTTCGTCTTTCCCTTCTTTCCTCCACTCAGTTCGTCACCATACGCGGCACGAAATTCGTCTACGCAACTCAGCAACGCCTTTCGCATGGCGGGTTGCGATCCCCGCTCAAAGAACAACGTGCCGATCAGCGCAGGACGGATAACAATACGGTTACGATCCGAAGGATCGGTGAATGTCAGTTCATGACCGTAACGTTCAATGGCCTCGGTCGGTGTCAATGGAGAGAAGGAAGTCATGATAAGAGTCATAAGTCAAGGCATGGCTGCGTGCTTCATGCCGCAGCCAAAGATCCCGCGCCGCCAATAGCAAGCAGAGCGAGTAGCGCAGCGAGTATCGCTTCGGAAATAGCAACGACCACGAGTACGCCGCCTATTGCCAAGGCCACGACCGCCACCGTTCCAGCCACGGTGATCACGATCTGACCCCAATCAATTTCCTTGATTTGTTCCCACGCCAGATCGGTTTGTCGCTGGAACTCCCGCCAGGCGGCGATCATGTTTTCGTGTGACCAGCGGACGACTGCCTGACCGCCCCCATTGATCCATGTCCAAGCGCCCGTCGCTGTATTCCTGATCCAGTGGCCTGCCTCGAAGATCCACCCGACCTTATTCTGCAACCAAGCTTGCGTTTCATCGGACAGATCTTGGATGCCCCGATGCGTTCCGTCGGCCAGGGATTTCACTGCTCGATTGAATTGATCCACGCCGTCTCCGATGTGGCTCAGCCATTGCTCAAAAAACGCGGGTTCCGCTATTTGACGACGGGAGCGAATCGGAGCGCGCTCTCGCTCGTGCTTTTTAACAGGTATGTGTGCTGCAGAAGGGTGACCGAATGCCTCGCGAGTCTTGTCCAAGTGACCCTGACAGTCATTGATATCTGCAATGACAAGCCGCTCTCTGGAGTCTCCGGCAATACGTAAGTAGGCTCGCTCTTGCGCTTCATGGAGGTCGTCACCCGGGAATTTCAATTCCACTACACGACGCAAGTTTGCGGCGTGGAAGTTGCCCTCGTGATCGGTAGTGGCAAGTCCCGGCCATCTTACGTCGGCATTCTCGACAATAATCAGATCCAATCTTCGCAGTGAACCTTTGACATATCCAGGAGGGAATGGATTCAAAGTATGACGCCGGCCTGGACCATCTGCCTTGTTGCCGCTGCTCAAGTATGGCTTTGGAGGACGGGGCCGCATGTCAAAGCAAACCTCCGCCTTGTAATGCCAGTAGAAGTCCGCAAGAAATTCGTCGGCACGAATCGCAGCGCTCACTACGAGCTGCTGCAACAGCGCCTGCGTTGTGGTGCCATCCTTTCTGCGAACTGTCGTGACCCGCGGAAAGCGCAGCGCGTACTCCACCTTCTCCGCCACATATCCTTTGTCCGCAGGAGGAACTTGCCCGTACTCCTTGCGTTCCTCCAGTGTCGTGCAAGCTGTACTTACCGTCCTGTAGGTCACACGCATTGCGATGCCTCGCTTCAGAAATGCTCTAACGGAACTTGGGGGTTGTGGCACTCCGAAGTCGCGTTTTGGCTCGGGAATTTTGTTGCTGCTGAGGTGTACTCGGTGCGATAGACGAGCGACATTGCTTCGCTTTCGGCAAGGCAGATCTCGATTGCGGCGAGCTTGCGCTTTTCTGAAAGCGCCGCGAGCCACCGTCTAGCCAGTTGCGGTTGGACGATCTGCTCGATAAAGCTGATCAATTGCCGGGCACCGGTCTCACCAACCGGACAACGCTGTACGATGTACGAAACGACCGCATCGTCGTACGTCAGCGCGATGTCGTGCTGATCGCGCATGCGCGCCACCACGCGATCCAGATGAAGACGAACGATCCGATCCAGGTTGTCAGATGCCAGCGGGAGATAAGGCACCACCACGAGCCGCCCGAGGAAAGCCGCAGGAAATACTTTGCGCAGTTCGGGCATCAACGCGTCGCGCAGGGCTGCGGGCTCCGGGATCAGCGCCGGATCGTCGCAAAGGCTGGTCAGCAGGTCGGAGGCCGCATTGCTGGTGAGGAGCAAGATCGTGTTACGGAAATCGATGTAGCGTCCTTCCCCATCTTCCATGTAGCCCTTGTCGAAGACCTGATAGAAGACCTCATGCACGTCCGGGTGGGCCTTCTCGACTTCGTCGAGCAATACCACGCTATGCGGACGGCGACGTACGGCCTCGGTCAGCACACCCCCTTCCCCATAGCCAACATAGCCGGGCGGTGCCCCCTTGAGAGTCGAGACGGTATGACTTTCCTGAAACTCCGAGAGGTTGATGGTGATGAGATTCTGCTCGCCACCATAAAGCGCGTCGGCCAGCGCCAATGCCGTTTCGGTCTTGCCAACCCCGGATGGCCCCACCAGTAAAAAGACGCCCAGGGGTTTC
The DNA here is from genome assembly GCF_005503625.1 of Cupriavidus sp. 2SB. GTDB lineage: Bacteria > Pseudomonadota > Gammaproteobacteria > Burkholderiales > Burkholderiaceae > Cupriavidus. The sequence goes on along the minus strand of NZ_SCMX01000111.1, from coordinate 12,747 downwards.
TTTGGATCTGTCAACCGTGCGCGCGCCGTCAGAATGCGTTCACCCAGTTGATCCAGGGCGTGAGGCTGACCAATGACACGCTTGCCCAGTGTCTCGGGCAACGCCATTACGGTGGCGACTTCGTCGGCAACCATGCGTGTGACAGGAATGCCGGTCCAGTCGGCCACAATTGCCGCAACCACGGCTTCGTCCACATCGGTGAAGACCATGGGTGCATCCCCCTGGATGGCCTGAAGCGATGCGTCCAGACTGATCAGATCCATCCGGGATGAAGGCGTGCCGTCCGCCGCGTCGAAAGCCGCGGCGATCCGACGCTGCTCATGAATCTCCGCAACAATCGCTCGTTGCTGCTGCCAATGGGCCTGGGCCTCGTCAAGTTCAATCTCGGTGTCCCGGATCGTCTGCTCGACGGCTGACATGCGGGATTCGTCAGGCGTGGCGAGACTGGCCTCCCTGGACAGAAGACTTGCTTCCGCCCTTGCCGCCGCGAGCCGCTGATGCAGACGCTCGACCAAAGCTGGCGGCGCGTGGAGCGATAGCGCCACGCGCGCGCAAGCCGTGTCCAGCAAGCTGATCGCCTTGTCCGGAAGCTGGCGCGAAGGAATGTAGCGATGCGATAGCTTCACTGCCGCGCGCACGGCTTCGTCACGGATCAACACCTGGTGGTGCGCTTCGAAGGTTTCCACAAGACCGCGCACCATGGCGACTGCGGCAATCTCCTCCGGTTCCATCACCTGCAGCACCTGGAATCGACGCGTCAGTGCGGGATCCTTCTCGATATGGCGCTTGTACTCACTCCACGTAGTGGCACCAATGGTCCGCAAAGCACCGCGGGCCAGCGCTGGCTTGAGCAGGTTTGCGGCGTCTCCGGTCCCGGCCGCGCCGCCTGCGCCAACGAGGGTGTGCACTTCGTCCACGAAAAGAATCACTGGTTGTGGAGATTTCGCTGCGTCTTCGAGCACGCCCTTCAGCCGCGCCTCGAACTCTCCCTTCATGCTGGCACCCGCCAGCAAGGCACCTACGTCGAGGCTTAGCAGTCGGACTTCCTTCAGGCTCGGCGGTACGTTGCCCACGGCGATGGCCTGTGCCAGCCCTTCAATCACCGCCGTCTTGCCGACGCCGGCCTCACCCGTCAAGAGAGGGTTGTTCTGCCGGCGGCGCAGCAGAATGTCCGTCATGGTGCGAATCTCGTGCTCGCGACCAATCACGGGGTCAAGTCGGCCTCCTCTAGCCTCCTCGGTCAAGTCACGACAGTACTGGCTCAAAGCGTTTTGGCCGGACCTCGTCGGCGCCAATGCACGACTTGCCTCGCCTGGAACAGCCGGCGAGAAGCCACTGCCATCGTAGGCTGCCTCCACACTCTCGGGCGACTGGGCAACCAGAGCCGGCAGCATGCCAACCAGATCCTCCGCACTCACCCTGGCAAACTGGTTCGAGATGCCAAGAACCGATCGCCGCAACTCCGGTGTCCTGAGCAATGCTGTCAGCAGGTAAGCGCCACGCACACGATCATCGGAAAACGCCAGCGTGGCATAGACCCACGCCCGCTCGATGGCCGATTCGATCTGAAACGAGAAGTCGCTGATCGAGCTCGCCCCTGCCGGCAGGGTCGCCAATGCGCGCGTGACGTCGGCCTCGAGCGTCTGGAGGTCTGCCCCGGCATGCCGTAGCATCCGCTGGAGATCACCGTCGGGGGTCTGCAGAAGTTGGTGCAGCCAGTGCACCAGCTCCACGTACGGATTGCCGCGAAGCTTGCAGAAGGCGGTCGCACTTTCTATCGCCTTGAACAACGTGGGATTGAGTCGGCCAAATAGCGCCTGCCGTGAGATATCCATCCGAAGCCCTTCTTGAATTTTGCTGAATGGGCCAGTTCTTTTGCCCGGAAGGCTGCAGAAAAAAACAGCCCTGATCAGGCTATTTTAAAATCTCCACGCATGCAATTTCCAACACCTATTTATACACATCTATTGATTTCGATAAAATTCAATCCAAATTTTTAGTATTTCTACTATACGTTTATCGATTACATAATCACATAGCAGCTATAGATATGGCTCGACATCAATAGAATTATTCTTAAATTAGTATTTATATTTTCTTAAATCTGATTTTCCTATCTCTTTTTTTGTGTATTCGACTATCATCGGCACCGGAATCGGTCAACGAGTCAGTGAGACGAGTATGTGCGACTTGAAGTATCTATCGGCCGGAGAGGGCTTTCTGCGCCAACCTCGGCAGGTACCGGGAAGGACCGGATGGTCAAGGATGGAGGTCGGGGTGCCGGATCTTGCCACCCGTACCGCTGGAAGGACTGGCCGTGAGTGAACATCGCGCCCCACGCCGCCCCAGCGCGCAACTGCTGCCCACACTGTTTGACAGGCTGCGGGATGATGCGCCAACGCGACCAGCAGAAAATGCGACCGAATACACGGTGACACGCGCGCAAATGCTCGAAATCATCCAGCGTGATCTCACCTACCTGCTCAATACCACCAATCGCGAAGACGAGATCGATCGCAAGCGGTTCCCGCACGCGGCCAGTTCAACCCTGAACTATGGTGTGCCGGCCATGGCAGGCAGCTATCTGTCAGAACATAGATGGGACGACATTATCGGCGTCGTGCACCGTGCTATCGACAACTTCGAGCCACGCCTGATTCCTGGCACCCTCAGGATTCAACCGTTGCTCAAGGAAGACGCTCCGCACCGATACAACGTTCTGCTGTTTGAAATCAGCGGACTTATCCACATGGACCCGTATCCGATGGCGTTCACAGCACAAAGCTCACTGGATCTGGAAACCAGTCGGATGCAGCTCCGGGCGCTCCATGCGAATTGACGGCTGGTTCTCTGCAACAGTGGATCTTTCAGAGATCAAGCCCTCGAACTGCCGAACCGGCGTGTTGCAAACAACAAAGCGGGGCGGCCGGCGCCCCGCTTTTTCACTCCGAACGATCGCTTGAACGATCGCTTACTTCGCTTACTTCGGATTCTTCTTCATCTTTTCCTTCGTATCGCCATACGAAGACTGGGTGCGACCGGCTACCTGTTCGGCCTTGCCCTTCATTTCGGTCGAGGTCTTCCCGGTCATCTTGCCGGCCAGTTCCTTGGCCTTGCCCTTGGCCTCGTTCATGCGGCCCTTCACTTGATCCTTGTTCATGATCGCGCTCCTTGTGATCGGTTCAATCGGTTCAGGAAGGCCCGGTCCCGTCCGCAGCCAGCCTGGCAGGCCGGATGGCGTCGGAAGCAGGGCTCAGGGACAGTTTAGGAAACCATTGGAAAATCCCCTGTAGGACTTCGCCGTAATGGGCTGTGGGAGAGACACCGGATTTCCTAAACTCGCATCGTGAGAAAACTGAATTCCGCCGGCGGCAAATCCTTGCGACCATGGGAACGCCATCCCCATCCATGTACGGCAACCCCGCATGCGCCTGAAACACCTCGCCCTTGCCGCCACCTGCCTGTGCGCCGCCGCCCCGGCTGATGCGCAGTTCCGCATTACCGGCGCAAATGTGCAGAAACAGGCGAACGGGGTGATGTCTCTGATGGCGTATTCGGTGGTGCCGGACCTGGCCTCCAGTTCCTTGTCGATCAATAACGCCACCAGCGGCGACCCGGGCATCATGATGTCGCAGCTAGGCGGCGGCTTCACGATCAGCAAATCCTTCCCCCTGTATCTGGAAGGGGCGATTGCGTACAGCCGCTACGACCCGACCTTCGTCGCCACCGACGGCTCGGACTCCCGCCAGATTCCCACCCGCTGGAACACCTTCTCGGGCACGGTGGGAATCGGCTGGGATTTTCCGCTGACGGCAGACAAAGAGCTGGTGTTCCGTCCGATCTTCAACGCCTCGATCGGCAATGTTTCGAGCGACCTTGCCGTCGCCAAGGTCGTGGTCGAGCGCGCCGTCGACGAGCAGATCAATTTTCTGGACAACGGATCGCTCAACGCCTACGGCCTGGGCGGCGCGGTGATGCTGGACTGGGAGCATTACCGGCCCGAACACGACATTGACGTCGAGCTCCGGTACACCAACATCTATCTGCAGACCTTTGGCGGCACATCGGCCGGGGTCAAGGGCTCGGCCACGGCGCAGACTGCCAATCTCTACGCGCGCTGGCGCGCGCCCCTTTTCAACCTGCGGGCACTGGACCGGCCAGTGCGCTACGTGCTGGAGCTTTCGCATTCCCAATACCTCGGCAGCCAGGCCAATGTGCTCGGCTTCAACCGGCTGACTACGCTTGGCACCGGATTGGAACTGGACACCAGCGCGCATGAAGTCTTCGTCACGCGGATTCGTGCCGTGGTGCGCTATGTGTTCGGCAACAACGTCTCCGGTGTGTCGCTGGGGCTCGCTGCGAGCTTCTAACCTCGCTCACGCCACATCGCGCGAATCATTGCGCTCGACGTCAAGCGCTGAATGTAAGCGAACGTAAAACTGGCCACGGGCGTAGCGATATTCGGCGCCGGCCATACACCGGCGTCCCGGCGCGGGATAAAATCTCGCCCTTCCTGTCGGCGCGCCCCCGCCAATGTTCCTGAACGACCCCGTAATCCTTCTCGCCGTCATCACGCCCTTTGGTCTGATGACGACGCTGCTGTTATGCCTCTCCTATCTGGGACTGGGCAAGCACAATACTTCCCTGCACTGGTGGCTGGCCGGCGACCTGCTGATGGCGGCCTATCACGTGGCGGCGCTGCTGCAGCCCGGCGTGCCTTCCGGATCGCTCGCCTGGCTGCCCGTTTTCACACCGGCCGGCGCGCATGCGGTGGGCACCACGCTGCTCATGACCGCAGTGGGCGCCCATACTCTGGCGCTCTATCACCTGCTGGAACGCGGCCATTCGCGCGCGTGGCATCTGCGCATGCTGCTGGGCGTGCCCATGTTGTATCTCGCTGGTGCCTTGCTTGCGTTGCACAGCCCCTACACCCTGCCGTGGTTCTGCCTCTGCATGTTCGCTTCGATTGCGATCCAGGCGCGCGTGACATGGCGCATGGCGCGCAGCTATCGCGGCGCATGGGGGTTGCTGGCGGGACAAGCCGTCCTGCTCGCCTTTCAGGGTTCCGGCGCGATCATGCTGACCTTGCATCCGCTGCCGCCGCTGCCCTTTCACGCGCCGTTCTTCCCGACCATCGACGCGCTGCTGATGGATGCACTGGTGTCGTTCCTGCTCACGCTGAGTTACGCACTGGCGCTGCAGGAGCAACTGCGCCAGCGCATCCTGAACCTCAGCCGTACCGATTCGCTGACCGGGGCATTGAACCGTCGCGGCGCCGGTGACATCGTGGCAGCAGAATGGCAGCGCGCACGCACCGATCCGCATCCGCTGGCGATTGCCATGATCGATCTCGACCGCTTCAAGTCGATCAACGACCAGTACGGCCATGCGATTGGCGATGCCGCGTTGCAGGCGTTCTCCAACACGGTGATGCGCCTGAAGCGGCAGCGCGATGTGCTGGTGCGCTGGGGCGGCGAGGAGTTCCTGATCCTGCTGCCGTACACCGACGTGACGCAGGCCCACGGCTTTCTCAAGCGCCTGCGCGACGCGCTGCACAACGGGCCTGTCACGCCCTGGCTGCCCTTCGCGCTCGAATTCAGCGCCGGTGTGGCGGACACCGATACGCTTGCCAGCATCCCCGATTTCGAGGCCCTGCTGCGCGAAGTCGATCAGGCGCTCTATCGCGCCAAGCGCGAGCGGAACAGCATCGAACTCGTGAATCCCGCCTGACGGAACGCTGATCACTCACCCGCTCTTCACCGTGCCCGTTGTGGCCCGATAAACGGACAAGGGGCGGGTTTCCCCGGTTGACACTGCCTCGGCAAACCCCTACATTGCCCGGGCAGATCTAGATAAGAGACCATCTGTAAGATGGTCTCTTAGCGCGTGCAATTTGCGCGGCCTCTTACAGAACAACGATAAGGAGACCGCCGTGCAAACCTCTGCCATCAAGCTTCGTGGCATCGACGATGTCATCGCCTTCATAGATTCCTGTCCTGGCATTCGCGGCCGCGCCGGCGTCATCTGGTGGCTGGCACTCGGCGGACTGTTCCTCGACGCCTTCTCCAATTCCGCTTTGAGCGCCGGCCTCGGGCCGATGACGCGCAACCTCCAGCTCGAACCCGGGCAGGTCGCATTGCTGACCTCGTTCGCATCGTGGGTCGCCATCGCATTCAACCCCATCGGCGGATGGATGGCCGACCGCTGGGGCCGCGTCAAGCCGCTGATCCTCGCCAAGGTGTTTGCCGTTACCGGCGCCGTGCTGGTCGTGATGGCACCGGACTTCCAGCAGATCCTCGTCGGCCGTTTCTTCGTGGGCGCGGCGTACGGGATCGATTTCGCCATCGCCATGGCCGTGCTGGCCGAGTTCACGCCGGTCAAGCTCAAGAGCCGCCTCAATACATGGCAGGGCATGTGGTACACGGCCGTGTGCCTGAACCTGGTACTGGCGCTGCTGTTCTATTCGTGGAATGTTGGCGACACGATCTGGCGCTACTCGGTGGCCGCCACCGCAGTCTTCGGCGTGGGCATCCTGATCCTGCAAGCGCTGTTCCTCGTGGAAAGCCCCACGTGGCTGGCGCGCAAGGAGCGTCTCGAAGCCGCTGCCGTGGCGATGACCCGCATCTATGGCCGCCCGTTCGTGGCCGCGCCTGCTGCTGAGCGCATTCCCGTCACCAACCTCGCCCGTCGCGGTCTGGCCAACGTGCTGCTGATCTTCCGTGGCATCTACCTGCCGCGCACTGTGCTTGCCGCTACCGTGCAGATCGGTCAGTCGATCCAGTACTTCGGCATCGGCTGGTATCTGCCTCTCATCAGCGCGGCGCTGTTCGGCAAGGACTTCGTCTACGCGACGATTGGCGCGCTGGTCTTCAATGTCTGCGGCATCTTCGGCGGCTTCCTCTCGCCGCTGATCGGCCGCAAGCTCGGTCTGCGCCGCGCTTCGGCATTTGGCTTCGCGGCGGTCTTTGTGATGCTGCTCACGCTGGGCCTGTTCAACGGCAAGATGCCGACGTGGGTGGCCGTGGTCGTGCCCTCGCTCTTCATCCTGTTTCACTCGGGCGGCCCGGGTGCCAACGGCAAGAGCCTGTCGTCGCTGTCGTTCCGCAGCGAGCTGCGGGCCGGCGCCAACGGTGTGATCGGCGCACTCGGCGCCATCGGTGCGGCACTGGGCCTGCTGGTGTTCCCGCTGTTCCGTGCCCGCTACGGACTGGAAACCACCTTCCTGATTCTCTCCGTCGTGCCGCTCATCGCCAGCATCATCTGCTTCGTGATCCGCTGGGACCCCACGCGCACGGCCATCCATCCCGATAACGAAACCGACGCCCCGCAATTCCGCAGCGATGCACGCGACAGCGCCGGCTACATGCAACCTGCCACCGAGAAATAATCCGAATGCCACACAGGAAAGTCATCCTCGCGATCGACGAGGGGACGTCCGGCACGCGGGCAGCGGTCGTCGGCGCCGACGGCCATGTCTCGTGCCTGCAATACACGCCCCTGCAGGTCGATTCCCCACGCCCCGGCGTGGTCGAACAAGATGCCAACGTACTGCTCGACAAGACGCTCGACGTCTGCCGCGCCACGCTGGCCGAAGCCGCACGCGGGAAACTCGAAGTCGTGGCGCTGGCCGTGGCCACGCAACGCGCCACTGCCGTGCTCTGGGATACGCGTACCGGCCGCGCGCTGGTGCCTGCCATGGTCTGGCAGGACACGCGCTACGCCGCCGAACTCGACCGGCTCGCGCCCGATTGGGACCCGCGCCTGCGCAGCATGGTGGGCCGCCCGGCCGGCGTGCGCTCGCCCTATCTCTGGGCCGCGCGGCACCTGCGCGAGACACCTGCCGTGGCCGATGCCTTGCGCGAGCGGCGGCTCGCCTTCGGCACCGTCGACACGTGGCTGCTCTGGCATCTTTCCACAGAGCGCGCGTGCGTGACCACGCCGACCAATGCCACCTCGTGCAGCGCCTACGTGCTCGGCGAGAACCGCTATCTGGACGAATGGATCGACGCGCTCGGCTTTCCGCATGAACTGCTGCCAGCCCTGCGCCAGGACGCTGACGATTTCGGGCGCACGCGCGCCGATCTGCTCGGCATCGACGTACCGATCCTCGCCTGCGCGGGCGATCAGCTTGCTGGCGCCGTGGGACTGGGTTGCCTCGACGCCGGCCAGTCGATGTGCCTGCACGGCACAGGCAGCTTTGTCGATCTTGTGATCGGTCCCGACCTGCCCATACACACCGGCCAGTCCGACAGCACGCTGACGATGACCGCACGGCGCTGCCAGGGGGTTTCGCACTTCTCGGTGGAAACCTTCGTGGCCACCACTGGTTCGGCCCTGAACTGGGTCTGCGACAAGCTGCACTGGTTCGAGAATGCGAAGCAGATCAGCGCACTGGCCGCCACGGTGCCGTCCTCGCGCGGCGTGACCTTCATTCCCGCGCTGACTGGCCTGCGCGTGCCGCAGATGCAGCCCGAGGCCCGCGCCGCACTCAATGGTGTGTCGATGGCTACCACGCAAGCCGAGATCGCCCACGCGATCCTCGCCGGCATCGCGCATTCGGTGACCTCGTGCATCGACGCCAATCGCGAGATCGCCGGTGTGGACGTATCGAGCCTCGTGGTGGGCGGCGGACTCTCCGGCAGCGATGCCCTGCTGCAGATGCAGGCCGATCTCACCGGCCTGCCCATCCATCGCATGAAGGAAACCGATCGCGCCAGCCTGCGCGGCATTGCGTGGCTGGCCGGCGCGCAGGGCCTGCTCTGGGATTCTCTGGAGCAGGCGCGTACCACCACGGAGCCGGATGCGGTGTTCATGCCGCGCATCGGCAACGACGAACGGGCCGAACGACGTGCACTCTGGCACGCGCGCGTGGCCTCCGAACTGAACCACGTGCAGGCATTTGCCGCGCACTGAACGATACGATCTGGAGACCTCAGCAACATGATGGTTCTGCCATCCCGCGGCGCCAATCGGGAACGCGCCGCCATGACCAGCACCGAGCCCTTGCGGCTGGTGCGCACCGAACAGCTCGACCGGCTTGCCAGCGAGACGTTCGATATCCTCATCGTCGGCGGTGGCGTCACTGGCGCCTATGCAGCACTCGACGCCAGCTTGCGCGGATACCGCGTGGCACTCGTCGAGAAAAGCGACTTCGCCTCGGGCACCTCGTCGAAATCCTCGAAGATGGTCCACGGCGGCCTGCGTTACATCGAACAGGGCAACCTGGGGCTCGTGCGCCATTCACTGCTGGAGCGCCAACGCCTGCGCCGCAACGCGCGACATCTGGTGCAGCGCCTGCCGTTCCTGTTCCCCGTCATGGAGCGCGACGGCGTGTTCGACAAGCGCCTGGCCAAGGCTTTCGAAGGATTGCTGTGGACCTACGACCTGGCCGGCGGCTGGCGCGAAGGCATCCTGCACCAGAAGCTGACCAAGGCCGAAGTGCTGTCGCACTGCCCCACGTTCAACGAAGCCAACCTGAAGGGCGGCTTCCTGTATTTCGATGCACGCGTGGACGATGCGCGGCTGACGCTCGACATCGCGCGCACCGCAGCGTTCCACGGTGCCGCAGTGACCAATCACGCGCAGGTGATGGAGATCACGCGCAACGCGCACGACAAGGTCGACGGCGCGATCGTCCATGCAGATGGCCGCGAGATCCGCGTGCGCGCCGGCGCGGTGATCATGGCCACTGGCGTGTGGCTGCGCGACTGGACCGGCCGCCGCAAGGGCGAGGACAAGACGCTGCACATCCGTCCCGCCAAGGGTGTGCACGTGGCCATCCCCTGGCTCAAGATCCGCAACGATTGCACGGTGACGATTCCCGTGCCCGGCCGCAGCCGCCGCGCCACCATCACGCGCTGGGGCGACGTGTCCTATCTCGGCACCACCGACGAAGACTACGACGGCGATCTCGACAACGTCATGTGCACGCGGCAGGAACTCGATTTCCTGCTCGAAGGTGCGCGCTCGGCGCTCAAGACCGACCTGCAGCCCGAGGATGTGGTCGGCAGCATTGCCGGTTGCCGGCCGCTTGTGGCGCCGCCCGGCGGCAAGACGCTGGAGATTCGTCGCGACCACGAGATTCATGTGGCCAACGACGGGCTGGTAACGATTGTCGGCGGCAAGCTGACCACCTCGCGCCATATGGCCGAGCAGACCATCGATGCCGTGCAGAAAGTCATCGGCAAGCGCGGCAAATGCCGCACGAAGTCCGCATACCTGCTGGGCGCGGCGGGCTACGACCCGCAGGCCATCGTCGCGTCGGGCGGCATGTCCGCGCACCTGGGCGAACGCTACGGCACCGAGGCCCGCTTTGTCAGCGACATCCTGCAGGCCGACCCATCCCTCGCGAAGCCCATTGTCGAAGGGCTGCCGCATACCGAAGCCGAGATCGTCTACGCGGTGCGCCATGAACTGGCTGGCACCGTCGATGACGTGCTCTCGCGACGCATCCGCGCACGCCTGATGGCGCGCGATGCATCCGCCGTCGCCGCGCCGCGCGTGGCGCAGATCCTCCAGGCCGAGCTCGGATTGTCCGGGCAGGCCGTGGCACGGCAGGTCAGTGATTACCTGGCCGCCGTTGCCCTCGAAAAATCCGTCCTTATGGGAGAGACAGCATGATCAGCAAGGAAGCCATCAAGCGCGGTTACAACCGCGGCAACTACGTCGTCGGCAAGCACACGCCCCCGCACTTCGCGGCCAGCATCACGCAGACGCCGGACGCGCCGGGGCTGCAGCGCGATGCCGTGACCATCGACACCGCCACGCTCGATGCCCTGCGCGGCGCCGCCGACGAAGTGCTGACCGGCACCGGCGACGTGGTGAACTGGACGCGCGACTGGTGGGCCGGTTCGATGATGACCGAGACCGGCGGCAAGCCGGCCACGCCGCGCGGCGCCATCGTGCGCGTATCAACGGTGGAGCAAATCCAGGCCGTGATGCGCATCGCCCATGCCGGCGCGATTCCCGTCACCGTATCGGCGGGCCGCAGCAACGTGACCGGCGCCGCACTGCCGGTGCGCGGCGGCATCGTGCTCGACGTCTGCGAACTGAACCGCCTGCTGGGCTTCGATCGAGAAAGCCAGATCGTCGAAGTGGAATCGGGCATGTTCGGCGACATCTTCGAGCAGACCATCCAGCACGAATACGGCATGACGATGGGCCACTGGCCGTCGTCGTACGCCATCAGCACCGTGGGTGGCTGGGTGGCATGCCGAGGCGCCGGACAACTCTCCACGCGCTACGGCAAGATCGAAGACATGGTCGTCGGCATGGACGTGGTGCTGGCCGATGGCAGCCTGATCACCGTAGGCGGCTATCCGCGCGCGGCGCTCGGTCCTGACCTGATGCAGATGTTCGTCGGCTCCGAAGGCACACTCGGCGTGATCGTGCGCGTGCGGCTCAAGCTGCATCGCCTGCCCGACTACGGCCGCGCCATCGCCTATGGCTTCAGCAGCTTCGCCATCGGGCTGGAAGCGTGCCGCCAGATCATGCAGCAAGGCGCCAATCCGGCGGCGCTGCGCCTCTATGACGAACTCGAAAGCGGTGTGCAGTTTGGCCTGCCCGAGACCAACGTGCTGCTCGTGGCCGACGAAGGCGCGCAGGAAATGGTGGACGCCGTGATGGCGATCAGCACGCGCGTCTGCGCCCGACTCGGCGACAAGCTCGACGGCGATGCCATCTTCGAACGCTGGCTCGATACGCGCTACCTCACCGGCAAGAGCGCCGAAGGCTTCAAGCGCAGCCCCGGCTTCGTGGCCGATACGCTGGAGATGGCCGGCCCGTGGAGCGATCTCGCCGCGATCTACACCGATGTGGTGGCCGCGATCAATGCCGTGCCGGGCACGCTGGCCGGCTCCGCACACCAGTCGCATGCCTATGTGGATGGCGCCTGCCTGTACTTCTCGCTGCGCGGTGATGTGGCGGTGGAGAACCGCCAGCAGTGGTATCGCGCCGCATGGGATGCCGCCAACGCGGTGCTGATCCAATACAATGCCGCGCTGAGCCACCACCATGGCATCGGCCTGCTGCGTGCGCCGTACATGGCGGATTCGCTCGATACGGCATTCCCGGTACTGGAAGCCGTCAAGCGCGCGCTCGATCCGCAGAACATCCTCAATCCGGGCAAGCTCGGCCTCTCCGACGTGCTGGCCCACGAAAGCAAGAAGTAAGACATGGACAGGTCTCTCGGCGCCCGCCTGACACGCCACCCCGTGATCGCCACGCTCTACGGCGTGGAACAGGTCGAAGCCATCCTCGGCAGCGAAGCCGAAGTGGCGATCGTGGCCAACGTGGAACTGCGCAAGCTCCAGCCCGTGATTGCCACGCTGACGAAAGCCGGCAAGTACGTGATCGTCAACATCGATAGCTGCGAAGGGCTGTCGCAGGACAAGGGCGGCGTCGAGTACCTGGCCGACATCGGCGTCACAAGCCTGGTGTCGACCCGCGTGGCCACCATCCAGCGCGCCAACCGCGCCGGCATGGTGACCATGCAGAAAGTCTTCGTCACGGATCGCTCTACATGGCCACGCAGCGTCAAGGCGCTGGAACAGAGCGACCCCAACCTCGTGCAGTTGATGCCCGCGCCAATGCTGTCGCATCTGCCAGAAGCCGACCGCAAGGCACTGCCACCCATCGTGACGTCGGGCTTCGTGTGTAATCAGGACGATATCCGCACTGCACTGGCTCATGGGGCTGTGGCGATTTCCACGAGTGATCGGAAGTTGTGGGATCTGGAGGCGGGGGTGT
>NZ_SCMX01000110.1 GCF_005503625.1 Cupriavidus sp. 2SB | reverse complement strand
ACGACTTTGCGCCGATGATAGTGCGGATACCCGTGTGAAAGTAGGTCATCGCCAGGCTCTTATGCCCCAAAACCCCTCGACAGCTAACGCTGCGAGGGGTTTTGTCTTTGGGTCTTCGGGTTTAACGTTGATACCGGGGTTGTTGTATTCCTGTTTTCAGGGTCCCGGAGCATTCCGGCCTCAATACGCTTCTGATAAGGTCCACTCTCAAGCGCTGTACCGAAATCAGCGCGATGCAGTCTGCAACAGGAAGTCGCGGTGCCGCATGGCCTGACGCATGTTGTTGAGATTTGGCTAGCGGGTGGGGAAACAGGGTTCAGGGGGTCTTATGGCCAAGGAGTTTAGGCCAGCACTGGCATGTGTTGCGGGTATCGTATTGCTCGCCGGCTGTGCCTCATCGGCATTGCCGCCAGTGGATCCGTCGAAGATGGCGGATATTTCAGATGGGAGTTGCAAGACGTTCGCGGTAAAAGCCGTGCCGATCACGGCTTCGGCCGCGGCGACACCCGATCCGTTGGCGCTCGCCAACCGGAGTGCGCCTTCTGACGTCGATGCGGAAGCTGGCGCGGATGGCGAAGCCGAAGCTGACGCCGAATTGGCGCAGCCCCTGGCGCAACTACCGCCATTTTCCCTGCTGGCGTCCTCAGGCCAGATGCAGTCGACCGGCTGGCAGCCCTGGAGGGTCAATCGGAACAAGACGCCCACGCGTTATAGCCTGACCGAACTGGACCAGCATACGGTCTTGCACGCACAGGCCGATGCGTCGGCGTCCGGTCTCTACGTCCCGCTGACCGAACGCGAAGCCCGAACGTTGCGTTGGCGCTGGAAGACGCGTGATGTGATCCGTGTTGCCGATAACGCGGTGAGTCATCGCGAGGATGCGCCGCTGCGAATTTTCGTGGCGTTCGACGGAGATCGCAGCAGTTTGCCGCTACGTGACCAGCTGATGTACGAAATGGCGCGCATCACCACGGGCCGTGAGATGCCCTATGCCACGCTGATGTACATCTGGGGTGGCCGTCGGCCGGAAGGCAGCATTCTGAACAATCCACACACCGATAGGGTGCGCATGATCGTCGTCGATTCGGGCACGCGCCACACGAATGAATGGCGATGCCATGAGCGGGATTTACGTGCCGACTATCGGAAGGCGTTCGGTTCGGATCCCGGCAAGATCCTGGCTGTCGGCTTGATGACCGATACCGATAATACAAAGAGTCGTGCCGAATCCTGGTACGGTGATATCGCAATCGACTAGTGCCTGCGAGGCGGACGACGGCCAGTATAGGCCGGCGTCCTTCCTCGGATCAGGCCGCAGGTAGCCACTTCTCCACAAGCTTCACGAAGAACGTCGAGCCAACCGGCAGCAATTCGTCGTTAAAGTCGTAGCTCGGGTTGTGCAGCATGCACGGGCCCATGCCGTGGCCAGCCTCTCGGTGTGAGCCTTCGCCATTGCCAATGAACAGGTAACAGCCCGGCTTCTCCTGAAGCATGAACGAGAAGTCTTCGGCGCCCATCGTCGGCTCTACGTTGCCATCGACGTTCGATGCGCCCACCAGTTCGCTCGCGATGCCCACGGCGAACTCGGCTTCTGCCGCGCTGTTGATGGTCGGCGGATAGTTGCGGCGGAATTCGAAGTCGATTGTGCAATCGAACGCCTGCGCCACGGCGCGCGACACTTCCTCCATGCGCCGCTCGATCAGATCGAGAACTTCCACAGTGAACGTCCGCACCGTGCCACCGAGCCAGACTTCGTTCGGCACGATGTTCGTGGCGTCCCCACCATGGAACTGCGTCACCGAGATCACGGCCGTATCGATCGGACGCTTGTTGCGCGTGATGATGCCCTGCAGTGCCGAGACGATTTGCGCGCCGGTGAACACCGGATCGCAACCGTTGTGAGGCATTGCGGCATGGGCGCCCTTGCCCCGCACCACGATCTTGAATTCATTGCTCGATGCCATGAGCGGACCGGCCGTCGTGCCGAACGAACCCACCGGCATGCCGGGCCAGTTGTGCATGCCGAACACGGCATCGCACGGGAAGCGTTCGAACAGGCCGTCCTTGATCATCTCGCGCGCGCCGCCACCGCCTTCTTCAGCAGGCTGGAAAATCAGATGTACCGTGCCGTCGAAGTTGCGATGCTCGGCCAGGTAGTGCGCGGCGCCAAGCAGCATCGCCGTGTGACCATCGTGACCACATGCGTGCATCTTGCCTTCGTGCTGCGAACGATGGCCGAACGTGTTGGCTTCCTGTAGCGGCAGGGCATCCATGTCAGCGCGTAGGCCGATCGAGCGGGTGCCGGTGCCGTTGCGCAGCACGCCCACCAGGCCGGTGGTACCCAGGCCGCGATGGACTTCGATGCCCCAGGATTCAAGATTCTTTGCTACGACATCGGCGGTGCGCTGCTCCTCGAAGCAGAGTTCCGGGTGAGCGTGTATATCGCGTCGGATGGCGCGGATTTCGGCTTGCGCCTGAAGGATTTCGGGAATGAGCTTCATGATGCCGTCGAGGCTGATCGGACATTTGCGATACCCCGATCATACGACGCCTATCGTAGAAGCGCCAAAACAAGGCCAGAGCGTCACGTTGACCGTAGAAACTGGTGCAGCGCCGCATCGGCGGGAAGCTGAGTGCGGGTGGGTTTCCCCGCATGGCGGCCACCGTCGCGTGCTGGAACAGTTCATGCTTGAAGTGCCCGGCCGGTTGCGCCCCGCGCTGCACGGTGGAACGCCGCACCAAAACGCGGCCTTTTCATCGTGATCACAGTGGGTGCGTGGCTGATCCATATTGTCATTTCAAGACATCCCTCCAGGGAGAATCGCACGATGTCCCTCAGCAACGTCAAGAAGGCGCTTGGCAAGAAGGCCGGCACGGTCATATTAGCTGGCGCTCTTGCCCTCGGCCTGTCAGCCCCTGCGCTCGCCGCCGATATCAAGATTGCCTTGAGTTCGCCGCCGACCTCGATGGACCCGCATTTCTACAACCTGTTCTCGAACATCAATGTGTCCGAGCACGTGTTCGATTCGCTGATCAAGCTCGATCCCGACAGCAAGATCGTGCCGGGGCTGGCGGAGTCGTGGAAGCTGGTGAACAACCTCACATGGGAGTTCAAGATCCGCAAGGGTGTGAAGTGGCACGATGGCACGGAACTGACCACCGAGGATGTGGTGTGGTCGCTCGATCGTCCGGCCACCATTCTCAACAGCCCAGGCAAGTTCGACGTCTACACCAAGGCGATCATCAACAAGAAGATCATCGACAAGTACACGATCCAGCTGACTACCAATCAGCCGTATCCGTTGATGCTGAATGACCTGACGTCGATCTTCATGGTGCAGAAGAAGGCCACGCAGGGTCTGACCTCTGATGACTTTGCGCAGGGCAAGGGGATGATCGGCACGGGTCCGTTCAAGTTCGTGAGCTATGCCCGCGACGATCGGGTGGAACTGGTTCGCAACCCCGACTACTGGGGTGCGAAGCCGGCCTGGGACAAGGTCACGCTGCGCTTCATCCCGAACCCGGCCACGCGCCTGGCCGCGCTGCTTTCCGGCGATGTGCAGGCCATCGAGAACGTGCCGACCCCGGACCTGCCGAAGGTTCGCAACGATCCCAAGCTGCAGTTCTTCTCGAAGATCTCGCATCGCGTGATCTACCTGTACTTCGATGCCAAGCGTGACAAGTCGCCGTTTGTCACGACGAAGGAAGGCCAGCCGATGGACAAGAACCCGCTGAAGGATGCGCGGGTGCGTATTGCCATCAGCACGGCTATCAACCGGCAGGGCATCAAGGACCGGCTGATGGAAGGCTTGTCCGAGCCGACGAACAACCTCGTGCCGCCCACGCTGTTCGGCTACAACCCGGCTTTGAAGACGCTGAAGTACGACCCGGAAGCCGCCAAGAAGATGCTGGCTGACGCTGGCTATCCGAACGGCTTCGGCATCACGCTGCACACGCCGAACAACCGCTATGTGAACGACGAGAAGATTGCACAGACCATCGCGCAGAATCTGACGCGCATCGGCATCAATACGAAGGTGGAAGGCATGCCGATGGCCACGTACTCGTCGAAGGGTATCAAGCACGAGTGGTCGTTCGGACTGCTTGGCTGGGGTGCACAGACCGGCGAAGTCAGCTCGCCGCTGCGCGCGCTGCTGGCCTGCGAGGACTCGAAGAAGGGCTTCGGCACCACCAACTGGGGCGAGTACTGCAATCCGAAGATGGACCCCGTGCTGGAAAAGGCGCTGGCCACCGTGGATGACGCGGAGCGTTCGAAGTTGCTCCAGGAAGCCACGGCCATTGCAGTGCTGGACGGCGGCATCATTCCCATCCACCATCAGGTGACGACATGGGCGACGCAGAAGGGCATCACGTACGTGCCGCGTACCGACGAGCGCACCTACGCGCACCTCTTCAAGCCGCAGCAGTAAGTGGCCGCAGAAAATGGCAGCGCTAAGTAGATAGTCGCAAAATCGGAGCCGGCGCAGCAGCCGGCCGGCTCCGGTATCATCGCGGCCCCGGCCCGCCAGAATGGCCGGGCGTACTGCCCACGACATCCCCCGTGGGTCGCGAACCCGCTGGCCGTGCCATGGCACACCGGCGAAAGGATAGCGTCTGAAACATGCTGGTTTTCATCATCCGGCGACTGATGCAGAGCGTGATCGTGCTGCTGGTCATGTCGTTGCTCGTCTTTCTCGGCGTGTTTGCGATCGGCAATCCGGTCGACATCCTGATCAGCCCGCAGGCCGACCAGGAAGACATCAAGCGCACCATTGCCGCGCTCGGTCTCGACAAGCCACTATGGGAGCAGTACTGGATCTTCCTGCAGAACGCGCTGCACGGAAATCTGGGAACATCATTCGCCCATGGCACCCCAGCGCTCAAGCTGATTTTCGAACGCATGCCGGCCACGATGGAGCTGGCCATCTGCGCGATCCTTCTCGCTATCGTGCTCGGTATTCCGCTGGGACTGTGGGCCGGACTGCGGCCGAATGGCGTGGCGGGCAAGACCATCATGACCGTGTCGATTCTCGGCTTCTCGCTGCCCACGTTCTGGGTGGGCCTGATGCTGATCATGGTGTTTGCCGTGCAGCTCGGCTGGCTGCCGTCGAACGGACGCGGCGAGACGGTACGGGTGCTCGGCATGTCGCTGAGTTTCCTGACGCTGGATGGCATCCGGCACCTGATCCTGCCCGCCATCACGCTGTCGCTGCTCAATATCGCGATGGTGATCCGGCTCACGCGGGCTGGCACGCAGGAGGCGATGCTGCAGGACTACGTGAAGTTCGCGCGCGCCAAGGGGCTGTCGAACACGCGCATCGTTGGCGTACACGTGCTCAAGAACATCCTGATTCCCATTGTCACGGTGATCGCGCTGCAGTTCGGTTCGATCATCGCGTTCGCCATCGTCACCGAATCGATCTTTGCATGGCCCGGCATGGGCAAGCTGATCATCGATTCGATCCAGTTGCTGGACCGCCCAGTGATCGTCGCGTACCTGATGGTCATCGTGACCCTGTTCATCCTGATCAACCTGCTTGTGGACATCGTCTACAGCATGCTCGATCCGCGCGTGCGCATCGCTGACAACAAGGGCTGAGCCATGAGCACTCCGACCGTACCCGATGCCGCCGCCACGCCAGTGGCCGCCGTGAAGGAGCAGACCCCGTTCCGCCGCTTCGCGCGGCAGTTCCTGGAGAGCAAGCTGGCGGTGCTGGGCCTTGTCACGCTGATCGTGCTGCTGCTGATTGCGATCTTCGCGCCATGGCTGGCGCCGCAGAATCCGTACGACCTCGCCACGCTCGATGTGCTCGATGCGCGCATGGCACCGGGCGAACAGTCCGGCATGGGCATGACCTTCCTGATGGGTTCCGACGAACAGGGCCGCGATATGTTGTCGGCCGTGATGTACGGCCTGCGTATCAGTGTGGGCGTGGGTGTGGTGAGCACGGTGATCGCCCTGCTGATCGGCGCGACACTGGGTCTGCTGGCCGGTTTTCTCGGCGGCCGCACGGAAGTGTTCATCATGCGCGTGGCCGACCTGCAGCTTTCGTTTCCGCCAATCCTGCTGGCGCTGATCCTTCTGGCATTCCTGCGGCCCGGCATTGGCAATATCGTGATCGCGCTGGTGGCCGTGCAGTGGGCTTACTACGCGCGTACTACGCGCAGCGCGGCGCTGGTGGAGCGGCGCAAGGAATATATCGAGGCGGCCACGTGCCTGGGGCTGCCCCCGCGTCGCATCATGTTCCGGCATTTGCTGCCGAACTGCCTGCCGCCGCTGATCGTGATTGCTGCGCTGCAGGTGGCATCCGCCATCACCCTCGAAGCCACGCTGTCGTTCTTGGGGCTGGGCGTGCCGGTGACGGAACCGTCGCTGGGCATGCTGATCGCCAACGGCCAGCAGTACATGCTGTCGGGCAAGTACTGGATCAGTTTCTTCCCGGGCATCGCACTGGTGATCACCATCGTGGCGATGAACCTCGTGGCCGACCAGTTGCGCGATGTGCTGAACCCGCGCCTGCAAACGCAATGATCGAACGGGAGCCAACATGACGCAGCCGACTCTCGTCGTTGAAAACCTGAAGACGCAGTTCTTCACACGCGCCGGCGTGGCCAAGGCCGTGGACGATGTGTCGTTCACGGTGGGACGCGGCGAAATCATGGGACTGGTCGGGGAATCGGGTTCTGGCAAATCCATGACCGGGTACTCGATCATGGGATTGATCGATCCACCGGGCAAGGTCGTCGATGGTCGCATCGCGCTGACCAGCCGCGACGGTGTCACGCGCGACCTGCGCACGCTCACTGCCGCGCAGCAACGCGATGTGCGCGGCAATCGCATCGCCATGATCTTTCAAGATCCGATGATGACGCTGAACCCGGTCCTGCGGATCGACACGCAGATGATCGAGGCCGTGCGTGCCCATGACAACGTCAGCAAGGCCGCGGCCCGCGAGCGCGCTCGCAATGCGCTGGCACGCGTAGGCATTCCGTCGCCCGACGAGCGGTTACTGGCCTATCCGCATCAGTTCTCTGGCGGCATGCGGCAACGCGTGGCCATCGCCATCGCGCTGCTGAACAAGCCGGACCTGATCATCGCCGACGAACCCACCACGGCACTCGACGTGACGATCCAGGGCCAGATCCTTTACGAGATGCAGACGCTGTGTCGCGAGTCGGGCACCGCGCTGATCTGGATCACGCATGACCTGTCCGTGGTGGCCGGTCTCGCGGACAAGGTGTGTGTGATGTACGCCGGCAAGATCGTGGAATCGGGCGATGTGCGACAGGTGCTGGAGCGTCCTGGGCATCCATACACGCATGGGCTGATCGGCTCGGCGCCATCGCGCAATCCACGCGGTACGCCACTGCGGCAGATCCCGGGCATGACGCCGTCGCTTCTGAACCTGCCGGGCGGCTGCTCGTTCCGCAATCGTTGTCCCTACGCCACGGAAATCTGCAAGACCGATCCGCCGCTCGATACCTCGCCCGATGGTCGTCAGCTACGCTGCTTCCATCCGGTCCATGCCCAGCAGGAGGCTGCATGAGCACGCCGGTGATCGATACCCCCAATGCCGCAGTGGCTGTACCGAACGCGGAGAGCAGCATGCCGCCGGCGCCGCTGCTGGAACTGCGCAGCGTGTCGAAGCGTTTCGTGAAGTCGCTCGATGTGGCCGCGAAGATCGCCAACGTCTTCGGCGCAAAGCAGAAGATGGAAGTGGTGCACGCCGTGGACAAGGTGGACCTGGCGATCCGTACCGGCGAAGTCGTCGGGCTGGTGGGCGAGTCGGGCTGCGGCAAGTCCACGCTCGGACGCATGGCCGTGGGCCTGCATTCGTTGACCGAAGGCGAGCGCTTCTGGCGCGGCACCGATCTCGATCGGTTGCCACCGGAGAAGAAACGCGAGCGGCAACTGGCGATCCAGATGATTTTCCAGGACCCTTACGCGTCGTTGAATCCGCGCCTGCGCGTGCTCGATATCGTCGGCGAGGCGCCGGTCGTGCATGGCATGGTCGACAAGAATGCGCAGCAGGCGTACGTGGAAGACATGCTCGTGCGCGTGGGGATGGACCCCACTGTGCTGCGGCGTTTTCCGCACCAGTTCTCGGGTGGTCAGCGGGCACGTATTGGCATTGCACGCGCACTGGCTGTGAAGCCGGAATTTCTGGTGTGCGATGAATCGGTGGCAGCGCTCGACGTATCGATCCAGGCCCAGGTGCTGAACCTGTTCATGCGCCTGCGTGAAGAACTGAACCTGACCTATCTCTTCATCAGCCACGATCTCGGCGTGGTCAAGCACATCAGCGACCGCGTGATGATCATGTACCTGGGGCGTGTGGTGGAGTCAGCGCCCACTGAGCAGGTGTTTTCGTCACCCAACCATCCGTACACGCAGGCACTGCTGGCCGAGGCACCGAAGCTGGAGGTTGGCAAGAAGACGTATGGGGCGATTCGCGGAGAAATCCCGTCGCCTCTGAATCCGCCGATGGGTTGTCACTTCCATCCACGCTGCCCGCACGCCATGCCGCGTTGCAGGGAGGAGCAACCGATGCTGAAGGAGATCGCGCCGATGCGGTGGTCGGCTTGTCATTTGAATGATGCCGCCTAGTCTCCCTGTCGGTGTTCTCCCCTCTCCCGCGTAGTGGGAGAGGGGAGCAAGCCAGACGAAGCGGTAGAGCACTACCGAATCACCGCACCCTTCGAATTAATGATCGTCATCTCCACGAACTTCGACCCGACGTGGTTGTCTGGTCCGAACTGGACGATGTAGCCGCCGAGGTCTACATTGCGCATGCTTTCCATGGCGGTGACAAAGCGTTCGCGGGTCAAGTCCTTGCCCGCGCGGCGCAATCCTTCCACGAATGCCTTGGCGGCGATGAAGCCTTCGATACTGGCGTAGTCGAACTCGTTCGATTTGCCGGCGGCCTGCAGCAGGCGCAGGTATTCGCGCACCACCGGCAGCGTGGCGTTGCCCGGATGCGGCATCACCTGCGAGATGATCACACCGCTGCCTTGCGGGCCCACTTCGCGGGCCAGTGCCTGCGTGCCGACGAACGACACGTTGTAGAACTGGCCACTGTAGCCCCGGCGCAGCGCTTCCTTCACGAAAGCGCCCACGGTGCGGTAGGCGCTGATCAGCACTACGGCATCGGGCTTGGCCTTCATCGCGCCCTGCATGGCGTCGCCGATCTCGACGGTGTTGCGGATCACGCTTTCCTGCGCCACCAGCTTCACACCGCTGTCGGCCGGCAGCGTCTTGATGGCGTGCTCGATGCCCGAGATGCCAGCGCGGCCATAGGCGTCGTCGTTGTAGACCACGGCGATGCGCTTGAGCCCGGTGGTGCGGATCTGGCGCACGATGGCAGCAGTTTCCTCGTCGTAGCCGGCGCGCACGTGGAACACATAGCGGCTGTGCGGCTCGCGCAGCGATTGCGCGCCCGTGAAGGGCGCGAAGAACGGGATGCGCATGTGATTGACCAGCGGCAGCACGGCCTGGCTCGTCGGCGTGCCCACGTAGCCGAACAGCGCGAAGACGCGCTCTTCCTCGATCAGCTTCCTGGTGTTCTTGATGGCCTCGTCGGGCTCGTACATGTCGTCGAGCGCCTTAAGCTCGATCTTGCGTCCGAACACGCCGCCCTGGCTGTTGATGTGGTCGAAGTACAGGCGCGCGCCCGCGTTCATCTGCTTGCCGAGCACTGCGGTGGAGCCCGTCAGCGCGGCCGACTGGCCCAGTACGATGGTGTCGGCCGTCACCCCGGTTTCCCCGGCGGCAGTGTTGACGCCCAGCGCGGCACCCGATACGCCGCATGCCGCGATGGCGGACGCCACCATCACGCCGACCATCAGCTGCCGGCGCTTGACCCCTGTCTTGAAACCCATGTAAATCCCCGTCAAAAAAATCCGTACAACGTTCTGATTGATTCTGATGTTCTGTGCTGCTGGCGGACCCGCATCCCTTGTCCGGTCTTGTGCCGATACGGGCTTCCGACCGAGGGCCGGACTGCGCCGGCACATCATAATCGAATACAATCGGAGCCAAACAAATTCCCCGGTCCGGCAGGTTTTCGCCGACGCAGTGGCGCCACAGTCACGCCGTTGACACGCGCCCGGCCTGCTGTCTTTTCTGCCCGTACCGGGTGCCCCAGCCTGAATTACCTCTGATCGCCATGGCCCCCCGCATCGTTCGTGCCGCCTGTCCCCATGATTGCCCCGATACCTGTGCATTGCTCGTCACCGTGGAGGACGGGCGCGCGATCAAGGTGGCCGGTGATCCAGACCATCCCGGCACGCAAGGGGTGCTTTGCACGAAGGTGTCGCGCTATACCGAACGCACCTATCATCCAAATCGTGTGTTGACGCCGCTGCGCCGCGTGGGCCGCAAGGGCGAGGGCAAGTTCGAATCGGTGTCGTGGGACGAGGCACTCGACGAAATCGCCGCGCGGCTGTCAGCCATCGCGGCGCGCAATCCGGAAGCCATCGTGCCGTACAGCTACGCCGGTACGATGGGACTGGTGCAGGGCGAGAGTATGGCGGCGCGCTTCTTCCACAAGCTCGGTGCGTCGCTGCTGGATCGCACGATCTGCGCCAGCGCAGGGGCCACGGCGCTCAAGTACACCTATGGCGCGAGCGTCGGGATGGACATGGAGCATGTGGTCGACGCCAAGCTGGTGATCATCTGGGGCGGCAATCCGATCGCATCGAACCTGCACCTGTGGACGCGTGTGCAGGAAGCCAAGCGTCGCGGCGCCACGCTGGTAGCCATCGATCCGTATCGCTCGCTGACCGCCGAGAAGTGCCATCGCCACATTGCGCCGATGCCGGGCACGGATGGCGCGTTGGCGCTGGCGATGATCCACATCCTGATTCGCGACGACTTGCTCGATCACGACTACATCGCGCAGCATACGGTGGGCTTCGACGCGCTGCGCGAGCGCGCGATGGAATTTCCGCCCGCCCGCGCCGCCGAGATCTGCGGTGTGCCGGTGGAAGATATCGAGTGGCTGGCCGGCCTCTACGGCAATCTGGCCGTGCGCGAGCGCCAGCCCGTGGCGATCCGTATGAACTACGGCATGCAGCGCGTGCGCGGCGGTGGCCAGGCGGTGCGCGCGGTCGCGAGCTTGCCGTCCCTGGTGGGCGCATGGCGCCAGGCAGCTGGCGGCCTGCAGTTGTCGACGTCCGGCTTCTTCCCGATCGATCACGAGACGCTGCAGCGTCCGGACCTGCTGCCGAACTGGCCCAGCCAGCCGCGCACCGTGAACATGAGCACGATCGGCGACGCCCTGCTCGATGATGGCACCACCGGCAAGGGTCCGAAGATCGAGGCCGTGGTGGTCTACAACAGCAACCCCGTGGCCGTGGCACCGGAGTCGGTGAAGGTGGCCGAAGGCTTCGCACGGGAAGACCTGTTCACGGTGGTGCTGGAACACTTCCGCACCGATACGGCGGACCACGCCGATTTCGTGCTGCCGGCCACGACGCAGCTCGAACACGTCGATGTGCACAAGGCCTACGGCCACACGTACTTCCTGGCCAACAACCAGGCCGTGGAGCCGCTGGGCCAGGCGCTGCCGAACACGGAGATTTTCCGACGGCTGGCGGCGCGCATGGGCTTCACCGAGCCGTGTTTTGCCGATAGCGACGAGACCATCGCCAGCCAGGCCATCCTGCGCGAAGACAAGCGTGCGGCGGGCATCAGCTGGGAGTCTCTCAAGGAGCAGGGCTGGCAGAAGCTGAGTGTCGGCGCCGCGCCGTTCGCTGACGGTAATTTCCCGACGCCATCCGGCAAGTGCGAGTTCTATTCGGAGGCGATGGCGCGTGACGGCCTGGACCCCGTGCCGGCCTATGTGCCGCCGTACGAAGCGCCGTCGTCCGCCCCGGAACTCGCCGCGCGCTATCCGCTGGCGATGATCTCGCCGCCGGCGCGCAACTTCCTCAACAGCTCGTTCGTCAATGTGGATAGCCTGCGTGCCACCGAGGGCGAGCCGCATCTTGACATCCACCCGGACGACGCCGCCGCACGCGGCATCGTCCACGGCGCGATGGTGCGGGCGTATAACGACCGCGGCAGCATGCAGGCGCGCGCCCGCGTGACGGATCGCGCCAAGCGCGGGCTGGTCGTGGGCCTGTCGATCTGGTGGAAGAAGCTGGCGCCGGATGGCAAGAACGCCAACGAACTGACCAGCCAGCGCCTCACCGACATGGGCCGCGCGCCGGTCTTCTACGACTGCCTCGTCGAAGTGGAGGCGGTCCCCTCGGAGGCATTGGCATCATGATCCGTTGGCCGGCCCGCCGGCGCCTGGCGGGTATCGTCGCGATACTCGCCCTGGGCGCACTGGCGGCCGGCTGCGACACGATCGGCTACTACTATCAGTCGATCGGTGGTCACCTGGGCGTGATGGCTTCGGCCAAGCCCATCGACGACGCCATCGCCACGGCCAATGGCGCCAACGACGCCCGGCTCGCCCAACGGCTCGAACTGGCGCGCCGCATCCGCGACTACGCCTCACGCGAACTGAAGCTCCCCGACAACGGCAGCTATCGCCGCTACGCCAATCTGCACCGGCCCTATGTGGTCTGGAGCGTCTTCGCCACGCCCGAACTGTCGATGGACCTGCGCAAGTGGTGCTTCCCGGTGGTCGGGTGCATCACCTATCGCGGTTACTACGACCAGAACGATGCCGAGCATTACGCGAAGGGTTTGCGCGGTGAAGGCTTCGAGGCCTACGTGGCAGGCATCCCGGCCTACTCGACGCTCGGCTATTTCGACGATCCGCTGCTGAACACTTTTGTCTACCAGCCCGAGGGCGAACTGGCGCGGCTGATCTTCCACGAACTGGCGCATCAGGTGGTCTACGTGCGCAACGACACCGCGTTCAACGAGTCGTTTGCCACGGCGGTGGAGGCCGCTGGCGTAGAGCGCTGGCTGGCGCAGGAAGGTTCGGCCGATGCACGTGCGAGCTACCGGATCTACGATGGCCGGCGCCGCCAGTTCCGGGCGATGCTGCTCGATACGCGCGACAAGCTCGTGAAGCTGTACAAATCCCCGCTGGACGATGCCGCCAAGCGCCAGGGCAAGGCGCGCATCTTCGAAGAACTGCGTGACGAGTATGGAACGCTGAAAGTGGAGTGGGCCGGCTACACCGGCTACGACCGCTGGTTCGACCAGCCGCTGACCAACGCCCACCTGGCCGCCGTGGCCACTTACCAGCAATGGGTGCCCGCGTTCACGGCGCTGCTCGCGCAATCCGGCGGCGACTGGGATCGCTTCTACGCCGCAGCACGCCAGATCGGCGACCTTCCGCCTGCCGAGCGCGATGCCGCACTGCGCAAGCTGGCACCTCCGGCCACGGAGGTCACGCCGTTGACAGCGGGACAGTCCGGCACTCCTGCCGCGCGGCCCTGAACAACGCTCTGCCCATCCCCTGAATCGCGGGAGTTTCCCGATGGTGGCGAGCGCAGTGCGTGCGAGAATGTCGCCTATGTCTCATGCCCCGAGAAAACCCGGCCACACGCCGCGCGCCACCATTGCCGCCACCCTGAGCGAGGACGGTCCGGCGCGCTCGCACGTTGCCGAACGCCAGGAAGCGCGCCGACGCCAGATCCTTGATACCGCCGCGCAGCTTTTCTACACGAAAGGCTACCCGGGCATGACGATGAACGACCTGTGTCGGGCGCTGGGTGTCACCAAGCCCGCGGTCTATTACTACTTCTCGGACAAGTACGAGATCTTCGACATCCTGTGCCGCGAATCGGCGCAAACCTGCCTGCCTGTGATTCGCGAGACGGCCGATCCGTCCCTGCCGGTGCGCGAGCGCCTGCATGCCTGCCTGCTGGAGATGGCGAGGCGCTGCGTCAAATGCCACGTGGCAGCGGCGTTGAGCTTCCGCGACAACCAGTACCTGCAGCCAGAGACAGTGGACTGGCTCAACAGCATGGCCCGCGATTTCTACCGCGACCTGTATGGCCTGCTTGAAGAAGGGCGCGCGGCTGGCGTGTTCGCCTTCGGCGATGCGCGCGTGACAGCCCATTCCATGGGCGGCGTGATCGGCTTCATGTACACCTGGCACGAACCGGATCGCATGGACCCTGAAACGCTGGCGGTAGAGCTGGCGCAGAACATGATGAAGCTGGTGTTGCCGGCCTGATTGATCGCGGCCAATCGTAGCAAAGATCGTCAGGGTATTCCCTCGAATGGATGGCTGCGTGACGCATAATCCACGATTTCCGCGATCGAATTCGTGGAGGACTTCGTCTAACGGGTTGTCTTTACATGGGGCAGGCGTTTAGCATTCCCAAAAAATCGAACGACCATTCAGAAAATTCAGGAGACGGTATGGAAAAGCTGTGGCTGAAACATTATCCGGCAGGCGTACCGGCAGAGATCGACGCCAGCCAGTTCCGTTCGCTGGCCCAGTTGCTCGAGGAATCGTTCCGTACCTACGCTGATCGCCGTGCATTCATCTGCATGGACAAGGCCATCACCTACGGCGAACTGGACGCGCTCTCGCGGCACTTCGCGGCGTGGCTCCAGGCACGTGGCCTGCGCGCCGGTGCCCGCGTGGCCATCATGATGCCGAACGTGCTGCAGTATCCGGTGGTGCTGGCCGCTGTGCTGCGCGCCGGGTACGTGGTGGTCAACGTCAATCCGCTCTACACGCCGCGTGAACTGGAACACCAGTTGAAGGACAGCGGCGCAGAAGCCATCGTCATCCTGGAGAACTTTGCTTCCACGCTGCAGGCTGTGCTGCCTGCCACGCCAGTCAAGCACATCGTGGTGGCCAGCATGGGCGACATGCTGGGCGGGCTGAAGGGTGCCATCGTCAATTTCGTGGTGCGCAACGTCAAGAAGATGGTGCCGGCGTGGGAGTTGCCCACCTGCGTGCGCTTCAACGATGTGCTGGCCGAAGGCCGCAGCATGGAACTGAAGCCGGTCAGCACCGGTCCGGACGACATCGCCTTTCTCCAGTACACGGGCGGCACGACAGGGGTATCGAAAGGCGCCGTGCTGCTGCACCGGAATATCGTGTCGAACGTGCTGCAGTCCGAAGCATGGATGCAACCGGCGCTGGCCAAGGGTGCGCACATCGACCAGGTCATCACGATCACGGCGCTGCCGCTGTATCACATCTTCGCGCTGACGGTCTGCTGCCTGCTGGGCATGCGGAGCGGCGGCCTGAGCATCCTGATTCCGAATCCGCGCGATATCCCGGGTTTCATCAAGGAGCTGCAGAAGTACAAGTTCAACATGTTCCCGGCTGTGAACACGCTCTACAACGCGCTGCTGAACCATCCCGATTTCAGCAAGGTCGATTGCTCCGGCCTGCGCGTGGCCAACGGTGGTGGCATGGCCGTGCAGGAAGCCGTGGCAAAGAACTGGCTGGCCAAGACCGGCTGCCCGATCATCGAGGGATACGGCCTGTCCGAGACATCGCCATCGGCCACCTGCAACCCGACCGATACCGACGCCTTCTCTGGCACCATCGGCTTGCCGCTGCCGTCCACCGAAGTGTCGATCCGCGACGACGACGGCAACGAACTGCCACTCGGCCAGCCCGGCGAGATCTGCCTGCGCGGCCCGCAGGTGATGGCCGGCTACTGGAACCGTCCGGACGAGACCGCCAAGGTCATGACTCCGGACGGCTTCTTCAAGACCGGCGACATCGGCGTGATGGACGAGCGGGGCTACACGAAGATTGTCGACCGCAAGAAGGACATGATCCTGGTCTCGGGCTTCAACGTGTATCCGAACGAGGTAGAAGGCGTGGTGGCGGAATGCCCGGGCGTGCTGGAAGTGGCAGCCGTCGGTGTGCCGGACCAGCACTCGGGCGAGGTGGTCAAGCTGTTCGTGGTTAAGAAAGATCCGGCCCTGTCAGAAGCCGACGTGATCGCCTTCTGCAAGGAGCGGCTCACGGGCTACAAGCGACCCAAGTACGTGGAATTCCGCACTGAGCTGCCGAAGACTAACGTTGGGAAGATTTTGCGGAGGGAACTGCGGGATAGTCGGAAGGCGGCTTAAGCTTTCTCTCTTCCGGGTGGTTGTTCCCCTCTCCCGCTGCGCGGGAGAGGGGAGGACACTATCAGTAGCAAGACCCCTCAACACTCATTCGACGGCGCCATCTGCGGCTGCGTCTGCCCATCCGGATAGATCAGCCGCACACATACACCCGGCTCCAGCCCCTGCGCCGCAGGCGCGTCCACCTGGGCCAGCGTCCCATCGTTGGCCTTCACCTTGTAGCGGTACAGATCGATTTGCTGCGGCGGCGCCGGACGGCTGAAGAGTCGCGTGAGGTCCACCGACACCCCCACGCCGCCACCGCCACCCCCTC
>NZ_SCMX01000010.1 GCF_005503625.1 Cupriavidus sp. 2SB | reverse complement strand
CAGGAGGCTCTGCTTGCCGATGCAACGCAATTTGCACCGCCGACCCTCTCCCCCACCCCTCTCCCGCCAACGGGAGAGGGGAGAAAGACCAGTGCGGGATAAATTCACTCCCCCGCCACCACACATCCCACTCCACTATCCGCCAGCATCGCGTCGAACGGCGCGCGTAGTGGCTCGTCCGTGAACAGCCGGTCGATTCTCGACACAGGCGCCAGTTCCACCATGGCCTGGCGGCCGAACTTGCTAGCATCCGCGGCCAGCCAGACTTCGCGCGAATGTTCCATGATGGCGCGCGCCACCTTGACCTCGCGGAAATCGTAATCGCGCAGCGTCCCGTCGGCCTCGATGCCCGAGATGCCGATCAGTCCGATATCCACCTTGAATTGCCGGATGAACTCCACCGTGGCCTCGCCGATGATGCCGCGGTCCCGCGAACGCAGCACGCCGCCGGCGACGATGACTTCGCAATCGGGGTTATCGGCCAGGATATTGGCCACATGCAGGTTATTGGTGATGACACGCAGCCCGCGATGGTGGATCAGCGCGCGCGCCACCTCTTCCACCGTGGTGCCGATGTTCAGGATCAGCGAGCAGCCTTCCGGCACTGCCGCCGCCACGGCGCGCGCGATGCGCACCTTGCCCTCGGCATTGAGCACCTGCCGCTGCGGATAGGCGATGTTCTCGGTGGTCGAACCGTCCATGCGCACGCCGCCATGAAAGCGGGCCAGCATGCCGTTCTCCGCCAGCAAATTGACATCGCGCCTCACGGTCTGCAATGTCACCCCGAACTTGCGGGCAAGCTCGTCGATCGAGGCAAAGCCCTGGCTGCGGACTTCCTCTAGAAGGGCGGTCTGGCGTGGATTCAGCGTCATGCCGGGCATTCTAGTTCAAACAGAAACGAAAACAAATGATGCGCTGCAGTATTGTTTTATGTTCGTTTATGCACTAAAACGAGCGGGGTAGATGAAAAAGTGCGCCTTGGCCGCCGTTTTCTAAGTGGCTTTGCAAGCACAAGAACATGGAGACCGGATGCAGCTCAGCCTGGACGGCATTGCGCAGCAAGTAGGGTCGCAAGCCTATCTTTATCCGATGTCGCTGGCCCCCGTGCCCGGCGCCGTCACCATCCTGCTGGGCACCACCCAGGCCGGCAAGACTTCGCTGATGCGGGTCATGGCGGGGCTGGATCGCCCCACGGCCGGCCGGGTACTCGTCGACGACGCTGATGTGACCGGCGTGCCGGTACGCGAGCGCAACGTGTCGATGGTGTACCAGCAGTTCATCAACTATCCCTCGCTCACCGTATTCGACAATATCGCGTCGCCGCTCCGGTTGCGGCGCGACAGCCGCGACGACATCGCGGCCCGCGTGCGTTCCCTGGCCGCGCGCCTGCATATCGAACACCTGCTCGACCGTTATCCGTCGGAACTCTCCGGCGGCCAGCAACAGCGTGTGGCACTGGCCCGTGCACTGGCCAAGAACGCGCCGCTGATGCTGCTGGACGAGCCACTGGTCAACCTCGACTACAAATTGCGCGAGGAATTGCGCGAGGAACTGACGCACCTGTTCGCGCAGGGCGATGCCACGGTGATCTACGCCACCACCGAACCCGCCGAAGCATTGCTGCTCGGTGGTCACACCGCAGTGCTCGATGCCGGCGAGCTGCTGCAATACGGACCCACGCCCGAGGTCTTCCACTATCCCGCTTCGCTGCGCGTGGCACGTGCATTCAGCGATCCGCCGATGAACCTGATCGAAGGCGTGCTGGCCGCTGGCCGTGTGACGCTGCCCGGCAATATCGTGGTGCCATTGCCCGAGGTGCGCGCCCCGGATGGACCCGTGACGGTTGGCGTGCGCGCCGCCGCGCTGCGCCTGCAGGCGGTGCCTGACAGCATCGCAGTGCCGGGCAAGGTGGCGCTGGCCGAGCTGTCCGGTTCCGATACCTTCGTTCACGCAGATACCCCCGCTGGTAACCTCGTGGCCCAGTTCGCAGGGGTGCTGGACCTGCGGCTCGGCGCGCCGCTCTCCCTCCATATCGAACCGTCGCAGCTTTACCTCTTCAACGCGGCGGGCGAGCGCATTCACGCGCCGCGTCGTCCCGGTGCGCTGGCCGATGTGGCCAGCCTGTCGCTGACCGGATCGGGGGCCTGACATGGCACGCATCGATCTCGATCTCGCCCATTCCTACGTGGCCCATCCGCAGAAGGATGAGGATTACGCGCTGCTGCCGCTGAACTTTACGTTCGAGGATGGCGGCGCCTATGCATTGCTCGGCCCGTCCGGCTGCGGCAAGACCACGCTGCTCAATTGCATCTCGGGGCTGCTACGTCCGTCGCAGGGCACCATCCGTTTCGACGGTGCCGATGTCACCGAAGCCTCGCCACAGGCGCGCAATATCGCGCAGGTGTTTCAGTTCCCGGTGATCTACGACACGATGACCGTTGGCGAAAACCTCGCATTCCCGCTGCGCAATCGCGGCGTGCCCGCTGACAAGGTGCGCGAGCGCGTGGGACGTGTGGCGGAAATGCTCGATCTCTCGTCATCGCTCGACCGTCGTGCCAGCGGACTGGCTGCCGATGCAAAGCAGAAGATTTCGCTGGGACGCGGGCTTGTGCGGCAGGACGTATCGGCCATCCTGTTCGATGAGCCGCTGACCGTGATCGATCCGCACTTGAAGTGGCAACTGCGGCGCAAGCTCAAGGAGATTCATCAGGAGTTCCGACTCACGCTGATCTACGTGACGCACGACCAGACCGAGGCACTGACCTTTGCCGAGCAAGTGGTCGTGATGTCGCGCGGCAAGGCCGTGCAAGTGGGTTCTGCCGATGCGTTGTTCGAGCGGCCCGCGCATACCTTCGTCGGTCACTTCATCGGATCGCCGGGCATGAACTTCCTGCCGGGCCAATGGCGCGACGGCGCCATCGAAGTGGCAGGGCGGCGCTATATGCCTGAACTCCCGCCGCAGACACTGGCTGCATTGCAGACGGCCGGCAGTTTCAAGATCGGCGTGCGGCCCGAGTATCTGCAACTCGCACTGGCCGATCATCCGCAAGCGATGCCGGTGCGCGTGGAACGTGCGCAGGACATCGGCACGTACTGGCTCGTGACAGCGACCGTGGCGAACGGCACCGGCGAAGCGCCTGCAACGATCCGCGCACGACTCGGCACGGAGGCCGCGGCGCTGCGTCCCGGCGATACCGCGTGGCTCACGGCGTTCAATCGCCATACCTGCTTCTATATCAACGAGGAACTGGTGCCATGAAGCCCGTGAACCAGAAGGCCTGGCTGCTGGTGTTGCCCGTGGTGATCTGCGTGGCGTTCTCCGCCATCCTGCCGCTGATGACCATCGTCAACTATTCGGTGCAGGACATCATCTCGCCCGAGCGGCGCGTGTTCGTGGGCACAGAATGGTTTGCCACGGTGCTGCGCGATTCGGAACTGCATGACGCGTTGTTGCGACAGCTCGGCTTCTCGCTGGCGGTGCTGTGCGTGGAGATCCCGCTCGGCATCCTGCTGGCGCTGGCCATGCCCGCACGTGGCTGGCAGGCATCGGCGGTGCTGGTTGTCATCGCGCTGTCGTTGCTGATTCCGTGGAATGTCGTGGGCACGATCTGGCAGATCTTCGGGCGTACCGATATTGGCCTGCTCGGCGCCGCGCTCGACGGCATGGGATTCGACTACAACTACACGGGCAGCGCGGTGGATGCCTGGGTCACGGTGCTCGTGATGGATGTGTGGCATTGGACACCGCTGGTGGCGCTGCTCTGCTATGCGGGCTTGCGCGCGATTCCCGATGCGTACTACCAGGCCGCGCAGATCGACGGTGCGTCGCGCTTTGCGGTGTTCCGCTTCATCCAGTTGCCCAAGCTGCGCGGCGTGCTGATGATTGCGGTGCTGCTGCGTTTCATGGACAGCTTCATGATCTATACCGAGCCCTTCGTGCTGACGGGCGGCGGTCCCGGCAATGCCACCACATTCCTCTCGCAGTATCTGACGCAGAAGGCCGTGGGGCAATTCGACCTGGGGCCGGCCGCTGCGTTCTCGATCGTCTATTTCCTGATCATCCTGCTGACGTGCTTCGTGCTCTATAACTGGATGCAGCGCGCTGGCACTTCGGGTGCGGCGGGCGTGGAGGAGGTGCCTCATGGCTGACCAGAAACTGCCCGGCCAGCGACCCGGCTGGTGGCGTCCCGTGTTCCTGACGCTGTACCTGCTGTTCGCCATCGTCCCGATCTACTGGATGCTGAACATGTCGTTCAAGACGAACGAGGAAATCGTGTCCTCGCTATCGCTCTGGCCGGCCGCGTTCACGATCGAGCATTACCGCACCATCTTCACCGACGCCTCGTGGTACTCGGGCTATATCAATTCACTGATCTACGTGGCGCTCAACACTGTGATCTCGATCAGCGTGGCGCTGCCCGCCGCCTATGCGTTCTCGCGCTATCGTTTCATTGGCGACAAGCACGTGTTCTTCTGGCTGCTGACCAACCGCATGACGCCGCCCGCTGTGTTCCTGCTGCCGTTCTTCCAGCTCTATACGACGCTGGGGCTGATGGACACGCACCTCGGCGTGGCGTTGGCGCACCTGGTGTTCAACGTGCCACTGGCGGTATGGATTCTGGAAGGCTTCATGTCGGGCGTGCCGCGCGAGATCGACGAGACCGCTTATGTCGATGGCTACTCGTTTCCGCGCTTCTTCCTGACCATCTTCCTGCCGCTGATCAAGGCTGGCGTGGGCGTGGCCGCGTTCTTCTGCTTCATGTTCAGTTGGGTCGAACTGTTGCTCGCGCGCACGCTGACATCGGTCAACGCCAAGCCTATCGTGGCGACGATGACGCGCACGGTCTCCGCCTCGGGCATGGACTGGGGTGTGCTGGCAGCGGCGGGCGTGCTGACCATCGTGCCGGGTGCCATCGTGATCTGGTTCGTGCGCCACTACATCGCGAAGGGCTTCGCGATGGGCCGCGTGTAAGGAGAGAGCATGCTGAACTGGATGGTATGGACCACGCCGGTGGCGGTGTTCTTCGCGCTGGTGGTGCTGATGCTGATCGGGATGACCGTCTGGGAAGTGCGCTCGCCCACGGTGGAGCGCAAGGGTTTCCTGCCGATTGCCACCACGCGCGGCGATCGACTGTTCATCGGCCTGATGATCGCCGCGTGGATCAACCTGGCATGGGTGGGTCTTGGCGAAAAGATGCAGGGATGGTTCGGGCTGGCAGAGGCACCGTCGGTCTGGATCAGCGCGGGCATCTCGGCCGTGGTGCTGTTGCTGGTGATGCGCAAGGGGTAACAGCACGTCACCACAAGAAAGGAATTCGCTGTCATGGGCTGCGAGATCTTTATCCCCTCCCCGGGGCCGCAACCCAGTTACAGATCCGGGGAGGGGTTGCTGAGGAGACACACTGATGAAGAAGCACGTGAAGTTGGGGATGTCGGCCCTGGCCTTTGCGGCGGCGCTGACATGCGGCCACGCTGCGTTTGCCGATGAGGCGGCGGCGAAGAAGTGGATCGATAACGAGTTCCAGCCTTCGTCCCTGGCCAAGGACAAGCAGCAGGCGGAAATGAAATGGTTCATCGACGCGGCGGCCAAGCTCAAGGCCAAGGGCGTCACGCAGATCAGCGTGGTCTCGGAGACGATCACGACGCACGAGTACGAATCGAAAACACTTGCCAAGGCGTTCGAGGAAATCACGGGCATCCAGGTCAAGCACGACCTGATCCAGGAAGGCGACGTGGTGGAGAAACTCCAGACGTCGATGCAGTCGGGCAAGTCCATCTACGACGGCTGGATCTCGGACTCCGACCTGATCGGCACGCACTATCGTTACGGCGCCATCCTGCCGCTGTCCGACTATATGAACGGCGCTGGCAAGGAATTCACCAATCCCGGCATCGACGTCAAGGACTTCATCGGCACCAAGTTCACCACGGCGCCGGACGGCAAGCTGTACCAGTTGCCCGACCAGCAGTTCGCCAATCTGTACTGGTTCCGTGCGGACTGGTTCGCGCGCAAGGACCTGCAGGACAAGTTCAAGGCCAAGTACGGCTATGACCTGGGCGTGCCGACGAACTGGTCTGCGTACGAGGACATCGCCAACTTCTTCACCAACGATGTGAAGGAACTGGATGGCAAGAAGGTCTTCGGCCATATGGACTATGGCAAGAAGGACCCCTCGCTGGGCTGGCGCTTTACCGATGCATGGCTGTCGATGGCGGGCGCCGCCGACAAAGGCCTGCCGAACGGCATGCCGGTGGACGAATGGGGCATCCGCGTGGCCGACGACAAGTGCACGCCGGTCGGTGCATCGGTCTCGCGTGGCGGCGCCACCAACAGTCCGGCGGCGGTCTATGCGCTGACCAAGTACATCGACTGGATGAAGAAGTACGCCCCGCCGCAGGCCATGGGCATGACGTTCTCCGAAGCCGGCCCCGTCCCCGCACAGGGACAGGTCGCGCAGCAGATCTTCTGGTACACGGCGTTCACCGCCGACATGACCAAGAAGGGCCTGCCGGTGGTCAATGCCGATGGCTCGCCGAAGTGGCGCATGGCGCCGTCGCCGTATGGCCCGTACTGGAAGCAGGGCATGCAGAACGGTTATCAGGACGTGGGCTCGTGGACGTTCTTCAAGAACACCGATCCGAATCGTCTGGCCGCAGCGTGGCTCTACGCGCAGTTCGTGACGTCGAAGACCGTGTCGCTGAAGAAGTCGCTGACCGGGCTGACCTTCATCCGCGACAGCGACATCAACCACGAGTACCTGACCAAGAACGCGGCCAAGTACGGCGGACTGGTGGAGTTCTATCGCAGCCCGGCGCGCGTGGCCTGGACGCCTACCGGCAACAACGTGCCCGACTATCCGAAGCTCGCCCAGCTCTGGTGGAAGAACGTGGCCACGGCGGTCACGGGCGAAAAGACCCCGCAGGCGGCAATGGATAACCTTGCCGAGGAAATGGACCAGGTGATGGCCCGCCTGCAGCGCGCGGGCATGGCACAGTGCGCGCCGAAGCTCAACCCGAAGGGTGACCCGAACAAGTGGTTGTCATCGGAACACGCCCCGTGGAAGAAGCTCGACAACGAGAAGCCGAAGGGCGAGACCATCGCCTATGACAAGCTTCTGCAGGCCTGGAAGGAAGGGAAGGTGCGCTAGGAAGTTTCTGATTTTTCAGATAGGTAGTGCGAACGGCGGCGCCCATGGCGTCGCCTTTTTTTTGCGCTGACAATTTTTGCGCGAATTACATCGCGACTTCGGTTTGATCAAGCGGCGGACGCAAAGGTGATCGACATCGACGCGGTGCACCGCAGCGTCGTTGGACACCGGCAACAAAGCGGCCTTTGTTGGCCTGACGTTGACCTGACGCAGCCTGGGGCTTCCCGACCCCGGGCTATAAACGCGAACTATTCGCATTGACCTGAAGGCGGTGCACGCGCTGGTGCGTGCGTCGACCTCCGGGCGTCTTTCACAACTTTCGGGAGTTTCAATGTCTTCGCACCGTCCATCTCGCGGACGCGCCGTTCCACGCGCCGTTCGCGCGTCCGGCCTGTCTGCCGTCCTGTCGCCCGTCG
Source organism: Cupriavidus sp. 2SB (assembly GCF_005503625.1). Taxonomy (GTDB): domain Bacteria; phylum Pseudomonadota; class Gammaproteobacteria; order Burkholderiales; family Burkholderiaceae; genus Cupriavidus. The sequence continues at coordinate 116,016 of NZ_SCMX01000010.1, read as the reverse complement.
CTGCCGCCGTACTGGGGATGACGATTTCGCTTTCCGCCCATGCGCAGACCAACACCCACACGCTGCCGACGACAACCGTCGTCGGCGAGCGGACCGGCGAGGCGGAAAAAGTCGAGCAGGTCAGCAGCGGCGCGCTCGGCGAGCGCAAGGCCGTGGACACGCCATTCTCGGTCAATGCCGTGTCGAGCGACGAGATCCAGCAACGCATGGCGCAGACCGCCAACGACGTGTTCAAGTTCGACCCCGCCGTGCAGGTTCTCAGCGACAACGCACGCAACGAGAACGCGTATTTCGCCGTGCGTGGCATGCGCGTGGACATGCTCGACGGCACCAAGGTCAACGGCCAGAATTTCATGAGCTGGGACTCGGATGTCCCGCTGGAGCCGTTCGAACGAGTGGAACTGCTCAAAGGGCTGACCGGTTTCATGTACGGCTTCGGCTCGCCGGGCGGCATCATCAACTACGTGACGAAGGCGCCCACCGACAAGCCGCTGCGCGAGGTAACACTGGGTTACCAGATCAACAGCGTCTGGAGCGAGAAGCTCGATGTCGGTGGCCGCTTCGGCAATGAGGGCCGCTTTGGCTACCGCATCAACGCCGTGAACGAGGACGGCAACACCAACGAACCCAATGTCCACGTACGCCGCCAGACGTTCTCGCTGGCCACCGATTTCCGCATCACGCCAGATCTGACGTGGAACGCGGATGTCATGTACTGGAAGCGCAAGTCGCAAGGCACGCTGTTCGCCATGGCCTTCGGCCCGGACAAGATTCCCGCTGCGCGCAGTGTGGCGCGCAACCTGGCGCAGCCGTGGTCGTCGCACGAAACCGATACGTTGACCGTGGGCACCGGCCTGGACTACCGCATCAATAGCCACTGGAAAACGAGCTTCAACTATCGCTTCGCACGCCAGAACCGCCTGAACGCGGACAGTTTCCTGTGGGTGACGGACGACGCGGGCAATTTTGCAGACACCAACTACCGCTGGAAGACCGCGTACTACTATCAGGCGTACGACGCCCTGGTGCAGGGCAAATTCCAGACGGGCCGGCTGACGCACGACATCGTGGCCGGCATGGGCTACCAGTCGCAGGTGCAGGAACTCGATAGCGGCCCCGGCAGCCGTGGCGTCTTCATCGGCATGAACAACCTGTTCAATCCGGTGCTACTGCCCGAGCAGCCCGGCGTCGGCAAGGACTACAGCCCGTACCGCGACTACAAGATCCAGCAGAAGTCCGTGTACCTGAGCGATACCATGCAGATCACGCCGCGCCTGTCGGTGCTGGCGGGCGTGCGCTACAACATGTTCTCGCAGGACAAGTACAACTCGCAGGCGATACAGACATCCCGCTACAGCGCGAATCCGTTCACGCCGACGGCGGCGGTGATGTTCAAGACCGACCACTTCTCGACGGCCTATGCCAGCTACGTGGAATCACTGGAGCCGGGCGGCTCGGCGGGCCAGACCACGCTGAACGCCGGCGAGACCTTCGGACCGCTCAAGAGCCGCCAGTACGAACTGGGCTTCAAGACCGAGCGCAACAAGTGGGGCGCCAATGTTGCACTGTTTCGCGTGGAAAAAGGCTATGCGTACACGAACCTCTCGAACTATTTCGTGCAGGACGGCAAGCAGCAATTCACCGGCCTGGATACCAGCGGCTTCTGGCGCGTGACCCGCGACCTGCGCCTGACAGGCGGCGTGCTGTGGCTTAACACCAAGACCAGGGACGTGGACGACCCGAAGGTCAACGGCAACCGCGTGTTCGCCACACCGAACTACATCGTCACGGGCCGTGTGGAGTACGACACCCCGTTCCTGCCGGGGCTGACGCTGTGGACCGGCGCCAAGGTGACCGGCGCAATGTTCGTGAACTCGGCCAACACCAAGCAGATCCCGTCGTACACCACGGCAGACCTGGGCGCGCGCTACACGACACGCGCGGCCGGCAAGGAACTAACCGTGCGCGCCACACTGAACAACGTGTTCAACCGCCGCTACTGGACCACCACCTACGACGGCTTTGTGCTGCCGGCATCGACGCGTACGTTCATGATGAATGCGTCGATGCGGTTCTGATTGGTATCGGATACCGGGTCAGTTCTGGACCTCGGCGGCGATCAGCGCCGAGGTCTCTACGGCGTGGATGCTCCCCGCATGACACGCCTTGCCATGCCGCTTGGCTTCGTAGAGCGCCATGTCCGCCCGCATGAACAGTTCGCTGACCGAGGTGCCTTGGTCGGGGCGGTGCATGGCGCTGCCGACGCTGGCCGTGGAGACCAGGCGGCGGCCGTCGATCTCGAACGGGCGCAGGGCCGCGTGCACCACCGTATGGGCGATGCGCTCCACGGTGTTCTGGCTGTGTACGTTATCGAGGATGATCGCGAACTCGTCGCCGCCGATGCGCGCCACGGCGTCGCCAGTGCGCACGCAAGCGCGAAGACGTTCGGCGAATGCAATCAGCAACTGGTCGCCGATGGGGTGACCATGGGTGTCGTTGACGGCCTTGAAGTCGTCGAGGTCCACCAGTAGCAGGGCGGCGCGGTGGCCATTGGCGTCGGCGCGCGCCATCATTTCCTGGAGGCGGCGGTCGAAGCCCTTGCGGTTCAGCAAGCCAGTCAGGTGATCGGACAAGGTCTGGGCTTCGAGCGAGCGCAGCTTCTGCCGTTCGCCCGTGACGTTGCGCGAGAACATGTGCAGGCCAGCGAGGGTCGCCGTTGCGTCCTGCGCATCGTTCCAGGCGGGCTGGAACGTGACTTCCCACGCCGTGCCATCGGTGGCTTCGCGCGTGAAGGTGACCGGGTCCCCGGCGCGCGCCTGTTCGAGGAATGGCTGGTAGGCCACGTATTCGGCCGTGCCCCAGAGTTCGCGCAGCGACAGCCCCGCGATCTGCGCGGCGGGTAGCCCGAAGTGCAGCGCGAAAGCCTGATTCACGAAGACGAAGCGTTCGCTGGCGTCAATGAACGCGACAAAGTCCGGCACGTGGTTGGCGATCGCCTCCAGCCGTTTCTCGCTGGCAGCGGCGCTGTCCTTGGCGGCTTTCAGCGCGGCTTCGCGCTCGGACAGTTGCGACATGACCTCCGAGAATGCGCCGGCCAGTTCGCCGATCTCGTCATCGCGCTCCACTGGCAGATCGGCCACGGCCGCAGGCTGTTCGCACAGGCGGCGCACGGTGCGGTGCAGGTGTTCGAGCGGGGCCAGCAGCCGCCGGATCATCAGCCACATCAGCAGCGCCGCGATGCCGAGCGATGCCAGGGCAACAGCAATCGCGCGATGCCTGACTTCGAACAGCGGCGAGTAGGCTTCGGCGGCCGGAAGCACCGAGATGATTTCCCAGCCGTTCGATTCCAGCAGGCGGCGTGCCACGACGGGTTGGACCGGTGACAGGACTTCCCAGCGCGACTCGGGCTGCTCGGCGCCGCACGCTTCACCGATGGCCAGCGCAGGCTTCAGCACCCGGGAGGTATCCGGATGCATGGCATATCTTGGATTCGGGCCTGCCGAGACCAGACAGTAATAGCCGGTAACGCCCACGCGATGTTGGGCGAGTTCACGCAGGAAGTTGTCGGCGGACAGGTTCAGCACACCGCCGACCACGCCACGCAGTGCGCCTTTCGCATCGCGCAGCGGGACGGCCAGGATCACGCCCGGCGAACTGGTGTGCTTGCCTTGCAGCAGATCCGACACCGCGAAATCGGCGCCGCGCACAATGTTCTGGAAATAGTCGCGCTCCCAGACGGATACCTTCTTGTCCAGGGGGACGGCCGTGCTGAAGACCACATTCCCATCAGGCCGGACGAGGAAGACGGCGTTGAAATGCTCGGGCATGTCCACCGTATCGGTAGCCAGACGGAGCAACTGGGCGGGGGACTGGTCAAGCGAAGGCGATAGCGTCCGTGCGAGCCGGCGGAGCACCACGGCGCGCGATTCAAGCTTCTCGTCGAGTTGGTCGGCAATGAGCCTGACCAGTGTGTCCTGCTGCGCCTGAACCACCTCGTTCAGCCGCGTGTAAGCGTAGTACTGGGAAAACCCCGAGCGCGCCACGAATACGAGCGTGACGACCGCTGCGGCGGCGATTGCCATCCTGTACTTCAATGAGTGCCGCATGGAACGCATCTTGAATTTATGCGCACTGACCCGTTTCTCGGTTGCCTTTGGGCTTTGTGCAACGACCCTGCCCATCTGTTCGAACCTCTACGGCAGCCGGGTGGAAGCGTAGCAGAACTGCAACTTATTGAGCGGCGTCAACGAGTCATTCGCGTGCGGCTCACCACATGGGGTGACGCATGCGGCGCGTCGTTGCAGCAATGCGACACCCGTCTGAAACAGGTGTTCATGGGCAAGCAGTCAGGGTCTCTGCCAGCCAGTCGATCACGGGACGGAATCGTGACGCGCCCCGAAACTCGACGGGGTAGGCCAGCCAGATCTCGCGGATCACTTCCGGCACAGGGCGCACACACCAGAGTCCCGGTTCCTTGTCGCCCAGATAGTGAGGGAGCAGGGCGACGCCGAGGCCGGCGCGTACGCCCTCGCGCACGGCAAAGAAGCTGTTGGACTGGAAGGCTAGGCGCCGCGCCTGGGCCTGTGGCCATTCCACTTCGGGTAGCGCGAAACCTTCATCGAGCAGGCCGCAGATGGGTGTATCGCGCGACTCGGCCACGGCGGTGGACATGCCCGAGGGCGCGTAGAGCCCAAAATGCATCGTGCCGGCGCGCTGCGCGACGATGGTGTCTTCCTGCGGACGCGCAAGCCGCACGGCAATGTGCGCGCGGCGCTTGGCAAGACTGGTCACCCGGTTGTCCACTTCCAGCCGGACCTCCAGCTCGGGATTCGACGCATAGAGCGCCGGCAGCCGAGGCGTCAGGACCATGCTGCCCAGCGACGCAGTGGAGGCAATGCGCACCACGCCCGACACGCCGGTACCTACCCCTTCGATTTCGCGGATCAGCCGGTCGGCCGATTCTTCCATCTGTCGGGCGGCAATCAGTGCATTGCGGCCTGCGGCGGTGAGCACGAAGCTGCCGTCGGCGCGAGTCGCCACAGGTTTGCCAAGCGCGGTCTCCAGCCGCCGGATGCGCCGGATGGCCGTGGCATGGGTGATATCGAGTTCGCGGGCGCAGGCGGAATAGCTGCCGGCTCGCATCAGGGTGGACAGCGTTAGCAGGTCGTCCCAGGCAATTGTGCTTTTTTGCACGGCAAGTGTGAGTCTGTGGGGAATTGGCGCACAGGTTAGCGCGCTCTACGATGCCTGCATAGTCACCGCACACTACCTCGGAAACCCACCATGACCGCTGCCGCACCCTTCACGTTGCTCGACGCCGCTGGCGCCAGCCGCAAGCCATCCGCCTGGTCCGAGGCGGTGCTGGTCCTGGTAGACCATCAGCGCGAGTACGTGGATGGCAAGCTGCCGTTGACGGGCATGCCCGAGGCTGTGGCCGAATGTGGCGCGCTGCTTGCCCTGGCGCGGCAGCACGGCACCCCGGTCATCCATGTGGTGCATCACGGCAAGGCCGGCGGGGCGTTCGATCCGGATAGCATCCACGCGCAGATCATCGACGGTCTGCAACCTGCCAAGGGCGAGCAGACGCTGGTCAAGAGCCTGCCGAACAGCTTTGCCGGTACGGATCTCGCGGCGCGGCTGCAGGCGATTGGACGCCGGGAACTGATCGTGGCTGGCTTCCAGACGCATATGTGCATCAGCGCGACTGTGCGCTCGGCGCTCGACCATGGCTATCGCGTGACGTTGGTCGCATCCGGCTGTGCCACGCGCGATCTGCCGGACCCGCTCGGCGGCGATCCGCTATCGGCTGCCGATCTGCATCGCTACACGCTCGCCGCGCTCAACGACCGCTTTGCGACGGTGGTGCAGGATGCGTCGGTGTGGTCGAAGTAGCACGGGTCAATCAGGGCGCCGATACATCTTCGCAGTTTCTTTGGATTCGCCGGGTCGGGCATACTAGCGCCTTCGAAAAACCCGGCCGCTGGATGGCCGGGTTTGCATACAACTAGAAACGCCGGCCCTTTCATGAAGCGCATTCTTCTCATCAAGATCACCTCGCTGGGCGACATGGTCCACACCCTGCCGCTGCTGCACGACCTGCGCCGTGCCTATCCCGAGGCAAAGATCGACTGGGCGGTTGACGCCTCATGTGCCGATATTCCGCGCTGGGCTATCGGTGTAGATCGCGTCATCGCGCCGCCGCTGCGGCAGTTCAACAAGAACGGCCGCAAATGGAAAGACCTGCGCGGCATCCTCTCCGCAGTGCGCGAACTTCGTCGCGAACGCTATGACGTAGCAATCGACGTCCACGGCGTGATGAAGAGTGCGATTGTTGCGCGCCTGGCCCGCACGCCGCGCCGCCTCGGTTATGCCGCGGAATACCTCGGCGAGTCGAAGGCCGTGTTTGCCTACACACAGATCTACGGGCCGCACGGCGACGCCAACTGCCGCCAGAAGATGCGGATGGTGGTGGCCAATGCGCTGGGATACGAGATCGAGCCGCAAGAGACGCCCGAACTCAATGTGCCTGCACCCGCCGTGCCGCTTCATACGGACGGTGTGCCGCGCGCCACGCTGTTCCATGCCACGTCGCTCGACATCAAGAAATGGCCGCAGGCCAACTGGGTAGAGATTGGCCACGTGCTGGCGCGGCGCGGCTATCGCGTGGAACTGCCGTGGGGTTCGCCCAAGGAGCAGGCCGAAGCGCAGGCGCTGGCCGCCGCGATTCCGAATGCGGAAGTGCTGCCGCGCATGTCGATCACCGAGTGCGCGCAGCGCGTGGATGCCTCGTCGCTCGTCGTCGGCATGGACACCGGCTTCGTGCATCTGGCCGATGCATTGGGCAAGCCTACCGTGATGCTGTTCACCGCGACATCGCGTCCGCACTTCGGCGTGGATCGCCCGGGCCATGCCGTGTCTGTGGGCGACAACGGCAAGCCGCCTTCGGTTGATGAAGTGCTGGCTGCGATCGACAGCGTGACGCTGGCATCAGTGAACAAAGCCGCCCTGCACGAAGCGAACGGGCTCGGCATCCATTCGCAGCAGCAGGGCGGTTAGTCCATCCGCTTGCGACGTCTTCCGCGCCATCTGCGTGATTTGCGCGACCTGTCCTGCGGTGCAGAGCAGGTCGTCCTGACCCCATTCGTTTTGCTTTCCTGATCCGCCTGAACTTCGCGCGCGCAACCAGCCGTTGCGATCCGCAAGAAAAGCCGTGCCCGCCAGTGTCGATGTATCGACACCCGCCAACTGGGCAAACACCTGCCAAGCATTGCGCGATGAAGCCACGCAGCCCGCACGGAATGCCGGCACATCGACCAGCGGCTGCCCATCACGCGTCACCAGCAGCGTGACAAAGCGCGGGTCTTCCAGCGGCAGCGTGGATGCCGCGCCATCGAATGCCACCACGCGCACGCGTTGCTGGCCGCGCCAGTCCGCAAGCGAGCGGGGCGGCGCTCCCGTGCATTGAATGGATACATTCGGGAGCTGCAGTGGAATCGGCCAGTTGCCTTGCATCGCTGCGCCAGTGCCGGCAGCCAATGTCTTCAGGTAGTCGATAACGGCCCAGGTCTGCGTGTCATCGATATCGTTGCCAAAGGCGGGCATGGTCATGCGGCCCCGCGCGTCGCGCATGCCAGCCACGATATGCCAGTACAGTTCTCCTTCGGCGCGACGACCCAACAGCGGACTCGCAAAGGTCGGTGGCCAGGTGGATAAGCGCGCCGACTGCGCCCCTTCGCCGCGACCATCGTCGCCATGACATGCCACGCAGTGCGTCGCGTAGATGCGCGCGCCCGTGGCAATTGCATCGACGGAGAACTGGGTCGGGCTGCGATGGAAGCTCGTCGGCGCAGCGGCTGTCAGCAGCAGCGCAGGCGAAGGCCACGGCGCGATCACCAATGCCAATGCACCTGCGCCGAGACAGGCCAGCCGACGACGACGCCATAGCAGCGCCAGCGCCACGCAAAGCAGCGCGAAGGCCACCGCGAGCAGACTCCACGCCAGTTGCCGCGCAAGACCGAGATCGATCAGCAGTGTTTCGCCAGCAATGCGTCGCGCCCACGGCCATGCGGGCTGGCCATGCACTTCATCGGTCAGGCCCAGTAAATGCCAGAGTTGCAGCAGACCTAACTGGGCCTGTTGCAACAGCGTCAGTAGTGCGTTGAGCCACGCTTGCGGAGGTGGCGCGCTCATGGCTCACCCACTCGCGGGAGAGGGGAGTCGTCCAAAGGCGTTCCATTGACTCGTGGTTGTCGCCCCTCTCCCGCTGTGCGGGAGAGGGGCGGGGGAGAGGGCAGGAGGGTGTGCTTGCCGACCACATCGCAATGTTCAGTCACGCGCGGAACAACCGGCTTACCAGCTTGCATCGAGACCCAGATGGCGCAGCGCCTCGTGGCGTAGTTCGGTCAGGCGCGGATCGCCACGGTGGCGCGGGTAGGGTAGATCCACCTTGATCTCGGCGGTGATGCGCGCGGGGCGTTGGCTGAACACGATGACGCGCTGCGCCAGGAACAGCGCTTCTTCCACGTCGTGCGTGACGAGCAGCGCCGAGAAGCCGGCGCGCTGCCAGAGATCCACAAGGTCACTCTGCATGGCGAGCCGCGTCAACGAATCGAGCTTGCCGAGCGGTTCGTCGAGCACCAGCAGGCGCGGATCATTGACGAGCGCACGCGCCAGCGCCACGCGCTGCGCCATGCCGCCCGAGAGCTGATGCGGAAACGCTTGCGCGAAGCCTTCCAAGCCCACGCGTCGCAGTGCGGCATCCACACGATGGCCTTCGCGGCGCAACAGTCCGCGCGCTTGCAGACCCAGTGCGACGTTGTCGCGCACGCGTCGCCACGGGTAGAGCGTTGGGTCCTGGAACACGACGATGCGCGAGGGGTCGGGCCGATCGATCGGCACATCGTCCTGACGGATCTGCCCTGACAGTGGCGTCTCCAGCCCCGCCACGAGTCGCAGCAGCGTGGATTTGCCGCAGCCGCTGGGACCGAGCAATGCCACGAATTCACCGGGTGCCACTTGCAGATTCACACTATCGAGCACGGGCAGTTGCGCATCGCCATCGCCAAATGCATGACTCACTGACTGAATATCGATGCGCGCACCGGCCGAAGCATGGGTGTCTTGAACGACCGCTACCATTTGACGGTTCCTTTCTGCCACGACAGCGCGCGGTCGCGCACCGTGAACAGCAATGTGATGACGCCCGAGAACAGCAGTGCCATGACGATCAGGGCGGCATACATGTTCACATACGAGGCCCAGCCCTGCGCCCAGGTCAGATACCAGCCAAGGCCGGACTTCACGCCCATCATCTCGGCGGTGACGAGCACGGAGAACGATGCGCCCAATCCCATGAACAGGCCGACGAATACCTGCGGCAACGCGGCCGGAATCGCCACGCGCAGCACGAGGAACCATTCCGATGCACCCATCGTGCGCGCCACGTCGTAGTAGCTCTTGTTCACACCCGCCACGCCGGACCACGTCAGCACTGCAACGGGAAACGCCGTGGCCAGTGCGATCAGGAACACGGCCGCCGAATAGCTCGACGGGAAGAAGTAGAACGTGAGCGGCAACAGTGCGGTGGATGGCAACGGCCCCAGCACGCGCAGCACCGGATGCACCCAGTAACCGATGCGGCGCGACCAGCCGATCGACACGCCGATCAGAAAGCCGACCACACCGCCATACGCCACACCGAGACCGAGCAGCTTGACCGTGTTGAGCACGCTGTCTCCCAGGCGTCGCCAGTCGTCGACATAGACTTCGATCAATGCCTGCGGCGGCGCGAAGAACGGCGTGGGCAGCGACGCGGTCTTGGCCGTGAGGATTTCCCAAGCGGCCAGAATCACGGGGAGCGCAATCAGCCACGGACCGGCCTTGCGCAAACTTTCGCGAAAGCGTTGCAGCGCAGGCACGTAGCCGCCGAAGAGCGCCACAGCAAGCAGCGCACCCGCGACGACGAGCACGGCAATGCCGAGTTCCTCGGTATAGGCCCAGTCCGTGAAGCCCGCCACCTTGTTGGGCCAGCGCCATGTGATGGCGCCGAACGCGGCCCATGCCATTGCAGCCACGATGCCGATGGGCCATGCACTGCCGGGCACGCGCCGCGTGGCGGCTGGCGTGCCTTGCAGCAAGGGCGTGTCGATGGTTTGCTGACTCGTCGTCATGAGCGTTACCCCGTCAGGCCAGTACGTTTGCATAGACATGTTGCGCCAGGCGCTTCACGTCCGTGGATTTCTTCAGCACGCCGATGCGCTGGAAATCGCCAGCGTAGAACGCGATTTCTTCCTGCAGGTCCACGCCGGTGGGATGGTGCGTATAGGTGAGCGTCGCATAGAGCTTGCGCAGATCCTCGACGCTGATCTTGGGCGAGTACTTGGCGAAGACCTTGGCAGCTTCGTTCGGATTCTCGTTGACGTAGTCCGTGGCCTGCACGATGGCGCGCGCCAGTGCGGCAGCAGTGGGGCGATCGTTGCGCACCAGTTCGCCGCGCGCACCCACCACGCAGCAGACCTTGCGCGCGTACTCGCCGGTGAGGTTCGTCGCGAGTTCGATATAGGCGCCGTTGGTGCGCTTCTCCAGCAGGTAGAGGTTTGGATCGCCATCGGCAATCGCCTGAATCTCGCCCTTGTCGACGGCCACGCCGAGCAGGTCGGCAGGGTACTGGCGCCATGTGATGTCCCGATCCGGATCGATACCATTTTTCGCGAGCAGGATCGTGAAGAAGTGCTTGCCCGGTGCGGCGAGATCGCTCACGCCAACGGTCTTGCCCTTGAGCGACTGCAGGTTGGTCACACCCGCCGCCTTTGCGCCAACAAGCCGCACGCAACCGCCATGCGAGCTGCCGATGATCTTCACGTCGAAGCCCGCTTCGAGCGGCTTCAGCCAGCGGTGGATCATGCCCACTGCCGCATCGGCCTTGCCTGTTGCAATCGATTCGAGCAACTGGTCCGTGGAGCCGCTGTAGTTGATCAGGTCTACCTGTAGCCCATTCTTCTCGAAGAAGCCCTTCTCCTGCGCCACGACGATGGGTGTCAGGCAAAAGGAATTTTGGTTCCACGCGAACGTGACCTTGCGCGGCGCCGACCATGCCTGGCGGCCGAGGATCAGCGCTGGTGCGGCGATGGCGGCGCCGCCGGCTGCGCGCAGCAGTTGCCGGCGCCGTGCGTCGGGTGATGTCGATTGGCTCATGATTTCCCGCTCCCCGTTTTGTTGTGGGTGATGTTGGATGTGATCAGGCGGCGCGCTTGTTCGATGCCGCATCGCGCTGGGCCACCAGTTCGCGCACACGCGGAATGAGTTCGCGGCCATAGTCGATGGCGTCTTCGAGCGGATCGAAACCGCGAATCAGGAATGTGGTGACGCCCAGGTCGTAGTAAGCCAGCAGCGCATCGGCTACCTGCTCGGGCGTGCCAACGAGACCCGTGGAATTCGAACGTCCGCCGGTCTCACGCGCGATGGCCGTCCACAAGCGTTGATCGACGCGGTCGCCTTGTTCTGCCGCCGCGAGAAGCCGGCGTGCACCTTCGCTTTGTTGCGGACCTCCTCGGCTGTATCCGGCCTGCACACGCAGCGCTCGCGTGCGTTCGAGGATGCTGTCGGCGCGCTGCCATGCCTTGTCCTCGGTCTCGGCGAGCACTGGACGGAACGACACCGAGAAGCGCACCTCGCGGCCATGCTTCGCGGCTTCGGCACGCACGCGTGTCGTGAGATCGCGCACCTGGTCGAGCGATTCGCCCCACAGCGCGTAGACATCGGCATGTTTGCCAGCCACCTGCAGTGCAGCTTCCGAGGCGCCACCAAAATAGATCGGCACGTGCGGACGCTGAGCGGGCTTCACTTCAGAGAACCCGCGCTCGAATCGGTAGAACTCGCCCGCGTGATCGAACGGCTGCGGCTCGGTCCAGATGCGACGCAGGATGCCGAGATACTCGTCAGTGCGTGCATACCGCTGATCGTGATCGAGATAGTCACCATCGCGTTTCTGCTCGTCGTCCGAACCACCCGAGATGAAGTGCACGCCGAGCCGGCCACCGCTGAACTGATCGAGCGTGGCGATCTGCCGTGCAGCCAGCGTGGGCGATGTGAAGCCGGGCCGATGGGCCAGCATGAAGTGGATGCGCTCGGTGACAGCGGCGGCGTACGCAATCGTCAACGTGGCCGATGGGCCGGTGGAGTGGTGCGGCACCAGCACGCGATCGAAGCCGGCCTGCTCGTGTGCCTGCGCAAAGGCACGCACGTAATCCCGATCGACCACGGGCCCGGTGGGCGAATGGATCTCGGATTGCTTCTGGCTTTGGATCATCCCGATGAAGTCGACGCTCATGCCCTTTCTCCTGGTGCGTGAAATGGGAAGAACGTACGCCTGCGGGCCGTGCGCCCGAACGAATAAAAACGCCGGTCCTTATTCGATAAAAACCGTCGCTCGATATGCGATATGCGTCGTTTTCCGGGGCGAGGGGCGGCGGTACGCTATGTGGCGATTGATCTGCTCCCCCAAGGAACTCCATGTCTGCGTCATCCCTGCACCGCCTGCCGACGCCCGCCGCGCGGCTGGACGATGTGCTGGCCGAACTGGCCGCTCGCTTTGCCTCCACTGCTTCGGCCCACGATGCCGATGGCAGCTTTCCGCACGACAACTTTGCGCTGCTGCACCAATATGGCCTGATCGCCCATACCGTGCCGCTGGCCCATGGCGGCGCTGGTGCGGGACTGGCCGAGGCGCGACGCATCATCGCCGCCGTAGCTGGCGGCGACCCCGCCACGGCGCTGGTCCTGACGATGACTTACCTGCAGCACCGCTCCATCGGCCGTGCCGATTCGCGCTGGCCGGAAGCCGTGCGCCAGCAAGTGCTGCGCAGCGCCGTGGAGGAGGGCGCGCTGATCAACTCGCTGCGGGTAGAACCCGAACTGGGATCGCCGTCGCGCGGTGGATTGCCGGGCACCGTTGCCACGCGCGTGGGCGATCGCTGGCGACTGAGCGGCCACAAGCTCTACACCACCGGCATTCCGGCGCTGCGCTGGCTGGCCGTATGGGCGCGTACGCACGAACCGGAGCCACGCATTGGCATGTTTCTTGTGCCGAAGCCCGACGCCGAGACGCCCGGTATTCGCGTGATCGAAAGCTGGAACCATCTTGGCTTGCGTGCCTCGGGCAGCCACGAGACGGTGCTCGAAGACGTATGGATTCCGTTCGAGAACGCCGTGGATATCCGCGCGCCGGAGGCGTGGGCACCAGCAGGGGCGAGCCAGGCCGATATCGACGCAAATACTGACCAGCAGGCATGGATGGTGACGTTGCTCGGCAGCCTCTACGACGCCGTGGCACGCGCAGGCTTCGACTGGATTCGCCAGTTCGTGCAGGAACGCGCACCGGGCAGCGTCGGCAAACCGCTGGCCACGCTGCCGCGCGTGCAGGAATCGATTGGCGAGATGGCCGCGCTGCTGCGCGCCAACGCGGTGTTGCTCGACGATGCTGCGACGCGTACCGATGACGGCACACCGCCCTCGGTCAGCGACGGTGGCCTGCTCAAGTTCACCGTGACATCGAATGCGATCCGGGTGCTGGAACTGGCGCTGCAACTCTCGGGCAATCATGGCCTGAGCCGCAACAATCCGCTGGAGCGGCACTATCGCGATGTGCTCTGCAGTCGCATCCATACCCCGCAGAACGACGCCATCCTGACCGCCGCCGGCCGCACGGCGCTGGGCTTGTGAGGACATCCGCAAGGCAACAACGGGCGCGCCTTCGTGCTAAGGTTGTGGGCGATTCGTCCACAGATGGCGAACGTGCTCCGGAGACAAGACATGGCTGAGACATTGCTCACTGCGCAGACATCGACACTGACGCCGCTGCGCGACTTCATTACCGGCTTGTCGGCGCTGCTCGACCAGCAGCCCGACGAGGCGCGCATCCTCGACGAAGGCGGCCAACTGCTCGCGCGCCTGGTGGCCCGCGACGACTGGCTGCCCGATGCCTACGCACAACCCCATCCCGAGTATTACCAGCAGGTGCTGCTGCACTGCGATTCGGCTGAGCGATTCTCGATTGTCAGCTTTGTCTGGGGACCGGGGCAGCGCACGCCAATCCACGATCACACGGTATGGGGCCTGATCGGCATGCTGCGCGGCGCCGAGTATTCGCAGCCGTACGCAATCGATGCCGAGGGCGTGCCACGTCCGCATGGCGACGCCGTTCGGCTGGAGCCCGGTCACGTGGAAGCGGTATCGCCAACCGTAGGTGACATCCATCGCGTCCACAACGCGTTCGACGACCGCGTATCGATCAGCATCCATGTGTACGGCGCCAACATCGGCGCGGTGCGCCGCCATGTCTATCCGGAATCGGGCGGCACCAAGCACTTCATCTCCGGTTATTCCAACTCCACCCTGCCCAATCCGTGGGACCGCTCCAAGGACCCCATCGCGTCATGACTGCCACTACCCAAACGTTTCCGACCACGACCAGCCTCGCGGTGCGTCAGGCATTGCTCGACCGCACCGAGATCGCGCTGATCGACGTGCGCGAGGAAGACCCGTTCGCCCAGGAGCATCCGCTCTGGGCTGCGAACTTCCCGCTGTCGAAGATTGAATTGGAAGCCTGGACACGTATTCCGCGCCGCGACACCCGCATCGTGATCTACGGCGAGCGTGATGGCGAGGATCTCGCACCGCATGCGGCGTTGAAGCTGCGCGAACTCGGCTACACGGATGTGTCCCTGCTCGATGGTGGGTTGGCTGCATGGATTGCCGCGGGCGGCGAAGTATTCCGTGACGTGAACGTGCCCAGCAAGTCGTTCGGGGAACTGGTGGAGGCCAGGCGCCATACGCCATCGCTGTCCGCGCAGGAAGTGCAGGCGCTGATCGACAGCAAGGCTGACGTGGTGATCGTCGATGCGCGACGCTTCGACGAGTACCAGACGATGAACATTCCCACATCCACAAGCGTGCCGGGCGCGGAACTGGTGCTGCGCATCCGCGAACTCGCACCGGACCCAAAGACCAAGGTGGTGGTGAACTGCGCAGGCCGCACGCGCAGCATCATCGGTACGCAATCGCTGGTCAACGCGGGCATTCCGAATCCGGTGGCTGCGCTGCGCAACGGCACTATCGGCTGGAAGCTGGCGGGACAGAAGCTCTCGCATGGCGCCAGCCGCCGCGCACCCGTGGAGATCGATCCCGCGAACCGCGCACAGGCACGCGAAGGTGCACGCGCGATTGCCAGCCGTGCTGGCGTGCGACGCATCGCATTCGATGCACTGTCATCGCTGGATTCACCGGAGCGCACCGTCTATCGCTTTGATGTGCGGACACCCGAGGAATATGCAGACGGCCACCTGCCAGGCTTCACCAGCGCACCGGGCGGCCAGCTCGTGCAGGAAACCGATCACCAGGCACCCGTGCGCGGCGCACGTATTGTGCTGGCCGATGATGATGGTGTGCGCGCAGACATGAGCGCATCGTGGCTCGCGCAGATGGGCTGGGAAGTCTATGTCGTGGAGCCGGTCGATGATGCGCGACGCAGCGAGCGCGGTGTACCTGCCGCCCAGCGTCCGGCTGCACCCGAGGTCGCAACCATCGCCCCCGCCACGCTGGCCGGCTGGCTCCGCGAAGGCGACGTGGCCGTGATCGATGTCACGGCTAGCGCCAATTACGTGAAGCGCCATATCCCCGGCGCATGGTTCGCCATCCGCGCCCAGCTGAAGCAGGCACTGCAGGCGATTCCGCCCGCACGATGCTATGTGCTGACATGCGGCTCCAGCCTGCTCGCGCGCTTCGCTGCCATCGACCTGCAACGACTCACATCGTCAGAAGTCTTCGTACTTGAAGGCGGCACCGCAGCGTGGGCCGACGCGGGCTATCCGGTGGAGCAGGGTGAAACCAACCTCTCCGTTCCCCGCACAGACCGCTACCGCCGTCCGTACGAAGGCACGGATAACGCAGCGGCCGCCATGCAGGCGTACCTCGACTGGGAATTCGGATTGATCGCCCAGCTTGATCGGGACAAGACGCACTTCTTCGAAGTGGTCTGACGCCGAACGTGATGCAATGAATGAAGGCGTCCCGTGCAATGCGGGACGCTTTGGCACAGCTGCCACAGAAATATGGCAGTTGGACACACAAGTTTACTTGGCCCCTGTGGTGTGTTCGATGCAGCATTGATGCATCGAAAAAAACACGGCGCCGCCGCCCGATATGGATGGCTAGCGCCGGTAACTCAGGGTCAATGAATGAACTTCGTCCAGATACCGGCATGGAATGACATGCTGGTGCTTCCGCCTGTGAATGATGGCAACGCTGCAAGTGCGGATCGGTCGCCGTACGAGGTGTCGCTTCTCTCGTTTGTACGCCGGTTTGCAACCACGCCAGCGCGTTGCACAATTCTGCGGGGGCTGCTTGAGTTCAGGCAGTCGATACACGAGGCCGGTATTACCGCGGGTTTTCAGTGGGTGGACGGAAGCTTTGTGGAAGACGTCGAGGCGCGCTATGGCCGAGGGCCAAGAGATCTCGATGTGGTGACGTTTGTTTTGAGCCACGAATCTGGCGACCCGCAACAGATACCTCCCAACTTGTTAGACCTTGAACGACTGAAATCCAGTTTCGCCGTGGACAACTATTGGGTGCAATCCCGCAACGAACGCGCCTTGGTAAAGGCGACCACGTATTGGTACAGCATGTGGTCGCATCGCCGTGATCGGCAATGGAAGGGGTACGTGCAGTTGGACCTCGATGCGGAATTCGACCGCGCTTCATTGGCCGAATTGAGAGAGGTCGAGACACACCTGCACAAGTCAGCCCTTCAAGCCCGCTTCCCTGACCACTAAAGGATGACTGCAATGATCGACGAACGAATCTGGTGGCTCGCGGATGAGCGAGCCGTATTGAATCTGATCAACGACTGGCCCGAGGGGAGTGCCACGCGAATCAGCTTCGAGTACAGACTGCGCGTGATCCGCGGCAAGCTCGCTGAGATCGACGCTCGCAGTAACTCACAGATCCCGAGTCCGCGGAATGATCACGGCCTGCCCGTGTAGCACCCCATCGGTATCGATCATCTGCCACAGCGTTGCCTCCTCGATCATGAAGCGGCTGCCGTCCTTGGTGATCCGCACGCCTTGATAGCCTGCTTCATAACCAAGCCGTTGCACACGCTCAAGAAAGCGCTGCCGTTCCTCGCGATTGGGCGCCTCGGCGGATAGTCGCGAAGGCAGACGCGTGATCTCGTCCCAGTCGTAGCCAAAGCGACGCTGCGCCGCCTTGTTGCCATAGACAAAGACCGGGTCCGGCGCAGTGTTGTGAGCGAGGATCGCGAACGGTGCCTCTTCGTAAAGCCACGCCGCAGCTTCGTTGGTCGGAAGAGGGTGAGGCACTAGCCGTTTGCCAAGCAGGCGTTGATAGCTGCCGGCAAGCAGTTCGTAGAAAGCGGGGTCGTGGTGAAGCGGAAGCAAGGGAAAACCTCGGGTTGGAGAGCGCGTGGATTGAGATCGTAAATCGACGACGCGGTTCCTGGAGGTCAGGGAAAGGTATGAGGCGGATGTCTCATGCGATCCGCCCAAAAAACAAAAAACCCGGAGAGCTCGTCAGCTTCCGGGTTCTCGGCAACGTAAGGCGTTGCTCACCAGATATTCTGGTGGGTGGTACAGGGATTGAACCTGTGACCCCTGCCGTGTGAAGGCAGTGCTCTACCGCTGAGCTAACCACCCCTTTCTGCTTCGTCACCGTTGTTGCTGGTGTCGTGCAGCGGAGAAACGAGATTATGCCGATGGGCCTGTATCTTGTAAAGCCCTTTTTTGGACTTTCTTCGAGAAATTGACTCGGCCTTACTGAACCGTCGCGCCGGTGGGGACTTCGGAAGGGATTTCGATCTTCCATACGGTCTTGCCGCCGCTGGCCTTGTCGAGGTCCTTGAGGACGCTGGCGTGGGCCGAAACCTCCGCTTCGTTGGCAAGCAGCACGGGCAGCGTAAGGACGGACAGGTCAGCCGTGGTGCGGGTTTCGCCCTGGGCGGCGCTGGTGTCCAGCGCATCGATGACCAGCGAGTTCTGGCCGCGCGTCATGGCCAGGTAGACCTCGGCCAGAATTTCGGCATCGAGCAGTGCGCCGTGCAGCGTGCGGTGCCCGTTGCTGACGCCGAGACGGTCGCAGAGGGCGTCGAGCGAGTTTCGCTTGCCGGGAAACATGGTGCGGGCTTCACGCAGCGTGTCGATCACGTTGCCGGCGTGCGAGCGGAACGACGGTAGTCCTTCGCGCTGGAACTCCATGTCCAGGAAACCCAGGTCGAACGACGCGTTGTGAATGATCAGCTCCGCGTCCTGTACGTATTCGCGAATCTGGTGAACGACTTCCGAGAACTTCGGCTTGTCGGCCAGAAAGGCGGCGGTGATGCCGTGGATGGCCACAGCTTCCTCGGGCACATCGCGCTCCGGGTTGACGTAGAAGTGCAGGTGGCGGCCGGTCAGGCGGCGGTTCACCATTTCCACGCAGCCAATTTCGATCAGGCGATCGCCGGTGGCTGGGTTCAGGCCGGTGGTTTCGGTGTCGAGAACGATCTGTCGCATGGGGCGGGATTGTAAACGGTCGGCAGGGGAGGCGAAAATTCAGGCGCGTCGCGGCGGGGCTTCCCGTCGCTCGGTGCGCTCAGGCGTTCAGCGATTCCACACCGCGATTGGCCAGGCGGTCGGCGCGTTCGTTGCCGGGGTGACCGTTGTGGCCGCGCACCCAGTGCCATGAGATGGTGTGTGGCTGGCGGACCTCGTCAAGGATCTGCCAGAGGTCAGCGTTCTTGACCGGTTTCTTGTCGGCCGTCTTCCAGCCGCGCGCCTTCCAGCCAGTGATCCACTCGCTGATGCCCTTCTGCACGTACTGGGAATCCGTATAGATATTGACGATGCACGGCCGCTTGAGCGCGCGCAGGGCCTCGATCACGGCCATCAACTCCATGCGGTTGTTGGTGGTGGGGCTCTCGCCGCCGAACAGTTCCTTCTCGTGTTCGCCGGAGACAAGCACGGCGCCCCAGCCGCCCGGGCCAGGGTTGCCCTTGCAGGCGCCGTCGGAGTAGATCGTAATTTCTTGCATTGCTGAATGTTGGAACCTGACTGGAACCTAGATACTCGAGTCAGGCGTGGTTGTCCGGGTCTTGCCGTGTGTGCCGGTGGGGGTTGCCACGGGAGCCGCCACTGGCTTGAGGGCGGGTTTGGCGGTTTTCCAGCTTGGGCCTACGAGTCGGATGTTCTTGACGCGCTTGACGGCCGAAATCATGTAGACAGAGCCGAAGATCGGCCACCAGCGGTCGCCGGCCTTTTCCATGAACGCCGCGCGCTGCAGCCAGCGGTCGGTCCGGTAGGGCGGGCAGTAGCAGCCGAAGCTGCCGCCGTCGATCTCGAAGCCCAGCAGCTTGAGCCAGTCCTTGATACGGACGAAACCGGTGGTTTGCGCATCGCTGGGCAGGAACGGCGTGGCGCCCAGCCGGTTCAGGCCCTGCCGGGCGCCCCACAGGCTCATGGGGTTGAAGCACGTGACGATCACCCGGCCTTCGGGCATCAGCACCCGAGAGACCTCGCGCAGGACTTCGTGCGGGTCCTCCGAGAATTCAAGCACGTGCGGCAGCGTCAGCAGGTCGATACTCTGCGTTTCGAATGGCAACTCGTCGAACCGGCACAGCAGTTGCCGTGCATCCGGGTGGGTCTGGCGCGGCCCGTGGGGTCCCGCCCGGCCGTCGAGCGCAAGTGCCGAAAACGGCATGCGATTCTCGCGCAAGGTGTCGATATGGGGCAGGCCCAACTGCACGGCGTGGTATCCGAAGATGTCCGCGACCGTCCGGTCGTATTGCTGCGCCTCCCACCGGAGCATGTATTGCCCGGGCGGTGAAGCGAGCCATTCTTCCCAATCTATAATCGCTCGGTTGGACATAGGAGCACACATGTTGAAAGTGGAGCCGATCCCCGCATTCCAGGACAACTATATCTGGGCCATCCATGACGGGCATAGTGCCGCGGTCGTGGACCCGGGCGAGGCCGCGCCCGTCCTGCGCTTTCTGGCACAACACGGTCTGGCACTGGGCGCTATTGTAATCACGCATCACCATGGAGATCATCAGGGCGGCGTGGCCGACCTGCTGGAAGCACATCCTGCAGGTCCAGAGGGTGCGCCGGTTCCGGTCATCGGACCCGCGGGCGAGCGCATTGGCCACCGTACCCAGGCCGTCCGCGAAGGCGACTTCGTGACGCTGCGGCATCCGGCTGCCACCTTCCGCGTGCTGGACGTGCCGGGGCACACCGCCGGCCATGTCGCCTACACGGCGGATGCGGCCGGGTTGCCCGGCGCCGGGCCGGCGGTCTTCTGCGGCGATACGCTGTTCGCCAGCGGCTGCGGGCGACTGTTCGAAGGCACACCGGCGCAGATGCTGACTTCGCTGGACAAGCTCGCCGCGCTGCCCGCCGAGACCAAGGTCTACTGCGCTCATGAATACACGCGCAGCAACGTGCGCTTTGCCCAGGCCGTGGAGCCAGACAATGCCGACCTGGCCGCATGGTCGGCGCGCGTCGACGCGCTGCGTCAGGCCGACATTCCCACGGTGCCCACCACGGTTGGCCAGGAGCGGGCCGTCAATCCGTTCCTGCGCTCCCGCGACGCCGCCGTCCGACGCGCCGTGGCTGGGCAGGGCGGCGATGTCAGCAACGATGCCGCGGCATTTGGGGCGCTGCGTGGATGGAAGGACAACTTCCGCTAGGCATGTTCGCCTTCCGTCCTGCGGGCGAGGGCCGCACCAAATTGCATCTTGGGGAAAATCTCATTGACGCCAACTCGGCTTTTCCATAGGATCAGCCCACATTTTTGGCGTCACTTTCAGAGAACTTAATGCGATTTGGTCGATTTCTGGCGGTAATTGCGAGTGCCGCGCTGCTTGCAGCGTGCGCCGGCACTCCCAATCCGCCTGCCGGCGAGATGGCCGGTACGCCGACCGCCCTGGAATCCGGTCCGAAGAAGGACCCGCTCAACACCCTCAACAGCACAGGTAGCGCCGGCATCCTGCCCGGCACCGCGGTGGTCAACGTGGACCAGACCAGTGTCGACTGGCTGCGTGGCCCGTCCACCGATATCTGGGACCGGATCCGCAAGGGTTTCGGAATGCCTGACCTCGAAGGCACGCTGGTCGATGATCGCACGCAGTGGTACGCGGCGCGTCCCGACTATATGGAACGGATGGTGGGCCGGTCGAGCCGCTACCTGTACCACATCGTGGAGGAGCTCGAACGGCGCAAGATGCCCACCGAGCTGGCATTGCTGCCGTTTGTCGAGAGCGCTTTCAACCCCCAGGCGGAGTCAACGGCCAAGGCCGCGGGCATGTGGCAGTTCATCCCGAGTACGGGCAAGAGCTACAACCTCAAGCAGAACATGTTCCGCGACGAGCGGCGCGATGTGCTGGCGTCCACCGACGCCGCGCTCGACTACCTCTCGCGGCTCTATGACATGTTCGGGGACTGGCATCTGGCGCTGGCGGCCTACAACTGGGGTGAAGGGGCCGTGTCGCGCGCTATTGCGCGCAATCAGGCGCGCGGGCTGCCCACGGACTACGCCAGCCTGACCATGCCGAACGAGACGCGGTACTACGTGCCGAAGCTGCAGGCGGTCAAGAACATCATCGCCAACCCCGCTGTCTACGGCGTGCGGTTGCCGGGGATTCCGGACCATCCGTACTTCGTCACGGTCACCACGTCACGCGATATCGACGTGGCGCTGGCGGCCAAGCTGGCCAATATGCCGCTGGACGAGTTCAAGGCGCTGAACCCTTCGTTCAACCGCCCGGTCATCCTGGGCGCGGCCAATCCGCAGATCCTGCTGCCGTTCGATAACGCCGAGCGGTTTCAGTACAACCTGAACACCTACCGTGGCGGCCTGTCGAGCTGGACGGCGTTGACAGTGGATAGCCGCGAGCGGGTCGAGTCGCTGGCAGCGCGTCTCAATGTCGATGTCGACACCTTGCGAGAGATCAACCGCATTCCAAAGGGCATGCGGCTCAAGCCCGGCTCGACGGTGATGATTCCGCGCTCGGACCGGCATGACCAGGACATCAGCGCGTCGCTGGTGGATACCGCGATGCTGGCCGTGGAGCCCGACGTGCCGGACGCCAAACGCGTGGTGGTCAAGGCCGGGCGGCGTGACACGGTGTCGTCGGTGGCGCGCCGCTATGGCGTGAGCACACGGCAGGTGCAGTCGTGGAACAAGCTGTCGGGCAGCAAGCTCGTGGCGGGGCAGAGCCTGGTGCTGATGCTGCGTCCGAACTCGGCGGCAGCGGCGCGGGCCGAGCGTGGCGACGATGGGGATGATGCGCCCCGGGCTGCGGCGCGCGGCAAGAGCCGGGCGGTCGCGAAATCGTCGAAGTCCACGAAGGTTGCCGCAGAACCCCGCAAGCGCGCCGTGGCCGAAGCCACGCCACGCAAAACGGCCAGCAAGACATCGGAAAAGTCGTCGAGCAAGGCCCCGGCTGCGACCAAGTCCACAGCCAAATCGGCCAAGGGTCATACGCGCTAAGACGCGCCGGGTGTCTGCCGGGCGGACCGATGTGACGGCATCCTGTCCTGCCAACGTGGCGGGACAGGATGTGCATTGACACATCTCAAGGATATTCGTCAACGAAGCAAAGGAAGATGACAGGTTTCCATCCTCCTGCTCATCTCCATGTCCCTGTTCCGAATCCTGCTGGGCATGCCACTCATCGTGGCCTGCCTTGGTGCCGCGTGCGACAACGGTAACGACGACACCACCTCGCCAATCACCGCCGAGACCGCCGCGCCCAAGCTGGTGGCTCATCGCGGCGGCACGGCGGATCGCCCCGAGAACACCCTCGTCGCCATCGAATCGGCGCTGGCCCAGCGTGCGGACATGATCTGGCTGTCGGTGCAGGTCAGCGCCGATGGCGTGCCGGTACTGTACCGGCAGGCTGCGCTGGAGTCTCTGACCAACGGGACTGGCAAGGTCGCCGACTGGCCGGCCGCGACGCTCGCGCAACTGAACGCTGGCTGGCAATTTGCCGAGACCAGCGCCGACGGCATCAAGCAGTATCCGTATCGCACCCGCCCCGTCGGCATTCCCACCTTGCGCCAGGCACTGCGTCTCATACCTGCGGAAGTGCCGATCATTCTCGATATGAAGGCGATGCCCGCCGCTACGCAGACTGCTGCCGTGGCGCAAGTGTTGGCGTCCGAGAACGCCTGGGGTCGTGTACTGATCTACTCCACGGAGCAGGACTACCAGCAGACGTTTGCACAGTGGCCTCGCGCCCGAGTATTCGAATCGCGCGATACCACGCGAGGCCGGCTGGTGAGCGCGACATTGGGGCAGGCATGCAGCACACCGGCCCCCGCATCGGGCACCTGGGCAGGATTCGAACTGCGCCGCAAGGTGGAAGTGGTCGAGACCTTCACGTTGGGGGAGGGGCGGTCATCCGTGGACGCCTTGTTCTGGACTCCGGCATCGGTCAAATGCTATCGCGCCAAAGGGGCGGCGAACCTTGTGGCCTTCGGTGTCAACGATCAGGCGGCGTACTGTGACGCCAAACGGCTGGGCCTCGATGCGGTCATGGTAGATTCTCCAGAAAAGATGGACGGCATCCGTGCCAAGGTGGTGAAGAACCCGGAGGTTTGCGGTAATTAGCTGCAAGCCAGACGCTTCCGAGACTGCACTGCTGGCAACGCCGCTGCCATCCGCACCGCATTCCACACATAGATATAGAAGCGGAGGAGACACATCATGACGGCAAGCCGTGCGCTGCACGCGCGTTCCCTGTCCGACAAGGCGGGATTCTGGGCCGAGCAGGCTGCGAGGATCGACTGGGAGACGCCTTTCGAGCGCGTGCTCGACGACAGTCGTCCGCCGTTCGCCCGCTGGTTCGTCGGCGGGCGCACCAATATCTGCCACAACGCGATCGATCGGCACCTCGCCGAGCGTGCGGATCAGCGCGCGTTGGTTTACGTCTCCACCGAGACCGATGCGGAGCGCACATACACCTACCGGGAACTGCATGACGAAGTGACCCGCATGGCGGCCATCCTCCAGGGGCTGGGCGTGCAGCGCGGAGACCGCGTGCTGGTCTACATGCCGATGATTCCCGAAGCGATGTTCGCGATGCTGGCCTGCACGCGCATTGGCGCCGTGCACTCGGTGGTGTTCGGCGGGTTTGCGTCAGTCAGCCTGGCGGCGCGCATCGACGATGCGAAGCCAAAGGTCATCGTCAGCGCCGACGCCGGATCGCGCGCCGGCAAGGTGGTGCCGTACAAGCCGCTGCTCGACGAAGCCATCCGGCTGGCCGGTCATCACCCCGAGAAGGTGCTGCTGGTGGATCGCGGACTGGCCGAGATGCCACGCACCGCCGGGCGCGACGAAGACTATGCAGCGTGGCGCGACAAGGTGGCCGGTCAGGACGTGCCGTGCGTGTGGATGGAGTCGAGCGAGCCCTCGTACGTGCTCTATACCTCCGGCACCACAGGCAAGCCCAAGGGCGTGCAGCGCGACACGGGCGGCTATGCCGTGGCACTGGCGACCTCGATGGAGTACATCTTCTGTGGCAAGCCGGGCGACACGATGTTTACCGCGTCGGACATCGGCTGGGTGGTGGGACACAGCTACATCGTCTATGGCCCCTTGTTGGCCGGCATGACCACGGTCATGTACGAAGGCACGCCGATCCGTCCCGACGGCGGGATTCTGTGGAAGATCGTCGAGCAACATGGCGTGAACCTGATGTTCAGCGCACCCACGGCCATTCGCGTGCTCAAGAAGCAGGACCCGGAACTGCTGCGGCGCCACGACCTGTCGAGCCTGCGCCTGCTGTTCCTGGCCGGCGAGCCACTGGACGAGCCCACCGCGCGATGGATCCAGGATGGGATCGGCAAGCCCGTGGTGGACAACTACTGGCAGACCGAGTCCGGCTGGCCGATCATCGCGATCCAGCGCGGCGTAGAGGCGTTGCCGTCCAAGCTCGGCTCGCCGGGAGTGCCGGCCTATGGCTACGACCTGCGGATCGTCGACGAGGTGACCGGCCAGGAATGCGCGCCCAACCAGAAGGGCGTGGTGGCAATCGACTATCCACTGCCACCGGGCTGCATGACCACGGTCTGGGGCGACGACGACCGCTTCCTTCGCACGTACTGGCAGGCGGTGCCGAATCGGCAGTGCTATTCCACATTTGACTGGGGCGTGCGCGACGAAGATGGCTATGTCTTCATCCTGGGCCGCACCGATGACGTGATCAACGTGGCCGGTCACCGGCTGGGCACGCGCGAGATCGAGGAAAGCCTGTCATCGCATCCGGGTGTGGCCGAGGTGGCCGTGGTCGGCGTGCAGGATGCATTGAAAGGGCAGGTAGCGCTGGGGTTCTGCATTCCTCGCGATGCCAGCCGAACCGGCACCGATGCCGACCGCATGGCTTTCGAGGGCGAACTGATGAAGACCGTCGATCAGCAACTGGGCGCCGTCGCGCGCCCTGCGCGGGTCTATTTCGTCAATGCGCTGCCAAAGACACGTTCGGGGAAGCTGCTGCGGCGGGCGATCCAGGCCGTGGCCGAAGGCCGTGATCCGGGTGACCTGACCACGATCGAGGACCCCACGGCGCTGGAGCAGGTGAAGGCGGCGATCGGGTAACAAAGTGGCGCGCCCCCTCCTAAGATGAAGGGGGCGCGGAAAACCTACTTGCCAACCGTCATCATGCGGCCTAATATTTGAAGCATAAAATATTTAACCTTGATGTAGAGGCCGTCAACGCACTTTAGACGGCAAGCAGGAGACAAGATGCGCGTGCTTTGCATAGGCGGCGGCCCGGCCGGCCTCTACTTCGGATTGCTGATGAAATTGCGGGACCCGTCCCGTGACGTAGTGGTGGTCGAACGCAATCGGCCTTACGACACTTTCGGCTGGGGCGTGGTGTTCTCCGACGCGACGCTGGAGAACCTGAAAGTGGCGGATCCGGTCAGCGCGGCCGAAATCAACGCGGCGTTCAACCACTGGGACGATATCGACATCCATTTCGGCGGGCAGACGATTCGCTCCGGTGGTCACGGCTTCATCGGCATCGGTCGCAAGCGTTTGCTGAACATTCTTCAGGCGCGGTGCGAGGCACTGGGCGTGCGGCTGGTTTTCGAGACCGATGCCACCGACGACCAGGCGCTGGCCCGGCAATACAACGCCGATATCGTGGTGGCCTCGGACGGCATCAACAGCCGCATCCGCACCCGCTACGCCGCAACCTTCGAACCCGATATCGATACGCGCCAGTGCCGCTTTGTCTGGCTAGGCACGCACAAACTGTTCGACGCGTTTACCTTCGCGTTTGAAAAGACCGAGCACGGCTGGTTTCAGGCGCACGCCTATCGGTTCGATGACACGACGTCGACCTTCATCGTGGAAGTGCCGGAACGCGTGTGGCGCGCCGCTGGCATCGAGGGCATGAGTCAGGAAGAGGGCGTGGCGTACTGCGAGAAACTCTTTGCGCGCTACCTCGACGGACACAAGCTCATCAGCAACGCCACGCACCTGCGCGGCTCGGCCAACTGGATTCGCTTCCCGCGCGTGATCTGCCGACGCTGGGTTCACTGGAATACGCTGGCCGATGGCCGTCGCGTGCCGGTGGTGCTGATGGGCGATGCCGCGCACACCGCGCATTTCTCGATTGGCTCGGGCACCAAGCTGGCACTGGAGGATGCGATTGACCTCGCCAATGAAATCGACCAGCGGGGCGCAGCCGGGGTCGATCAGTTGCCCGATGCACTGACGCGCTACGAAGCCACGCGCAGCGTGGAAGTGCTCAAGATTCAGAACGCCGCGCGCAACTCGACCGAATGGTTCGAGAACGTCGAGCGCTATGCAGGTATGGCGCCCGAACAGTTTGCGTATTCATTGCTGACCCGTTCGCAACGAATTTCGCACGAGAACCTTCGCGTGCGCGATGCGGAATACGTCGAAGGGTTTGAAGCATGGCTGGCAGGCGGCAAGACCCTGCCGCCGATGTTCACGCCGTTCCACATGCGTGGCGTCACGCTCAAGAATCGCGTGGTGGTCAGCCCGATGGCGATGTACTCGGCCATCGATGGCGTGCCCGGCGATTTCCACCTCGTGCATCTCGGTGCGCGTGCGATGGGCGGGGCGGGCATGGTGGTGGCGGAGATGACCTGCGTCTCGCCCGAGGCGCGCATCACGCCGGGCTGCCCGGGCCTGTGGAACGACACCCAGCGCGATGCATGGAAGCGCATCGTCGACTTCGTGCACACCAGCAGCGACGCGAAGATCGCCATCCAGCTCGGCCATGCGGGGCGCAAGGGTTCGACACAACTGGGCTGGCAGAAGATGGATTATCCGCTCGCCGAAGGCAACTGGCCGATGGTGTCCGCCTCGGCATTGCCCTACATGCCCGAGATCTCCCAGGTGCCACTTGAGATGACACGCGACGACATGGATCGCGTGCGCGATGACTTCGTGGCCAATGCACGCCGCGCCGCGGAGGCCGGCTTCGACTGGCTGGAACTGCACTGCGCGCACGGTTATCTGCTGTCGAGCTTCATCTCGCCACTGACCAATGTGCGCGAGGACGAATACGGCGGTCCGCTTTCCAATCGGCTGCGCTATCCGCTCGAAGTCTTCGCCGCCGTACGCGGCGTGTGGCCGCAGGATCGCCCCATGTCCGTGCGGATCTCCGCGCATGACTGGGTGGAAGGCGGCATCACAGCCGACGATGCCGTGGAGATTGCGCGTGCATTCAAGGCGGCCGGCGCCGACATGATCGACTGTTCGTCGGGGCAGGTCAGCCCGGATCAGTCGCCCGTGTATGGCCGCATGTACCAGACGCCATTTGCCGATCGCATCCGCAACGAGGCGGGCATTCCGACGATTGCCGTGGGCGCGATTTTCGAGGCCGATCACGTCGACAGCATCATCGCCGCAGGCCGCGCAGACCTGTGCGCCATTGCGCGTCCGCATCTGGCTGACCCTGCTTGGACGTTGCACGAGGCTGCAAAACTCGGCTTCCGCGATGTGACGTGGCCGAAGCAGTACGTGGCCGGCAAGCGCCAACTCGAAACCAACGTGGCGCGCGCGGCATCGTACGCGCAACCGCCGGGGAAGTGAGCATGGAACGCGAACTGACAGGTCGGCATGCGTTGATCACTGGTGGTGGGCGTGGCATTGGCGCGGCCATCGCACAGCGACTGCTGATGTCCGGCGCCAGCGTGACGCTCGTGGGACGCGATGGTGGAGTGCTCGATGCGGCTGCCGATGGGTTGTCATCGTTTGTTGTTGAAGGCGCCGCACTCGGCATTGCACCGGCTGATATCACCGATGCCGATGCGGTTTCCGGTGCCTTCGCGGCAGCAGCGAAAGCGCGCGGGCCGGTCACCGTGCTGGTCAACAACGCGGGGCAGGCGCACAGTGCACCGTTCGGAAAAACCGACCTCGCACTCTGGCAACGCATGCTCGACGTGAACCTGACGGGCACGTTCGTCTGCACGCAGGCCGCGCTGCCCGCGATGCTGGAAAGTGGATGGGGCCGTATCGTCAACGTGGCGAGTACCGCCGGGCTGATCGGCTATGGCTACGTCAGCGCGTATTGCGCGGCGAAGCACGGCGTGATCGGTTTGACGCGCGCGTTGGCGCTGGAACTGGCGACAAAGGGCATCACGGTGAACGCGGTCTGCCCCGGCTACACGGAAACCGACATCGTGCGGGATGCCGTTGCCAACATCGTTGCCAAGACGGGCCGCACGGAAGCCGAGGCTCGTGCGGAACTGGCGGCACGCAATCCGCAGAAGCGACTGGTGCAGCCCGAGGAAGTTGCGGATGCGGTGGCGTGGCTGTGCAGGCCATCTGCATCCGCCATCACAGGTCAGGCGCTGCCGGTGGCAGGTGGAGAAGTCATGGCAGGTTGAGTTTCCACTCGCCAACGGTTTGCTCCCCTCTCCCGCATGCGGGAGAGGGGCGGGGGAGAGGGCAAGCGGTGCAAATTGCGACAAGTCAGCAAGAAGAACCTCCAGCCCTCACCCCCAACCCCTCTCCCACTGCGCGGGAGAGGGGAGAAAGAACAACAGCGAGACAAACAAGCGAGGCACCACCATGACTGACATCGCCCTGGACATGCGCCATCACAAGCGCGCCTTTGCGGACTTTCAACCGAAGCACTTCCTTTGGTCCGTCTCCCCCGATGGTCGCGTGGGCACGATCACATTGAACCGGCCCGAGCGCAAGAATCCGCTGACGTTCGACTCCTACGCCGAACTGCGCGACCTCTTTCGGGGATTGTGCTACGCCACCGACATCAAGTCCGTCGTGATCACCGGCGCGGGCGGCAACTACTGCTCGGGCGGCGACGTGCACGAGATCATCGGCCCGCTCACCAGGATGTCGATGCCCGAACTGCTCGACTTCACGCGCATGACGGGTGATCTGGTCAAGGCGATGCGTGCATGCCCGCAGCCGATCATCAGTGCCATCGACGGCATCTGTGCGGGCGCGGGCGCCATGATGGCGCTGGCTTCGGATATGCGACTGGGCACCGAACATGCGCGCACCGCTTTCCTGTTTGTGCGAGTCGGCCTCGCAGGTGCCGACATGGGTGCCTGTACGTTGCTGCCGCGCATGATCGGCCAGGGACGGGCAAGCGAACTGCTCTACACGGGGCGCGCAATGACTGCCGAGGAAGGATTGCAGTGGGGCTTCTTCAACGCGCTGCACGGCTCGCACGCTGTGCTGGCTGAAGCAGAGGCATTGGCCACGCAAATCGCCACAGGCCCGACTTTCGCGCATGGCGTGACCAAGAAGCTGCTGCATCAGGAATGGAATATGGGCGTGGACGAAGCCATTGAAGCCGAAGCCGAGGCGCAGGCGATCTGCATGCAGACGCGTGACTTCCGGCGTGCCTATGACGCCTTCGTGGCCAAGCAGAAACCCGTCTTCGAAGGCGATTGAGGAACCTGAGCATCCATGAGCGACAAAACCTATCTCGACCTGCCTTTCTTCGATGCGGCCCATCGCCAGCTCGAACGTGAACTCGACGGCTGGTGCACGGAACATCTGAAGGATATCGACCACCACGATGCAGACGCGTCATGCCGCGCGCTGGTGCGTCAACTGGGGACGGCCGGCTGGCTCCGCTACTGCGTGCCGCAAGCCTTCGGCGGCGCGTTGCCGCAACTGGATTCGCGCGCGCTGTGCCTGCTGCGAGAAACGCTGGCGCGTCACGACGGGTTGGCGGACTTCGCTTTCGCGATGCAGGGGCTGGGCTCGGGAGCTATCACGCTCGCCGGCAGCGATGCGGTGCGCGAGCGCTATCTGCCGCGCGTGGCGCGTGGCGAGGCCATCGCCGCATTCGCGCTGTCCGAACCCGAGGCGGGTTCCGATGTGGCCGCGATGCAATGCAGTGCACAACTCTCCGCAGACGGCAGCCACTATGTGCTCGATGGCTCGAAGACGTGGATATCGAACGGAGGCATCGCCGACTTCTATTGCGTGTTCGCCCGCACCGGCGAAGCACCGGGCGCACGTGGTATTACCGCCTTCGTGGTCGATGCCGATACACCGGGCCTGTCCATTGCCGAACGCATCGACGTGATCGCGCCCCATCCGCTCGCCACGCTTCGTTTCGATAACTGCCGCGTGCCGGTGGAAAACCGACTTGGCGAAGCAGGGCAGGGCTTCAAGGTGGCGATGATGACGCTCGACATTTTCCGCGCCTCCGTTGCGGCGGCGGCACTGGGCTTTGGCCGTGCAGCACTCGACGATGCACTGGCGCGTGCCACGTCGCGGCCGATGTTCGGTGGCGTGCTGGCCGACTTGCAACTGACGCAGGCCGCTATCGGTGACATGGCTACAGCCATCGATGCTGCAGCGTTGCTCACCTACCGCGCGGCGTGGTTGCGCGATGTGAAGCAGCAGCGCACGACGCGCGAGGCCGCGATGGCGAAGATGGTCGCCACCGAGAACGCGCAGCAGGTTATCGACCGCGCTGTGCAGATGTTCGGTGGGCTGGGCGTGAAAGTCGGCACGCGTGTGGAGAGCCTGTACCGCGAGATTCGTTCGCTGCGCATCTACGAAGGTGCCACCGAAGTGCAGAAGCTGATCATCGCGCGCGAGACGCTGGCCGCGCGCCAGGCATAGCCCAATCCAGGAGACAAGCATGGCCGCCCCCCAGTCCGCTACTGTCGCTACCGCTCACGTGGATACCTTCGCGCGCGACCGGCTGCCGCCGCCCGAGCAGTGGCCGGTGTTCACGTTCAATGACGATACGCATTACCCGCCGCGCTTCAATGCCGCAGTCGAACTGGTCGATCGACACGTCGAGCAGGGCAACGGCGCGCGAGTGGCCGTACGCCACGAGCGAGACGGTCGCATCGAGACCGTGACCTACGCCGCGCTGGCGGCACTGGTCAACCGCATCGCGCATGTGCTGGTGGAAGACATGCGGCTGGTGCCGGGCAACCGCGTGCTGCTGCGCGGGCCCAACAACCTGATGATGGCGGCGAGCTGGCTGGCGACGCTCAAGGCCGGACTGATCGCCGTCCCGACGACGCCGCTGCTGCGCGCCAAGGAGCTGCGGCAGGTCATCGACAAGGCGCAGGTGAGCGCGGCGCTCTGCGATGCGCGGCTGCGCGAAGAGCTCGAGACCAACCAGCGCGCAGACAACGAGCACTATTGCCCGACACTGACCACGGTGCGTTATTTCAACGGCGAAGGCGACGATGCTCTCGAAACAGCAATGGCCGGCAAGCCCGATACCTTCACTGCCTGCGATACCGCTGCCGACGATATCTGCCTGATCGCTTTCACGAGCGGCACCACGGGCCAGCCCAAGGGCACGATGCATTTCCATCGCGATGTGTTGGCGATGTGCGACCTGTTCCCGCGCCATGTCCTGAAGCCCACGCCCGACGACATCTTCTGCGGCACGCCGCCGCTGGCGTTTACGTTCGGACTCGGCGGCATGCTGTGCTTCCCGTTGCGTGCCGGCGCGAGCACGGCGCTGGCCGAGAAGCTCACGCCCGAAACGCTGCTGAAGCTGATTCAGGACCACCGTGCGACCATCGTCTTCACGGCGCCCACGTTCTATCGCCAGATGGCCGCGCTGGCCGGCAACTTCGACGTAGCCAGCCTGAAGAAGAGTGTCTCGGCCGGCGAGGCGCTGCCCGATGCCACGCGGCAGGCGTGGAAGGGTGCCACGGGCATCGAGATGATCGATGGACTGGGCGGCACTGAGATGATGCATATCTTCGTATCGAGCGCAGGTGCCGAAGTGCGGCCCGGAGCGGTGGGTCGCGTGGTGCCGGGCTACGAGGCATGCATTGTCGATAACGACATGCAGCCCGTGCCGCACGGCACCGTGGGCAAGCTTGCGGTACGCGGCCCCACGGGTTGCCGCTATCTCGACGATCCGCGCCAGGAGAACTATGTGCGCGACGGCTGGAATTTGCCCGGCGATACGTTCGTGGCGGACGCCGATGGCTATTACTTCTATCAGGCGCGCTCCGACGACATGATCATCTCGGCGGGTTACAACATCGCCGGCCCCGAGGTGGAAGGCACGCTGATGAAGCACGAGTGGGTGGCCGAGTGCGGGGTGGTGGGCGCGCCCGACGCCGAGCGCGGACAGGTGGTGATGGCCTACGTGGTGTTGCGCCCTGGTGTGGCGGCAACCGATGCCACGCGTGCTGCCCTGCAAGACTACTGCAAGCGTGAGATCGCGCCATACAAGTATCCGCGCCGCATCGAGTTCGTGGCGGTGCTGCCGCGCACGGAGACTGGCAAGCTGCAGCGCTTCCGGCTGCGCCAGATGGCAGCGGAGCAGGGCGTCGACGTGGAGACGCAGCGATGACCGAGGTATTCCGCAACACGGTACGCGTGCGCTTCAAGCATTGCGATGCCGCCGGCATCGTGTTCTATCCGCGCTACTTCGAGATGCTGAACGACTTTATCGAGGACTGGTTCGCCGAAGCCCTCGACTGGCCGTTCGAGGCCATGCATCTCTCCGGGCATGCCGGCATTCCCACGGCAGCGTTGCAGTGTCGCTTTACCGCGCCCAGCCGACTTGGCGAACAACTCACCCGCGAGCTGCGCGTCACCCATCTGGGACGCAGCAGCTTCGGCGTGACCATCCGCTTCATGGGGCCGGGAGGCGCCGACGATGACACGCGCATGACCATCGACCAGCGCCTCGTGTGCGTGGACACGCGCACGATGACCCCGCAGCCCTTGCCCGAGCCAGTACGCACCGCAATGGAGCGCTACCTGGGCACCGAGACTGCCTGACACTGACATAGACACGGAATCGAAGACATCATGCTGAAGACATTGCAACCGCCCGAATGGGCAGCGCCGAAGGGATACGCCAACGGCATCATGGCCGAGATGCAGGTGGGCAGCCGCCTGATCATGGTCGGTGGGCAGATCGGCTGGAACGGCCAGTGCGAATTCGAGACCGACGACTTCGCGCTGCAGGTGGCGCAGGCGCTGCGCAACATCGTGTCGGTGCTGGAGCAGGGCGGCGCACGTCCGGAGCACATCGCGCGGATGACCTGGTATGTGAAGGACAAGGTCGAATACGTGGCCGCCTACAAGGCCATCGGCCAGCATTACCGCGACATCATCGGCAGGCATTTCCCGGCCATGACGGCAGTGGAGGTAGCAGACCTGGTGGAGCCACGCGCGAAGGTGGAAATCGAAGTGACGGCGGTCGTGCCACCGGCCATGTGAACCGGGCGAGTACGGGTGGACGGTTGGGTGGCATCTGTCTCAAGGGCATCGTAAGTGTTTGAATACTTGAGAATTTGGGCCCAACGGGATATAATTCGAAAGTTTCGCTTTCAGAACCCATCACCCTAGCGCCTACCGTATTCCACCTTCCGCCGCCCCGTTGCGCACGCCGTTTTCATGCACCGCACAAAAGTGATGAAATCGCCATGCGACACTTGCGCCCCAGTGTTCAGACGCGGGGCCGCCACGGGGCACGAGGCGTTGAGCAGGTCGGTCACGGGGTGAGTCCAGCAGGAGCCTTACCCGTGCTACCGTCTTTTCCGTCCGCCATACTCGCGCTTGCAGACGGCACGGTCTTTCGTGGCTATTCCATCGGCGCTTCCGGCCATACGATCGGCGAAGTGGTGTTCAACACTGCTATCACCGGTTACCAGGAAATCCTCACCGACCCGAGCTATTCCCGGCAGATCGTCACGCTGACGTATCCGCATATCGGCAACTACGGCGTCAACCCTGAGGATGTCGAAGCCACGAAAGTCCATGCCGCCGGCCTGATCATCAAGGATCTGCCGCTTCTGGCCTCCAATTTCCGCAAGGAACACACGCTTTCCCACTACCTGAAGCAAGAGAAGGTCGTGGCGATTGCCGGTATCGATACCCGCAAGCTGACGCGCATCCTGCGCGAGAAGGGCGCCCAGAACGGCTGCATCCTGGCTGGCGAGGACAACGTCCAGAAGGCCATCGACCTGGCACGCTCGTTCCCGGGCCTGGCAGGCATGGACCTGGCAAAGGTCGTGTCGGTCAAGGAACCGTACGAGTGGACCCAGACCGAGTGGAAGCTCGGCCAGGGCTACGGCAAGCAGGACAAACCGCAGTTCCACGTCGTGGCCTTCGACTACGGCGTCAAGTTCAACATCCTCCGCATGCTGGCCGAGCGCGGCTGCAAGGTCACTGTGCTGCCGGCGCAGGCCACTGCCGCTGACGCGCTGGCGCTGAATCCGGACGGCGTGTTCCTGTCGAATGGCCCCGGCGACCCCGAGCCTTGCGACTACGCGATTGCTGCCACGCGCGAGTTCATCGCACGCGGTATCCCGACGTTCGGCATCTGTTTGGGTCACCAGATCATGGCGCTGGCCGTGGGTGCCAAGACGCTGAAGATGAGCACGGGCCACCATGGCGCCAACCACCCGGTCAAGGACCATGACGATGGCCGCGTGGTGATCACGTCGCAGAACCACGGTTTCGCCGTGGATGCCGCGACGCTGCCCGCCAACGCGCGCGTCACGCACACGTCGCTGTTCGACGGCACGCTGCAGGGCTTTGCCCTGACGGACAAGCCGGCATTCTGCTTCCAGGGTCACCCGGAAGCGTCGCCGGGTCCGCATGACATCGCGTACCTGTTCGACCGCTTCACGAAGCTGATGCAGGATGCGCGCGCCAAGGCCGCAGCCTGACGTGACGCCCTGACGTAACGAGAGACCTGAACAGGACCGCCCGCCATGAACGCTTTCATGCATGCCAGCTTCGGCGTCACCGATTTCTGGACCTATGTGCTCGGCACGATCTTCATCGTGCTGCTGCCTGGGCCGAATTCGATGTACGTGCTGTCGGTGGCTGCCCAGCGCGGTGTGCGGGCGGGCTACAAGGGCGCGTGCGGCGTGTTCCTGGGCGATGCGATCCTGATGGTGTTGTCCGCCGCCGGCGTGGCATCGTTGCTGCAGGCCAGCCCGGCGCTGTTTCACGTGGTCAAGTACGTGGGCGCGGGCTACCTGGGGTGGATCGGCTTCCAGATGCTGCGCGGTGCCGTGCGCAACTGGTCGATGCCGGCCAGTCCTGCGGGCGCGCAGGCGGCCGCAGAGCCTTTGGACCGGTCTGCCAACCCGTTCACCAAGGCGCTGGTCATCAGCCTGCTGAACCCCAAGGCCATCCTGTTCTTCATCTCGTTCTTCATCCAGTTCGTGGATCCGCAGTTCGCGTATCCGGCGCTGTCGTTCGTAGCGCTGGGGCTTGTCTGCCAGATCTGCAGCTTCGCCTACCTGACCACGATCATTTTCGTGGGCGCGAAGCTGGCCGATGCGTTCCGCCGCCGGCGCCGCCTGTCCGCAGGCATGTCAAGCGGAGTAGGGGCGATGTTCATCGGCTTCGGCGCCAAGCTGGCCACGGCCACACTGGGCTGACGACGACAACCTGATATCCGGCACGGTCCGCACGACATGCGGGCCGGCCAACAAAGAGAGCGTGCAATGCCAAAGCGCACAGACATCAAGAGCATCCTAATCATCGGCGCCGGCCCGATCATCATCGGCCAGGCGTGTGAATTCGACTATTCCGGCGCACAGGCCTGCAAGGCGCTGCGCGAGGAAGGCTTCAAGGTCATCCTGGTCAATTCGAACCCGGCGACCATCATGACGGACCCGAGCACGGCGGACGTCACGTACATCGAGCCCATCACCTGGGAAGTGGTCGAACGCATCATCGAGAAGGAACGCCCGGACGCGATCCTGCCGACGATGGGCGGCCAGACCGCGCTGAACTGCGCGCTGGACCTGCATCGCCATGGCGTGCTGGACAAGTACAAGGTGGAGCTGATCGGCGCATCGCCGGAAGCCATCGACAAGGCCGAGGACCGCCAGAAGTTCAAGGACGCGATGACCAAGATCGGTCTCGGTTCGGCCAAGTCCGGCATCGCCCACTCGATGGACGAGGCCGTGGCTGTGCAGTCGCGCATCGCCCAGGAGACGGGCACCACCGGCTACCCGATCGTGATTCGCCCGTCGTTCACGCTGGGCGGCTCGGGCGGTGGTATCGCCTACAACCGCGAAGAGTTCGAAGAGATCTGCAAGCGCGGCCTGGACCTCTCGCCCACGCGCGAACTGCTGATCGAAGAATCGCTGCTCGGCTGGAAGGAATACGAGATGGAAGTGGTCCGCGACAAGGCGGACAACTGCATCATCATCTGCTCGATCGAGAACCTGGACCCGATGGGTATCCACACGGGCGACTCGATCACCGTGGCCCCGGCGCAGACGCTGACGGACAAGGAATACCAGATCCTGCGTAACGCCTCGCTGGCCGTGCTGCGCGAAATCGGCGTGGACACTGGCGGTTCGAACGTGCAGTTCTCGATCAACCCGGTCGATGGCCGGATGATCGTGATCGAAATGAATCCGCGCGTGTCGCGTTCGTCGGCACTGGCCTCCAAGGCCACCGGCTTCCCGATCGCCAAGGTCGCGGCCAAGCTGGCCGTGGGCTACACGCTGGACGAGCTGAAGAACGAAATCACCGGCGGCCAGACCCCGGCATCGTTCGAGCCGTCGATCGACTACGTGGTCACCAAGGTGCCGCGTTTCGCCTTCGAAAAATTCCCGCAGGCCGACAGCCACCTGACCACCCAGATGAAGTCGGTGGGTGAAGTGATGGCGATGGGCCGCACGTTCCAGGAATCGTTCCAGAAGGCACTGCGCGGCCTGGAAGTTGGCGTGGACGGCCTGGACGAGAAGTCCACCGACCGCGACGAGGTGATCGAGGAAATCGGCGAAGCCGGTCCGGACCGTATCTGGTACGTGGGCGATGCGTTCCGTCTGGGCATGTCGCTGGAAGAGGTGTACGCCGAGACGTCGATCGATCCGTGGTTCCTGGCACAACTCGAAGACATCATCAAGACCGAGGGCCTGGCCCGCGGTCGCACGCTGGACAGCCTGTCGGCTGCCGAGCTGCGCTTCCTGAAGCAGAAGGGCTTCTCGGATCGCCGCCTGGCCAAGCTGATGAAGACAGATGCCAAGGCCGTACGCGCGGCACGTCACGCCCACAATGTGCGTCCGGTCTACAAGCGCGTGGACACCTGCGCGGCCGAGTTCGCCACCAACACCGCGTACATGTACGGCACGTATGAAGCCGAACATGGCGAGTGCGAGGCAGAGCCGACCAACAACCGCAAGATCATGGTGCTGGGCGGTGGCCCGAACCGGATCGGTCAGGGTATCGAGTTCGACTACTGCTGCGTGCATGCTGCGCTGGCACTGCGCGAAGACGGGTACGAGACCATCATGGTCAACTGCAACCCGGAAACCGTGTCGACCGACTACGACACGTCGGATCGCCTGTACTTCGAGCCGCTGACGCTGGAAGACGTGCTGGAAATCGTCGAGAAGGAAAAGCCGGTTGGCGTGATCGTCCAGTACGGCGGCCAGACCCCGCTGAAGCTGGCGCTGGATCTGGAAGCCAACGGCGTGCCCATCATCGGCACAAGCCCGGACATGATCGACGCGGCGGAAGACCGCGAGCGCTTCCAGAAGCTGCTGCACGAGCTGGGTCTGCGCCAGCCGCCGAACCGCACCGCGCGCGCCGAGGACGAAGCCCTGCGCCTGGCCGAGGAAATCGGCTACCCGCTGGTGGTGCGTCCGTCGTACGTGCTGGGCGGCCGCGCCATGGAAATCGTGCATGAGCCGCGCGACCTCGAACGCTACATGCGCGAGGCCGTGAAGGTTTCCCATGACTCCCCGGTGCTGCTGGACCGCTTCCTGAACGATGCGATCGAATGCGACGTGGACGCGCTGTGCGACGGTCAACGCGTGTTCATCGGCGGCGTGATGGAGCACATCGAACAGGCTGGCGTGCACTCGGGCGATTCGGCCTGCTCGCTGCCGCCGTATTCGCTGGCGCAAGCCACGATCGACGAACTGAAGCGCCAGACCGCCGCGATGGCCAAGGCGCTGAACGTGGTCGGCCTGATGAACGTGCAGTTCGCCATCCAGCAGAAGAACGGCGAGGACATCGTCTACGTGCTGGAAGTGAACCCGCGCGCCTCGCGTACCGTGCCGTACGTGTCGAAGGCGACCGGCCTGTCGCTGGCGAAGATCGCCGCGCGCTGCATGGCCGGCCAGTCGCTCGACTCGCAAGGCATCGGCGCGGAAGTGATTCCGCCGTATTTCAGCGTCAAGGAAGCGGTGTTCCCGTTCAACAAGTTCCCCGGCGTGGATCCGGTCCTCGGACCTGAAATGCGTTCGACCGGTGAAGTGATGGGCGTGGGCAAGGTATTCGGCGAGGCCCTGTTCAAGAGCCAGCTGGCTGCCGGTTCGCGTCTGCCCGAGAAGGGCACGGTGCTGATCACGGTGAAGGACAGCGACAAGCCGCGCGCCGTGGCCGTGGCCCGCATGCTGCACGACCTGGGCTACCCGATCGTCGCCACGCGCGGTACGGCGTCGGCCATCGAGGCCGCCGGCATTCCGGTTCGCGTGGTCAACAAGGTGAAGGACGGCCGTCCGCACATTGTCGACATGATCAAGAACGGTGAACTGGCGCTGGTCTTCACGACCGTGGACGAAACGCGTACGGCCATCGCCGATTCGCGCTCCATCCGCATCGCCGCACTGGCCGGCCGCGTGCCTTACTACACCACCATCGCCGGCGCCAACGCCGCGGTGGAGGGTTTGAAGCACATGCAGAGCCTGGAGGTCTATGACCTGCAGAGCCTGCACAAGCAGTTGGCCTGATGCCACGTAGTTGCTGCGCTGCCGCGTAACGGATGCGGCGCAGCCGGGCCGCCGCCGGGTTGAAACTGGCGGCGGTTCTGGCCTACACTACGTTTTGAATTCGCAGATCGACCGGCCTGGAGCCGGTCGATTCCATCTGAAAGCCGCGGTTTGAGCGGGCGTGCCGCCTGGCAGAAGTTTGCCGGGGCATGAATCCCACTCCGCTGCGGCTCATTTTTTTGTTGAACGAGACATGAGCACCATTCCGATTACCAAGCGTGGCGCCGAACTGCTCAGGGAAGAGCTGCAGCGCCTCAAGGCCGTCGAACGCCCTGCGGTGATCAACGCCATTTCCGAAGCGCGCGCCCAGGGTGACCTGTCGGAAAATGCCGAGTACGACGCTGCCAAGGAAAAGCAGGCCTTTATCGAAGGCCGCATCCAGGAAGTGGAGTCCAAGCTGGGCGCGGCACAGGTCATTGATCCCACGCAACTCGACACCGATGGCCGCATCGTTTTTGGCGCCACCGTGGACCTTGAGGACCTGGAATCGGGCAAGCCCGTGAGTTACCAGATCGTTGGCGATGACGAAGCCGACCTCGAAAGCGGCAAGATCTCGGTGAGTTCGCCGATCGCCCGTGCGCTGATCGGCAAGTTCGAGGGCGACGTGGCCACCGTGCTGGCCCCGGGCGGCGACCGCGAGTACGAAGTCATCACGGTTCGCTACATCTGAGCGACGGGATGTTCTCGTCCTCTTACTCGAACCTGCCGCCGCTGCCGCATCGCG
The DNA here is from genome assembly GCF_005503625.1 of Cupriavidus sp. 2SB. GTDB lineage: Bacteria > Pseudomonadota > Gammaproteobacteria > Burkholderiales > Burkholderiaceae > Cupriavidus. The sequence goes on along the minus strand of NZ_SCMX01000010.1, from coordinate 76,035 downwards.
TCTTCTTGTTGCTGACGGTGGTGTGGGCCGGGAGCCTCTGGACGGTTGGCTACATGGTGGCGCCGACGCTCTTCTCCGTGCTGCAAAGCCGGGAAACCGCAGGCATGATTGCCGGGCATCTGTTCCGCTACCAGGCGATGATTGGTGTGACGGTCGGTGTGCTCCAGCTCGTACTGTGCAATGTGCTGATTCGCCGGGGTGCGGCGCGCTACCGGACACTGCGGTGGATCGTGCTCGCCATGCTGGTATGCGTGCTGGCTGGCTATTTCGGCGTGCAGCCGTTCATGGAAGGACTCAAGGTGAAGGCACAGGCATTGAACCTGGGCGTGTCGGAGTCACCATACAAGCGCGAGTTTGGCATGCTGCACGGCGTATCGAGCGTGTTCTACCTGGTCCAGAGCCTGCTGGCGCTGGTACTGGTCTGGCGCGCGAGTGCGCCCAGATCGTCGGGCGAGTGATACGCGGAGTAATACGCGGGAAACAAGCAGGAGCGATCAGCAAAGCGCAAAAAAGGCGGCCGGGGCCGCCTTTTTCATGGAACCGATCGGCCGCCGGCCGATCAACCCAAGGACTTCTTTTTCTGGCTGGCCGGGCGGGCGCGCGAGCGCTTGACGTTGCCGCCCTGGGTCACGCGCTCGTTGCCGAGCACACGCACCGACGAACTCTTCGGACGACGCATGCCCCCGGTGGCCGGCTTGCGCACCGTGACGGTACGCGGTGCGGCGCCAGCGCCCAGACGGCGCTTTTCGACTGCGCCGAAGTCTTCGGGCTGGTTTTCCTTCAGGCGGGCAGGGCCGGGGCGCCAGATGACGAGCAGCTTGCCAATATGCTGGATCGGCGCGGCGCTGAGTTCGTCGCAAATGGCGTCGTAGATGGCGACGCGTGCGTCACGATCATCGCCGAGCACCCGGACCTTGATCAGGTCGTGCGAAGCCAGGCTGCGGTCGATCTCGGCAAGCACGGAAGGGGTCAGGCCTTCCGCACCGATCATGACCACGGGGTTGAGGCCGTGGGCGCGCGAGCGCAGTTCGGAACGTTGGGCGGAAATCAGGTGAAGGGCTGGCATCGGGAAGGCTAATATCGAATTGGCGCGTATTATCCGCCAAAATGTCGCCGGCAGGCGGCAAGGATCACCAAAATCGGGAGATAAAGCTGTGATCTGTCGCAAAACGTGACGGGCAGCTCCCGCAGAAAGGCATGTCGAGGCAATGGCCAAGGGCAAGAACAAATTCAATCAGTCGTGGCTGCACGACCACATCAACGATCCCTATGTGAAGATGGCGCAGCGCGAGGGCTATCGCGCCCGCGCGGCCTTCAAGCTCAAGGAGATCGACGAGCAGGACAAGCTGATCCGGCCGGGGCAGGTCATCGTGGACCTGGGCGCCGCGCCGGGCAGCTGGAGCCAGTACGCGCGGAACCGGCTCGCGGACTCTCCCCGGGCCAAGGACGGCAGCATCGACGGGGCGGTCATCGCGATCGACATCCTGCCCATGGAACCCGTGGCGGACGTCACGTTCATCCTGGGAGACTTCCGGGAGGAAAGCGTGTTCCACGAACTGGAAAAGGTGGTGCTGGAAGCCTCCGGCGGTTCGCGAATCGACCTTGTTATCTCGGACATGGCCCCCAATTTGTCCGGTGTGGCCTCGGCTGACTCGGCGCGGATCGAGTATTTGTGCGATCTGGCGATGGAATTTGCCCAGGCGCACCTGAAACCGGAGGGTTCGCTGCTGGTAAAGTGTTTCCACGGCTCGGGCTACAGCCAGATCGTGGAAAAATTCAAACGTCAGTTCAAGGTGGTGGCGAGCCGCAAGCCCAAGGCGTCGCGCGACAAGTCTTCAGAAACCTTCATTCTTGGGCGTTACCTGAAGTCGTTGGACTGAAAGTTGAGGGATTGGGGTTTTGCCGGGTGACGCCGGCTTGCCCTGAAGCGGCTGGCTCGGGCACTATCAGGCCCATAGAATCAGATTTCCCTGTGGGGACGGGCGCTGCATTACAATGCAATGCAGCTTCCCGTTGGCAAGGCAATTGCAAAGGAGTTCGGCCTTGAATAACAACCTGTTTCAAAAGGCGGCAATCTGGCTCGTAATCGCGCTGGTTTTGTTCACCGTCTTCAAGCAGTTCGACAAACCGCGTGCCCAGGACGGTGTCACCTACTCGCAGTTCATGGATGACGCCAAGAACGGCAAGGTGTCGCGTGTCGACGTGCAGGGCCGTAACCTCGTGGTGTCCCCCAAGGAGGGGTCCAAGTACACCATCATCTCGCCGGGCGACATCTGGATGGTCGGCGACCTGATGAAGTACGGCGTCCAGGTGACCGGCAAGGCCGATGACGAACCGAACGTGCTGGTCCAGGCGCTGTATTACCTGGGACCGACGTTGCTGATCATCGTCTTCTGGTTCTACATGATGCGGCAGATGCAGGGCGGCGGGAAAGGCGGTGCCTTCTCGTTCGGCAAGTCCCGTGCGCGCCTGATCGATGAAAACCAGAACGCGGTGACCTTCGCCGACGTCGCAGGCTGCGACGAATCGAAGGAAGAAGTCGTCGAACTGGTCGACTTCCTCAAGGATCCGCAGAAATTCCAGAAGCTGGGCGGTCGTATTCCGCGCGGCGTGCTGCTGGTTGGCCCTCCGGGTACCGGCAAGACGCTGCTGGCGCGCGCCATCGCTGGCGAAGCCAAGGTGCCGTTCTTCAGCATCTCGGGTTCGGACTTCGTTGAAATGTTCGTCGGCGTAGGTGCAGCCCGTGTCCGCGACATGTTCGAGAACGCCAAGAAGCAGGCGCCTTGCATCGTGTTCATCGACGAAATCGACGCGGTCGGTCGCCATCGCGGCGCCGGCATGGGCGGCGGTAACGACGAGCGCGAGCAAACACTGAACCAGATGCTGGTCGAGATGGACGGCTTCGAAGCCAACTCGGGCGTGATCGTGATCGCTGCGACCAACCGTTCGGATGTGCTGGACAAGGCGCTGCTGCGTCCGGGCCGTTTCGACCGCCAGGTCTATGTTGGCCTGCCGGACATCCGCGGCCGCGAGCAGATCCTGAAGGTTCATATGCGCAAGGTGCCGATCGGCAACGACGTGGACGCGTCGGTGATCGCACGCGGTACGCCGGGCTTCTCGGGCGCCGACCTGGCCAACCTGGTCAATGAAGCTGCACTGTTTGCCGCCCGCCGCAGCAAGCGCGTGGTGGACATGCAGGACTTCGAGGACGCCAAGGACAAGATCTACATGGGTCCGGAGCGCAAGTCGACGGTCATGCGCGAGGAAGAGCGCAAGGCCACGGCTTACCACGAGTCCGGCCACGCGGTGGTGGCCAAGCTACTGCCGAAGGCCGACCCGGTCCACAAGGTTACGATCATGCCGCGCGGCTGGGCACTGGGCGTGACGTGGCAGTTGCCGGAGCATGACAAGTACTCGAAGTACAAGGACAACATGCTTGAGGAAATCGCGATCCTGTTCGGCGGCCGTGCCGCGGAAGAGGTCTTCCTCAACGCCATGAGCACCGGGGCTTCGAATGACTTCGAGCGTGCCACCAAGATTGCCCGCGACATGGTGACCCGCTTCGGCATGAGCGATTCGCTCGGCGCGATGGTGTATGTCGATACCGAGCAGGATGGCATGTTCGGCAAGCTGTCGTCGAAGACGGTTTCGGAAGCGACGCAGCAGAAGGTCGATGCAGAAATCCGCACGATCATCGATACGCAGTATGCGCTGGCCAAGCGCCTGCTCGAAGAGAATCGCGACAAGGTCGAAGCCATGACCAACGCGCTGATGGAGTGGGAAACGATCGACGCCGAACAGGTGAACGACATCATGGCCGGCAAGCCGCCGCGCCCGCCGCGTCACCTGCAGGGTCCGAGCGGTGGCGGCAGCACGCCTCCGGGCGGCGGTTCGCCGGTGACCCCGTCCAACGCGCCGGCCACGGCACGAGTCGACGACACGGTGTAATACGGCGAGGAGCCGAGCGTAAGCGACCGTTTCCGACGGTTTCAAACGCGGTGGTTTCTGATAGCCTGCGAAGCCGGTGCCTGGTGCACCGGCTTTTTTGTTTTTGAGGACGTCAATCTTGTCGAGCGAGTTTTTCCAGTGCGGGCGTTACCGGTTCGCCCGCGACCGCCGCCCACTCGTGATGGGCATTCTCAACGTGACGCCCGATTCGTTCTCGGACGGCGGGCGGCATGCCTCGCGCGATGCGGCTATCCGGCATGCGGAGCGGATGATCGCGGAGGGCGTCGATATCATCGATATCGGCGGCGAATCGAGCCGTCCGGGTTCCGCTGCACTGCCGCTCGATGAGGAACTCGCACGCGTGATGCCCATCGTCGAAGCGCTGGCGAATTGCGGCAAACCGTTGTCAATCGACACGTACAAGCCCGAGGTGATGCGCGCCGCGCTGGCGGGCGGAGCCGATTTGATCAACGATATCTGGGGCTTTCGTATGCCGGGCGCGGTGCAAGCCGTGGTTGCCGGGCAAGCGGCGCTTTGCATCATGCATATGCAGCGTGACCCGCAGACGATGCAGGAAGACCCGCAATACGATGATGTAGTCGCCGAGGTGGAAGCATTCCTGCGCGAGCGCGTGTCAACCCTTCGGGCGGCGGGCGTGGACGATTCGCGCATTTCGCTCGATCCGGGCTTTGGCTTTGGCAAGACGCCGGATCATAATCTGCGCCTGCTGGGGCAGATGACGCGACTGGCGATCGATGGGCTGCCGGTGTTGGCTGGCCTGTCGCGCAAGTCGACGCTTGGTGCCATCGTGGGTGGGAAGCCGCCGCAGGAACGTGTGGCAGCCAGTATCGCCGCGGCGGTCTGCGCCGCCGAGCGGGGCGCATTCATCGTGCGCGTGCACGACGTGGAACAAACCGTGGATGCCCTGAAGGTCTGGTGGGCGATCCGCCATGAATCGGTAGCGCCGTAAGCGACAGCCGCAAGAACCGACGAACAGGCCAGCAGACGCATAGACGTACGGCAAATACAGTAACCACGGTGATCGTGGTGAGAATTGGGAGAAACAGAACGATGACTCGCAAATATTTCGGGACGGATGGTGTGCGTGGACGTGTCGGCGAAACGCCGATCACGCCGGATTTCGTGATGCGGCTCGGCTATGCGGCCGGCAAGGTGCTGGCCCTTGGGCAAAAGACCACGCAGGGCAAGCCGACCGTATTGATCGGCAAGGACACCCGCGTCTCTGGCTACATGCTTGAAGCCGCGCTGGAGGCTGGATTCACGGCCGCAGGGGTGAATGTGCAACTGACCGGTCCGTTGCCGACACCGGCGATTGCTTACCTGACCCGCGCGCTGCGCCTGGCGGCAGGCGTGGTGATTTCCGCCAGCCACAATCCGTACTACGACAACGGCATCAAGTTCTTCTCGGCCTCGGGCGACAAGTTGCCTGATGAACTCGAAGCCAAGATCGAAGCGCAACTCGATGAACCGATGCTATGTGTGCGCTCCGAAGACCTGGGCCGCGCAAAGCGAATCGACGATGCGGCGGGCCGTTACATCGAGTTCTGCAAGAGCACGTTCCCGTACGAACAGGATTTGCACGGGCTGCGCATCGTGGTGGACTGCGCCCATGGCGCCGCGTACCACATCGCACCGCATGTCTTTCACGAACTGGGTGCCGAGGTGGTGCCGATCGGTAACCAGCCCGATGGCCGCAACATCAACGCCGGGTATGGCGCTACCGCGCCGGAAAAACTGGTAGAGGCCGTGCGCCATCATCGCGCTGACCTGGGGCTGGCATTCGATGGCGATGCGGACCGGCTGCAGGTGGTGGACGGACAAGGCCGCCTCTACAACGGCGATGAACTGTTGTACCTGATCGTGCGCGATCGCCTGGCTTCCGGTCAGAAGGTGGAAGGCGCAGTTGGCACGTTGATGACCAACATGGCGGTGGAACTGGCGCTCAAGCGCCAGGGCGTCGAGTTTGTCCGCGCCAAGGTGGGCGACCGCTACGTGCTCGAAGAACTCAACAAGCGCGGCTGGCAACTGGGTGGCGAAGGCTCGGGCCACTTGCTTTGCCTGGATCGCCATACCACGGGCGATGGTATCGTCTCGGCGCTGCAGGTGCTGGCTGCCCTGCGCCGTAGCGGCAAGACGCTGTCGCAACTGCTCGATGGCGTGAGCCTTTTCCCGCAAACGCTGATCAACGTGCGCGTGGAGAAGGGCTTTGACTGGGAAGGCCATGCGGGCTTGAGCGCGGCACGCGCGCAAGTCGAGCCGGAACTGGAGGGCCGCGGCCGCGTGCTGATTCGCGCCTCGGGTACGGAGCCGGTCGTGCGCGTGATGGTGGAAGCCGAGCAGGTGGAGACCGCCGAGCGTGCGGCCCAGACGCTGGCCAACGCGCTGCGCGCTGCCTGACGCGATTCAGTCACCGTAGGTTCCAGACGAAAGCCATGGCTCCCGCCGTGGCTTTTTTTTTCAAATTTGGCAATTAACCGCCGGACAGGGTGCAGCACAGAATGTGACAGCACGGTCATGGAGGAAGAGGAGGGCAGCGCAAAATCGAGTGGCGATTACAGCACGGCGGTGCGACAAATTCGTGACGAAGGCGCGGATATCGGCCATATGGCGGAGAGCTTGAAGAAGATTTGGGGATGTCATGGAACTGTCACACAGGGAGCATAAAGTTCGCCTTGTCAAAAATTTGTCATTCCCCAACCATGTTCTCTGGAGGACATATGAAGCTGGTCAAGACTGCCGTAGCAGGCATCGTTTCGATGGTCGTAGCGGGTACTGCGTTCGCGGCGGAAATTACCGGTGCAGGCGCCTCGTTCCCGGCGCCCGTGTATTCCAAATGGGCAGACGCCTACCAAAAAGCAACGGGTAACAAGGTCAACTATCAATCGATCGGTTCGTCGGGCGGCATCAAACAGATCGGCGCCAAGACCGTTGATTTCGGTGCCTCGGACGCTCCGCTGAAGGACGAAGAACTGGCCAAGGGCAACCTGGTCCAGTTCCCGACCGTGATCGGCGGCGTGGTGCCTGTGATCAACCTGCAAGGTGTGAAGCCGGGCGAACTGACCATCACGGGTGACGTGCTGGCCAACATCTACCTGGGCAAGATCAAGAAGTGGGACGATCCGGCCATCAAGGCGCTGAACCCGAAGGTTTCGCTGCCGAGCCAGGACATCCTGCCGGTGCGCCGCGCTGACGGCTCGGGCACGACGTTCATCTTCACGAACTACCTGTCGAAGGTCAGCCCCGACTGGAAGAGCACCGTGGGTGAAGGCACCACCGTCAACTGGCCGGGTGGCGGCACGGGCGGCAAGGGCAACGAAGGCGTGGCCGCCTTTGTGCAACGCCTGAACGGCGCCATCGGCTACGTCGAGTACGCCTACGCCAAGCAGAACAAGATGATCCACCTGGTCATGAAGAACGCTGCTGGTGAAGTGGTGCAGCCGAGCGACGACGCGTTCAAGGCTGCTGCTGCTGGCGCCGACTGGAACAAGTCGTTCTATCAGATCCTGACGAACCAGTCGGGCAAGGGTGCATGGCCGATCGCCGGCGCCACCTTCATTCTGGTCCACAAGACCCAGGACAAGGCTGCGCAAGGCCAGGAAGTGCTGAAGTTCTTTGACTGGGCCTACAAGAGCGGTGGCGCGATGGCCACGGACCTGGACTACGTGCCGCTGCCGGAAGCGGTCGTGAACCAGATCCGCGCCACGTGGAAGCAAAGCGTCAAGGACGGTTCGGGCAAGTCGCTGTACTAAGTCCCTGTACTAAGCTCTGTCTGTCAGCAGGACTTTGGCAACCCGCAGTAGTGGGTTGCTGAAAGCAAGACCTGTCGCCCGATGTCGCTGATGCGGCACAGGGCGGCGGTGCCGCGGTGGCCGGAATGGCGCCGCGGCAACCGATCCACCCAACGTTTCCCCATCATGGCGACTACGTCCGATCTCCCAGCCGTCCGGCCTCCAAGCCGTCTTGGCGACATCCTGTTCGGCGGCCTGACCCGCGGCGCCGCCATCGTGACGTTGTTGCTGCTGGGCGGCATCATCGTGTCACTGGCCATCAGCGCATGGCCGTCGATCAAGCAATTCGGCTTCGCGTTCCTGTGGACCGCCGAGTGGGATCCACCCGCCGACGTCTACGGCGCGCTCGTGCCGATCTACGGCACCGTAGTGACGTCGCTGATCGCCCTTATCATCGCTGTGCCGGTCAGCTTCGGCATTGCACTGTTTCTTACCGAACTGTCGCCAGTCTGGCTGCGCCGGCCGCTCGGCACTGCCATCGAACTGCTTGCAGCGGTGCCGTCCATCGTCTACGGCATGTGGGGTCTGCTCGTGTTCGCGCCGATCTTCGGCGAGTACTTCCAGAAGCCGCTGTCGAATACCGTGGGCCAGTTGCCCGTGATCGGCAAGCTGTTCCAGGGTGCCCCGCTGGGTATCGGCCTGCTGTGCGCAGGCGTGATTCTCGCGATCATGATCATTCCCTACATCGCCTCGGTGATGCGCGATGTGTTCGAAGTCACGCCGGTGCTGCTCAAGGAGTCCGCCTACGGTGTGGGTTGCACGACGTGGGAAGTGATGTGGCGCGTGGTGCTGCCCTACACGCGTGCCGGTGTCATCGGCGGCGTGATGCTCGGCCTGGGCCGTGCGCTGGGTGAAACCATGGCCGTCACGTTCGTGATCGGCAATACCAACCTGCTGGACAACGTGTCGTTGTTTTCGCCGGGTAACAGCATCACCTCCGCGCTGGCCAACGAGTTTGCCGAAGCCGGCGCTGGCCTGCACACCGCGGCGCTGATGGAACTGGGCCTGATCCTGTTCTTCATTACCTTCGTGGTGCTGGCGCTGTCCAAGCTCCTGCTGCTGCGCCTAGCCAAGAATGAGGGTGGCAAATGAACCAAGCCAGTCACACCATGTCTTCGTCGTCGATTCCGGCAGTTCGCCCTGATGCGGACGTCGTGCGCGGCCGCCTGCAGAACAGCCGCCGCCGTATCAACCTGATTGCACTGGCTGCCTCGCTGGGCGCCATGATCTTCGGCCTGTTCTGGCTGGCGTGGATTCTCTGGACCACGATCACGCTGGGTGTGGGCGGGTTGTCGATCGACCTGTTCACCCAGATGACGCCGGCGCCGAATACCGCCGGCGGCGGTCTGGCCAATGCCATCTTCGGCAGTTTCGTGATGGTGGGCGTGGCCACGCTGATCGGCACGCCGCTGGGCATCCTGGCCGGTATCTACCTGGCCGAATATGGCCAGAAGTCTTACCTGGCCAGCTTCACGCGCTTCATCAACGACATCCTGTTGTCGGCGCCGTCGATCGTGATCGGCCTGTTCGTCTATGCCCTCGTGGTGACTCGCATGGGCCACTTCTCGGGTTGGGCCGGCATTTGTGCGCTGGCGCTGCTGCAGATTCCCATCGTCGTCCGCACCACCGAGAACATGCTGAACCTGGTGCCGAATGCACTGCGTGAAGCGGCCGTGGCGCTGGGCACGCCCAAGTGGAAGATGGTGCTGTCGATCACGGTCAAGTCGTCGTACGCAGGCATCATCACCGGCGTGCTGCTGGCGGTGGCACGTATCGCTGGCGAAACCGCGCCGCTGCTGTTCACTGCGCTGTCGAACCAGTTCTGGACCAGCGACCTGAACAAGCCGATGGCCAACCTGCCGGTCACGATCTTCCGCTTTGCCATGAGCCCGTTCACGGAATGGCAGCAACTGGCCTGGGCCGGTGTGTTCCTGATCACTGTTGGTGTGCTTGCGCTGAACATCATCGCGCGCATGCTGTTCAAGAAATAACCGGCACCCAGCCCGACTACCGAATTCAAGCGAGACATCAGCATGACCTCTACCGTCATCGATATTCCCGATACCGTGCGCGCCAAGATCGACGTGCGGAACCTGAACTTCTTCTACAACCAGTTTCACGCGCTGAAGAACATCAACATGTCGATCCCGGACCGCAAGGTCACGGCGTTCATCGGCCCGTCCGGCTGCGGAAAGTCCACGCTGCTGCGCACGTTCAACAAGATGTATGCGCTGTACCCGGAACAACGCGCCGAGGGCGAGATCAACATGGACGGCACCAACCTGCTGACCAGCAAGGAAGACATTTCCCTGCTGCGCGCCAAGGTTGGCATGGTGTTCCAGAAGCCGACGCCGTTCCCGATGTCGATCTATGACAACATCGCATTCGGCGTGCGCCTGTTCGAGAAGCTATCGCGCTCGGAAATGGACGACCGCGTGGAGTGGGCGCTTTCGAAGGCCGCGCTCTGGAATGAAGCCAAGGACAAGCTGCACCAGTCCGGCTACGGCCTGTCCGGCGGCCAGCAGCAGCGTCTGTGTATCGCCCGCGGCATCGCCATCCGCCCGGAAGTGCTGCTGCTCGACGAACCGTGCTCGGCGCTGGACCCGATTTCCACGGGCCGCATCGAGGAACTCATCGCCGAACTCAAGGACGAGTACACGGTGGTGATCGTGACCCACAACATGCAACAGGCGGCGCGCTGCTCGGACTACACGGCGTATATGTACCTGGGCGAGCTGATCGAATTCGGCGAGACCGAGAAGATCTTCATCAAGCCGCACCGGAAGGAAACCGAAGACTACATCACCGGCCGCTTCGGCTGATTCGCAGGTTAGAGGCCAGGAGAAGACCATGACTGACAAGCACCTTTCGACCCAGTTCGACGCAGACCTCAACGCCATCAATACCAAGCTGCTGCAAATGGGTGGCCTGGTGGAAGCGCAGATCGAACTGGCCATGCGCGCGCTGGCCGATTTCGACGCCGATCTGGCCGATCAGGTCATCGCCCGCGAACACCAGCTCAACGCGCTGGAAGTGGAGATCGACGCGGATTGCGGCAACATCATCGCCCGCCGCCAGCCCACCGCGCGCGACCTGCGCCTGGTGATGGCCATCTCGAAGACGATCACGAACCTTGAGCGTGCGGGCGACGAGGCCGAGAAGGTGGCCAAGCGGACCAAGCACATCATGGAAGATGCCGCCGCGCACAACATCAACTACGCGGAAGTGAAGCTGTCCGGCGAAATGGCGATCACGCTGCTGCGCCAGGCGCTGGACGCGTTCGCACGGCTCGACACCGTGGCGGCTGCGCGCATCGTCAAGGACGACAAGGCGATCGACGAGGAATTCCGCGCGTTCGTGCGCAAGCTGATCACGTACATGATGGAAGACCCGCGCACGATCTCGGTGGCGCTGGATTTCCTGTTCATCGCCAAGGCCATCGAACGCATCGGTGACCACGCCAAGAATATTGCAGAATTCATCATCTACATCGTGAAGGGGACGGACGTTCGCCACACTTCACGGGAAGACATGGAGCGCGAAGCCCTGAGCTGATAACGCGCCAGCATCGATAAGCGGAGAAAAAACTACATGCCAAGCAGTATTCTCGTTGTTGAAGACGAACCGGCAATCGCCGAGCTGATTGCCGTCAATCTCCAGCACGCGGGGCACTATCCGATCCGCGCGTACAACGCCGAGCAGGCGTTGTCACTGATGAGCGATGTCCTGCCCGACCTCGTTCTGCTGGACTGGATGCTCCCGGGCAAGTCGGGCGCCACCTTTGCCAAGGAACTGCGCACCAACGACCGTACCAAGCAGATCCCGATCATCATGCTCACCGCGCGCAGCGAGGAGCAGGACAAGGTCATGGGTCTGGAAGCCGGTGCGGACGATTACGTCACCAAGCCTTTCTCGCCCAAGGAACTGCTGGCACGTATCAAGGCGGTTCTGCGCCGCCGTGCGCCCCAACTGACCGACGACGTGGTGGCGATCAACGGCTTGCGTCTGGACCCCGCAACGCATCGCGTCACGGGGCAGGACGAGACCGGTCCGATCAAGCTGGACCTGGGTCCTACGGAGTTCCGCCTGCTGCACTTCCTGATGACGCATCCGGAACGGGTGCACAGCCGGTCGCAACTGCTGGATCAAGTCTGGGGCGATCACGTTTTCGTTGAGGAGCGCACGGTCGACGTCCACATCAAGCGCCTGCGTGCGGCACTGACGCCGGGCGGCTACAGCAACATGATCGAAACGGTACGCGGCAGCGGCTACCGGCTGGCGCGTTCGCCGAGCCACTGATCTTCGTTGTCCTGGTCGGGGGCGGTGCAGCGAGGGCCGCCCAGACCGATGTCGGATAATCCAGGCGTCATGCCACCTGCATACGCTTTCGTGGCACACTTTGTCGCAATGCGACTGCCGACCGAACCTTTTTCCCTCGCATGAATGTCATCTGGGCCCGTTCCGTGGCCATCCTCGTCAGCCTGATAGCCATTGCCGCAGGCCTGTACGCCGCGGCGGGCGCTATCACCGGCCTGCTGTTCCTTTCCGTTTCCCTGCTCCTGCTGCTGAGCTATTACCTGTTCCAGATCAATCGGCTGTGGCGTGTGCTGGATGCTCCAGCCTATGGGGAAATTCCTAGCGCGTTGGGTCTGTGGGGCGAGGTCTACTACCGCCTGCACCGGCTGGTCAAACGGTGGCGCACGCAGGTGTTGTCGGTGGAACAGCAACACACGCGATTTATCCAGGCCATCCAGGCATCGCCATATGGTGTGCTGATGCTCGATGACGCCGATCAGATCGAGTGGTGCAATGATGTGGCCGAGCAGCATTTCGGCCTGAACGCCAAGCGCGACGTGCGCCAGCGCATCACCCACTTGATACGCCGTCCGGAATTCGTTCACTATCTGACGCGCGAGCGTTACGACGAGCCGCTGGTGATGCGCGATATGGGCGAGCACAAGCGCAACATCACTTCGGTGCAGATCCTGCCCTACGGCGAGAATCGCAAGCTGGTGCTCACCCAGGACATCACCAAGGTGGAGAACACCGAGGCGATGCGCCGCGACTTCGTGGCCAATGTCTCGCACGAACTGAAGACGCCGCTCACAGTGCTGACTGGTTTCCTGGAAACCGTGCGCGACTTGCCAGTGTCGGAGGAAGACCGCAATCGCTATATCGAACTGATGCTTGTGCAGTCGATGCGGATGCAGCATATCGTCGAAGACCTGCTGGCGCTGGCCAAGCTGGAGTCGGATGCCCAGCCGCCATGCCATGAGCGCGTCAATGTGGGGGCGCTGATGGCCCATCTGGTACACGACGCGGAAGCGCTTTCGCAGGATCGCCACGAGATCCGCAGCGAGATCGACCCGGGCGTGACGGTACGCGGTGCCGAGGGCGAACTGCTGTCGGCGCTCGGGAATCTGGTGTCGAACGCGGTGCGCTACACGCCAGAGGGCGGCCGCATCGCGATCCGCATGACATACACCGACGGACATGCCGTGTTCTCGGTCAGCGATACGGGGCTGGGGATCGCCCCGGAACATATCCCGCGTCTCACCGAACGTTTTTATCGCGTGGACCGCAGCCGTTCGCGCGACACCGGTGGCACGGGCCTGGGGCTGGCCATCGTCAAGCACGTGCTGTCGCGCCACCATGCGGACCTGCGCGTGACCAGCGAAGTGGGCCGTGGCAGCACATTCCGCATCGTGTTTCCGGTGGACCGCAGCGGGTATGAAGCGGATACGTCGCGGCACGCGGCGTAAAGTCTTTTTCTTTTCCCTTGTTTTCTCCCCTCTCCCACTGTGTGGGAGAGGGGAGAAAACATAATCCCTTCCGTTAGTTCCCAAACGTCGCCAGCAACTCGATCTGGCTTACCCGCTGCGCCTTGGCACGCGATGGCTTGCGTACATATTCGCCGTCGGGCTGCATGATCCAGGCGGACGCGTTGTCGCGCAGATGCACCTGCAGCCCTTCCTTGATGACCCGCGCCTTTAGCGTGCGGTCCAGTACCGGGAAGGCAACTTCCACGCGGCGGAACAGGTTGCGGTCCATCCAGTCGGCGCTCGACAGATAGAGCACGTCGTCGCCACCCGCATGGAAATAGTAGACGCGGTGGTGTTCCAGGAATCGACCGACAATCGATCGCACCGTGATGTTTTCCGATAGTCCTGGCACCCCTGGGCGCAGCGCGCAGACCCCGCGCACGATCAGGTCGATCTTCACGCCTGCGCGCGACGCCTTGTAGAGCTCGTCGATGATCGTCGGCTCCAGCAGGGCGTTCATCTTGGCGATGATGCGCGCGCGCTTGCCGGCTCGCGCATGGCGGGCCTCGGCGCGGATATGGTCGATCAGGTTGCTGTGCATCGTGAACGGCGACTGCCACAGGTGGTTCAGCCGGATCGTGCCGGCCGTGCCCGTGAGCAACTGGAACACATGATGCACATCTTCGCAGACCTCTTCATTCGACGTCAGCAACCCGAAGTCGGTGTAGAGGCGTGCGGTGCGCGGATGATAGTTGCCGGTGCCAAGGTGGGCATAGCGGCGCAGCACCACCTGCTTGGCCTTGGGCCCGGCGGGTTCGCGTCTCACTACCAGCAACAGCTTCGCATGGCATTTGTGGCCGACCACGCCGTAGACCACATGGGCGCCAGCGGATTCGAGCCGTTCTGCCCAGTTGATGTTGGTTTCTTCATCGAAACGCGCGAGCAACTCCACCACGACCGTGACTTCCTTGCCGTTGCGGGCGGCGGTCATCAACGCTTCCATGACGGCCGATTCATTGCCGGTGCGGTACACGGTCTGCTTGATCGCCACTACGTTCGGATCGTTGGCGGCAGCCTGCAACAGGTCCAGCACCGACGAGAAACTCTCGTACGGATGATGCAGCAGCACGTCGCGCTGCCGGATCACGTCGAACATATTGGCGCCTGGCGGGAACGCTTTCACAGGCGCCGGCACGTGCGGCGGGTATTTCAGGGCAGGGCGATCCACGAGGTCGGGAATCTGCATCAACCGCACCAGATTCACCGGACCACTGACGCGATACAAGTCCTGCTCGGTCAGCCCGGATTCCAGCAGCAGGCGACGCGACAGCGCGGGCGGCGTGTCCGACGAGACTTCCAGCCGCACCATGTCGCCGAAATGGCGCGTGGGCAGTTCGCCCTGCAGGGCTTCGCGCAGGTCGGTAATGTCGTCCTCGGACACGAAGAGGTCCGAGTTGCGCGTCACGCGGAACTGATAGCAGCCCTGCACGTCGATGGCGGGAAACAGTTCGTGGACAAACGCCTGCATGAATGACGACAGCATCACGAAGCCGTATGCGTATCCGGACAGCTTTTCGGGCATGCGGACCACGCGGGGCAGGGCGCGCGGTGCCTGTACGATGGCCAGGTCAGCATTGCGGCCAAAGGCATCCTTGCCTGAGAGCTCGACGATGAAGTTCAGGCTCTTGTTGAGTACGCGCGGAAAGGGATGGGCGGGGTCCAGTGCGATCGGCGTCAGCACCGGTCCCAGTTCGCGCACGAAGAAATCATGAGCCCATGCACGCTGTGCATCGGTCCAGGTGTTCATCAGGTGAAAAAACACCCCCTCTTTCTCCAGCGCGGGGAAAATCACGTTCTGCAGCATGTCATACTGCGAGGCCACCAGCCGCTGGGTGCGCTCCGTGACAAGCTGGTAGGCCTGCTGGACCGAGAGGCCGTCGGGCGTGAGGCCCGACGCGTTATCCCGCAACTGTTCCTTCAGCCCGGCCATGCGGATCTCGAAGAACTCGTCCAGATTGCTGGACACGATGCAGATGAACTTCAGCCTTTCCAGCAACGGAACATTGGGGTCGGCGGCTTGCGCAAGAACGCGCGAATTGAATTCCAGAATGCCCAGCTCGCGGTTCAACAGCGTGCCGGGCGGTGTCGTCGACATGTCAATGACCTTATTTTGGCGATATGGCGACTTTTTCATAGAATCGTGTCAAATTGATGACACTTTGATTTTGTCATGATGTGGACATGACAGAGACATAATCTTTCAGGTTTTGGCCCCTGGGTTCCGATGGGGCTCATCCTGTGCAATACGTACGCAATGACACAAACTCCTCGCTTGCTGGCCGCCGTCGATATGGGCTCCAACAGCTTCCGCCTGATGATCGGGCGGGTGGATGAGACCCCGACCGCGTCCGGCCCGGCCAGTCAGATCTTTCAGGTCGATGCCCTGCGCGAGCCGGTGCGCCTGGCTGCTGGCCTGACGCCGGACAAATACCTCGACCAGCCCGCGCGCCGACGCGGCATCGACGCGCTGCGCCGCTTTGGCGACCGCCTGCGCGACTTCGCACCCGAGCAGGTGCGGGCCGTGGCCACCAACACGCTGCGTGTGGCCAAGAACGCCTCGGATTTCCTGATCGAAGCCGAACATGCGCTGGGTTTCCCCATCGAAGTGATCGCCGGACGGGAAGAAGCCCGGCTGATCTATCTGGGTGCCTCGCATGATGCGCCGGCTTGCCAGGGTAACCGACTCGTGGTCGATATCGGCGGTGGCTCCACCGAGTTCATCATTGGCAGCGGCTATCAATCCAAGCTGATGGAAAGCCTGTATATCGGATGCGTCTCGCATAGCCGCCAGTTCTTTCCGAGCGGCAATGTCGACGAGTATGCGATGAAGCAGGCCGAACTTGCCGCGCGTCGCGAGATTCAGGTGCTGGTGCGCCAGTACAAGTCGGCGGGCTGGCAACAAGCGGTGGGGTCCTCGGGTACGGCGCGTGCGCTGGCCGAGTTGATCGAACTCAACGGGATGAATGAGAGTCCGTCCGAGCACGGCATCACGCGGGAAGGGCTGGAGCGCTTGAAGCGCGCGCTGATCAAGGCCGAGAATACCAATCGCGTGAAGCTGACCGGCCTGAAGGCCGACCGCATTCCGGTACTGCCGGGCGGGCTGTCGATCATGCTCGGCGTGTTTGCCGAACTCGATATCGACCGCATGGACGTGACCGACGGCGCGCTGCGCCTTGGTGTGCTTTATGACTTGCTCGGACGCAGCCACCACGAAGACATGCGCACCGTGACGGTGGACCAGTTCATGCGCCGCTACGCCACGGACCGCGCGCAGGCGACGCGAGTGGGACACGCTGCGCGCGAACTCCTTGCGCAGTTTCCGGAGCCGCGCCACGAGCGCCGCGAAGACAATCTCGCCCTGCTGGGATGGGCGGCGAGCCTTCACGAGATCGGCATGTCGATCTCGCATAGCGGATATCACAAGCACTCGGCCTATATCGCCACGCACGCGGACATGCCGGGTTTCTCCAAGACCGATCAGGCGCGCCTTGCCACCCTGTTGCTGGGCCATGCGGGCAAGCTTGGCAAGCTGTCGGGCAGCGGCAGGTTCGTGGACTGGCGCATGCTGTTCAGCCTGCGTCTGGCGTTTGTTCTGTGCCGCCGGCGTGGCGACATGAAGCTGCCGGACATCCAGGTGAAGCAGCGTTCCGATGAACTCGACGAGGGCTTCGAGGTGCGATTGCCGAAGGCTTGGATCGAGTCCAATCCGCTCGTCGAGTACAGCCTCGCGCAGGAAGCCGACGAGTGGGAGCGGGTTGGCAAGCGGTACAAGGTCGTGTACGTCTGACCTCGGCCATATCGGGAAGGGAAATGAAAAACGGCGACCGAATGGTCGCCGTTGCCGTTTCTTCGATGCCAGTGCGGCTTACTTCAAGCCCAGGAAGTGCCGTGCATAGCGCGGGTTCATATCACGTACCCGGAGCAGCGTCAGGAAGTCTGCGACGTTGAAGTCGGGATCCCATGCGGGCAGACCGCAGATCTTCGCGCCAAGGCGCAGATAACCCTTGATCAGCGCCGGCGGTTCCACGTCGAGCGTCTGGTTCAGGTCGTCCACCGGCAGGGGCAGGCGCGGGAAAGCGTGGTATTCGATCG
Organism: Cupriavidus sp. 2SB; assembly: GCF_005503625.1. Classification (GTDB taxonomy): domain Bacteria; phylum Pseudomonadota; class Gammaproteobacteria; order Burkholderiales; family Burkholderiaceae; genus Cupriavidus. The sequence continues at coordinate 58,364 of NZ_SCMX01000010.1, read as the reverse complement.
GCGCCAGCGACTTCTCGGCGAACTGGCGATAGAGGCTGGCTGCATAGTGGCCGCCATCGCTCATCGGCACGCTGGCGCAACCCAGCATCGATTCGAGGTTGTAGCGCTGGAGATATTCGCCCAGTCCACCCCACAGCGCCATGATCACGCTGCCCGAACGATAGTCGCGATGCACGCAGGAGCGTCCCAGTTCGAGCATCTTCGGCCGCAGATGCGCCAGGCGGACGAGATCGAATTCGGATTCGGCGTAGAGGCAGCCAATGCGCTTGGCCTGGTGCGGCGGCAGTACGCGGTACGTGCCTACTACCTTGAGCGTTTCCTGATCGCGGACGATCAGGTGGTCGCAGTAGGCATCGAACATGTCGACGTCTGTTTCTGCAGACGACGAATTCAGCCGAGCACCCATTTCCTCGGCAAAGACCTTGTAGCGCAGGCGCTGGGCCTCCGTTACTTCGTCCTGGTGACGTGCCCACGCCACGCTGAAAGCAGGCGCCGAAGCTTGAATCTGGGTTTGGTGTTGTGCTGGCTGACGAGGAAGACGCCTCCGCGCCGACTGGCCGGAAAGGCCAGTGGGCAAGGAGTCGAAAAGCGGCTGGGTAGGCGTCGGAAGGTCTCGCATCAGTATGTCCTTTTGGTGACGAAACGGCTTCGAAACAATGTAGAGAGGCCGGGTGACAGCGCCGTGAACCGATGATGACCATTCCGTGACCGTCAAATCGGCAAGGGGCGCGTGTGTGTTCACCTTAGGCCACACCTGCGTTGCAGGCTATGGCCGAAATCCGAAAGTGACGATCTTGTGGCGACACGATGACGAGCCTTCCGATGAGGCTTCGTCTCGGAAGGGGAGGACGTTCAGAGGAAATCGGGCTGGATCACTGCGCGCATCACCACCTGCGCCTCGCTCTCGCGCGTACGTCCGGCCAGCCACCAGATGCCGCTTTTCTTCACGCTCCAGTTCATTTCCTGGCCCGCCAGAAGGAGGCTGCATAGCTGGCCAATCCATGGCTGATGACCCACGATCACCGTGTGCTCGTGCCCCTGTGGCCAGTCGATGGCAGCCAGCACTGCACCCACATCGGCGCCAGGTGCAAGGGCGTCGATGATTTCCACTTTGCCCGACAGCGCGGCCGCCGTCTCGCGTGTGCGCAATGCCGGACTGCAAACCACGCGGAAGTCGGCGGGCAGGTGGGCGCGTAGCCATGCTGCCGAGGTCTCGGCTTGCTTGCGCCCGCGGCGCGTGAGAGGGCGTTGCAAATCGGCGCTGCGCGAGATGCTCAGGGCATCCGGCAAGTCTTCTGCTTCGGCATGTCGCCACAGAATCAGATTCATAAGGGAGGGAATTCCTCGGGCTTCCTTGGGTGTTTCGAGTATGGTGAGGCGTCCCGGCGGCCGCAAGATACGGCGACAAAAAACAAAACGGGCTACCCAGGGCGCATGACCCACGGGTAGCCCGTCAGTGTCGGCAGTGGCGATGTCACCCGCGTGTCAGCGGGGCATCGTCCATCAGAACCGAGCCGGCGAACTCAGGACTTGTGGCGGAAATTGATACGGCCCTTGGTCAGGTCGTACGGCGACATTTCCAGGGTGACGCGGTCACCGGCCAGGATGCGGATGCGGTGCTTCTGCATCTTGCCCGAGGCGTACGCCCAGATTTCCACACCGTTTTCCAGCGTGACGCGATAACGGTTATCGGGCAGGGCTTCCGAAACCACGCCACCAAATTCAATGAGTTCTTCCTTAGCCAATCTGTTTTCCTTTCTGGCAGCCAGCCGTGGCTGCATGAAGTTAGTGAGTATCCTGTAGGCGCCAGGGCTTGCCGTGCGGCACAGGCATCGCCGCATCGGGCGGCAGCCGCGCACAACCAAACGAAGGCAAGTCGACGGGTCAGGCTGGAGGCTAAACGCACTTCAACCGGACGGGTCAGGTAAATCGTGACGGGGCGCGGATTTCCCAGACGATTGCCTTGCCGCAAGCAGCCGCGCAAGCAAACGGCGCGGACGTGACATCACGGGGACAGCGGGCAAGGTGTTTCCGGGAAATTTCAAGCATGCCAGGCGGCGTGCTCCCGGTTACAGGGCATGCTCAGATACCCCGAACTGACGCGCGATTGTAGCACGTCGATCCCAGTTTTCGCAGGCCCGACAACGGCAGGCAGGCCATCCATCGTCATGGTTGGAAGCGGACAACTCGCCGCAATCCACCGTCTGGACGAGAAACCCGTGGTGGTTTCCGTAATGCCATTGGGGCAGAATCGCGGCGCCCGGGGGTTCCCGCGAGCATTGATATTAAAACGATACGGAATACGGGGAAAACACAATGAGCGCGATTTTCGCGTTGCTGGCCTGCATCTTTCTGGGCGCGCCGATCGAATGGTATGGCGTCGGCGCCATTTGCGCGGTCTGGGACTTGTTCAGGGCTGCCGATTTGCGCAAACAGATGCGACTGCTGGAGGCGCATATCGAGGAGCTGGAGGCGCCGGTGGTGGTGAGGAAGAGCGAGGATTTTGCGCCGCGCCTGGTGTCCTAGTAGGCCTCGCCAGGCAAAGTTCCGAGCAGTTGCGGATTGAAGCGAGAGGGGAAAAAGAAAAAAGGGCTCACGCTGAAAGGCGTGAGCCCTTTTTCAACTGCCTTTTACCACTGCAAATACTGGTCGGAGCGATAGGATTCGAACCTACGACCCTCTGATCCCAAATCAGATGCGCTACCAGGCTGCGCTACGCTCCGAAGCCGGCGATTCTATCGCGATTGTTCCTCGCAGGTCAATTGCCATTCGAAGAGATCGGATGTGGTGGTGTTGTGACGGCTGGGGCGCATGGGCGCACCCTGCTTCAGCCGGGGCTGTTTTGGCTTGACTTGGTGCGGCGCGCTGACATAATCCGCACACCGTATCGGTCCGACCCGGCGCTTCGCGCCTGGCATAGCAGTGCCCACCCGGACCTGGTCCCGATCAACAGAACAATGGCATGCCAGCAGCGCTCGCGAAGCGTTGACTGCGCCGTGCCTGAGCATTGCCCCGCCCGATGCGTGCGCATCGACGGCATTCGGGGCAACCGGACCTGCGGAAACAACACAGAACGGCCGTTCGCAGGCCGCGAAACAGAAGGCTGGCGGGTGCGTGCGGAGCGCCGGCGATGCCTTTGTGAACGGGAATGAAGATGTTTCAGTCGCAGGTGGTAGTGCTGATCGCAGGCTTGTTTGCGCTGCAGATGGCGATCGTCTGTGCCGTGTTGCGGCGCTCGGCAGGGATGGCGCGCAGCGGGCTCACGTCGTGGGCCGTCGGCGACCTGATCGTGACGCTGGCAGTGATCCTGCTGGCGGTTCATGCCTACCGGCCTGAATGGCCGGTGACGGCGTTGCCCGAGTTGGCGCTGACTGCCGGGCTTTCGATGATGGTCTATGGGACACGGCATTTCGTTGGCAAGCCAGGGCGGGGTCTGATGCTTGCCGTCCTGAACCTGCCCGGCCTTGCCGCGCTGGCGCTGCATGGGAGCCAGGGTATTGCACAGTTCGTATCGACCCGCTCATCGGCAAACGCCGGACTCTCCGCGCCGTCTGCGGTGGCTGGGTTGACGCTGGTCGCGTCGGTGGTTCAGGTGTTGCTGTTGCTCGAATTGCTGCGCGTCACAGTGCCAAGGTTGCCTGCCAAGCATGGCACCGGCCGCCTTGCGCTGCTGTCGCTGGTGCTGGTGGCGCTGACATGCGCGGTGTTGGCAGGTGCACAGGCATGGCCGGCACTTTCGACGCTGGTGGACGGGCATCCGCTACCGTTGGTCGAGCAGCGCGATGGTGTCACGGTCTGGTTCGTGTTCGGGGTGGTGGGATTGTCGGTGAGTTTCGCGCTGATGGCCCATGACCGGTTGCGCCGGATCATCGAGCGCCGGGCGCGCCACGATGACCTGACCGATGTGCTGTCGCGCGGCGCTTTCTGGGAAGAACTCGAAGTCACGTGCAAGCAGGCGGAACGTCAACGCGCCCCCTGTACCGTGGCGTTTATCGATCTCGACCACTTCAAGGCGATCAACGATCTCTACGGACACCTGGCCGGGGACAGCGTGCTGCGCCACTTTGCCGGCATGCTGCGCAAGGCCGCGCCGGAGCATGCCATTCTGGGTCGCCTGGGTGGCGAGGAATTTGCGATCGTGATGCCCGACACGACGCTGGAGACTGGCCGGGCCATCAGTGTCCGCCTGAGTGCGCTGGTGCGTGGCACGCCATGTCCGTCCGATCCCGATCCTATTACCTACACAGTCAGTATCGGCATGGCGGAACGGCAGGCTGGTGAAAATGCCGATGCGGTGATGCGCCGCGCCGACCGCGCGCTCTACGATGCCAAGCAGATGGGCCGCAATTGCGTCTCGTCGCATGATACGGCCGAATCCGTCGGCATGCCGCGTCGCCCCCGCGTGCGGGAGCGCGAGTCGATCTGATCAGATTTCGGACGCGCCGACAGTGGGGTAGAATGCACGCCTTGCCGCCACGGCATGCCAATAAACGGCCAATCCGCCCTTAGCTCAGTTGGATAGAGCACTCGCCTTCTAAGCGAGCGGTCAGAGGTTCGAATCCTCTAGGGCGGGCCAGCGTTTGCGCGGGTTTGCGGGTTGCCGCTCCTAATCGGTCGTCCGCGCAGGCCACCGCGTGGACAACACGAGGACAACAGCCCCGTGCCGATCGGTGCGAGACAAAAGAGGGTCCCGGGAGTGGTGCCGAGTATCAACGCGCCACGCTCAGTATCGGAGCCAGGACCAAGTGATATGTCCGGATTTGATCGGGTCGGACTGGCCAACTATTTTTCTACAGGTCGCAGCTTCGGATTTTTCATGGCGCGCTGCTGGTGCCGTTCGGCCTCCTGCAGCAGCACTGACGCTGTCGTGTCAAGTGCCGCAGCGATGCGTTCCACCATCTCCAGCCTGGGCGATACCACGCCGCGCTCCAGTCGGCTGATTGCAGAACTTTGCATATGCAACTTCGTAGCAAAGGCCTCCTGCGTGAGCTCTAGATCCTGCCGTCGGTCAGATACGGCCCGCCCGAAGGCTCTTCCAAGATTCATATTCGGCACACGGCGCTGAAAGCTCTATTTTTTTTGCCAGCGCAGGTGCAGTCCAGACTGTTTTGAGCTCAAAAAAGAACATATATGTTCTAAAATGGTTTGCGTGGTCGGAATGATGCGATAGCCGCCGGAGGAGGTCGGTTGATATGGCGGAGTTGGAGCGATTGCTGGGGCGTCGTGTGAAGCAATGGCGGCTTCTGTCCAATGTTTCCCAAGCTCGTCTCGCAGCGCAGGCGGGTGTCAGCTTGCGGGCGCTGCGGCGTCTCGAAACAGGCGCTGGGTCTACAGTCGCCACGCTGTTGCAAGTGATTCAGGCACTGGGGCAAGAGAAATACCTCTTGCCGGCACCGACTGGTGACGGGCTGCCCAGCGTCGCTGCGTACTGTAGTTTCTTGGTTCGGCAACGCGCCAGCATTGCTTCGACACCCAAGCCAAATATTGATGAGTAGGTTTGATCTCGACATGTATTCCTCTAACTACAGCGCACGTTTAGTGCGTACCCGTCGGCAGCCATCCGACCTTTGGAAGGATCTTCGCGACCAGGTTCTTGAAAGCACGGAATGGCTCACGGCTGAGGCCGTGGTAAGTCGCTCAATGTCCGCCGTGGGATCGCTCTCGCTTACGCAGTGGCGTACGTTCGGATTTGTTTTCGCTCTGGAACTTGAAGACGGTACGGAAATTTTTCCAGCATACGCTTTTAATCCCGATGATGGATATCGCCCCTATCCGGTCATCCAGCCGGTCCATGCCCGTCTCTTCATGCGTCAGAAGAGTCTCGGACTCGCGGCTTGGTTCGCCAGTCGCAATGTTGAACTTGACCATCAGCGCCCGCTGGATCTCGTGGCGAGTGCGCCGGATCGAGTCTTGACGGCTGCCCGCAACGTCTACGGAAATGCGGAGAATGATAGACCCTCTATGGGAGAGCGGGCCATTTACCTCGCCGCAGGCAGGGATGTGCAGTCCGGAAGGTCACGCAGGGGAGGCGAATCTAGCCATCGATAGGGCCCGGATGCAGCAGGTGTCGGCGGAGGAACAGTGGTATCGAACCGGTGCAGAAGATGCGGCTTCGAATTCCATGTGCGAGGCTGGCGTATTTGGATGGAAGAGTGGAACTCATCGGGCATTACCCGCATGTCTTGGGACACCTTACGTTTTGGATGGAATCAGAAAACAGATGGAGGATGCAGGGATGGGGCTTGGCGAACCTACAGGCGGCGCGGGTAATGGCGGACCACTATCTGGAATCCCGCGCAGTCGATGGAAGACGCGCTACTTTATCGATACCGAGTTCACTGATTTCGTGGACAGCCAACTTATAAGTGTGGCGATCGTGGGCGAGGATGGGTGCGAATTTTACGGCGAACGCTCAGACTTCGACCGGGGCCGCTGCAGTCCGTTTGTGCGTGAGATCGTGCTGCCCCAACTCGGTCAGTTTCCTGGTCGCTCAATGCCATGCGAAGCACTGCGCGCTGCGCTAGCGCTTTGGTTGTCGGAAATCCCGCTCAGGCCCAAGCCCGTTCTGTGCTACGACGCAGATTGTGATTATGAGCTGGTCACTGAATTGCTTGGCGGGCCGTTGCCACGCGGGTGGAGACATGAAAACGTGTTCTTGAAGCTTGATCCAGTTCGCTTGGCGCAATATTTGGCGAAACACGGCGGTGAGCATCACGCTCTACACGACGCGCGTGGCAACGCCTATGCGTTTAGATGAGGCGCACTATCGACCATGACGCGCCCGCTGATGTATTCAAGCTCACGCGGTCGCAGTCAAGTACTTCTTTGCCTTGCTCGATGTGTCAGGGGAAGCAAGCGATGCCCTGATACGCGCGATGGTGCTTCCGAAGAAGAAAAAGTGAAGCCGCCAATTCAAGCTTCCGCTTGGATTTCCTCACGTCATGCCCGCCGGTTTAGTCGCAGATGCGGGGTTGGCCATCGTCATCGAGAAAGCTATATCGCTGCCATTGAGCCTTATTCCCTCAGTGCCTCTGCATAGAAGCGGTCGACTCACGCGCAGTATGGGTGCGGAGGGCGCCAGCGCGCTTGGGAAAGAGATCGCCTCGAATGAGTTACCAGCCCGCGACCTGGCCAGATTGGGAGGGCTGGAAGATTTACTGCCGGAACTGGATCGTGCAAGGGAGAGGCTCCGCGTCTTTTTCTGTGGTCCAGCGCCTGAATTTCAAGGTTCGCTACGCCGGAGGCTGCGGTATTGACCCCGACAATCAATAAGCGATGGAACCAACCGTTTGACGAGAAGGAAATTTTTAGCGATGGGACATTCCTCCATTGTCTTGGACCGGTGTAACCCAACACTCTTCGTTGACTATGACGGAACGCTTCACGCCGGTCATGCCTACATCGACGCCAGTGGTCAAATCACGCTGGACTCGGGTCGTCAGCCGTTCGAGTATGTGCCGCTGCTGGTCGAGATGCTTGAGCATTACCCGGCTGTGGAAATTGTTCTCACGACGTTTTGGTTGCGAACGTTGCCTACGAGCCAAGTTATTTCGTATTTGCCGCCAGAATTGATGCGGCGAGTGGTCGATACAACAAGAGATGAAAAGGCACGCTTCAGCTACGTCCAGAACGGCGCGGAGAAGACGGACATCATCACCAGTTTTGCGTACGGAAAGCGCTTGAAAAATTGGCTTGCCATCGATGATTCGGTATATGGCGCCTATCACTTTGGTCTCAAACCAGGCGAGCTTGTACCGAACTTCCTGCTACTCGACTCCGTGCGTGGAATTAGTGACGAACTCGCGCAGATGCGTATCCGGGAGTGGTTGGCTAAGGTTCATCAGGAAACAGTCTGAGGATCGAAGAATGCGGCAGATGCAAGAATGTTGCTCCCATTTTCGCTCTCGAAACACACCACGCCCACCATTTGACAGAATGGATCTTATACATCTGTTGGTGACGAGCAAAGATCGCACGCGTGGGAGCATACCACCACGATGACTGGCTGAATGCTGGGCGAACATGCTGAGGGGAGGCCATGCACATCTTTTCGATCAGCGAACTGCAGGAATGCTGGGGTGACCTTATTCGAGAAGCTGAGGAGGGGCGGCTTGCTCTCGTTACACGCGACGGACAACTGCTATTCGTCAGCGTGCCATTTACCGAAGAACTGCTTCAGATAGGCGTCCACGCTGCTCTGGCAGTCAGCTTGTTCAAAAACGGCGAGGTCACGTCCGTACGTGCCGCGAAGCTGGCACAGACGACACTATCGCAATTCCTGGCACAATTGAGTGTTCTGGGCATCGCTGTAGTTGACTACGATCCGGATGAATTGGCGCAGGAGCTCGCCGCTTTCAATGGTGCACAATGTGCGGTGACGCAAAGTGTCAGATTTAATACGGACTGAGCGAAGTGACGCTTTTATTGAGCTAGAGTGGAAGCAACACTGTCACTTAAACCATGATAATTCAACTATGTTTTAGCAGATGATGATGGCACAGGCAGTGCCCCTTCGATGATCTTCAAGGCCTGCTCAAGCGCTTTGCGCGGCGGGCATTTTGGGCACTCATCCAAGGTCGTCGCCATGCTCTGCAATGCGATCTCGCGACACTGTACTTGCATTTGAACGACGTCAACATTGTGGCAATGACTGAGAGAGGCGAGGCGCTCCAGCTCAAGCTGATCCAGCCATTTTTCCGTGCCCCTCGGTTCGGTCTTTTGCATCGCCAGCGCGGGCACATCTTGCGGAAACCATACCTGGGTGGTGAGTACGTCGTACACGGGGGAGAGCCGCGGGCGCGTGACATCGTCATAGACCAAACCAAAGTTTTTTAGATGTGCATCGCCGTTGCGTAGTGCGTCGTTCATCATGACCAGTTTCAGCATGGCCACAAGATCTGTCGCCTGGTCGTCTGGATGTACGAAGAAGCGGATCATCTCAAACAGGTGTTCAATCGATCCCTTATATTTCCCACTACGAAACAAGCCCGACAGCGCACATGCATCTTCGAATCCGCGACGTGATCCGTTAGGGGCGATGTCAAATCGGCTCATCGTCAGTGACGTGCGATCCGGGCTTAGTTCAATCGCAGGAACGTCTAGTCCCGCTGCCGAGCATGCTTTCAAGCATGCATACTCAACCAAACTCGCGCCAATATAATGGGGCGAGTCGAATTTAACGATGGAGCCGTGCGCGGCGACGGTCCCGGCGCGAGTCTTTTCCGTCTGGAATGTCGTCATCTTCGGCATGACGCCAGACACGCCAAACATCTCCGGAGATCTCTTCAGAATTTCCATCAGCCGCTGTGCCGCACCCTCAGTTCTGGCGGCATCCAGAATGTTTTGTTGAAGTGTGGCGTCTGGGTCCAGCGGGCCGCCGAAGGTAGTGCGGCCGATAGTGTGACGACCGACAAGACGAAGCAGCGACATATCGTTATCAACGTCGATATGCTTGGCGAAGCGGGTTCTAATGGCTTCCAGCAAGATGCCTTCGGGCAGGGATATCTGAAAGGGTGGGAGCACCCCGTTGTAACCAAGATACTCTTCTGCTGGCGCGCTCGGCGGCATCAGTAACGAGACTGTCATTTGATCCGGGACATCCGGAAGGTAACGGAAATCAATCAGGCCTGTCTCGATGTCTTCACTGAGCAAGCCGACCGGATAGTCCGAAACGAAAACCTCGAGTTCGCTACTCATTGAGATACTTTGTGCAGGAGATTCGTCTGGAGCATTGCCTGGCGCTCCCGCTCCGCTCGCATCATTTCCCTGAGCAGGGGGCGGCGTGGCAGCGTGACGATCGGCGGGTCTGGTTGAGGGTTAAGGTTCACGCCGACCGCAGCCGCCACCAGGAGCAGATTCAACGTCGAGACGCTTTGGCCGCTCTCGATTGCAATGACGGTTGCCCGAGACACGCCCACTTTCCGGGCGATGTCGGATTGCTTGCTACCTTGTCGCTCGCGCGCGGAGCGTAAGGCTTCCCCGATCTTGCGGCGCATTGCGTCCGCTTTGTCATGTAGCTCTCGTCGATGGTCCATTTGACCCCCCTTACCGAGTTGGAATCAGCCAATCAGATGTCAACAATAATTGACATGGTAGTCCATGTCAGCTTTTTTTGACTTCCGAAACTGAGTTCGCAATTCGAGGCAGGGTCGGCCTAGTGTCGACACCGGCAGACGTGGGGCATCCGTTGCAGTAAGTCTCCGACCAGCACCGTCTGGACGGACTTGTCCGCTATTGGCTGCCTTGGGGCGGCGCAGTCGTTGAGCCGGGGCGAACGACACCTCGGCTCTTCGGAATTGGATGGCGAGGTCGACCTACCGCTCCTGGCCGGTTGCCGCCGTCAATTCAATTGGAAGGCGATAGCCTGAGAATTACTCCGAAAGATTCGAGCGATTCGGGAGCCAAAGTCCGGCGGACTACGGCGCACCGAAGTGCAGCACCGACGTATACCTCTTCAGTGGGGGTGACGCCTGCGCGCGGAATATCCGTTGATTCGCAAGGATGGCATGCACGCATGAGGGGCCACCGCCGTCGAATTCCCATGCCCGGAAATCCGCGCCACGCAAGGCATGGCGTCGCGTGAGCCACCAGGAAGAACCGGGGTCAACGGGCCCGGATTCCGTGTGGCGAATTCAGCATCGCTAAGGTCAGTGTGCAGCCGAATTTATTACGGGGGTGGTGACCGCGCCTTAACATGGTGGGTCGAATTTTTCCTGCCACGCGGCTGGACCGCCGTGGCCTTACATGTACGCGATTCTTCCCGCATTCGTCTCGGCGATTTTCCTGGGTTATGGCCTCTATGTGCTGGTGACCCAGGGCGTGACACGCGTATCCGCTTCGTTCTTCCTGCTGTGCTTCACTACGTTCGCATGGCAGGGCACGTGGGCGTTTTTATTTCAGGCGACGCACCCCGACGTCGCGCTGGTGCTGGCCAAGGTGGGCTACCTGTTCATCATCTTCCTGCCCACCACGTTTTATCACTTCATCTGCGAGGTCACGGAGTCCCGGCGCGAACGGCCCGCGCTGCTGGCATCGTACGGGCTAAGCCTGATCCTCGCCGTCCTGCTGCTGACCACCAGCAGCGTGGTGTCCGGCTACTACACGCTGTTCTTCGGTGGCTATCCCAAGGCGGGGCCGTTGCACCCGTTGCACGTATTGCAGACGGCGATCCTGGTGTGCCGTTGCGGCTGGTTGCTGATGGCCGCGCGCACCAACGCCGCGGCGGAACGTCGCCGCCGCTTGAACCTGTGCCTGCTGAGTCTGGCGCTGTATTCGGTCGCCGCGGTGGACTATGCGGTCAACTATGGCTTCGCGTTCTATCCGCCGGGCGTAATCTTCATTGCGCTTAGCCTCGGCATCCTGGCACTGAGCGTGGTGCGCTACGACTTGATGCGTCCTTATTCGCTTGCCGCCACGGTGGCGCACGAGGTGCGCACGCCGCTGGCCACCATACGCATGCAGGCGCAGGAAATGGTGCGGACTTTCCCCCAGGTGATGCAGGGCTACCGGCTGGCCGTGGAGCAAGGGCTGGTCGAGGACCGCTTGCGGCCGGGGCAACTCGAGCGAATGCGCCAGTTGCTTGAGGGCATCACGCGCGAGGTCGATGGCACCAGCACGGTCATCGACATGGCACTGGCGTCGGTGACGCTGGAGCGGCTCAATCGCAGCACCTTCGCGCCGCACGCGCTGGCGGTCTGCGTGGACAACGCGCTGGAGCGGTATCCGTTTCAGCCGGACGAGCGCGCGCGCGTGCGCGTGGCGGCGATCGATCCTGGCTGGCGCTTCGTCGGGTCCGAGACGCTGCTGGTCTACGTCCTGTTCAACCTTCTGAAGAACAGCCTGTACGCGATTCGCGCACATGGCGCAGGCCATATCGACATCACCGGCGAGGTAGAGCGCAACTGCTATCTGCTGCGTGTCCGCGACACCGGCCCGGGGATTCCGGCCGACTTGCTGCCGCGTGTCTTCGACCCGTTCTTTTCCACCAAGGCCCATGGCAAGGGCAACGGCCTGGGGCTGCCGTTCTGTCGTCGCGTGCTGGAGGCGTTCGGCGGCCGTATCGACTGCGCCTCCGTGCCCGGCGTCCACACCACCTTCACGCTGCGCCTGCCGTGCTTCCAGCCGCTGGCGGATCTGCCGGATAGCCGGTTTCCCGCCAGCACCGCCGGCTGATCCGACGCCGGCGGGCACTGCGATTGTCGTCGTCGATCAGTTGGCGAGCGGCGGCAGGATCAGTTCATATTCCCTGACTTTCTCGATGATCTCCTTTGGGAAACGCGAGATGCGTTTGTCCCGCCCGGCGAAGACGATCTGCTGGTATCCCAGCGATACCGGCCGGCCGTCCACGCAGAAGCGGAACAGCAGATAGGCGGAACATTGGCGCACCTGGAAGGTGTTCAGATAGCAGTCCACGTGCTGGAACGGGAAGGTTTCCTCCACGTATTCCTGATGCGCGCGTTTGGTCACGAAGACGCCGCCGGCAGCCAGCAGGTTGCCGTGAATACATTCGTGGAACCAGCGCTCGCGGCAGATGCCCTGCCACTCGAAGTAGCGGGCGAAATACGTGTTCATGAAGGCATTGGAATCCTTGAGGTAGATATCGATGGCATGGTGGAAGGTTTTCTGAGGCGGGGTCTCCGATCCGACCTGGCCAAGCAGGGCGGTACTGCGGTTCAGCACTTGGGGGATCACGTCTCGCATCAACATGGAACAACTCCTGTCTGACTGGCTGCGAGCGGCAGCCGACGCCTGCCCCGGCAGCAGTTGCGGGGCATGAGGCATTCTGCGTCACAGTGCGTGGCACGCGGGGATGGCGGGCTATGGGAAAGTATTTATTGCTACCGGCGTTCCGGCGGCCAGAACGCTGGCCGTTAGCAAGCAGTAAGCGGAAGGAAAAGCGGAATGGTTGGAGGCTGCCTTGCGAGAGCGACAAGCAGAAGGCCGCCAACTGATCGATACATACATTCGGATGCTAAACATTCCGAATGGAACGGTGGTTGTGAACTGGCCGGCACCAGCGCTGCATGGGCCGGTTCATATGTCGGTTGCAGGGCGAGGACATGACGCTGAGGGGCGTGAGCAGTCATATCGCGCGACCAAACATGCTCGTCTTCCCAACAGCGGCTTCGGGGCCGGTAGCGGTCGGCAGACGCCAAACTCTGGTGGGTGCCGGTCCGATATCCGAGAACGGCCAGCATCGGTTGCGTTTGCGATGCAGAATCTAAACGCCCATCTGCGCTCTAGCGCTGTCACTGCACTGAGTTCTCTGGCCTGCGTAAGACAGTTTTGCTGAATCGCACCGTACCCACAGGCGCCATGGTAAGCACCCGTGGAGTACTCAAGTCAGGGCATCAGAAGCTGGCCGTGACGCTTGCACGCACCGTGCGCGGTGCGCCCTGCACGAGAATAAAGCCCCAGCTCGGCAGCCAGTATTTCTCGTTGGTCAGGTTGTCGACATTCAGGCGCAGCGTAACCGGAGTTTTGCCGATTTTTGTTGAATAGCGCGCCCCCGCGTCGAACGTGTGATAGCTCGGCACGAAGTTGCTGTTGTTCGCCTCGAGGGCCATGCGGCTGACGTACTGGCCGCCGACCGAAAAGACAAGACCTGGCAAGATTGGCGCGGCATATTCGACGTAGGCGGTTGCCTTGAACGTCGGTACGCCGTAGCCACGTTTGCCTAGCACATCCGCAGATGCCTCCGTGTTTTCAGAGTTCAGCCACATCACGCCGCCGATGAGTGTCCAGTCGCGAAGAAACTTGCCGCGCGCGGTGAGTTCGAGGCCGCGATAGCGGGTCTCGCCATCTTGCGTGAAGACGTTATCGCTGCGCAGATACGCCAGCCCGCGCTCGATCTGAAACAGCGCGGCGCCAAGTTGCCAGCTATCGATCTCGGCCTTGGCGCCGATTTCATACTGGCGACTCTTTAGTGGCGAGAAGACCTGCCCCGAGTTCAGTGCGGTAATCGGCGCCGACTGACCTGCCTCCAGCGATTCCACGTAGCTCGCGTAGAACGTGGTCCAGTTGACGGGCTTGAACATCAGTGCCGCTGTCGGAGTGATTGGGTTCTTGGTATAGGTCGTAGTGACCGCACCGCCCATGTCGTAGCCGAGCTGCTCGTAGTGCGTGTAGCGGAGGCCGCCAAGTAGAGACCATTGCTCGCTCAGCTTGAGCGTGTCACTGATGAAGAATGCCTTCTGCTCGATCTTCGACGCGCGGTAGAGGGTGTCCGACGATGGCACCTGCTGCGGCGACACGCCCGACGAGACAAATTGCGAGCTGTCGTACAGGTTGCCCGTTCCCAGGAAATTGGCGCCATTGAAGCCGGGGTAGTTCTGCACGAGGCTCTGGTACGAGAAGCCGAATGCCAGGTCATGCTCAAAGCCCCATGTGCGCGCCTTGCCGGTTGCCATCATCTGCGCCTGCTGGTAGTGATAGCGCGAGTAGCCGGTGAACTGCTGCTCCGCGTAGTTGCCGGCGTTGTCCATCATCAGAATGATGCTGTCCGCATTGCCGCGGTTCTGCTCGCTGTAGCGATAGGACGTACGGAGATTCCACTCGGGTGCGAATCCCCAGTTGATCTCCGTACCTACGCTCTTGATCTCGGTCTCGTAATATGTGCCCTTCGACGCCACACCTTGGCTGCCGTCGATACGGCGCGGCGTTGTGACGGGTGTCGTGACCGGAAAGCCGTAGTCCTGCGCGAGCACGACGCCATAGTACGCACCCTTGACGTTGCGTTGCATGTACAGACCGTCCGCGGACACCGTGAGGTTCGGGAGGATACGTGCGTCGAGTGCAACCGACGCAGAGTCCCGTTTCACGTGACCGCCATCGATAAAGGTGCTGCCTTCCTCGTGCACCGCGTTCACGCGGGCGCCGAACATCTTGTTGGTGCCGAACCGGCCGCCGACATCCACGGCTTCCTTCACCACGCCGTCGGAGACAAAACCGATGGTGGCGCTACCCGAGAACGTCTCGGTTGGGCGCTTGGTCACGAAGTTGGCGATGCCGCCGGGCGTGCCGAAACCGTACATAAATCCCGAGAGGCCCTTGAGCAATTCGACGCGTTCGAAATGTTCGAGCGGCATGTCACTGCCCCAGTTTGGCACCGCGAGGCCATCGATCTTGAAGCCTTCCAGAAGATCGAGCTGCAGACCGCGAATAGAGATGCCGGACGCTTCACCGATATAACCGTCGTTATTGGTAGTGACAGATGGATCTGCTCGGAATACATCACCAATTGTGATTGCTTGGCGATTCTGGATTAGTTCCTGCGGTACTACGTCGATCGAAAAGGGCGTGTCGAGCAGCGTCTTGTTGCCAAGTGCACCCGTCGAGGCGTCACGCTCACGGTATGCGGACTCGGTTTGTGCCGTCACCTTGACCGTTGGCAACTCAGTTTCGCCGGAACTGCTCTGCGCGACTGCGGGCAACGAGGTAACGGCCAACGTCGCCGCAGCGGCATGCGCGATGGCGCGTTGTTGAACTTTCAATGGAATGGCTCGCGCCCGCCGAACAATGGCGTTCGCTTTTCGATTTGCTTGCATATTAGGCTCCCTGACCGCGGCGGCCGAGCCAGTTCTGTTGTCGCTGGCTTTCGTACCTCCGGTGGCTGGAATGCTAATTGTTCGCATTACCAATTTCAACTCGCCGCGATCGACGTTGCTTCAGTACCACGGCAAAACCGGCCACTTCAGACGGAATAGGCCGTACTGCGTGATACGTACGGCATCGGTGACGCTACAGAGGCTGGAAGATCCGCAAGCTTGTTGGCTTGCTACTGACGGGATGCGCATCTTCATTCCCGATAGGCGAAGAAGAGCTTGAGCATCGATCGCATGAACGTCGCCGTTCTGACGGACTGCGAAAGTCGATTTGCGGACGCGACGGTCGGCGGCAGAGCGAACAATGTGTTGCGCGTAGGTTGAGCCAGTGTATCGAGGGCGTGCCCATCCTGGAAACGACAATAACTACTGCACTGCATTCGATATCTTCATGGATATAAACGCGTTAAATTAGTCAAACTGACATGACGCGATTCAGCAGATCATCGAGGCACATGAGCGCAGACCATTCTCCATCGGCTCTGTAATTCATAAGCGAACAGCACAGCCCTAACGGCGTGGAGCGGTTCGCTATGTTGCGCACAGACTGACCTCCCTCGATCGCGATCAGATCCGATGGAAAACTTAAGATAGGACGAGCATCATGAAGAATCTCTCTGCCAAGCAAACTCTCTCCGCAGTAGTTGTTGCCATCGCTGCCGCTGCGCCAATTTTCGCCAATGCTGCAAGCGCTGCGTCATCGACCAGTGCGTCTCCGGTTACGCGCGAAGGACTGCAAAACGAGCTGCGGGCTCTGCAGGCCGCAGGTTACGAGTTAAGCGACAACAACTATCCTGAGTCGCTCCAGCGCGCTCAGCAAAAGCTGGATGCGCAGCGTGCCGCATCGATTCCCTCCCGCTGAAGTGAGAATTGGGGTCTCCGATGTTGCGTCTACGGTTCATTGCCGTAGATGCAACCTGCACATCGAGGGTGCATCCATTGCATCTGTCGGCACGAAATGCTCAAAAATGGTGCGATTCGGTGCCGCCCGTAAGTAGGCTCCCGTACTCCTGATTTGTCTGTAACGTACGCTGTCGACCGTTTAGGCAATCGATCAACGCCCTAACCCGCCAATACGACTGGCAGAACGGACACGCAGGCGAAATCGGTCCAAAGGTTGCTCCACCTAGCCTCACCGGCAACAGTGCACCAAAGGAGCTTCCATGCGAATGGTAAAGATACCGACGACCGTTATCACGGGTTTTCTCGGCACAGGCAAGACAACACTAGTCAACCATCTCCTCAAACATTCCGGTGCCGAGTCGATCGGCATCATCGTCAATGAGTTTGGAGAGGTGGGAATCGACGGTGGGTTGGTAGTCGCCAACGAAGAGGCAGTGGTCGAGATCAACAATGGCTGCGTCTGCTGCACGGTTCGCGGTGACCTCGTGTCCAGCGCCGAAGCTTTGCTGAACCGTCCAGGATGGTCGCCAGATCGGCTGATAGTGGAAACCTCCGGTCTTGCAGATCCCGCGCCGGTCCTGCAAACATTTCTCGCAGATCCGAGTGTCCGCGAGCGTTTCGCACTTGAGTCGGTGATTGCCGTGGTCGACGCGTGTCACTTTGCTCAACAAATCAATGATGACATTGCGCGTGAACAAATCGTCTTCGCCGATTGTATTGTCATCAACAAAGCGGATTTGGTTGATGAAGCTGGACTGTCTGCGCTGCATCAGAGGATCCGATTGCTCAATCCAACCGCAGCGATCGAGCATGCGCAGCGCGCGGAGATCCCAGTCGATCGGTTGATTGGGCAGCGCCGCTTCTCGCTGGATAACCTGCTCGCTATAGAGCCGGAGCTGCTTGATGAGGATGCGCACGACCATGAGCATGATGTGTCTATTGCATCCTGCGCCTTCGTCGTCCAGGGGGCACTAGATGAGGCACGCTTCAATCGGTGGGCGAATGAACTCGTGCAGACGCATGGTCAACAGTTGATGCGCACGAAAGGAATTCTCCACATGCAGGGCGAAGCCAGGCGCATGCATTTCCATAGTGTTCATATGCTGATGGACACAACGTTCGGCAAGCCATGGCCGAAAGACGTGTCCCGCGAAACTCGGTTCGTCGCAATCGGCCGTCATCTGGACCGTGAGGCTTTGCGAACCGGCCTGCTTGCCTGCGTCGCCTGATATCTTCGTCGAGAATCTGGTTATCCAATATGAAGAAGACAGAGGCATACACCGTAAGCATTGGGCTGCTCGCCCTCCTCGACACCTGGCTGACCGCAACGATCTTGCCTGTTCCGGTCTGGGTCACATTCATTGCATGGGCATCTTTCTTTGTTCTCGGCGCAGGTCGCACTGGGCTAGTCAAGAGCGTCGCTTCGAATTTGTCTGGCGCGGCAATCAGTACGCTCACACTGTTGGCGATTGCGATCTTCGGACAGGAGGCCATCGTTGTCGCGATCTTCGTGGGTATCGGCAGTGCCGCCATGGTGCAGGCGTCCAAGATCAGGCTCCTCGATGTCCTGCCCGCCATCGTGTGGGGATTCGCGTCAACTGTGGGAACGACGGTCGCGACCGGTAAGGCAATCACGACGGTCGGCTTTGACAATCCAGCACTGGTCGCTGGAGCGGCCCTTATTACGGGTGCGATTTTCGGGATCGCCTCCGAGAAGCTGGGGGATGCGCTCACAAGGGAGCGTTCGACCAGTCACGGCTAGCACGCTGGTGACGAGATATCAGTACGAACTGCTAAGGAAGGGGAAGAAAGCTATGAGACTACAACACCATCTCGGCGGCCTTGAGAACCTCGGCCCCGTTAGTGTCGAGCCGCGTGTGTTTGTCGCGCCGTGGGAGAAGCGGATCTTTGGCATCCACACGGTAATGATGGCGGAGAGCGACCATTTGTCACACGCGGCGCCTGCATATCCCGTAAGGGAATTGCCAACCACGTTCCGTAACACCTGGACCTGGGCATCCCTGCGTACCGGTGCGGAGGGTATGCAGCCGTTCGAGTACTTCAAATACCGTTACTACGAGAAATGGCTGATGGGAATATCGCAGTTCTTCATCGATCGGGAGTACATCACCGCTGACGAACTGAGCAGCCGTACCGCGTTCTACGCGGCAAAGCCAGACGCGGCAATGCCAAATCTGCCAAATCCTGCGATTCGGCAGCAGATTGAGGCATATCTGAAGCAAGGGGATTCGCCTTATCACGATCTCGATGGCGCTCCGAGATTCGCATCGGGACAGAGCGTCCGTGTCGCGGATCCCGATGCCGTGGACCATACGCGGTTGCCGGGCTATCTGCGCAATAAGCAGGGTGTGATCGAGGCTGTATATCCCGGCGCGTACGCGTACTTCGTGTCGACTGGGCCGGACGGCATCGGTGCGCCAATGCCGGTCTATCGAGTTGCGTTCGCGGCAGAGCACATCTGGGGGGGCGATAAGAGCGAACCCAATACTGTCATTTACGCCGATCTTTTTGAGGCTTACCTGTCCGCCGCCACACACCAGTGAGAACATATCCATGAGCGAACTCTTTCAATATCCCGATGATCAGGAGCGCGAAGCCACCAGTGCCGCGAAGGTACGGGCGCTGGAAGCATTGTTGATCGAAAAGGGCGTCATTGGCAGCGATTCCGTCGATGCTGTGCTTGAGCACTTCGAAACCATCGCCGGGCCATTCAACGGCGCTAAGATTGTTGCGCGCGCCTGGGTTGATTCTGCGTTCAAGGCGCGGCTGCTGGCAGACACGCCGGCTGCCATCGCCGAGCTTGATCTGCCCACGGGCATGGCGGGCGCAGAGGGTGAGCATATGGCGGCGGTAGCGAATGCACCCGGTGTGCATAACCTGATCGTCTGCACGCTGTGTTCCTGTTATCCGTGGCCTGTTCTTGGTCTGCCGCCGTATTGGTACAAGGATCCGGTCTTCCGTGCCCGTGGAGTCCGCGAGCCACGAGCCGTTCTCCGCGAGTTTGGTGTCGATATTCCGGCAGAGTCGAAGGTGCAGGTGTGGGACAGCAGCGCACAGATTCGTTGGTTTGTGGTCCCCGAGCGACCAGCCAACACCGATCATCTGGACGAAGCTCAGTTGGCCGCCTTGGTTACTCCTGAATCCATGATGGGGGTCGCGCTGGTCGCACCGCCGACTGCTGCGTGAGGGCATCCACATGTTCACACGTTTCGAGGAATACGCCGCCGCATCAATGTTAGGTGACGTCGATTCCCCACCAAGAGTCGACGGAAAACTGCTGTTTACTAACCGATGGGAGCGTGATGTTTTTGGTCTGGCGCTCTCTTTGGCAAAGGCCGGCTGCTTTGAATGGGAGGACTTCCGGCAGTCATTGATCCGAGCTATCGGGCGATGGGAGTCCGAGGAAGCATGTGAGGACCAGCCTCGCTGGGACTACTACGAGCGCTTTCTTGAAGCGCTCCTTGACGTCATCACTGCCAGTCAAACGCTTTCCGCAGAAGAGCTCAAGCGGATCCTCCTCGCCAGAGTACGGAGCCACTAGACACCAAAACATGTCCACGCCCGTAGGCATTGCGATCGGGCGGAGTCGTAGGCCAACTGCAATTTCTGAGCTCGCATGGAGAATTTGACCTCAAAGCGCCCCGGTGGCGACAGGCCATTGCTTGGCCGTCTGTTCGACGATGAGGGTGCTGAGGTCCGTCAAAAGTCGATCGTATTGTTTGTGGTGGTGGTGGCTCTGAACGTCGGCGCATGGGTGTGGGCGTGGTCAGTGCTCCATGATTCGCCGCCTTTGTTTGCGTCCGCGCTCCTCGCATACACGCTGGGACTTCGACATGCGGTAGACGCTGACCACATCGCTGCCATCGACAATGTCACGCGCAAACTCATGCAGGAAGGACGCCGGCCCATCTCCGTCGGCTTCTTTTTCTCGCTTGGTCATTCGACCGTGGTCGTCCTAATGTCCTTGGGGATCGCTCTTGCGGTCTCGGCGCTGCAATCTCAAATCGTTAAGTGGAAGGATGTGGGCGGACTCATCAGCACAAGTGTGTCCGTCGCCTTCCTGCTTGGTCTCGCACTGATCAATCTCCGAATCCTCACCGACGCATGGCGAAAGCTGCGTGGCGTGCATCGGGGAGCTCAGCCTCCTGATGCCGACGCTCTGGCGAGTGCGGGGACTGGCGGACTGATGACACGGTTGTTGTCGCCGTTGCTGCGCTTGACGCGGCGAAGCTGGCACCTGTATCCGGTGGGTCTGTTGTTCGGGTTGGGATTTGACACCGCGACAGAAGTGGCCTTGTTTGGCATGTCGGCGGCGGAAACTACGCGCGGCGTTTCGTTCTGGTCGGTGATGGTGTTTCCCGCCTTGTTTGCCGTCGGTATGTCATTGGTCGATACGGTTGACGGGTTCCTCATGATCAGAGCCTACGGATGGGCCTTCAAAGACCCTGGCCGGAAGCTTTGGTACAACATGGTGATTACTTTGGTGTCGGTCATTGTTGCCGTCGTGATCGCTGGCATCGAAGCGACAGGGCTGCTCGTGGAGAAGTTTGCGCTGCGCGGCGACGTATGGGATCGTGCGTCGTCGCTCAGCGAGACACTGGGAATACTCGGGTATATCATCGTCGGAGTGTTTGCTATCGGATGGGGCGCGTCCGTTGCCATCTATCGCATGCGTCGGTAGCGCCCGTCCAGATCAGGTTTTCCCACGAACAAATATGAAGCAGATCAAGATCGGAATGGTCGTGTTTCCCGGTTTTCAGCTACTGGACATCGCGGGGCCACGCGATGCCTTTGCTGAGGTGGCGGTATTGAGCGACGGCGCGCAACAGTACGAGATGCTGACTGTTGGGACGACGCGAGGGAGCGTAATGTCATCGAGTGGGCTGACTGTCATGCCCGACAGGACCATCTTCGATCAGTGCCCCGATTTCGACACAGTCATTGTGCCGGGAGGATTAGGCATCTTCCAGGTCTATGACGATCCGGCATTATCAAACTGGCTACGAACGTACCACAAGCAATCCCGACGCGTGGCAGCCATTTGCAACGGGGTGTTTGCGCTCGGTGCTGCAGGATTGATTGACCGGCGGACGGTGACAACACATTGGATGGACGTGCCTCGGCTTTCAGAGATGTTTCCGCGAACCAAGATCGAGCCGGATTTCATCTACGCGAAGGACGAGAAAATCTACACCACGGCGGGTGTCACGGCCGGTATCGACTTGTCGCTGGTGTTCATTGAAGAGGATTTCGGTAAGGGGAGGGCGCTCGAAGTCGCGAAGTACCTTGTAGTCTACCTACGCCGCGCGGGAGGACAGTCGCAGTTCAGTCCTTTATTGGAGTCGCTCGCGGCACCGGAATCTCAATCGGCAGCGATCCAGCAGCACCTCCTCGACAACATCGACCTCCCGCACTCGGTGGCCAGTCTCGCGGAGCGCGTCAACATGAGTCCTCGCAATCTAACGCGAATCTTTACACGCGACTGCGGTGTCGGTCCGATGGCTTTCCTGGTCAATGCGCGCATCGACGCCGCACGCCACTACCTGGAAACTACCAACGCACCCATGCGCGAGATCGCGCGACGGTGCGGATTCGAGAGCGTAGACAGCATGCGACGGGCATTTCACAAGCGGCTCCAAATCCTTCCGGTGGAGTATCGGGACCGATTCCTGTCCCGGAACTCGGCAGACACGGCATGAATGTTTGTTGGTGAGCGCTCCCGTCGCTCAGGCTCCAGGCACGTGCGGCAGGTCCCTGGAGGCTGATGCCTTCGGCGAAAGTCTCGTCACTACTTCGCAGAGGAGAGCGTGCCCTCGGTTGCTGGCACCGCTCGTGTCATGTAACTGCCAGCGATGCAGAGCAGGAAGGCCAAAGGCACAGTGATGAGCGCTGGCGGGTCCAGCGAAACAACGGGGGCAGGATTTCCAAGGACTTTGACCCATACAGACGGACCGAGCACGGTGAGGAACAGCGACACCGCAATCCCGGCCCCACCTCCTAGGATCGCACCGAACGCCGTCAGTTTCTTCCAGTAGATGGCCAGTAGCAGGACGGGGAATGTGGATGAGCAGGCGATGGAGAAGGCCAGGCTGATCATGTATGCGACATTCTGCCCCTTGAACGCGATGCCGAGCACCACCGCGACCGCACCGAGAATGACGGTGGCGATGCGGACGATCCGGATCTCCTCACGCTCGTTTGCGACACGTCGTCTGAAGATGGCGCCATAAATATCGTGGCTGATGGCGGAGGCGCCGGATAGTGTTAAACCTGCCACTACGGCGAGGATGGTCGCGAACGCCACGGCCGCAACGATGCCGTACATCACATCTCCACCCAGTATGCGCGACAGATGCAGCGCCGCGGTGTTGGCTCCTCCAATGAGTGCGCCGTTGGCGTCTAGATAGGTTTTGTCCGAACGGACCAGCGAAAGCGCGCCGAAGCCGATGATGAAGATGAGAGCGTAGAAGCCGTTCATGAAGATCGACGCCCACAGCACCGAGGTACGCGCGGCCTTGGCGTCCGGTACGGTAAAGAAACGCATCAAGACATGAGGCAGGCCCGCGGTGCCAAACATAACGGCAAGGCCGAGCGAGAAGGCCGACCACGGATCCTTGGCCATCGTCGTCGTACCGAGAATGGCGCTGGCTTTGGGATGCACATCCACAGCGCTGGCAAGCAAGGCTACAAAGCTGAAGTCGAACTTCGCCATCACCATGAGGGAGATGGCGCAGCCAACGCAAAGCATCAGCACGGCCTTGACGATCTGAACCCACGTGGTTGCGAGCATGCCGCCGAAGGCTACGTACAGGATCATTAGTATGCCAACCAGCATGATGGCGAAACTGTACTCGATACCGAAGAGCAATTGCACCAGTTGTCCCGCGCCGACCATCTGCGCGATGAGATAGAACGAGACAATGGTCAGCGAAGCACAGGCAGAGAACACGCGGATACCGTTGCCGCCGAGCTTGGAGCATACGACGTCCGTGAACGTGTACTTGCCGAGCCTTCGCAACTTTCCCGCCATCAGGAAGACCACGACAGGAAGCCCTGTCGTGTAGCCGATCGCATAGAACAACCCATCGAATCCGCTGTTGAAAACAAGAGCGGAGAGGCCAAGGAACGCTCCAGCGGATAATGCGTCACCCGTAATGGCAAGACCATTCTGAAAGCCGGAGATGTTGCCTCCAGCGGCGTAGAAGTCCTTGGTGGATGAGGTCCGCCGCGCTGCCCACCAAGTGATCAGCAATGTAGCGAAGATGACGACGCCGAAGAATGAGAGCGCAGTAACGCTAGTGGACGGTGTGCTGGATGGTTGCGCTGAGGCAGCCGCGCTCGTCAGACTTAGGACGAGAAGTAGAGCGATGACTTTCATTTGGAGCCTTCCGTACGGTTCGTCACGGAGACGTACACGATGGTCAGTAGTGCGCCAATCGCGATGACACCCAGTCCCATGAAGAAGGACAGAGGAACACCATTCGATAGGGCCTCGCCTTTGATGAAACTTGGCGCAAAACAGCATGCAGCTACGAACGACAGATATGTCAGGACTTGCAACACCGTGAGTACCATCCCAAGGGCGACGCGCTCGTCCTCTTGCGCAGGAATTCGATTCATTGACGCCTCGTATGAAGTATGTGATGTGGAAGGAGAAGCGGCGCCCCGGCGGGTCCGAATGGCAGTCGTCCCCGCGCTCGGTGTCGCGCCGCTTACATTCAGAGCTCGCCGGTAAGAAACTGCGCACGACCTCGTCCAAAGGACCAGTCAGCGTCGGCGTTCTCAACCAGCGACACGACCAGGTCATCTGGCGAAATGCCGCACTGCTCATGCAAATAGCGGGAAAGCAGTTCGTAGAAGCGGACCTTCTGCGCCTGGGGTCTTGGTCGGGTGACCACGGCCAGCAACAATGCGTTCTGCGTACGCGTCATTCCAAGGCCGGTGTCGTCCAGGATGAGTTCTTCCGTTCGGTGCTGCGTCACCGTTTGATAGCGGTCACTCACGGGAACATCGAATGCCTCAACCATCGCCTGGTGCGCTGCGTCGAGGAGGGTTCGAAGAGCCTTGCCGTCCCGACCCTCGAAGACATGGAAATTTAGTAGCGGCATGAGGCCTCTCCATGGCTACGCGAGCGAAGAAGGCGTTCAGCCTGCTCGGCTATGCGATGTACAACCGACGCGGCGGGAGGAAGGTCGGAAACAAGGCCGATGGCCTGACCAACAGTGACGTTTGCATAATCGTAGTCCCCGGACTCGTACGCGCTCTCCACACGGACCTTCTCTTCGCTCCATACTTGCTTGAGCGCGTCTTCCTTGCCGTGCCACTTGCGAATGAACTCGTTGACCATCAGCCGGCCGGTGTACTCCGGAGGCCACTGTCGTCCGCGAGCGATGTCGAAAACTGACGTGCG
Source organism: Cupriavidus sp. 2SB (assembly GCF_005503625.1). Taxonomy (GTDB): domain Bacteria; phylum Pseudomonadota; class Gammaproteobacteria; order Burkholderiales; family Burkholderiaceae; genus Cupriavidus. Next base: position 33,428 of record NZ_SCMX01000010.1, on the reverse strand, counting down.
CAAGGTCTGACCGCCCTTCGCCTCAACCACCCGGTCCTTGGCCTTCTGGTGTATCAGCGCTTCCTCGGTGGCCCAGAAGCGCGTTCCCATCAGTGCGCCATCTGCGCCGAGCATGAGGGCTGCGGCCAATCCACGCCCGTCGGCAATACCACCCGCGCTGAGCAGAAGAGTCGAAGGTGACTTTGCGGCAAGGTAGTCCGCGACCTCTGGTGTGAAAGTCATTGTGGTCTGTCGATCGAATCCATGACCACCGGCCTCAGTTCCCTGCGCGACGATGACGGTGGCGCCGCAGTCAACTGCACGCTCGACGTGATTCAGTGTCTGCACCTGGCAAATAAGAGGAATACCTGCGTCGGTGATTTTCCGGGCGAACGGTTCCGGGTCCGAGAACGAGAGCATAAGCGCGCGGGGCTGACGTGCGATCGCGCGATCAAGTAGTGACACGTCCTTGCTCATGGACCACGTAATGAAACCGCAACCAATGGCCGCGTCGCCTGCAAGATCGAACTCCTTCTCTAGTGTCTCGTGGTTCCCATATCCGCCTCCAAGAAGACCGAGTGCCCCTGCGTTGGAAACTGCCGCGGCAAGGCGCCCACCCGATGCCGGATCCATGGGAGCCAGGGCGACGGGATACTTAAGGTCAAAGCGTTTGGTGAATCGGGTACTAAGCATCTGAGCATCTCCGTTGATTGAAGCCTGAGACGATCCTATGGAGAAAAAGCAATCATGAGAAATGATTTGGAGAGATCGAACACATCCTCAGAATCGATGGTCGATAAGAGTGCGCTGATTTCGCCGAGGGTGCACCATAACCGCCCATCGACGCACTACAGTGCGACGCGGAACGCGATTTCCTTCGGCACGATTCATGCGGAGTTCTGTTTTGGGTATGGCTGATTAGGCCTGCGATCCTAGGGAGAAATCGAATGGACGTAACGGATTTGGCCACCTTCGCGGCTGTTGCGCGATGCGAAGGCATCACTCGAGCGGCAAAGGAGTTGCACACTGTTCAGTCCAACGTGACGAACCGCATCAAGGCGTTAGAAGACGAGGTCGGTGTCCTGCTATTCGAGCGACATAGCAGAGGAGTAGCGCTCACCAGCGCAGGCGAGCGCTTGTTACCCTACGCCGCTCGCGCCGCGGCATTGCTGCAGGAGGCAATGGCCACCGTACGGGAAGATGGTCAGCCGAGAGGGACATTGACGCTCGGAACGATGGAGACGACCGTGGCGGTTCGCTTGCCGCCCGTGCTGGCCGCGTTCGGTTCCAGATGTCCGGAAGTGCAATTGGTCGTACGCACTGGCCCTACAGCAGACCTAATGGAGAAGGTGCTCTTGGGCGAGGTCGATGGTGCATTCGTTGCAGGTCCGATCGACCATCCAGAGTTGAGGGTAGAGCGCGCATTTGAAGAAGAGCTTGTTCTGGTCACCTCGCGTCGCTGGCCCGACCTATCTGCGTTGCGCACCGATCCGAGTCCGATCACCGCGCTGCTTTTCCGGACTGGTTGTTCCTATCGACAGCGGCTCGAGCAGTTGTTGGCACAGATCGGAAAGCCTTCGTTCAAGCGGCTCGAATTTGGATCTCTCGACGGCATTCTCGGATGCATCGCTGCAGACGTGGGGATATCGCTCCTGCCGCGAGAAGTCGTCGATCGATATCAATCGCAGTCGAACTTCTTCACACATCAGGTCGATGTGAGCGTGGCTAGGGCGCCTACCTGCTTCATCCGGCGCAAGGAAGCCTTCGAGACGTCTGCGATGGCCGCCTTTCTAGAATGTCTGCACAGGCGGCCGAGCGTGAGTCTGGATCCCTACCTTATGAAGCGCAATGATTCGTTGTTGCGACTTCCCCAGCATGCCTTCAGCCCTCATTGAGTCGCTCTCGGAGCCGGGAATCCTGCGGGATCCCGGTGCTTGACTCGTCGATTGCCCCTGCGCCGCTCAAACATGGTCATCGTCGATGAAGCTGAAATCGCGGGAACCTCCGATCTGCATCTTGCGTTACTTGCGAACAGGCATTTCATGTGAGTCTGCGGGCGGATCGTATTAATTCAGTCTCACATAATAAATATTTACCGCGGGTCTGCCATGTGAGGAACAAAATCATATTCTGAATGATTTATTTTTCTTCGATTACAGATTAAATAGTTCCTTGGTATGCATAAAAGAGACCAAGATAAATATTTATCAACGAGCGCGGGACATGAATATAGCCCGCTTCATGCCATGGGTGCCGCATCGCATACCATAGTATGCTGTTCGAGTAAAAATGCGCCTTTTAGGTTAGGTGGTCGGTCCACATTTGGTGAAAGGGTTAGGTTCCGACGACTGGAAATCGGTAAGGTGATAGACATACGTTGGATTCGCTATCGGTTCGATTGGAATTCGATATTGGAATCAATCTACGTGCGGGACTAAATTCCCCTTGCTTCGTCGTATGACGCTGCATTCCCAATATTGAGCCCCTCCGAATCGAATTACCATGCATAGCCGAAAAAAAACATCACTGCGTGCAGCGCTGTCCCTCGCTCTCGCTGTATCCATTCCGTTCGCTCACGCTCAGATGACGCGTGACAATGGGTCGCCCGTGGGCGATAACCAGAACTCGCAGACTGCTGGCTCGAGTGGTCCGGTTCTCCTCCAGGATTCCCATTTGATCGAGAAGCTTCAGCGCTTTGATCGCGAGCGCATTCCGGAGCGCGTGGTGCATGCCCGGGGGACGGGTGCATTCGGGGAGTTTGTGCCGACCGAAGACCTGAGCGATCTCTCGGTGGCGCAGGTGTTTGCACCCGGATCCCGGACGCCGGTGTTCGTACGCTTCTCGACCGTAATGGGCTATCGTGGATCGCCTGAGCAGGCGCGCGATCCGCGCGGTTTCGCTATCAAGTTCTACACGCAGCAGGGCAACTGGGACATGGTCGGTATCAATTGGCCGATGTTCTTCATCCGCGATGCGATCAAATTCCCGGACTTTGTGCACGCGAATAAGCCAAGTGCTGTCACTGGCGTGCAGGATGCCGATCTGGCGTTCGATTTCTTTGCGCACACGCCCGAAGCCACCAACATGCTGACGCACTTGTACAGCAAGGAGGGCATGCCAGACTCCTACCGCAAGATGGATGGCTTCGGCGTGCATGCGTTCAAGTTCATCAATGCGCGTGGCGAGGTGCACTACGTCAAGTTCCACTGGAAGAGTCAACAAGGCGTTCATGGGCTGCGGCCTCACGAGATCGCTGCGTCGATCGGCAAGGACTGGAACCTCACGTCCAACGATCTGTACGGCGCGATCCAGAAGGGCGACTTCCCAAAATGGGATCTTTACATTCAGGTACTCAAGCCGTCCGAACTCCAGCAGTTCGATTTTGATGCGCTTGACGACACCAAAGAATGGCTCGGAGTTCCGGAACGCAAGGTGGGAACGATGGTGCTGAACCGTATTCCCGACAACTATTTCGAAAGCACCGAAGAATCGGCCTTCGCTCCTTCGCGACTGGTACCGGGCATAGAGCTGTCTGAAGACCGTATGCTGCAAGGTCGTGGATTCGCATATGCGGATACGCAGATGTACCGACTCGGTGCGAACTATAACGCGCTGCCCATCAACAAGCCTCTGGTGCCTGTGCGCAACAACAACCAGGATGGCTCGATGAATGCAAGTGGTCGCGGCGGCGACGTCAACTACGAACCATCGGCCATCGCCGAGATTGCGCAGGATGCGAAGTACAAGTATTCAAACCTGCCGCTGTCGGGCACCTCGCAGCAAAGCGCGATTGACAAGAAGCAGCCGTTCAAGCAGGCCGGCGTGTACTTCCGTTCGTTGTCCGAGCAGGACAAGGTCGATCTCGTTACCGCGCTGTCGGGCGATCTGCGCAAAGTTCGCAACGAGACCAATCTTTACACGATGCTCTCTTACTTCAACAAGGCGGATGGTGGGCTTGGCATGCGACTCGTCAAGACCCTCAATGCTGACGGCACCAAGGTGAAGGCATTGTCGGACAAGCTGTCGGACGACTGATCGATGTCACTGCGATGCCCGACCGGCTCATGGATCGGGCATCGCAGTATTTCCACCTTGTCTGGGGTGACATCATGAGATCTTCCTCAATCCGAATATTGCTATTTGGCCTTGCGCTGTGCGCGTCGTGGTTGCTTGGCGGCTGTGCCAGCCGCGAGCCGATCAAGCAACCAATGCTTGCATACGGTGAGCGTGTGACTGCAAGCCAATACGATGAATACTGGTTTGCCGCAGCACGTCAGGGACGATGGGACATTCTCGAGAGTTTGCTGAACGCTGGATATCCGGTCGATCGCGCGAACGCGCGTGGCTTCACTGCCGTTATCCTGGCTGCCTATAACGGGCAAGAGGAGACGGTACGACAGCTTGTACGAACTGGCGCCGATGCCTGTCTGGGCGACAAGAGCGGAAATACCGCCCTTATGGGCGCTTTGTTCAAGGGCGAGCTCGCGGCGGCGAAGGCGCTGCTTGACACCCCGTGCGACCTCAATCAGGAGAACAACAGCGGTGAGACTGCGCTGACATTCGCCACGTTGTTCGGTCGCTATGCGTTCATGCCCGATCTGATCGCCCACGGTGCAGATCCAAACCATCAGGGCGCACACGGCAACACACCGCTCCGCACCGCACAGAATCAGGGGAATCGGCAAGCGGAGAACGCGTTGAAACGGCTTGGGGCGGACTAGACATTGGATCGCAGGAATCGGACATCGCTCACATATTCCGCCTCGCAACTCAGCCTGCGGGTCACATCACCTCGCTGCAAACCTGGAGCCACGCTCTTGCCGCATGCGAAAGATAGCGACCAGGCGACCAAATGTGAGCCAGCGCCCAATCGATGGTGGGTTCGGTCAGGCGAGCGACGGCAAGCCCTTCTCGCGGCTCTAACCGTGCCAACAGCGGTTCTGGCAGAAAAGTCGTGCCCAATCCAGCTTCTGCCATCGATGCCAAAAACTCCCAATGTCCGCTCTGTGCCACCACCCGCGGCTCGATGCGGGCTTCGACAAAGGCGTGACGGAGTTTGTGCGCGAGTGCGAATTCGTCAGTCAGCATCACCAATGGCTCGTTGCGCAAGGCATGCAGGGACACTGTTTGTCCACCTGCCCACGTAGCGTGCCGTGGTCCCACCACCCAGATTGGATACTTGGCAAACTGGCGCGCCTCCAGGCCTAGCGCGATGTCGCATGGCACTACCGTAGCGCCGACCTCGAGCGCACTGCTGGCCACCTGCTGCTCGATATGGTGTCCGCCGTGCTCCGAAAGCGTGAGCTGCAGATTGGGATAACGCTTAACGAAGGCACTGACTGCCGGCGAAATGAAGAGGTTGGCCATTGGTGGGATTCCAACCGTAAGTTGGCCACGGCCCAAAGATGAGAGATCGGCAACTTCCAATGTCAACCGATGTACGACGCCGAGGGTTTCCTGTCCACGGTCGTAGACGACCTTGCCGACATCCGTCAGCCGTACCGACTTGCCTTCGCGGATCAGCAGTGGCTGTCCAATCTCGTCTTCGAGTTGTCGGACCATCTTGCTGATCGTGGACTGTGTGACGAAAAGGGAAGCCGCAGCTTGAGTAAAGCTTTTGAGGCGGACTGTTTCAACGAAATAGCGCAACGCGCGGACGTCGATTGGCATGTTTCTAACTTATGAAAATATCGACTCTGTCACAGCATATTAAATCATGAAGAAAACGTTTGCTCGGCGACTACACTTCCGGACCCAAGCTTCAACTTCACTGGCCATCCGGTTCAGAAAAAATCATGGCTAGCTGGCTGCACGCGCGGCAATGGCTGTTCTCGCTGAAGGCCTTCATGGCGGCAATGCTGGCGCTCTACATTGCCCTGTACTTTGGTCTGTCGCGTCCGTATTGGGCCATGGCAACGGTCTACTTCGTATCGAATCCACTTAGCGGGGCGACACGTTCCAAGGCCGCTTATCGCGTAGCGGGAACGGTGCTCGGTGCGGCAGCGGCGGTCATCACAGTACCGTTGCTCGTCAACATGCCAATTGTGATGATGGCCGTCATTGCACTTTGGATTGCGCTGCTGGTCTATCTGTCCGCGCTGCAGCGTGGGCCTCGTGGATATGTGTTCCTGCTCGCTGCGTACACCTTGCCCATCGTTGCATTGCCCACGGTTACCCACCCGACAGACATTTTCGACATTGCGGTTGCGCGCATCGAAGAGATCGTAGTTGGGATCGCTTGCGCCGCGTTAGTAGGTTCCATCATTTTCCCCGCCAAGATCGCACCTGCGTTACGCGAAAAAGTGAGAATCTGGCTCGATGACGCCGCGACCTGGGCTGCGGACATCGCGTCTGACAGTCCCCGTTCAGGCGTCAGCCGCCATCGCATGGCCGCCGATATGTTGGCGCTGGATCATATGATCGAGCAACTGTCCTTCGACTCGGAAAGCCGGCGAACCGTGGGCCGTGCGCGAAGACTCCGTGCACGCATGGGGCGCGTGATACCGGTGCTCTCCGGCCTCGATAGTGTCTTGCAGGCAATGCGCACAGGAACACCGTCCATATCTCCTCAGCAATCTCTCGTTGAGACGGTTGGATATCTCCAGACGCAGTACGACATCCTGATGAGCGGTTGTGCGGATCTCTTGGAATACATCGGCGAATCTGCCACGAGGGTACCGGATCGAGTCACTGACGCCAGCGAATCGAATGAAGCGGCTGCGCTTCATCATGACCACTTCATGCTGCTAATCGGTTCACTCTCGGCCGGATTGTCGGTCTTCCTCATCGGGTTACTCTGGATCCTCTCGGGCTGGGAAGACGGAGGAGGACCCGTAGCCATCGCAGCAGTAGCTGGCTGCCTGTTTGCGACGATCGATGAGCCGCGACTGCACATTCGCTCGTTCGTTCGCTGGAGCGTCGGCTGTCTCGCAATCTCGTCGTTCTATCTGTTCCTGGTAGTACCGCATGCCCACAATTTCGAGACCCTCGTTGGCATGCTGGCGCTGCCATACCTCGGTATCGGCTTATTGATGGGGCGGCCGGGATTCAACCTTGTTGCCATACTTTTGTCGGTCAACACGGCATCATTTGCCAATGTGCAGAGCCTTTATGACACCAACTTCATCGGTGTGTTCAACACCAACCTGGCTAACGCCGCAGCTACGCTTTCCGCCCCAATCTGCGCGATGCTTGCTCGGCCATTTGGCGCACATGTTGCCGCTCAGCGACTGATTCACGCAAGCTGGGGAGATTTGGCGCTCGCTGCTACCCGGCGTGCAGCAGACGTGCATTCACGGCTAGGCGCACGGATGCTCGATCGGCTTGGTCAACTGACGCCCCGCCTTGGGGCCAGCCGCGGTCGGATCGCCTCGGATGGATTCACCGAATTGCAGGTCGGTTACTGCACGCTCGCATTGCAACAGGTGCTGCCGGAATTGCCCACAAACGGGCGCAAATCCGTACGGCGCGTGCTGAGCATTGTTGCGCGGCATTACCGCGCTCAGTCCAGATCGGGCCGTGTCGTCGCAGTTCCACCGAGGCTGCTGGCAGCGGTCGAGGCGTCCATTGCCCAAATATCGCTGATGCACGATCGCGACTTGGTGGCAGGCGTTCAGAGCGCACTCGTCGTGCTTGCCATCACCTTGCATGCACATGAGAAATACGACTGACGCGTGTCCCTTTAAATCATCAATCAAGTGAGAAAGGGTGACTAGACTTCTTTACGTGCCGCTATCGAAATGACTGCGCGTGCAAGGCGTCCCGAACGGGCGTCGGTCTCCTAAAGACGGGCCCTCCGCCGGAAAGATCTGCACGGCGTGTTGGTGCGACGGCGTACGCAGGCTGCTTGAGCGTGCGTAGCACTCTGTCAATACCGTACCGCGCCAAGCGCGGGATTTCTTCAACACTTTCCAGGTCTGACCGGCCTGTTTTCTTAAATCATGAAAACCACTCTTTTTCTCGGCGCTACACTCCTCGCTGCATCTTTCTCCATCTCTGCGATTGCCGGCCCGGACTTCTATGTCATCGAAAAGGCTCGCGAGGCAAAGCGCGCCGAACAGCGCGCGACAGCAGCCCAATTGCATCAGGCGCACGCCTCTACTGCCATCTCTAGCGTGACGTGCAAGTGAAAATCGAAAGTCTTACCTGGCGCTCGCCCGCAATGGGCGAACGCCAGCGCCTTCGAGCAGTGGAAGACTTTCTTACACCTAGTGCTATGGCTTGATAAGCTTTGGCTCTGCTGGCTTGCTGATTTCACACCGCTTGCCTTCCTCAGGTCGCATAGTTTGGGCCATTCAATCTCCTTAGGGAATGGGGCCCATTCTCCATCGTGATGGATGCATACCTTGGTATCGCCCTGGCCATCTCATCGCCGTCATGTCGCTATGATCGCCGATCAGCATTCCAAGGGAGTCGGCTGCAATGGCGCAACGCAAGATCGGATATTTCGTGTATGACGGGGTGGTACTACTAGAATTTGCGGGCCCGTGGCAGGTATTTGATGTGGCCGGAAGGGTAGCGATCAAGCTCGGATTGGCGGAGGTGCACCCCTTCGTTCCTGTGGTCGTGAGTCGGACAGGGCGGCCGATCAAGACCCGCGAGGGTGTGACCATTAACGCCCACTCGGGCATTGAGGGAAGTGGTGATTTCGATCTCATCATCGTTCCTGGCGGGGCGTTGCAGGCCGAACTCGATGAGCCCGCAATCCAGGCGTGGTTGAAATCCGCCGCCGCCAAGGCGGAGGTCACCGCTTCTGTGTGCGTCGGGGCGTTCCTGTTAGGGAAAGCCGGCCTTCTTGACGGCCGTGAGGCCACCACGCACTTCGAAGATATCGGAGAACTCCGAAGCGTTGCGCCGAAGGCGAAGGTATCGAGCGACACACTCTGGGTTGACGAGGGGCCCATCGTGACATCAGGTGGCTTCGCCGCGGGTATCGACATGGCGCTCCACCTGGTAAGCCGGTTACTAGGGGATGACATCGCCACTGAGACCGCGAGGCAGCTAGAGTACCGTCAGCGCCGCGCAACGGAGCGCTACTGAGCGATGGCGAGAACGCTCTCGCCATCGCCGTAGCGTCTCGGAGGCCTCTTTCCGTGACAGCCGTTAAGCTGCCAGCCCGCCGTCGATGAGCCAGATGGCCACGGAGAAGGTGAGCAGCGAAACGACTGTACTGACGAGAATAGAGGTCGCTGCCTCGCTTCGATAGGCCCCGGCCTCATTGGCAAACATGGCAGGAATTGTTGCGGAGGGCAATGCGCAGAGGAGAATCATCTGTTGAGCATAGAGCCCCTTCACTGACAAGAGAAGGGTCGCGCCGATCATCAATGCGGGGTGCACCAGCAACTTGAGTCCGAGATTCATCCACACTTCGTTGGACAAGTTCAGGCGAACTGAGGACATGATCAACCCGAGGCAGAACAGGGAGACGCCCGGGGTCGCCTTGCCGATGAGATTCAACGACTCGTTGGCGATTGGCGGCAATTTTATCTCCATGAGCGACAACGCGATGCCGATTGCCGGTGCCCACATCAATGGACGCCGTACCGCGCTGCCGATGCTGTCGATGAATGCCTTCCCACCGTTGCCGTTACCACTTGCGACGGTGAGCAACATGGTGGTCAACGGAATCATCACAAGACTGGCCACGAGATTCAAGACAAGCACCGAATACAAGCTCGCCGGTCCGAACATCGCCTGAAGGATTGGAATCCCCATGAATGCCGCATCGGGATATCCAACTACGAAGCCTTTCAATGTTGCCGACTTCAGCTCGCGATGCTGTAGCCATCCGATCAGGAAGGCGATGGCATACATCCCCATGATTCCGATAAAGGTGGCTGCGACGAAACGAAGGTCGAGCAATTGGGATCGAGGTGTGCTAGCCATACCAGCGAGCAGGAGGGCGGGAAAGATCCAATTCAGCACCAGTTTGCTAATAAGCAGGCTGTCGGAGTGATTCAGCTTCCGACGCTTGCCGGCAAGAAAGCCAAGCAGGATGACAAATGCTACGGGCACCAACGGCCCGGCGATACGTTCGAACATGTCGTACCTCGATCTCGCGAGGCGCCAGTGCGAGGAGGGCATAGGCGCATCGGATGTGCGATGGATGGTGGCGCGCCGGGCGCGCCCGGGCGGTCAAGGGTAGGATCAAGCGACTCTGTAGTCGCGAAGCACATGGTGATTGGGTTCCAGACCCAGCCCGCTGCCTTGTGGAACGACGATAGCGCCCTGTTTGGGGAGCACTGCATCGCCGTAGACTTGCGCCTCGAGATCAAAGTAGCGCCATTCCACGAGGGCGTTGCTGCCACCCAGCGCGGCGCTGGTGTGGACGCTGGCAAGCAAACCGGGGCCATCGTAGAACGTATGAACCATGACGGTGACGTTGTGGGCGTTTGCGAGAGCGAACACCTTTTTGAGTTCAGTCACGCCCCCCATTTTTGCCGGACTGGGTTGCACAAAATCCACAGCCCCTGCTTCCAGCAGATGCTGGAAGTCCATAAGTGTCGACGCATTCTCGCCTGCAGCGACCGGAATACCTCCTTCCCTGCGAACCTGGGCCAGGCCCGCGTAGTTCTCCGGCGGCCAGACCGGCTCCTCCAGCCATCGCAGGTTGAACGGGCGCAGCTTCTCTGCCATGTCGAGCGCTTCGCGGACGCTCCATGGGCAATTGACATCCAGGGTGATTTCTACATCGTCGCCCGCCGCCTCTCGTGCTGCGCGCACCGCGTCCACGGTGATCTCGTGCAGCTTCAGATTGCGGAAGCCATCAGCGACCGCCCGCTTGACGTTTTCACTGACGAGGTCGGGATCGGAGTATCGGGAGAGACTGGCGTATGCGCGAAGAGAGGATGCATCGCTGCCGCCAAGCAATTGATACACGGGCATGCCAGCCGATTGGCCCGCAATGTCCCATAGTGCGATGTCGATTGCGGAAAGACTGTGCAGGTAGGCGCCGCTGCGTCCGAAGACATGGAATTTCTTCTGCATGTCGAGCATCAGTTTCTCGATCTGAGTGGCGTCCCGCCCGACGAACTCAGGTTTGAGTACCGTGTCGATCACCGCCTTGGCCGGCGGCACTGCCATGAAGCCGAAAGTCTCCCCCCAGCCGACCAGGCCATTGTCCGTAGTGACTTTCACAATCAGGGAATCCGCTGTCTGCAAGCCGCGCTTGCCCCACACGGCGTCGTCCGACTTTCCGCCGGCGGAGAACGGGATGCGCAGGTGGATCGTTTCGATGTCTGCAATCTTCATGATGAGGTGTTCCTGAATCGGGGGTGCGAGGGTTGGATCAATGAGCGATCCAATGGTGTAAGTCTTGAGTGTTACGCGTGCAGCGGTCACCGGTTCAATCTAGACCCTCTGTCGGAGGATTTGCATACACGTGAGAGCGAATCTGTATTGCGTCGCGGGTACAAATTCATGCCCATGGCTGCTTCGTCGAGATTCAGTAGCCTTAGGTATATGCCGTCTATCCCTGGTGCAGTGTTTGTCGAACTCATGGACGAATGCATCAGGCAAGTCCGCTGCATACCATTCCTGTGCACGCATGACATGCCGAGCATGTTCCACACACGTCAAACGGGCGGAGCGCGCCCATCCCTCGCAAACACCCACAATGAACAAGCTCACCACAGCCTTCGGCGCACCAGTTGCCGACAACCAGAACATCGAGACGGCCGGTCCACGCGGCCCGGCGCTGCTGCAGGACGCCTGGTTCCTTGAGAAGCTGGCGCATTTCAACCGTGAAGTCATTCCTGAACGCCGTATGCATGCGAAGGGTTCTGGCGCATTCGGCACCTTCACCGTGACCCACGACATCACGCGCTACACAAAGGCCAGCATCTTTTCGAAGGTGGGCAAGCAGACGCCGATGTTCGCCCGGTTCTCCACCGTCGCCGGCGAACGCGGGGCGGCAGATGCAGAGCGCGATATCCGTGGATTCGCCATGAAGTTCTACACGGAAGAGGGCAACTGGGATCTGGTAGGCAACAACACCCCGGTGTTCTTCCTGCGAGATCCTCTCAAGTTCCCGGATCTGAACCACGCCATCAAGCGCGATCCCCGCACGGGGTTGCGCAGTGCCGACAGCAATTGGGATTTCTGGACGTTACTCCCCGAGGCGCTGCACCAAGTCACGATCGTGATGAGCGAGCGTGGGATTCCGCGTTCATTCCGACACATGCATGGTTTCGGCAGTCATACATTCAGCATGATCAACGCAGCCAATGAGCGCGTGTGGGTCAAGTTCACGCTTAAGACGCAGCAGGGCATTGAGAACTTGACTGACGCGGAAGCGGAGACGCTGATCTCCACCGATCGTGAGAGTTCACATCGGGATCTCTATTCCAGTATCGAACGCAACGATTTCCCGCGCTGGACACTGTACATCCAGGTAATGACCGAGGGACAGGCCGATGCTTCGCCGTACAACCCGTTCGATCTTTCGAAGGTCTGGCCGCACGCGGATTACCCGCTGATTGAAGTCGGCGTCATGGAATTAAACCGAAACGCGGAAAATTGGTTCGCCGATGTGGAGCAAGCCGCTTTCAATCCGGCGAACATCGTGCCAGGCATTGGCTTCTCACCTGACAAGATGCTGCAAGGGCGCCTGTTTGCATACGGTGATGCTCAACGGTACCGACTGGGTGTGAATCATTTCCAGATTCCAGTCAATGCCCCGCGCTGCCCGGTCCATAGCTACCATCGCGATGGACAGATGCGTGTAGATGGGAATATGGGCGGGGCCGTCTCCTACGATCCCAACAGCAAAGGCGAGTGGATCGAGCAGCCCGAGTTCGCAACTCCTCGGCTGGCTCTGGAAGGGGCTGCGGGACGGTGGAATCATCGTGAGGATGATGACTATTACTCCCAGCCCGGCGCGTTGTTCCGCTTGATGTCGGCCGAGCAGCAGCAGGTGCTTTTCGACAATACAGCACGCGCGATCCAAGGCGCATCGAGTGTAGTTCAGGCGCGCCATATCGCCAACTGCACCAAGGCAGACCCCGCCTATGGCTCGGGTGTGTCTGCGGCGATTGAGCGGTTGGCCCGATAGAACGGCTATACCCGGAAGTCGGTCGTGTGGCCGACCTCCGGTATTTGGCAGGGAGCACCACCATGAGCAAGCTGGAAAACTTCATGCTGTTATCCGGGTGGGCGATTCTTGCCTTGACCAACACCGCGCTGATCGTGATGGCCTGTCTGACCCACGGATCGTGAAGCGTCGACTCCGAAGAATCGTCAGGCGGCTAAGCCACCGAGGCAGACGTATTTCAGCACGAGATATTCTTCGATGCCGTACCGTGAGCCTTCTCTGCCGAGGCCTGATTGTTTGATACCTCCAAACGGCGCCACGGCAGTGGAGATCATGCCGCTATTGACCCCCACCATTCCCGTTTCCAGCGCGTCGATCGCACGCCAGATACGGCGTTGATCCCGGCTGTAGAGATAGGCGCCAAGCCCATACTCCACTGCGTTGGCAGCGGCGATGGCATCGTCATCACGGTCGAAGGGAAAAAGGGGTGCCAGAGGACCGAATGTTTCGTCGCGGGCCAGCACCATATTCTCGGTGGCGTCCGCGATGACCGTCGGCTCAAAGAAGGTGCCACCGAGCGCATGGCGCTTGCCGCCGCAAAGAAGCTTCGCGCCGTGTGCAAGTGCATCTTCCAGGTGTGCCTCTACCTTTTCCACGGCAGAGCCATCGATCAGCGGGCCGATATCCGCGCCCTCGTCGGTGCCGGCGCTTACTCGAAGACGGGCAACCGTTTCACACAGACGCTTGGAGAATGCTTCGTAAACTCCACGCTGCACATAAATGCGGTTGGCTGCTATGCACGCCTGACCAGCATTCCTGAACTTCGCCTGCATCAGGCCTGCGACGGCTTCGTCGATATCTGCGTCATCGAAGACAATAAAGGGAGCATTGCCACCCAACTCCAAAGAAAGCTTCTTGAGTGTCGTGGCGGACTGGCGCATCAGCAGTCGTCCCACTTCGGTCGATCCGGTAAAGCTGATTTTCCTGACCACAGGACTGTCCGTCAAAGTCTTGCCGATGATGGCCGGATCTCCTGTCACGATGTTGAATACCCCGTCCGGGATGCCGGCTTCCAGCGCCAGGACGCCAAGAGCGAGAGCGCTCAACGGTGTCTGTTCCGCTGGTTTGAGCACCATGGTGCAGCCTGCCGCAAGGGCTGGCGCCACCTTACGCGTCACCATGGCATACGGAAAATTCCACGGCGTGATTGCTCCACATACGCCGACTGGCTCCTTCAGGGCAAGGATGCGGCGATCCCCACTCGGGGCGGGAATGACATCGCCATAGATGCGCCGTGCTTCTTCGGCGTACCAGTCGACAAAGGATGCTGCGTAGCGCACCTCGGCGCGAGCGTCGGACAGAGGCTTCCCCTGTTCCGCCGTCAGCAACGACGCAAGATCTTCGAGATGGGTGAGCATCAGATCATGCCATCGCCGGAGTTTGGCGGCGCGATCGGGCGCGGGCAACTTACGCCATGTCGTCAAGGCGCGCTCTGCCGCAGTGATCGCGCGCTCTGTCTCGGCGCTGCCGGCCGCAGGAACTTGCGCCAGCACTGTGCCATTGGCTGGGTTCGTGACATCGAACGTCAGTGCGCTGTCAGCGTCGCGCCACTGCCCATCGATCAGGCAACGTGGATTGAGGAGGGAAGGGTATTTCAGAGCGGGCATACTCATTGTGTTCATTCCAGTTCTATACGGAACGTCTTGATCAGGCCGTCCCATTTTGTGTAGTCGTTGCGCATCACTTGCGAGAATGCTTCTGGCGAAGTACCGGTTGGATCGACAGCCAGGTCGCGCATCCGTGTCTGGATATCCTGGCGTTTGAGAACTGACGCCACGTCGGCAGATACCTTTTCGATGACGGCGCGAGGCGTGCCAGCCGGAGCAAAGAGGCCATACCAGCCTATTGCTTCAAAGCCCTTGTAGCCCACTTCGGCCAAGGTCGGTACGTCGGGCATGCCGGCCAGTCGGCGCGGCCCAGTCACTGCCAGGATCCGAAGTGACTTATCGCGGTATCGGGTTGCCGCTGTCGAGGCCGAGACGAAGCCGAACTGAATGCGGCCCGAAATCAGATCTGGCAGCATAGGCGCCTCGCCCTTGTAGGGAAGATGAGGAATCTGAAGTTGTGCAGTGCTACGCAGCAATTCTCCATATATATGCCCCGTCGAGCCCGTGCCGAACGAACCGTATGAGAAATCCGCCGGTGTAGCCTTGGCCATCTCCAGCAGAGCTGGTACGGTGCGCGCTGGGCTGCGTGGGGCGACGGCGAGCCCCATAGGTTGCGTTCCAATCTGGGTGATTGCCTGCAGATCCTTGAAGGGATCGTAAGACACCTTCTTGTAGAGGCTGAGGTTCTGGACAATGCCGGTCAGATTGAGAAGCAGCGTGTAGCCGTCCGGTGACGCTTTGCTAACCAGTTGTGTGGCAATCATTCCATTGGCGCCCGGACGGTTGTCGACAACGACGGGCTGTTTCCACTCCGTACCCAGAGCTTCCGCGATAGGGCGGATCAGGGCGTCAGCCGCGCCGCCGGCGCCATAAGGCACGACGATCGTGACGGGCTTGGACGGATAGGCGTTGGATGCGGCATACAGTGGTGACGCTGCCAGACATGGCAACGCCGCCAGCATGCCAAGCAAGCTGCGACGGTACATGGTGGGTCTCCTTTGTTTTATTGTTGGACTGCTGACGTGCTATTGGCGCTCGCTTTGTGCGAGTCGCAGCAGGAGGCGTCTGGCGGCCAGCGGTGCACGATCGACGGCAAGGTCAATCATCGTCACGCCTTCTCCATCGCGATTCCAGTTGCGTTGCTGGTCCTCCATCAAGACCTTGTCCTCCAGGATGGTCTTGTGGAACTGCTCGGCGATCGTGTCCGTCACCGAGCCATCATCCAGCGCGAAGTCGCGATACATCGCGGAGAATTTGAAGTGCGTCGTGTCCGTTTCTGGTGTGCAGGGGCCCACAACGTGCAGATGTCGGACTTGGTTCGGTTCGGTGTTGCCAACCGGTTCCACTGTGATCTGCAATCGAACATTTCCGCCTGGCCAGAAGCGGATGGCTTGCGTGCGCTTGACTTCCTTCCAGTCGAACAGTCGTTGGTACATAGGGGGCGCCGCTGCACGATCCCATGTGCGTCGCACTTCTACATACGCGTCGGTGATCTCGGTTTCGGGCCGCGTCTCGGCGACCTCCCTCGTCCCGACCGTTTTCTCATGTGCGTAACTGACATGCGACAGATCGAGCACGTTCTCAATATTGAAGAGACAAGGTGCGGCAACGGGCAATGTATTCGCACGCCGACCGACAAACCGGTTCGAAGAACAGGTGTCCGAGAAGTCGGGCACGGTGGAGGCGTCAGCCAGCTCTCGCTGTCCAGGCCAGAACCACACGAAGCCATCTTGCTCGACGACGGGGTATGCGCGGATGCATGCCTGAGGCGGGATCCTGTCCTGCCCGGGGATTCGGACGCACGAGCCGTTGCCGTCGAACTGCAGCCCGTGATAGCCACACTGAACCCTGTCGCCTATCAGCGTGCCCAGCGATAGCGATACTCGCCGATGACTGCATCGATCCTCAATGGCCGCAACGCTGCCATCCTCGCGGCGAAACAATAGGACGGGTTCATTGAGCAATGTACGCGCCGTGAGCGCGCGCGCGATCTCATGGCTCATGGCCGCCACGTACCAGCAGTTCCTCGGGTATGTCATCGTGTCTCCTTGATTCAAGTGGCTGTTCTTATAGGTCCAGTACTAGCCGGTCGGTACAACTTCGCGAGCAGCAGATCATCATGACGTTTCCAGCAGCTCTCTCCGTTTCGTCGAGCACAGTGTCCCGGTGCTCGGGTTCACCATCCAGAACGGCGGTTCGACAGTAGCCACAGAATCCCTCGCCGCACGAGAAGGAGGCGTCAATGCCTGCTTCAAGTACGACATCGAGAATGGACTTGTCGGGAGGTACGGAAAGGGACATTCCGGACCGGCGCAGGTCGATGGCGAAGGTCTTAGGTCCGGCATCGCTTTCCGAGGCGAGTGGCACGGCCTGGCGCGGGCCGAAGTACTCCATGTGAACACGTGCTGGTGCGATGTCTTTGCAGGCTTGCTGATACGCATCAAGCATTGGTGTTGGGCCGCAGCAGTAGAAATGGTCCTCGGCGCCGGCCGCGCTGACGATGTTGCGAATGTCAAATGCAGGTTTGCCCGGCTCCGCCTCGAAATATAGGTGGATACGTTCAGGATGCGCGCGCTTCAGCGGTTCAAGAAGGTCCAGCAGTGGTGCGTGACGTTGACTTCGAGCGGCATAGTGCAACACCCAATCCCCACCTAGCGCCTCAAGCCGTGAAATCATTGAGTACAGCGGGGTGATGCCGATGCCGCCAGCGAAGAGGACGGAGCGGCTTGCAGCCTCATTCAGCGGGAAATGGTTGCGAGGCGCGCTGACCGCGAGACGGTCGCCGACACGCAGCTCGTCATGCATATACCGAGATCCCCCGCGCCCCTGGGACTGTCTTCGCACGGCAATTAGATAGCGATGTCGCTCATTCGGGTTGTTCAACAGCGAATAGTGACGAGCAATGTTCCCCGGCAACGCAATTTCGATGTGTGCGCCAGCGGTGAATGGCGGGAGCATTGCGCCTTCCGGGTCTCTTAGTTCAAACGTGAGGGCGTCCGTTGCCGCAATGGCAACGGCGTGGACCTGAACCTCGATGAAGTCTTGTGGGTGGGGCATGGTCAATCTTCTTGATGTCTTGATCTCGACCGCCTGGTGCGTGTCGTTGCTATAATTAAACATGTAAAATTAAACGCAGGCAAGGACGTGCGGACGGAATCTCGATCGGGGTTAACACGGAATCCAATCGGCGTGCGTGATAGCATTTCCACCGTTCAGACGGCACGGACACGCAGATGACGGGCAAAACAACGAAGCATCGATTACACGAAGCGATGGACAGAAAAAATGAATTGGACGCCGGAGTGACGACTCGTCGCACGGCAGGCAAGCGCGCCCGTTCTCCCGAGGAGAAAGCGGCCGTCCGTCAGGCGCTGATTGAAGCGGGAAGACGTGCCTTTGCAACGCAGGACTATGCCAAGGTATCGTTGCGCGGAATCGCCGCGGAAGCTGGCTATACGCCCGCGTTGATCTATCACTACTTCGCCGACCGTCAGGCTCTGTTTGTCGCTGTTCGGGAGACGGATCTGGCTGATGCCATTGGGGAGATCGCGTCTGTCACGCAAAGGGAAGGAGATCCGGCAGCGCGACTGCGCAAGCTATTGTCAGCCATGCTGAAGCACTGGCGCTCGCATTTCGATCAGTATGAGATCCTGTTTTCGGGATCGCGACGCCAGGGTGAACAGACCAGGCTCGTCGATGGCACACCCTTCGGGCGTTCAGAAGTGGCAGTTCGCGCTTATCAGCAGTATCAAACGGCGGTTCGCGACTTCTTCGATACGCTGCCTCGGTATCCGATACCGCTCAAACTCGCGACGGACAGCGTTGTCGTCGCCATTCACGGTGCGGTGGCGGTGCCCATGCATCTTGAGACAATGAAATGGTCGGCAGGTGAGAAGCTTGCCGCAACGCTTGCCGATACGTTTATCGCTGCATGGACTGCCGCAGCGCATCAACCGTCCGAATAGGAAATGCCCCGCCAAAGCGGGCGGAGCATTGGCTCAGTCTACGGCGGGAAAGTCGAGCGTCGTATCATTCACGCGGTTGAACATGTTGGTGAACAGGATGGCGGACACGGCGAGAATTGCATCCGTGACTTGCGTGTCGCTGAAACCAGCGCTGCGGACGGTCTCCAGTTCGGCCAGCGGAACCGTTCCGGACGTGCGTACGAGCGACAGAACGAACTTCACCAACGCGTCGATTTTCGGGTCTTCATCGTAGTGGCCCGAGCGCAACTTGCGTGTCTGCTCCACCGAGTAGCCCGCCATCTTCGCAGTCAGTGTGTGTGCTGCCAAGCAGTAGTCGCAAGCACTGTTCTGACTGATCGACAAATTAATCGCTTCGAGTTCCTTCGCCGAAAGACTGGAGTTCGACTTCAGCGCGCCGTTGGTTTGCAGGACGGCCTGCAACACCATTGGCGACTGCGAACCGATGCTGGCATACGCATTCGGCACCTTGCCGACCGCGCGCTTGATGCCGGCGAACATTTCCAGAGTGGCGCCGCTGGCTGATGCAACAGCGTTAGTGGTCATACGGGTCATCTGTGTTCCTTCTCTGTGGTTAAGGCACGGGAATGGTAGTCCGCAAGAGCGGGACGCGCCTCTATCCATGGGCATTGGATACTGACCCTTGGTGTAGTGGTCCAATGGCCTGCAGATGTTCAGAATGGCACCACGGTGCGCGCAATTGCGCGCGGAAGGAGCGCCATGACCAATCATTCCACGGCCCTGCCGTCGTCCGGGCCTTGTTCACAGCGAAAGAGCATTGTTGTCCGGTCGAAAGCCGCATTGGCTGCCGGCCTGAGGGGTGGCGCCACCGAGGCGCATACGCGGCTGCTGTATTGCCAGTTTCCCCTCAGCTCGATGTCCTCGGCGGAGTTGGCAAGCTTCGAAGCGCTTGCCGGCCGCTGTGGCGCCATCATTCTTGCGGGACACTTGCTGCGGCACGCGGACGACGTCTGGGAAGCGAGTTGAGTTCTGCATCCAGCGGCCTTAAAAGAGAAAAATCCTCCCCCTCAAAAGGAACATCATGTCGATTCAGCTCCAGGTAAATGGAAAGCTGGCGAGGGTCAATACTGACCCGGATACGCCATTGCTGTGGATCATTCGAGACGAACTTGGCCTGACGGGCACGAAGTTCGGCTGTGGTATGGGGCTATGCGGTGCCTGCACCGTCCATGTCGATGGCAAGCCGGTGCGTGCTTGCTTGACACCTCTCTCGGCTGTGAAGGGCAAGAAGGTATCGACAGTCGAAGGACTGTCGCGGGATAACAGTCATCCCTTGCAGAAGGCATGGATTGCTCATGATGTTCCGCAGTGCGGATACTGCCAGTCCGGTCAGCTAATGAGCGCCGCGGCGTTGCTCGCGACAAATCGTCACCCGAGTGATGCAGCAATCGATTCTGCGATGAGCGGAAACATCTGCCGGTGTGGTACCTATGATCGGATTCGCGCCGCCATCAAGACGGCTGCAGCCGAACTGCGCAAACGTGGATGAGGTGAGCAAATGATCGATCGTCGCGCATTCCTCAAGACATCCGTGCTCGCGGGCGCCGGGCTAAGCCTGGGCTTGAGCTTGGAGCCTTCTTCGCGCGCTCTGGCGGCCGCATCTGCCAATCCAGCGTTGCACAATGCCTGGCTGCGCATCGGGACCGACAATGCCATCACACTTGTCGTGGCTCGTTCCGAGATGGGACAAGGCGTTTATACGGCGCTCCCCATGTTGCTTGCCGAAGAACTTGATGTCGACCTAGATCAGGTGAACGTCGTGATGGCGCCGCCTGATGGCGTCTATGTGAATAGTATGCTGGGCGCGCAGATCACCGGAGGTTCTACGTCGGTCCGTGATGCATGGGACAAGCTGCGCTTTGCCGGTGCCCAGGCGCGGCAGATGTTGGTGCAGGCGGCGGCTATGCGATGGCGAGTCGATCCGGCTGTCTTGCGTACTGCCCGCGCCAGCGTAATAGGACCGGGCGACCGCAAGGCCACCTATGGAGAGTTGGCCGATGAAGCGGCGAAGCTGACTCCACCCAAGGACATCGTGCTCCGGAAATCATCGGCATTCCGACTGATTGGGCGTACGCAACCGCGCCTTGATACCCCACCCAAGGTGAACGGCTCGGCTCGGTTCGGCATCGACGTCCAGTTACCCGACATGGTCTACGCCTCGTTGGAGCAGTGCCCCGTGATAGGCGGTCGGGTTCTTCGGGTCGACGCGGTGCAGGCTCGGGCGATGGAGGGCGTGATCGATGTCGTCCGCATTCCGGATGGCGTTGCTGTTGTCGCCAAGTCCTATTGGCAGGCGTTCAAGGCGCGACAGGCCTTAGTCGTTGAATGGGATGAAGGGTCAGTCGCAGGCCTTGACAATGCGGTCATGCGCAATAGCATCCGTCGCGCGTCGGAGGATGGCAGCCCAATGAAAGTGAAGCGCATTGGCGACCCGGTGAAGGCGTTGCAGGGACCCGTCAAGCTCATCAATGCCGAATACGAGTCGCCGTTGCTCGCCCATGCTGCGATGGAGCCGATGAACTTCACCGCCCACTATCACGACGGCCGATGCGACCTGATTGGCCCCACCCAATTTCAGCAAGGGGGGCAATCCGCCGTCGCGTCAGCGCTTGGCATCCGTCCGGAGGATGTGACACTGGAAACGACATTCCTGGGCGGCGGTTTTGGCAGACGCCTCGAGGTTGACTATATGGTTCAGGCCGCACAGATATCCCGGGCGGTGGGTCGGCCAGTCAAGCTGATCTGGACCCGCGAAGATGACACGACGCACGACTTCTACCGGCCAATGGCGCTTCACCGCATGCAAGGTGGGCTGGATGCGGACGGGAAGCTGATAGCACTCACATTCCAGATGACCTCGCAATCGATCACGCAGCGGGCCTTTGGACTGCCGAAGGATCAGCTCGATCCCTTTATGGCAGAGGCTGCTGTCGTGCCATACGCCATCCCGAACATGGCTCAGGACATTGTCGTACATGACGCGGGACTGAGAGTTGGGTATTGGCGGTCAGTGAGTCATGCTCTGAATGCCTTCGCGAACGAGAGCTTTATCGATGAGCTGGCGGCTGCCGCGGGGAAAGACCCCTATGCATTCCGGCTCGCTATGCTGTCCGATCAGCCTCGGCTATTGCATGTTGCAAAGCTGGCCGCCGAGAAAGCCGGCTGGGGCAAGAAGTTGGAGGCGGGTCGCCATCTGGGGATCGCATTGATGGAAGGGTACGACTCGTATCTTGCGCAGGTGGTTGAAATTTCCACGTTGGCCAACCAGGTGACCGTCCATCGGGTGGTGGTTGCGGCCGACGTTGGTCAAATGGTCAATCCGGACACTGTTTTGGCGCAGATCCAGTCGAGCATCATCTTTGGCGTAGCAGGGACCTTGTATGGCGAGGTGACGCTGGAGAAGGGACGGGTACAGCAGACAAACTTCCACAACTATCGTGTGCTGCGGATGAACGAAATACCCAGGATGGACATCGTTCTCGTTCCGAGCACAGAGAAGCCCGGCGGCATTGGAGAGCCAGTCACCGCAATGGTCGCTCCCGCTATTGCAAACGCCCTGTTCGCTGGGACCGGAAAGCGCGTGAGAAAGTTGCCGCTGAATGAGGCGAATCTCGCCGGGGCGTGACGCCATGCTGCCCGCCTGCCGCATTTTCCAAGCGGCGGGCGGGCAGGAAAATTCTCTATACGCTAGCCTAGCAAGTATTCTCGCGCCAACAGCCTTGCGCGATGCAGCCGGCTCTTTGCTGCGGCTGGCGTCAGCGCAAGACGTTCTGCAATTTCTCCGATCGTCAGTTCTTCGAAGTCTCGCAGCAGAATGATCTGTCGATACGTGTCGGGAAGAGAGTCCAACGCGCTGGCCAACTCCATCCGTAACGCGTCAGTGCTGTGGGCTGCCAGCCAGTCCTCCAGCTTTTCTTCATCGAAAGGATCAAAATGCAGCGCGGTTCGGCCGAGTCGGCGGCATTCGCGCTGCACCACACGAAACAACCATCCCGATAAGGCCGCGAGTGCCCTTACCGACGAGAGCCGGCGAGAAAGCGTTAGCAACGCTTCCTGCACGGCGTCATCGATATCGCTGATCAGGCAGTGCCGTTGCGCATAGCGCCGGATGTCGGGCTGGCAAAGCCGGAGTAACTCGACCATTGCAGCCTGGTCACCCGACTTGGCACGTTCCAGCAGCGGCATATGCGTATCGACGATCGACATGGCATTTATCGCTTGCCTTGCTGACGGTCCAGGCGGCGACCGACCATGGCACACATCGGGCAGAAGCCCACCAGCCCTGACACGACAATGCCGGCAGCACAGACAGCAATCAGAGTGCCCCAAAGGCCACCCATGCCAATGATGGCAGCGATGGCCACAACCAGCCCAACCACGACCCGCACGGCTCTTTCCCAACCGGGCACATTCTTGACGTAGAACATTTGATATCTCCAGGTGTGAGGACGACCCTCACTACACAAGAGGCGTCGAGATCGGGAAAGGATTCGCGCGGGAAAAAAAATATTATCCTCGCCAAGCCGAATTACGGATGATGCTGCAGAAGTTGATCCGTTGGAACGAGGGGTCCTTGTCGGCCAGGACATCAGCCTTCACATTGCCAAATGTCGTAGCAGGCTTGTGTTTGATCCCGTTGTAGAAGGCTTGAATGATGTCTTCCTTGAACCGTTCCGAGCGAGGGTGGGCGCGAACGATTCGCTCGCGTTCCTCTGCCGGAAAGTTGTCATAACCTATGCCGAGGACGTCCATTTCGACGCCGGTGGTCACCAGCGCAATCACCGGGTCCATGAATTCCGGGACGCCGGGAGTCGTATGCAGCGCGATCGCCGTCCACACCTTGTTGACGTCGGTGACAGCGATTCCGCGTGCGCGCAGGAAGTCCGCGGCGGCGTTGGCACCGTCTACTTCGAAACGCTTGTCATGGCTGCTGTATGCGTCAGTGAGTCCCATATCGTGGAACATCGCGCCGGCGTAGAGCAATTCGGGGTCGAAGGAAAGGCCGCGGTGCTTTCCAGCATATGCGGCGAAATGGTAGACCCGGCTTGAGTGATGGAATAGAAGGTCGGACTCGGTGTCGCGCACCAGTTCGGTAATCTCGCGTGCAAGCTTGCTGTCAGGGATGCGAAGTTCGGTGCTGATCGTCATGTCGGTCTCCTGTAAGAGAGGTGGCGGGTCGTAACGCGACTCTACCGACGTGCAACCGCAATCGAAATCAGTCCTGGGAAAGGAACTGCTCGTACCCGGGTTCTGGATTCCCATACCTCGGTCTACTTCAACCGATACCCTGGGACGGACTCATCATGAATCGAGATGGATGAAATCATGAATGCTGAATCTCTGGCGCGGCAGGATTTTTCGGTGGCCCCATGCAGGGCTTGTTGTCGCTCGACGAGCGCTTCACCGCGCGGGCATCCGTGCAGAAATCGCGGGCAGTCGGGCACGCCTGGATTGCCGAAACGCGGTTGGAGTCTGCCCCGTCAGCTTGGCGAAGAAGCGCGAGAAGTAACCGGCATCCGAGAAGCCAAGGGTTAGGGCGATATGCTTGATATCGAGGTCACTGAAGATCAAATCGCGCTGGGCCTCCGCCAGCAATCGGCCGTGCAGCACTTGAAGCGCGCTCTGGCCCGCATGCTGCCGGCAGATCCGGTTCAGTTGAGTAGATGTGATGCCGATGGCATCGGCATAGTAGCCCAGGTCAGGCTGTTCCCTATAGGTTGCTTCCAGAAGCTTTTGAAACTGCTGGAAGTGGCGGAGTGGACGGCCTCTGGCGGAGATGGCATCAGGTGTGGAGGCGTCCGCCCGCCGTACGATACCTAACAGTACCAACGTAAGCAGTGCAGACAGTGCCGCTCCGCGCCAGGCTGAGATATTTTCCATCTCAAGGCGGAACAGGGACAGCGCGCCTGTCAGCGCTTGATCGCGTTCGACGCTCTCGCAACGCGCGCTTTCCAGCAGGGGAAGGGCACCCGCCGCACCACCGAGCAGGGTCCTCAAGTACGCGTCGGTCATGGTGACGATGAAGCCATCCACATCTGGCGAGAACATGAAGCCGTGCACATGGTTGGGTGGGACGCTGACCAATGAACCGCTGCCAAGGCACACGCGTACGCCGTCGAGAAGCGCCTCGCCGCCGCCCGCATGCATGTACAGGATTTGAAGGAAGCGCTCGTGGCGATGCGGCCTGATCTCCCACGCGTGCAGTTGGCTTCTTGATGCTATCGATTCGAAGTGCAACTGCTCCACCAGGGGCTCAGAAGCGTGCACACCGTACAGCGAATAGGTAGGAATTTCCTTCATGAGCGATTCTGGCGAGGAACCTATGAATGTTCGGATTTTCACAATCTTGGTTCGGTCTGTCCATTCCGGCCGGCAAAAGGAACGCCTATCGTGTAGCACAACAAATATTCCAACCAGGAGACCTTCCATGCGCCCCAATCGCATCGATTCCACTCATGCAACCCGCGTTGTCATCATTGGTGCAGGGCCCGCCGGCTTGCTGCTCGGCCAGTTGCTGACATCGGCGGGCATTGACAACATCGTTCTGGAACAGCGTACCGCTGAGCACGTATCAGCACGGATACGGGCAGGTATCCTCGAAAGCGACACGGTCGACGCGCTCCAGAGGGCCGGTGTTGGAGCACGGATGGCAAAGGAGGGACTCGTGCATCATGGGATCGAGTTGTCCTTCAACGGAGATCGGCACAGGATCGACTTTCAAGCGTTGATTGGCCGAGACGTGACAGTGTACGGTCAGACGGAAGTCACTAAAGATCTGATGGGGGCTCGTAGGTCAGCCGGCGCGGTGACAGTGTATGAGGCGGAGGATGTCGAGTTGCATGATTTTGATGGGAGCAGGGCGCGCGTCTCGTATCGCAAGCAGGGTGTTCGGCATGAAGTGCACTGCGATTTCATCGCCGGATGCGATGGATTTCATGGTGTCAGCCGTGCAAGCGTTCCGGCAACGTCGAAGAAAATTTTCGAGCGGACCTATCCTTTTAGTTGGTTGGGAATCTTGTCTGATACCCCGCCAGTGGCCGGCGAACTGATCTATGCCCGGCACGAGCGGGGTTTCGCGCTGTGCAGCATGCGATCAACGGCAAGAAGCCGCTACTACGTTCAAGTGCCCGCGACAGAGAAAATCGAACGCTGGTCGGACAGCCGGTTCTGGGACGAGTTGCGGTATCGACTGGATGCGCCGACGGCTGAAGCAGTCGTGACGGGACCGAGCATAGAGAAGAGCATCGCCCCGCTGCGCAGCTTTGTCTGTGAGCCATTACGATTTGGTCGGCTTTTCCTCGCGGGAGATGCTGCACATATCGTTCCGCCTACCGGCGCAAAAGGCCTCAACCTTGCAGTCAGCGATGTGTTGTACCTGGCTGAGGGATTGATAGCGCACTACGAACACGGTGACGCGCAGGGCCTCGACCAATATTCCGAACGGTGCTTGCGCAGGGTATGGAAGGCAGAGCGCTTCTCCTGGTGGATGACGTCGCTCCTCCATAGTTTTCCTGATTCCGATGACTTCTCGCATCGAATCCAGGAGGCCGAACTTGACTACCTTACCCATTCAGATTCTGCGCGCCGGGCTCTGGCGGAGAACTATGTGGGTCTGCCGCGCTGACGAGTGCGCACGGTGCTCGCGACGTGACCTATCAGAGCATGCGAAGTGCCGCCGGGGCTGGCATACTCCCGACTTTCTACTCTGTTCATCCAGCCGACAATGGACCGGTTCCAGGCCATGCAGGTCTTTCAACGCATTGTTGAGGTCAATGGCTTCAACAAGGCAGCCGAAACGTTGGGTCTGCCGGCCTCCTCTGTGACGCATATCGTCAAGAGCCTGGAGGCGCATCTTGGCGTCAGGCTCCTGCAACGCACCACCAGGCGTCTCAGGCTCACCGAGGATGGGGAACGATATTACGAGCACTGCAAGCGGATCCTTGAGGACATGGAGAGCGTCGAAGGCAGCTTTCCCGGGCTGCAGGGAATGCCGCGTGGCCGGCTCAAGATCGATGTTCCGACCTCTCTGGGCAAAACCGTGTTGATACCCGCCCTGAAGGACTTTCGGACACAGTATCCGGACATTGCCCTTACGCTCACGCTGACGGATCGGACAGTGGACATTGTTCAGGAGGGCATTGACTGTGCTATCCGTACCGGGGCCTTGGCCGATTCATCGACGCTGGTAGGGCGGCAGATTGGCAGCTTCGAATGGCTGACTTGCGCTTCGCCGGAGTATTTGGCCAGCGCTGGGCTACCTCTGGATCTTGCAGCGCTGCGCAGCCACCAGGCCGTTGGATACATGCTGAGCCGAACGGGACGTCCCATGGCCTGGCATTTTGAAGTAGATGGCCAGGTGATAGCCTTCCATCCAAACGGAAATCTGGTGGTGAACGACACCGAAAGCTACATTGCTTGTGGCTTGGAGGGCCTCGGAATCATCCGCGCGGGCAGTTTCCTCTTGAGGCCATACCTCGATAGTGGGCGGCTGACGCAAATCCTTCCGCAGCTTACGTCCAGCCCGGTGGCAGTTTCACTCCTCTATGTGAGAAACCGCCACCTGCCGCCGCCCGTACGAGCGTTCATCGATTGGGTGCAGGCTCTGTTCGCTGCGGATTCGCGCTTCCAGGCGGGCCGTACATCCGCCCGTGCTGCCCGTCCCGCCGCCAAGCGCGCCAAGGCCTAGAAACGTCAGAACTCTGCGGTTTCCGGGTCCGGCCCCCGCCGGCCCGCTGGGTCATCAAGCGCTGCCATGATCGCGAGGTCTTCGGCATCGAGGTGGAACTCCAGCGATTTGAAATTCTCCTGGATACGGGCTGGCTTTTCCGATTTGGAAAGTACGACCAGCCTGTTGTCCAGATGCCATCGCAGGATAATTTGAGCGGGGGTGCGCCCATGCTTGCGGGCAAGCTCCAGCACCATCGGATGATTCAGCGGTGAGGGCCGCTCCTTCCAGATTCCAAGGGGGCTCCATGACTGTGTCGCAATGCCGTGCTTCGCATGGAAGGCGCGAAGCGCGTTCTGCTGAAAGTAAGGATGCAGTTCCACCTGGTTCACAGCCGGCGTGACACCCGTTTCGTCGATGATCCGCTGCAGGTGCGGAATGGCAAAGTTCGATACGCCGATGGATCGCACTTTCCCCGTGTCGCGCAACTCAATCATTGCGCGCCACGTTTCAACGTAGAGATTCCGCACGCGGGCAGGCCAGTGCATCAAGTAAAGATCGATGTACGGGACGCCCAGGCGCTGCAAACTGGCATTGAATGCATCGATCGTCTGGTTCCGCCCATGGTGTGAATTCCAAACCTTCGTAGTCAAATAGATTTGGTCTCGGGGAATTCCACTGGCGCGAATGCCCTGTCCGACGCCTTCCTCGTTGTAGTAAGCCTCGGCGGTATCAATGAGACGATAGCCATTCTGTAGTGCTGTCTTGACCAAGGTTGCGCTCGCTTCGCCTGGCACCTGCCATAGGCCATAGCCCAAGGCGGGTATCGGACGTGCGCCGTGCGCAAGCTGGATGGTGGGGGTCGGGGTCATTTCGGCTCCTTCGGGAAACGGCTTCAAGTATCCGTTAGATCGGCCAGCAGATTATTCGTCGACACAGAATTCTGAGATTGGACGGCATTGCATCTCGGGACTATGGAACGCGCTGTCAGGTTCGATTATTCAACCGTGACGAATAATGAAAACGGATTGTCACCCTGTATCCGTGCGCGTTGAAGAACCACAATCGGCTTCATCGAAATGAACAGAAGTGATGAAGCCATGGAACGTGCGCGAATCAGAGGTGTCGCCGCTGTTGCGACGGCGGTTGTGCTGACCGGTGCGATTGCTGCGATGCATGCGAGCAGTGCACATTCGGAAAGGCCGCTGGCGGCCACACCGTTGCCAGTCGTCAAGGTCAGTCCGGCAGTAGGACGTGATATCAAGGATTGGCAGGAATATGTTGGGCGCATGGAAGCGGTCGAGCGGGTCGAGGTTCGGCCGCGGGTGGCCGGAACCATAGCTGCCGTCCATTTCCGTGACGGGGACCTGGTGAAGCAAGGCAGCGTGCTGTTTTCGCTCGACGCGGCCCCATATGAAGCGCGAGTCCAGGAGGCTCAGGCTGCTGCTGCGGTGGCCGAGGACAGGCGCCGATTTACCGAGAGTGAACTTGTGCGTGCCAGGCGCTTGCAGCAAGACAATGCAATCTCCCGAAAGGAGTTCGATGCGGCCGAAAACGCGGCCCGTGAAGCGCAATCTTCCTCGCGAGCCGCGCAAGCCGCGCTCTACCGTGCCCGTATCGATCTTGGTTATACCAAGATCATCGCTCCAATCAGTGGGCGCGTTTCCCGCGCCGAAATCACAGCGGGGAATGTGGTCGAGGCGGGCGGTGCGGCACGCGCCTTGACATCGATCGTATCGCTCGATCCGATTTATGCATCCTTCAATGTCGACGAACAAACCTATCTGCAATTGGTGGGAATAGGCGCTCAGGGTGGACGAGGCGAAACCGTGGGGCTCGCGCTGTCCAATGAATCCGGTTTCCCGCGCCATGGGGAGATCGCCTCGGTCGACAATCAGCTTGACACCGTGTCCGGGACTATCCGGGTCCGTGCCCGCTTTGCCAATCCGTCCGGTCAGATGGTCCCGGGATTGCAGGCGAAGGTAAGAATCCAAGCGAGCAAGACTTACGCTGGCGTTCTCGTGGATGAAGCGGCAATTGGTACGGACCAGGACAAAAAATTCGCGTTCGTGGTCGGGCCGGATGGAAAGATCAGCTACCGCACGCTCGCGTTGGCTGGCCGCCAGGACGGGATGCGTGTCGTCAGAGACGGCATCCGGGTCGGCGAAGCCGTAGTTGTTGAGGGCGCGCAACGTGTGCACAGCGGCGATATGGTGAAGGCGGAGCCTCTCTCATCTCCGGGATCCGTCGCCGCGGTGCACCAGGGAGGACAGTCATGAACATCTCCAGATTCTTTGTGGATCGACCGATCTTTGCAGGCGTTCTCTCGACGTTCATCCTGGTAGCGGGTCTGATCGCGCTCTTCAAGCTTCCCGTGTCAGAGTATCCGACAGTCGTGCCGCCTTCCGTCGTCGTGCATGCCCAGTATCCAGGCGCGAATGCGACGACCATTGCAGAAACGGTTGCAGCGCCGCTGGAGGAGCAGGTAAACGGGGTCGAGGACATGCTGTACATGCAGTCCCTCGCGAACGACGATGGCAATCTGTACTTGACCGTGACGTTCCGGCTCGGGACCGATCCCGACCAGGCAACGCAGTGGGTACAGAATCGCGTATCTCAGGCGTTGCCCCGCTTGCCCGAAGATGTTCAGCGTCTGGGCGTCCAAACGACCAAGAGTTCACCCAACATTACGCTGGCCGTCCACCTGGTGTCGCCGAATGGACGCTATGACGCGAACTATCTCAGCAACTATGCTATTCGCAACGTCAAGGATCCGTTAGCTCGAATCGACGGTGTAGGCCGCGTCGTGGTGTGGGGCCCTGGCGGGTATGCCATGCGCATCTGGCTTGATCCTACCGCGGTGGCCTCGCGCGGACTTACCGCTTCGGAAGTCGTGGCTGCAATTCGCGAACAGAATGCCCAGGCGCCTGTCGGTCGAATCGGCGCTGCGCCTATGACCGACGACACGCCACTCCAGCTCTCTGTCACTGCCAAGGGACGCTTGCAGACCCCGGAAGAGTTCGGGAACATTGTGTTGCGAGCTTCGCCCGATGGGCGAACGACATTTCTGCGGGATGTCGCGAGAATCGAGATCGCATCGGAAGACTATGGCGTGCGCGCATATCTGGACGAGCAGGACGGGATTCCATTGGCGATCATGGAGTCGTCCGGAGCGAATGCCCTGGAGATTGCCGACAACGTCACGCATACGATGGAGACGCTCAAGAAGCAATTCCCGGAAGGAGTCGACTACAAGATCGTCTATAACCCGACCCGAGCGGTGCGTGCCAGCATTGATGCAGTTGTGCATACGCTCTTCGAAGCCATCGCGCTTGTAGTCATCGTGGTCTTTCTGTTCCTGCAGACTTGGCGCGCATCGATCATCCCGCTTCTTGCCGTGCCCGTATCGATTGTCGGCACGCTGGCAGTACTGCTGTGTCTCGGATTCTCTATCAACGCATTGAGCCTGTTCGGCCTTGTGCTGGCCATCGGTATTGTTGTGGACGACGCGATCGTCGTGGTGGAGAACGTCGAGCGGAACATTGCACTCGGTCTCACACCGCGCGAGGCGACGTACCGCGCAATGCAAGAGGTCAGCGGCCCCATCGTCGCGATTGCCTTGACGCTGGTGGCGGTATTTGTGCCGCTGGCATTCATGAGCGGTTTGACCGGGCAGTTCTACAAGCAGTTCGCCGTCACGATTGCAGTGTCCACCGTGATCTCTGCAATTAACTCGCTTACGTTGTCTCCGGCGCTCTCCGCTCTGCTTCTGCGACCACATGGGACCGAACAGGATTGGCTGACTCGCCAGATGCACCGCATCTTCGGACGATTCTTTCTGGCGTTCAACCGCCTTTTTGAGCGCAGTTCCGGTCGATACGGTCAAGGCGTCAGTGTCCTTGGGCGGCATAAGCTCATTGTGCTCGTACTCTATGGAGTGTTGCTGGCTGCAACCGTGGGAATCGCCAACGTAGTACCCGGTGGGTTCGTCCCCGCACAGGACAAGGAGTACCTGGTCAGCTTCGTACAAATGCCCGCAGGCTCGGCACTCAATCGAACGGATGCCACGCTTTCGGAGATGACGCGTACCGCTCTGAAGGAGCCGGGTGTTGCCTCAACGTCGTCCTATGCCGGATTGTCGATCAATGGCACTACGACGAACTCCAGTTCCGGTCTCTCGTTCATCCTGCTGAAGCCGTTCTCGGAGCGAAAAGGGCTGACGGCAGATGCCATTGCCGCTTCGCTGAATGCGAAGTACGGCAAGCTGGACAAGCCGGTATTCGCCGGCGTTTTTCCCGCGCCGCCGGTGATGGGTATCGGCTCGCTCGGGGGCTTCAAGCTGCAATTGGAGGATCGTGGGAACCTTGGCTATGCAGCGCTCTACAAGGCCAAGCAGGATTTCATGGCGGAGGCCGCCAAGGCGCCCGAACTGACCCCGCTGTTCTCCGTCTATCAGATTAACGTTCCGCAGTTGCATGTTGACGTCGATCGGATCAAGGCCAAGCAACTGGGCGTATCCATTGCGGACATATTCGAGACGTTACAAGCGAATCTCGGCTCGCTGTACGTCAACGATATCAATCTGTATGGACGGGTCTATCAAGTTCGGGTCCAGGCCGACGCGACCCATCGGGCTCATCCTGAAGACATTCTTCAACTGAAGGTCAAGGGTTATGGATCGGAAATGATTCCCTTGTCAACGCTCGTGCGCGTCGAGCAGGCGTATGGCCCCGAACTGGTGACACGATACAACGGCTATACGGCGGCGGACCTGTCTGGTGCGCCGGCTCCAGGGTTTTCTTCGTCAGAGGCAATGGCGGCGATTGAAAGGATTGCTGCTAAGACCTTGCCGCCGGGGATCACATACGAGTGGACCGACTTGACCTATCAGCAAATTATTGCGGGGAATTCGGCGATGTGGATCTTCCCGCTCTGTGTTCTGCTGGTGTTTCTGGTGCTGGCAGCTCAGTACGAAAGTCTCGCTCTGCCTCTGGCCATTATTGCGATCGTGCCCATGGGAATCATGTCTGCCTTGATCGGCGTGTGGTTGACGCGTGGCGATAGCAATATCTTCACGCAGATCGGCTTCATCGTACTCGTTGGGCTTTCGGCGAAAAACGCGATCCTGATCGTCGAGTTCGCGCGCGAGCTGGAGATGGCGGGACGCGGAGTGCTGGAGGCAGTCATTGAGGCTAGCCGACTGAGATTGCGCCCAATCCTGATGACGTCGCTCGCTTTCATTATGGGCGTAGTGCCGCTGGTGATATCGACCGGCGCCGGTGCGGAAATGCGGCACGCGATGGGGGTGGCGGTCTTTGCGGGGATGCTGGGTGTCACGTTCTTCGGACTCTTCCTGACACCCGTGTTCTACGTTGTCTTGCGACTGCTGGCTACGCGTCGGCGGCCGAGTAGACCAGGAAAGTCCCCGGCCCGGCAGAAAGTTTCGGCCGCAGAGTAGGGGTGAAAGACATGAATGACTTCAATAACGTGATGAAGCACTACCTGCCGAAGCTCGCGACGCTGGCCGCCGCACTGGTGCTGGCCGGCTGCTCGCTGGCGCCGACGTATAAGGTGCCAGAGACGCCGACCGCCGCCACCTTCAAGGAGGCGGACGCCGCCGCAACGGAAGGCGCGCAGTGGAAGACGGCAGTGCCGTCCGAGGGCGAGCATCGCGGCGACTGGTGGAAGGTGTTCGGCGATGCCGACCTCGATCGCCTGATCGACGCGGCCAACAGCTACAACCAGGACCTGGCCGCTGCGGCGGCCCGCCTGAAGCAGGCGCGGGCCTTTACGGGTGCCACGGAGGCGGACCTGTATCCGCAACTGAGCGTCGGCTTCGATCCTACGCGTTCGCAACCTTCGGCAGCATCGCAAGGTTTGCCGGATGGCACGCGCGTTGCGCCGCAGACCGTGCTCAAGGCACGCGCATTTGCGAGCTACGAGCTGGACCTGTTCGGCCGCGTGGCCAGCAGCGTGAATGCGGCGCGTGCGGAAGAGAAGGGCGCCGAGGATCTGTATCGCTCGGTGCAACTGGCGCTGCAGGCGGATGTAGCCACGTCGTTCTTCGCACTGCGCACGCTCGA
>NZ_SCMX01000109.1 GCF_005503625.1 Cupriavidus sp. 2SB | reverse complement strand
AGGGTTCCCCCCTGCCCCGCCAGCCCTTCCTGCCGCAGATCGTCGGTGGTCGCGGCCACGAGTTCAGACAGGCGCAGGCCGGTGTCGTACAGCAAGGGCAGTGCGAACTGCAGTCGCTGGTTGACCGAGGTGGGCGGCAGCGCCGCCAACACGCGCACCAGGAGGGACCACTGGTCTGCCGTGAAGCCGCGCCCGGGATCGAGCCCCGTGACCACGGTACGTGGGGCGCGCACCGCGCGCCACGGATTGCCGCTCAGATAGCCCTGCGCGCCCAGAAACGCAAACAGGTTACCCAGCACGCCCAACGCATAGGCGCAGGAGGCGGCAGACAGGGGCCCGGCCAGCGGCCGCCAGCGCGCACTCCAGCGCGGCTCGGTGTGCGCGCTGCACCAGTCGGCCGGCGGCGCCAGCAGGAAGTCCCGGTAGGCCACCGCGTCCTCGATCGTGACGGAGGACAGCGCGCGGCCCCGGGCGAGCACCGCCCACAGCAGAAAGCGCTCGGCCTCCTTGCGGTAGGCCCGCTGCGTCGCGTTCAGAGCCCCTTCCGCCCCCTCCACGTCCACCGCACCATCGCCCTTGCTGGCGAGCCACGCGAGGATCGCATCCCGGTCGTTGTCCGCCGCCAGCCGACACTGCGTGCGCGGGCAACGGTAGGTACCGGTGCGTCCATCCAGATCAGCCGAAGGCGTAAAGCGCTCGAGCGGCAGCCAGGGGCTGACGGGCTCCGCAGGTCCCGCCCTCGCCTGGGTTGACGCACCCACCGCGTCGATCGCGTCCGGTTCGTTCGGGTCGGACGCCGGCACGGCGCCGAGCGTGTCGGCGTGGGCACGCAGGAACACGGTGATCGCGTGCGCCTTGCGCGCCCCGATGCCGCGTAAGGGACGCCACCAGTGCGGTCCGCGCGCCTGCATGAACATCACCAGATCGCCCAACGTGATCAGGCCAGCACGATGCAGGCGCGCCGCCACCGCCTCGACCAGCCAGGCCTCGCAGCCGTCCGCCGGCGACACCGGCTGGGCGACCTGCGCTTCGAGTGTGTGGATCGCGTCGAGCTGGCGGTGCAGCAACGCCTTGCGGCGGCGCTGACGGGCCAACGCCGGGCCAAAGGCGGCCTCATAGGCACTCAGTTGCTCGGCTTCCGCGAACCCATCGAGGCCTGCGGCTCGCACAAAATCGGCCAGCGACGGCAGCGGCGAGGCGCCAGGTGGCGCGAGATCGAGCCGCAGCAGCCGGGCGCGGGCGAAGTCGCCGCCACGCGCGGCCGCCGCCCCGAGTTCGGCCCGGATCCAGCCGGTCATGCGGTGCATGCGCGGGCCGTCGTCGAAGGCGCCCGCGTCGGCGAGGTAGCGCGCCCACATGGCGCGCGCGGACAGCCCCTGCGCCACCGCACGCAGGAAGGCGAAGTGGCCGCGGTGCAGGCGCGGGCGCACCACGCTATAGCGGCCGCGGGGACTATGGGGGCCATGTGGCGGCGCGGGCGCAGAGTCAGGGGAAAGGGACGAGAACATGGCCATGGCAGCTCCAGGTATCGGAGAGGGCACGGCAGAGGCGGGAGGCAGCACGCGGGCCGCAGGTGTCGGCCGATTTACGATAGCAGATAAGACGAATTATCCTGCAGTGGACACCCGCATTTTGCGGGCGGCTTTGAACGTCAACGAGTCCGTGGAGAAACTGGATTCTCTGGTGACGGGATTTCGATTGCTGTAACCCCACTAGACGTGTAGGTTGCTGCAAGGAATCCGTAGCCAACGCCATTCACTCCCACTTTCGGGCACGAGCCATTTGGCAAATGAAGACAAAGTTGTTAGGAATTTGAAGTCGGCCACGCCGCCCCCCCCTACTGGCGCGCCACGCGAGTACCGCATCCCGGTCAGCCAAAGCTGCAGACTGTGACACCTCGAGCCGCTGCAGCAGTTCATGCCCAGTCGTGCGTTTCGAGACGCCGCCCGGACGGCAGGCGCAAGTTGATTTCGCCGAGTTTCGGCTGCCATGGGGCAAGCGGTATGCCTTGTTCGTGGTGCCACGGGCTCAGTTAATTTCCCGACCCGGGTCTACGACAACGCGCCAGAACTGGTAGATTGGCTCGCCGCTGAAATACTGACGCACGACGTCAAGCCCGAAGTGGAAGCCTTCGACTTATCGATGATCTTCCAGGCCGCCAACATGCAGCGGGTCGGCAAGATCGCTGGAGAACTCCACGTCCAATTCGTGATGGGCCTCAAGAACGCAATGCCCGTCGACCGAGAGGTCCTGGAGTTCTATGTGGCGACGCTGCGTAGGCTTTCCCCCAACGCGACCTGGACAGGAGCTGGTATTGGGCGAGACCAAATTACTATGGCACGATGGCCGCTCGAACTGGGTGGACATTGCCGCACAGGTCTTGAGGACAACGTTCGCCTAGACCGAGATGTTCTCGCCCCTTCAAACGCTGCCCTAGTCCGCCAAATTGAAGCGCTTTGCGAAGAGTATGAGCGTCCAGTGGCAACTATTGCCGAGGCAAGCGCCATCCTTGGATTGAACGCCCTCGCCACATAGCAATCCAGCCTGTCAAATACTGGCGGCCAGTCGTGAGATTGACTCCGAAGCGCGATTCACAAGCTCGGCGACGATCGCTCGCGCTGGCCTCGCCTCTGTCAGTAGCCCTCCTCCGACGCCACTAGGATTGCTGTGCAGGTCCCAGCGACTGGCCGCTGCTGCCGCTGCATTGAAGTCATCCATCAAGACCTTCTGGTACGGATTTGCGAGCGGCTCCAATCCAGAGTCCTCCCAAGCCTTGATCGTGGCTTTCCGGAATCCGCGCATGGGACTTCCAGAGTAGATCCGGTCACTGCGGAAATCCTCCAGCCGCCCTTCAAGAATCTGGGACTTATGTTCGCCGGGAATATTGCATTCCTCGGCAACCAGGAACGCAGTTCCCATCCAAACTCCAACGGCCCCAAACGCCAAAGATGCAGCGATGCCCCGGCCATCGCTGATGCCTCCCGCCGCAATGACGGGGACAGAAACAGAATCGATGACATCAGGAAGCAGCGCAAAATTCGGAATTCGCCCCACATGGCCGCCGGCCTCCAGTCCTTGGGCAATGAGGAGATCTGCGCCGGCGAGCGCCTAGCTTTTAGCTTGCTTCGTGCCAGTGGCTAGTCCCATAACGAGCATCCGCTTCTCGTGCGCAGGCCCCGCGATGAGCTTCAGGTCACCGACCGCCCCTGCGAAGACCTGGACATCTTCCTCTAGAACCGCGTCGATCAAGCTTCGCGTCAAGTCAGCGCGCGAGCCACGAAGGTCCGCATCTGTGCCATCTGCAGTCGCCGCGCCAGACACGGCAATGCGACCATCTAGCTCCACTAGTTCAAGTCCGAAGCCTTTTGCCAATTCACGCACGAAAGCGGCATGCTCAGGGAACTGTTCAATAATCTCTCGCCGGATCCTGTCCCTATCCAGCTCGGCCTTCGCAGCGGCTTGTGGCAATACAAGGTTGACGCCAATGGGCTTAGCCGTCAACGCGCGAGCCTCTCGGATGACTGCACGTAGCCGCGAAGGCGATAGTCCTGCGGCACCGATAACGCCCAATCCTCCGGCTTCCGACACCGCGGCGACAAGGGCCGGAGGCGTTGCACGACCTTGAGATCCCATCCCTGCGAGACAAATGGGGTAGTTGATATCGAGCAGCTCGCACAGTCGCGTCCTGAGATGAATACCTGTCATAGATGTCTCCTAGCAACCATAGATCACGAACTAGCTAGCAACTCGTCCGCATCGCTCAACTCTCCTGGGGCAACGAGGACACCGTGGTCAATTACGAGGATATCGTCGATATATACACCGTGCTCGGTACACACAGCGTCGGGATGGTTCTCTCCACCCCCTCTTCCCACCAAGGAGTGCCAAACCCAATCGCGTCATTGCCCCGCACGCGAATGTCTTCGTTGAACGATTTCCCAGTAAACCGGGCCCGGGGATGAAATCCGTGAGAGAAGTGGATAATTGAGCCGAGCCCCCCGGTACTTGCCCTTCGCAGGGCCGCTTCGAACACCTTCCGATGACTGCCCCCTCCGGCAATGCTGCGAATACGACTTCCACCTCCATGGTTAGCCTGGCTCTGCTGGCAACGCCCGGGGCTGCACGTGGGCGGCCGCACCGCGCTGGACTGGCAGGGCGTGCGACACTTCGTGGCCCTGCGCCCACGGCTCATCTTGGGGCGAGGCGCCCACCACCCTGCCGCGTTGGGTGGACGCCGTCTATGCCTATACCTACCAGGGGTGCGCGCTGTTCGATCGGCGCCTACCGGCAGATTTCGGGATCACTGCCCTGCCCGATCACCATCCGGCGGTACGGGTGTCGGTGCCCGAGCGTGCGATCCTGGAACTGGTAAGCGACTGCACCATGAGTTCGCCCGAAGGCATGCGGCTCGTCCTCGGCGCGCTGCGCACCGTCCGCCGTCCCGTCCTCGAGCGGTTGCTGACGCATTGTCACCACCTGGACATCCGCCTGGTACTCGCCACGCTGGCCGGCCAACTCGACGCGCCCTGGGCGCAGTGGGTGGAGCGACACCTTGCCGCACGGCCGCTTAGCGCGCCGTGACGGCGTGCGCCACGCCGGGGCCGCCTTGGCGCACGCCGTCACGGCGCGCAGGAAACGAAGTGGCCGAGGTGCAGGCGCGGTCGCAGGCGACTCAGGCGGAACGGTTGCAGCCATGGCGGCTCCAAGCGTCGGAGCCCGCGCGGCACGGACTGGAGACAGAACGCAGACCACAGGTATCGGCGGCAGACAAGAATTGGCCTGCAGTGGACACACCGATTTTGCAGGCCTGTGGTGGCAAAACGCCCGCATTCCCAATGTAAGTGCGCACCAAAATCGACATCATTGGATGCTATAGTCTGTGCCGGTACTTGCGGAGATTCCTATGCGTACGACGATTACGCTTGACGATGAACTGCTGGCCAAGGCCCGTGCCTATACGGGGCTGGAAGAGAAAACGGCACTTGTGCGCGAGGCGCTAAAGGCCTTGATCCAGCGTGAAGCCGCCAAACGACTCGCGAACCTTGGCGGGAGCCAACCTGGCATCGAAGGGGCACCGCGTCGCCGCAGCGACGATGACGAAAACCGGATCGGTGAGCCACCAGACGGTGGATCAGATTAAGATCATTGAGGCTCCTGTCAATGGCGACGCACCGAATACGGTTGACGAAGAGGCCAAGGTCCTTACACGTTCACTGCCAGGCGTGGAGTCGGTCGCCGACGAAGACGGCGCGATGATCATCCGGTTCAGTGACGGAACTGAGGCTACTGTCGTGCGCAGCTTTCTCGCGTGGGCGGGCGATCCGACGTTTGAGCTTTGACTCCCTCGTGATGAGCGGACGGGCATGGCGTGTTCCCCTCGACCCCGAGTTCAGGCCGATTGAATTGGCAGCAGAAGTTGCGCGCGCGCTCTTCTCGCAATTCGCTCCCAATGCCGATGAGATTACGTTCTTATTCAAGCAGGACGTCGAATTTTTCACCCCGGAGCAAATTGGTCTAGCGTGGCTTGTCCCAATTGCGATGTGGACATCGAAGACTGGTGGGTGACCAAGATGGATGATTTCGCTGTGGGCAGACTACCTGACCTGCTGGTCAAGACTGCTGCTGTCAGGCTACCGTCTCATTGAACGATCTCAGATATTTGTGGCCGACAGCATTTGGACGGCTCGTACTTGAGGCGATGAATCCGAATCTACGCACCCTATCGGGTGAGCAAGAATCGCAACTCGAAGATGCGCTCGGCTGCAAGCTTAGAGCAATCTGTGTACCTATCTAGCTCTGATGCTCTCAACCGCCCGGAGAACGCCTGCTGTAACGGTGCTGCGCGCGAGCGCCGGCGACCGAAGGCCTTCCGAGTTTTCGCGTCATTTCCATTGGAATGATGCTGCTCGCACGAACTGCACACGCGCCTCCTCGGGCAGCCATGAAAATCCAATCTCGAGCCCGTGATCACACGCATCAGAGCATTTCGAAATGTCGACGTACTGCCAATGTTCCGGACGACACGCTTCTGCCCATATCCGCTCGAAAATGGCGCGGTCGTCGGAATCATGTGAGATGTGGTCCAACACAACCGAATAGAACGTCCATGGCTTTTCCCAATCCTTGAACTGAATTGCAACCCCGATGAGGTCAAGCGTGGCCATATTGCTTTGGTCCCAAAGACTCGAAGCGGTCAACGATACCACGCTGAATGGCTGCTTTCGGGTGTGATATGAAGGGTCGGTCACGGCCCGCTCACCGAGACGCCCCCTGCGTCCCGCACAGGAACTCGGCGATTGAGTCTCGGCAACCAACGAATCGGCAAGATCCGAAGCTGCCCCCGCACGAAAATTTTGGTCCTATGCTTCGGCTCTTCGGAGCCTGCGGTGCCTTCGGGCGCGCGCTCATGACGATCAGTATCTCGCTGATCCGAGGAAGCCTCCGGCCGTCACATGCTGCAATCCCCTTCTGCCACGGAGATAAGCGATGGATGACCATACCCAGATTCTCGTCTGCAAATGCGGGGGCCCCGTCCGGATTCGCGAACTGCACTTCGAAATCGGAGGCAACCAGGCCTTGGACTGTGCGCCATGTCCGCTGTGCTACCGAAAGCTCTACCAGATGTGCGTTGAAGGGGTCGTCTCGGCCGAACTGGTTTCGGAGGTGGAGTGGGACTAGCGCCCAGCGCCCACAACTTGAGGGGCTCCGGCACAAGCGCAAAATGGGCTCCCATCAACTCTAGGAGCTAGTCATGACTACCTCCCAAACATCTGTCACCCACCACGACCCGTGGAACAAGGGAAGACTGACGGGGCAGAAACCTCCGTTGAAGCTATCCGAGATCTGGGCCATCCGTACGCGCCTTCAGCTCACCGCAAACACGAGAGACTTGGCGATGTTCAACCTCGCCATCGACAGCAAACTGCGCGCTTGCGATCTGATCCGTCTCCGCGTTCAGGATGTCAGCGTAGGAAGACAAGTTGGCATGCGTGCGACGGTCATGCAGCAAAAGACCCATCGACCGGTGCAGTTTGAGATTACTGGCCCGACTCGCGAATGCCTCCAGGCCTGGATACATGCACGGGGATTGAGCTGCGGCGACTTTCTCTTCCCCAGTCGTTTGCATTCTTCGCCCCATATATCGACCCGACAATATGCCCGATTGGTCCATCGGTGGGTAGCCTCGATCGGCCTGGACACCTCCGCTTATGGGACGCATTCAATCCGGCGAACGAAGGTCTCTTTGATCTACCGACGGACCAAGAACTTAAGAGCCGTCCAACTGCTCCTCGGTCATACCAAGCTCGAGAGCACCGTCAGGTATTTGGGCATTGAGGTTGATGACGCTTTGGAGATTGCAGAGCAAACCGAAGTCTGACCTTTACATCGGCCGGCAGGCGGTCGCTTGTCGGCCATTAGGGGCCATTTGGTTGGTAGACGTTCGTGACCGAACTCCCCTCATTCCGGACGTAGACGCCTCTGTACCTGAATCCCAACCAAGTCGGGGAGACGCCGAACAGAATCCGCCACCCTCCGCGCATCCCGTCGCACCAATTACGCACGTTGCAAGCAAATATTAGAAAGCACTGGACAAGTCAAGCCACGAGGCCAGTGATTCGCAGGATTGACGCGCAACGCGGGTCGCTTCGCAGTTCCGGCAACCTGCGGCGCGATGCATCTCGGGTGGGATGACCGCACGGTATGTTGACATGCATCCAGAGGTCGCAGCCGAAGCGGTTCTCGGCGAACAGCCTGTTGACCCCGCTTGATGCTGGCGTGGACGTCGCGATCAGGATTGCACGTGCGCATTCAAGACCCATGCCTCTGCAGGATTTCCTTGGCGATCGTGTTACGCTGGATTTCGCTGGTTCCCGTGACGATGCGGTATAGCCGGAGCCTGCGGAAGATGAACTCGACCGGATGGTTCTTCGTGACACCCACGTTGCCATGAATCTGCACGGCCTTGTCCGCGATCTGGAAGCAGGCTTCCGAGACGAAGAGCTTGCACATCGACGCCTCCATGCGGACGTCACTGCCTGCATCGGCACGGCGCGCGGCAGCCAGCACCATGCTCTCGCAGGCAAACAGGCTGGACGCCATGTCCGCCAGCATGTGCTGGATGGCCTGGAATCGCATGATCGGGCCGCCGAACTGGCGGCGCGTGTTCGCGTAGTCAATGGACAAGCGCAGCGCCTGGCGGGCCAGGCCGATCATGGTCGGGCAGTGCAATAGGCGGTTGAGGCTGATCCGGTTCATCGCAAGCCGGAAACCGTTGCCTTCGCCGCCGATGCAGTTGCAGCGTGGCACGCGGACATTGTCGAGGATGATGTCGGCGTCCACGTACTGGCCGGTGATGGGCACGCAGGCGGTATCGAGTGTCACTCCCGGGCTGTCCAGATCGATAAAGATCGCGGAGATGCCTTCGTTGCCCTTGTCGGGGTCCGTGACGCACATCGCAAGTCCAAGCCAATTCAGAGACGACTCAGGACAAGGACAGGGATCGCAAGAACTTCGCTGAGATCTTTGAAGTGGCCGGAGTTGGCACCTGACGGTTGCTGTTCCATCGGCATGGAGGCGGTGGCGTAAAAAAAAGCCGCCCGGAGGCGGCTTTTGCCAAAGTTGCTTAGGGCAGCGCTACAGCCACAAGTGCACTCATACCCAGCCCGTGAATCGTTTCCAACACAGACAACACAGACAGCTTCACGAAATCCAGAGAGTTTTTGCCCATACCTTCACCTTCGGCCTTTCCGACACCAGTTGATGTCGAGTTAATATTTGTCATACCGCGCAGCTTGACGAAGTCAAGCACCACCAGCAGGAGAAAATAAAAGACCAGGTATGAGGCACCCAGCAGGGTCGAACTGCCCGCAACCGCCCCTGACCTAAGCAACCTTGCCGTGGATTATGCCAGATCGGCCCGTGTTCTCACGCTCGGGCGTGGCGCTTCCGGTCACAGGGGCGTTTTCTCACGATTGCCAAGCTGCATGAAGGGGCGTGCAGCGAGCGCGTCAACGAAGATTTTCTGCATTGCTGCCATCCTGTCGGCCACGGGCGGCGACTCGTATGTCCATCGGCGCCCTTTACCTACAGGTAGCCGCCCACAAGGCCGCCGGCCTGGTGCAGCATTTCCCGCAGCCACGCGTCGCGGTCCAGACCCAAATTCCGGCCGTAGGGATCGTCGTTGGGGTCGGGCGCATCGCGCTGCGCCAGCGCCTCGGCAAATTCCGCGGCAGCCTGATTACCAGCGAGGTCGACAGCAGCTGCGTTGCCCAGTGCAATCCATCCGCCAGACTGGCCCATTAGAGCCTGTGCACCGTCCAGATCAATAGCCCGCAAGGCGCCGCGCGCGGTCGCGTGTGCTGTGAGTTGGTAGTCGGCCGCAGCGTCCAGCGCGGCCTGCGCCTCGGCCTCGCGCGCGCGGTAGATATCCGGATTCATAGGGACGTTTCCTTAAGCCTGCCACGAAAATCTGGTCGCAAGATACCGAACGGTCGAGTCTTGCAAATCATGCCCGACCTGTCTCATCTGCGCTGAGAACGCAGGGAGCGTCGGATCGGCAAACGGCTCGCTGACGTAGAGTTCGGCACGCGAAATCACCGGTGTACGACAGCGACCCGACAAAGAAGGCAGTGGCCCACCTGTCGTCGTCTGGCAGCGCGCCGAAACTTGGCATGGCGGTGCCGGTAACACCGTTGCTGAGCACTTGATGCAGCGCGAAGAGGCTTCGCTCCTGCGCGCGCAGATGATCGGTCAGATCGGTTGGCTTCGGATCGAGCGTCGCAGCCAGCGGCCCATCACCACGCCCCTGCGCGCCATGGCAACTTGCGCACTGCGCCTGGAACAGCTGAGCGCCCCGACTTAGATCGGGTACTTTGGCAGGCGCCACTGGAAAAGGGTACGCGCGCTGTACAGCGGCCGCGAGTTCGTGGGCGATTTGCGCCACGGCAACCGCTGTGGCCTTGTTCGCGACTGCCTCGCGCAATGACGCTGCCTGCTCGCGTAGCGATTGAGTGGCGGGACCCTGAGGCAACTCTCCCAGTTGGCGCTCCGCTGTGGCCGCAAACTCCTGCATCTCCGCATATTCGGATCCATTGAGCACCTTGCCATCGTCCACCGCACCGCCGTAGTCAACCGCGACGTAGTCCAGGAGTTGCCAAATCTGCCGGGCTTTGGCGTCGAAGGCCTCCGCGGCGTGGACAAAGTTCGTGAACAACGCGCTGATCGTCAGCAGCAGTGCAATCGGCCAACGGCTCAGAACTCGGCAAAACATGGAGGCACCCCGGATATTCATTCGGAAATGAGTGTAATTCGCATTCGCCACCACGTCCACGCCAAACGCTTCGTTCCCGCCACCCTGCGACGCATTAGTGTCCAACGATGGCGTCGTCGGCTAGGCCAAGCGAGATCCTACCGTCAAGTGAGGCCTAAGGATCGCGCCGGATCTCAATGTAATCCCCCCGACAGTTTCCGGTTAACTCCTCGTACTGAGTCCCTCGCATTGCAGACGCCGCAAAACTGACAAGTCAATGCGACGCACCGTGCTTGCTGCATTCCTTCTCGCACCTTTCGCAAATCGTGGCACACAGCGCACAGATCTCCCTTGCGTGCTGGGGCTTTCTGAGGCCACCATCGCCGCTGCGAATGCGCAGGCCTGCACGCACCCGATATCAAGTTCGATGCTGTAGCGAGGCGTCTCAATGAACGCCCGCGCAAGACACTAAACTTCGGTACGCCGGCTGAACGACTCCATCAAGCTGTTGCGTTGACCGGTTGAATCCACAGGTGAAATCCGCTGCCACGCCGCAATGCCCACGCGCATCCACGAAGAATGCGCATCCAATCGTTAAATGACGGGAATCTAACCGCCACATGACATAGTTCTTTCAGAGCGGCTTCAAGTATTACCGCA
The DNA here is from genome assembly GCF_005503625.1 of Cupriavidus sp. 2SB. Classification (GTDB taxonomy): domain Bacteria; phylum Pseudomonadota; class Gammaproteobacteria; order Burkholderiales; family Burkholderiaceae; genus Cupriavidus. The sequence continues at coordinate 6,183 of NZ_SCMX01000109.1, read as the reverse complement.
TCAGAAGCGATGCAATGCTCTTAAATTTTTCAATATCCAATCCAAGCTCCAGACGTTTGCCTTTGCATTGGCGCGATCAACGCAGGAAAAGATTTGTATTCATTACCGTATGAAACTGTATCTTCAATTTCTTCCCCGCCAGTGTTACCTCGTTAACATCAATCTTTCGGGAGGATTACATTTTCGCTCTATACGGCCCGCTGCTCGGGTCCGGGAATAAAATTAAATTGAAAAGACAGTTCTCGAACGCCCCATCCGCTACTTGTAATGTCAGGATGCGAATGAAAGCAGGCATGCCACTCCTCTTGTCCGTTGGCGCAGCCATCTGCCTTGTGCCGGGACAGGTGTGGGCAATACAACTGGCATGGGTTGCCGAGACACCGACTGGACTGGGCATTGATGGCATCAAGGCCGAACGCCGCGACGACGGGGATGAGGTCCAGCTATTGGTGTTGGCGGCCAATCCCCGGCATCACTCGATGAAGCATGTTACGCCGCCGAAGGCGACGAGCCAGCCGCCGGACCGATCGACGCCGGCATCTGCACCGGACAGTCAACAGGCGGGTTGCGAAGATGACAAGAAGACAAGGTCCACTGAACCTGTTGTTCCACAACATGGTGGACCCAATGCGCCCTAGTGCAGGACCATAACCTGGAGATCTAAACGATGAAACAAAAACTGATGGTCGGAGCCTTCATTGCTGCCGTATCGCTGAGTGCGGCGGCGGTCGATATGAGCAATGTCGTTAAAACCTACGATTTGCAGGACGGCTCGAAGGTGCACGTTTTCAAGGACGGCAAGATGGGCATGGAGAACAAGTTCGGCAAGTCCATGAACATGCCGGAAGGCAAGGTCATGGAGACCAGGGATGGCACGAAAATCATCATGAAGGGCAACGAGATTTTCAGGCTCGACGAAGCCCTCAGGAAGGGCCACAGCGAAGGGGGCTGATGCTGCCAGGGCGCGTTGCGCGCCCTACTTCGCCCACTCGGGGGATGCAGAAACGAAAATCCGCAACGGCCTCGTTGCCTGCATTCTCCATTCCTGCCGTTCCCCCGCAAGCAAATGAATCGTCACGGGCTGACTATTCGCCATTGGCGTCATGGCTTCGCTCTGCGATAGCACGACAGCGACGTCGATGCTTTTTTCACCCAGGTTTCGCAAGCTGAGCGAAACCGACTCACCGGTCCGGACGGCACGGCTCGCAGGCTGGCCGTCGAGACGGTCCACCTCCACGACCCACTCCGTCGCCGGCCATGTCTTTCCCGACGCGCCCGGCGCCAGATAGGCGGCCGCGGCAGGTTGCACGTCCGGGATGGGGATGATGTGTGCGTGAGCGACAAGCCCCGATAAGCTCGCCAGCCCAACGATTCCATATCTAATTCGACGCAACGCTTGCCTCCACTGCAGTAAGATTTGAAAGCCCATCGGGTCACTTGCTTCCGCCTCGCGGCGCAAGCTGACCAGCACGGCAGCCCACCCCAGGCAGCGCTGCTGTGCGCGAGGCCCTTGCGCGGGCCTCAGGTCAGTCCGAGGCGACCATGCGGGAACGTCATGGTGAAACGGGTTTTTCCGCCGGAACAGTCCGCGGCAATTTTTCCGCCATGCGCAACCACGATCGCCTTGGTGATCGACAGTCCCAGTCCGACACTGTCCGAATCCAGTCGCGTCCTGGACTTATCTGCCCGAAAAAACCGATCAAAAATGTAAGGAAGCAGATCCGGCCGGATTTCCTCGCCCTCATTCTCCACCACGATCATGGCATCAGTTCCGTGCTCCCGTACAGACACCAGGATCTGACGACCCTCCGCGGTGTAACGCAGCGCATTGGATAAGAGGTTGCTGAGCGCCCGACGCATCATCAGACGGTCGCCCGCTAATTTGGCGTTCCCCTGCAGTTGCAGGTTGACCCCCTTGTCCTCGGCCAGCGCGTCGTAGAAGTCGAAGAGTGCCAGCACTTCATCGGCAATATCGATCGACTCCTCATTGGGCAGCGTGATGCCGTGCTCCATTTTTGCCAGATACAGCATATCCGAGACCATCCGTCCAAGACGCTGCAATTCCTCGGCGTTTGAGGTCAGCACATCGCGATACTTTGCGGCGTCACGCGGCTGGGACAGAACGACATGTGTCTGCGTCATGAGGTTGGTAATCGGGGTGCGCAACTCGTGCGCCAGATCTGACGAAAATTCCGACAACCGTTGAAAATCGTTCTGCAGACGCTCGAGCATCGCGTTCAATGTCGCCGCGAGATCCGCCATCTCGACTGGCACCGCGGCCACCGGCATGCGCGCATCCAATCGGTTCGCCGTCACATCTTTAGCGCGCGATGCCATCATGCGCAGTGGCGCCAGACCGCGGCGCGCAGCCCACCAGCCCAGCAAGCCGCTAGCGAAAGCAGCGAGCGTTGTATAGAAAGCCAAGGACCGGCGGAAGGCATGCATAAAGTGTGCATGAATCTCCGTGTCCATTCCGACGACCACTTTCAAGGCGCCCACATCCGAGCCTAAAACGGGCACCTCCGCTCGCATGCCGCGGTAGTGCTTGGTTTCCTGCTGCCACACGAAGGTGCCTTCGGAGTTCGGCCCCTCGTTCGTAGCGCTCTCCGCCGGCCTGAAATCGAAATCCCGCGTGGCAAAAATCGTCTTGCCTTGCGCGGTCTGCACCCGTGCGACAAAGCCGGGATGGTGCTCCACCAACTCCTGCAGGCGCGCAGGCAGACGTTCCACAGGAGTTTCATCCGCGACGCGTTCAATCAGACGGATGTTGTCCCCCAGCACCACAAAATCTTCGTTGGCGAAGTGCCGGTCCATCGCCAGCCAGATAAGCACGCCAAGTCCGAGCAGGACCACTGCGGAGGAAAGCGAGAACAGGATGGTCAGCCGAACAGTCAGGGACAGACGGTGCCTCATAGAGGATCCTCAGGTGCCTCGAGGACGTATCCCATGCCGCGCACAGTCTGGATCAGCTTTACTTCAAAGCCGTCATCGATTTTTGCCCGCAGGCGCCGGATCGCCACGTCGATCACGTTACTATCGCTATCGAAGTTCATGTCCCACACCTGGGAGGCAATGAGGGATCGGGGAAGCACCTCCCCCCTTCGACGCGCAAACAACTCGAGCAAGGCGAATTCCTTACTGGTCAGCGTGATGCGTCGCCCACCGCGAGACGCTCGCCGCCGGCTCAGATCCAGAATCAGATCGGCCACTTGAATCCGGTCCATCGCTAGTTGCACCGCGCCTCGACGCAGCAGCGTCCTGACCCTGGCAAGCAGCTCCGAAAAGGCAAATGGCTTGACCAGATAGTCATCCGCGCCGAGCTCGAGGCCTCGCACGCGATCGGCAACACTGTCTCGCGCCGTCAGAAACAAGACCGGGACCGCGTTCCCTGACGCGCGGATGGCATGCAGAATATGCCATCCGTCGACGTCGGGCAGCATGACATCGAGGATGATGAGATCGTAGGTTTCATTGACCGCAAAGTGTTGACCATCGAGTCCATTGGCGACCAGGTCGACCACGAACCCCGCCTCGGTCAGGCCCTGCCGGAGATACTCCCCCGTCTTGACTTCATCTTCCACTACCAGCAGTTTCATTACCCAACCTCCTCCCAACGCGATCGGCCGGGTTTTGTTAATACAAATTTTTATCTTCGGCGTAGTCTACCCAGTACGCACCGAGGTGACCCCAACCTGTCCGGAATGTAATGTTCAGGTAAGTCGTCGGTAGCCAGCATCTCGCTACTCTTTGACCTGCCGCAAAAACCGAAGCGGCCATTCAAGCGAAAAGGACTATTTTCATGCGACGTGATCGACTGTCTGGCATCTTGCTGCCCAACCTGCCACGCCGCCGTTTCGTACAAGGTTTGGCCGCCGGCGGGGTAATGGCGGGGCTGAGTGCTTTGGGCGGAACTGCGTGGGCACAATCATCGGGACTCCCCGAAAGCGCTTCATCCGGCACCGCCCCGGTATTGACGGGGACGGAGTTTGACCTTGTCATCGCCGAATCGGTTGTCAACTTTACCGGTACGCCGCGGGTGGCGACAACTATCAATGGGATGCTTCCCGGTCCGACGTTGCGCTGGCGGCAAGGCGACACCGTGACGATCCGCGTCACGAACCGCTTGCACGAGCACACGTCAATCCACTGGCACGGCATCATCCTGCCGTTCCAGATGGACGGCGTACCGGGAATCAGCTTTGCCGGTATCGCCCCCGGCGAGACATTTACCTACCAGTTCAAGGTCGAACAAACCGGCAGCTACTGGTATCACTCGCATTCCGGCTTCCAGGAAATGACCGGTGTGTATGGCGGCATCGTGATTGATCCGGCCACCGGCGTGGACGGTGTGCGAGCCGACAGGGACTACACCATTCTGCTCTCGGACTGGACCGACGAGGACCCCATGCGAGTCCTGTCGAAACTGAAGGTTCAGAGCGACTACTACAACTACATCAAGCCCACCGTCTTCGATTTTTTCCGCGACGTTTCAAACGACGGTGTGAAGAGCGCTTTCGAGAAGCGCAAGATGTGGAACGAGATGCGGATGAATCCGACCGACCTGGCGGATCTTTCCGGTGCCACACTGACCTATCTGACCAATGGCGTTACCCCCGCTGGCAATTGGACTGGCTTGTTCAAGCCCGGTGAGAAGGTACGCCTGCGGTTCATCAATGGGTCCGGGAATACGTTCTATGACGTACGTATTCCCGGCCTGAAGCTCAAGGTCATTCAAGTCGACGGCCAGAACCTGGAACCCGTAAGCGTTGACGAGTTCCGCTTTGGTCCCGGCGAGACCTACGACGTGCTGGTGGAACCGCGAGACGACGCCTATACGATCTTCTCCCAATCCATGGATCGCACTGGCTACGCCCGCGGCACACTCGCGGTGCGCGCAGGACTCAACGCCCAGGTGCCGGCCGTGGACAAGCCCGAGTGGCTCACCATGAGCGACATGATGGGTGGCATGGGTGGCATGGGTGGCATGGACCACAGCAAGATGGACATGGGCGGCATGAACCAAGGCAGCATGGCTGGCATGAACCATGGGGCCATGACCATGGACCATAGCCAGCACGCGATGGGCGGCATGGCCATGGATGCTTCGCTCAAGGTCCCCAGCACGAAGGCTCGGCACGCCAAGACCGAATATGGCGCGAACACGGACATGCGCGTGGACATGGCCAGAACGAATCTCGACGACCCTGGCATCGGTCTGCGTAACAACGGCCGCCGCGTTCTGACGCTGGCCGATCAACATACCATTGGCGGCCCCCTCGACAAGCGCGGTCCTGCTCGGGAAGTTGAACTGCACCTCACCGGCAACATGGAACGCTACTCCTGGTCAATCGATGGTGTTGAGTACGGCAAATCCACACCGGTCCGTTTCAAGTACGGTGAACGACTGCGCGTGATTCTGCACAACGACACGATGATGACTCACCCGATGCACCTGCACGGCATGTGGAGTGAGCTCGAGTCGCCTGACGGTTCGTTCCAGGCCCGGCGACATACCATTCCGGTCCAACCTGCGCAGCGGATCAGCTTCCTGGTAACCGCCGACGCATTGGGCCGCTGGGCATGGCACTGCCACCTTATGTTGCACATGGATGCCGGGATGTTCCGCGAAGTACTTGTGGCCTGATCCGACTCTCTTCAACCGACTACCAGATCCCATGTACAAGTACACACGAATTGCAGTCGCCGCCCTGCTCACTGCAGGAATGAGCGCCGCGTGGGCACAGCACTCGCATTCGCCCAACAGTTCAAACAACGATGGTGCGCCGGCAAACGAAGCAACGCCGGATTCACGCCCCCAGAAGGCGACAGCCCCAACCGCGAAGAAGCAGGGCTCAACGCCGAGCGCAGGACAAGGCTCAATGCAGGGCATGGACCACAGCAAGATGCAGGGCATGGACCAGGGCTCGATGCAGGGCATGGACCACAGCAAGATGCAAGGCATGGACCAGGGCTCAATGCAGGGCATGGACCACAGCAAGATGCAAGGCATGGACCAGGGCTCGATGCAGGGCATGGACCACAGCAAGATGCAGGGCATGGACCAGGGCTCGATGCAGGGCATGGACCAGGGCTCGATGCAGGGCATGGACCACAGCAAGATGCAAGGCATGGACCAGGGCTCAATGCAGGGCATGGACCACAGCAAGATGCAAGGCATGGACC
>NZ_SCMX01000108.1 GCF_005503625.1 Cupriavidus sp. 2SB | reverse complement strand
GCTCGGGGCGGGCGGCGTCGGCAGGCATGCGGGCGATTATACGTGCGGCCGGACACGTTTTCGGCACACTCATTACGGTTCCGTAACGGCAGCCAAATTTGGCTCTTGTATGATGTCAGCCATTCATTGAAGGGGACACACCGTTGGATACTGTATTGCACCTGATGGACATGATTCTTCATGTCGACAAGTTTCTGGGCCAGTTCGTGTTGGACTACGGCGTATGGGTGTACGGCATTCTGTTTGCCATCGTTTTCGCCGAAACCGGCCTCGTGGTGCTGCCGTTCCTGCCAGGTGATTCGCTGCTGTTCATCGCGGGAGCCATGTGCGCGACGGGCGCGATGAACGAGTGGGCACTTTCCGGACTGCTCTTCGCTGCAGCTGTCATCGGCAACACGGTCAACTATTTTGTGGGCAGCTGGATCGGGCCGAAGGTGTTCGACCAGCACTGGCGCTTCCTGGATCAGCGTGCGCTGCGCAAGACACATGATTTCTACGAACGTCACGGCGGAAAGACGCTGGTGATGGCACGTTTCCTCCCGATCGTGCGGACCTTTGCGCCGTTCGTGGCCGGGGTATCGCAAATGACCTTCGCACGCTTCCAGCTGTTCAACGTGATCGGCGCGGCGGCCTGGGTGTTCGGCCTGGTGTTCGCCGGCTACTTCTTCGGCAACCTGCCGTTCATCAAGCAGTATCTCAACCTGATCGTGCTGGCCGGTATCGGCGCGGCCGTGGTGCCGCTGGTGCTCGGCGGCCTGTGGAAGCTCGTGCGCGGCACGCGCCGCCCGGCGGACCGCAAGCCCTGATCCCGATGTATCCCGCAGCCTCGGTGAATCAGCTGAGGCTGCGGCTCATCAGGCGCAGGGCCGGCATGCGGTCGCGGATCTGCGTGGTGTCGGCGGCATCGGGACGGGCCTGGACATAAGCTTCCAGGTCTTCCAGCGCCGGCCGGAAGCACTCCAGGTTGGCATAGGCCAGGCCCCGGTCGCGCACTTCCTCGATCGAATCTGGCAGCAGGATCACCAGACGGTTCTGCACCGCCAGCAACCGCTGCCAGCGCGATTCCTGCAGATAGATCGCTTTCAGATTGCGCAACATGCGCGCGATGATTTCCCGATGCCCGGCCACATGCAGGAACAGGCCCAGCGGCACTTCGGTCGAGTCCGAAATCCCCTCCCGTTCGAGGTAGGGATCAAGCATTTCCTGCAGTTGTTCCTTCGACAGCGTTTCGCCGGTCAGCGGATCGAGCACGACCTCGCCGGCCGGAATCGTCATGCGCACCAGGAAATGGTTCGGGAACGACACCCCCTTGAGCGGCAGGCCAATCTGCTGGCCTAGCTCCATGTAGAGCACGGCCAGCGAGATGGGAATACCCCGGCGCTGCTTGAGCACCATGTTCAGGTACGAGTTGTCGGGGTCGTAGTAGTCGTTCGCGTTGGGGCCGAAGCCGAGGTCGCGATAGAAGAAATGGTTCAGCAGGCGCAGGCGCTGGATGGCGGGCGTGCCTTCGGCAATGCGCCGCTTGAGCCGGACGGCCAACACATCCATGGCCGCCAGTTCCGCCTGCAGGTCGAGGTCCGGGTAGGCATCCTGGGCGATGGCGAGGGCGGTTTCCGTCAGCGGGATCGCATCGTCGTCGGCCACGAGGCTGGCAAAGTAATCCAGGACTTTCGTGGAAGTCATGTACGGTGTTTCCTGACTAGCCGGCGCGGCGCCGGAAGGCCGCATAGCGCAGGCCCATGAGCCACAGTGTACCGAAGTAGACCGCCGCCGCAAGTACCAGGCAGGCCGCCAGCAGCGCGATCCGCAGCCATGGCGTGGCGCCCAGCGCCACCCAGTCGAAATTGCGCGCGAACCACAGCAGCATGCCCGACAGGATCAGCATGGCGGCCACCAGCCTGAGCAGGAACATGCCCCAGCCGGCCGACGGATGATAGAAGCCCCGGCGGCGCAGTCCAAAGAACAGCAGCAGCGCGTTGACGATGGCGCCGAAGCTGATCGACAGCGGTAGGCCCGCATGGCCCAGCAGCGGCACGAACACGAAGTTCGACAACTGCGTGATGATCAGTACAAGGATCGCGATCTTGACCGGGGTGCGGATGTCCTGCCGGGCATAGAAGCCCGGCGTCAGGATTTTGATCAGGATAAGCGCGAGCAGGCCCACGCCGTAGGTAGCCAGCGCCTGACGCGTCATCTCGACGGCATGGGCGTCGAAGCGGCCATAGTTGAACAGGACCGAGGTCAGTGGCGTGCCGAACAGCATCAGCCCCGCCGCGCAAGGCAGGGCCAGCAGGAAGGTCAGGCGCAGGCCCCAGTCGAGCAGGCCGGAGTACTCCTCGCGGTTGTCGTTGGCGTTGGCCTTGGAGAGGCTCGGCAGCAGGATCGTGCCCAGCGCCACGCCCAGCAGCGCCGTCGGGAATTCCATCAGGCGGTCGGCATAGGTGATGTACGACACGGCCCCCGCGCCCAGGCGCGAAGCGATATTGGTATTGATGATCAGGCTGATCTGGGCCACGGAAACGGCCAGCAGCGCCGGCGCCATCTGCTTGACCACGCGCCGCACTCCGGGGTTGGCCCACGCCGCGCGCAGGTTCAGCGAGACGCGCGGCAACACGCCGAGCTTGCGCATTGCCGGCACCTGGATCAGCAACTGGAGCACGCCGCCCACCAGCACGCCCCACGCCTGGGCATAGATCGGCTGGGCCATGTGAGGACCGACAAACAGCGCGGCGATGATCAGGCAGAGATTGAGCAGTACCGGCGTGAACGCGGGCACCGCGAAGTTGCGCCACGTGTTCAGTACGCCCGAAGCCAGCGCTACCATCGAGATCAGGCCGATATATGGGAACATCACCCGTGTCATGAACACGGCGGCGTCGTAGGTCTCGGCACTGCCCCGGAAGCCGGTGGCCACTACCGTCATGACGATTGGCGCGCCGATCACGCCCAGCAGCGATACCGCGGCCAGCGCCCAGGCCATGACCGTGGCCACGGCATCGATCAGGAGATGGGTTTCCTCGTCGCCGCGCTTGCCGTGGTACTCGTTCAGGATGGGGACGAAGGCTTGCGAGAACGCGCCTTCGCCAAAGATCCGGCGCAGCAGGTTGGGGATGCGGAATGCCACGTTGAAGGCATCGGTCATGTCCGAGGCCCCGAAGGCGCGGGCAATCAGGATTTCGCGCAGCAGGCCGGTGATGCGCGATAGCATCGTCAGGCCGCTGATCGTGGCAAGTGCTTTGAGCAGGTTCAAGATCGGAAACCAGGGAGCAGGGCCGTGTGACGGCGCCGAGCGGGTGGCAGACGCGTTTCAGACGCCTGCACGGTCATTTGGTTGCGGCGGCGCCACGCTTATGCGGGCATTCCGCTCGCCAGATGTGGCGCATATTATACGGACGGCCGCTGCCCGGCGGCCCTGGTGCCCGATTCTGTTCGGAACCTGTCGGGAGGCTTGCCTGCGGCGCGGGGCTGTGTGTATAATCGCCGATTCGCAAGGACAGTCGCGTCCAAGGATTCGTTTGTCGAACATCCCGGGTCGCAAGATGTGACTTAATTGTTGCGTCCCAAATTATTGCGTCGCCCCGGGCGCGCACTCTGAATTCAGGAAGAGATACATGGCAAATTCCGCACAAGCTCGCAAGCGCGCGCGCCAAGCCGTGGCCGCGAACGGTCACAACTCCAGCCTGCGCTCGCGTCTGCGCACCGCCGTCAAGGCAGTTCGCAAGGCAATCGACGCCGGCGACAAGGCAGCCGCTGCTGAGATCTTCAAGCAGTCGCAAACGATCATCGACAGCATCGCTGACAAGAAGATCGTGCACAAGAACAAGGCTGCACGTCACAAGTCGCGCCTGTCGGCCGCCATCAAGTCGATGGCTGCCTGATAGCTGCCCCGGTCGCCCCTATGGCGGCCGAGCAGTCGCAAAGCCCGTCTTCGGACGGGCTTTTGTTTTTTGCGCCACCACTTTCCAGTGCTCGGCCAACAAAAAACCCGGCGCCTGGCCGGGTTCTCTTGAGAAGCAGGGCGTGCTCAGTCGCCGACCGAGCAGGCTTCCACTACCTGCAAATCATTGTCGCGCGCGAAGTTCAGCACGAAGTCGAGTGCCTTCGGCTCGATGTCCCGCAGCCGCGAATCCACCACCACGTTCTTGATGCCCGCCACGATCACAGGTCGCACGTACGGCGAGTAGGTCAGGCGGGGGTCGCCGGTATCGCCTTCCGGCCGGAACTGCGCCATCACGCCGCACAACCGCTCGGCCCAGTCGCTTGGGCGAAAGGTCCTGCCTTCCTTGGTAACGCCTTGGATGAAGTATTCGCGAACTTGGGGGGTTGTCATGGGACTGCGGGGATCTGCTCTGTGACTCGACGGTAAACCCGCTCAAGACGGGCGCCCGTTTGACGCGTCCGGCAGGCGATTGGTTCGCATGCTGCCGGCATGAGGAAAGCGGGGCGTATTGTCGGCGGGGGCACTTTTGATGCCGTGCGGCGGGCCGTGGCAAGGTATGCCGGGCCCCGCGTGAATCAGCGGGTATTATATCTTATATAAGACTTGCGCATACGTAGAATTCCTGTCGGGAACCTGTCAGCGGGCCGCGTCACCCGCCTCTGCGGGGGACTCCCGCTATAACGGCGCGGACTCGCCAAAGCTGGAATAATCCCTTATGATCGTTGCCACTACATTGCGTAAGCGACGCGAAAGGCGGCCCATGCGAGCCGCCTTCTTTGTTTTATGAGCCAAACCCCGATCAAGCATTACCTCCAGTTCAGCGACCTCAATGCCGAGGAGTACGAGTACCTGCTGGACCGCGCGAGGATCCTGAAGGCGAAGTTCAAGAACTACGAGACGTGGCACCCGCTGCACGACCGCACGCTGGCCATGATCTTCGAGAAGAATTCCACGCGTACGCGCCTGTCGTTCGAAGCTGGCGTGCACCAGCTTGGCGGTCATGCGGTGTTCCTGAACACGCGTGACTCGCAACTGGGTCGTGGTGAGCCCATCGAGGATGCGGCGCAGGTGATCTCGCGCATGGTCGACATCATCATGATCCGTACGTACGGCCAGGACATCCTTGAACGATTCGCCGCGCACTCGCGCGTGCCAGTCATCAATGGCCTGACCAACGAATACCACCCGTGCCAGGTGCTGGCCGATGTCTTCACGTACATCGAGCAGCGCGGCAGCATTGCCGGCAAGACGGTGGCGTGGATCGGCGACGCCAACAACATGGCCTATACCTGGATCCAGGCTGCCGAGCGCCTGGATTTCACGTTCCATTTCTCCGCCCCTCCGGGCTACCAGCTCGATCCGGCCATGGTGCCGCAGACAGCCGCGTCGCGCGTCAAGGTGTTCGACAATCCGCTCGACGCCTGCCAGGGCGCACACTTGGTGACAACCGACGTGTGGACCAGCATGGGTTTCGAGGCTGAGAACGAGGCACGCAAGCGCGCGTTCAAGGACTGGATGGTGACCACGGCCATGATGGACCGTGCCACCGACGATGCGCTGTTCATGCACTGCCTGCCTGCCCATCGGGGCGAGGAAGTTGAAGCCGCCGTGATTGACGGCCCGCGCAGCGTGGTCTGGGAAGAGGCTGAAAACCGGCTGCATGTGCAGAAGGCATTGATGGAATACCTGCTCTGCGGCCGCTACTGAGCGACCGCTTGAGCCAGCGAAAGGGGGCCACGGCGGCTCCCTTTTTTGCGTCTACCGTTTCGTGTTTCGATTCGAGGAGAGAGAGATGAGCCAATTCGACAACGTATCCGTCGTCAAGAAAGCCAACCTGTATTTCGATGGCAAGTGCGTGAGCCACACGGTGCTGTTCGCCGACGGCACGCGCAAGACGCTGGGTGTGATTTTTCCGGCTGCGTTGACGTTCAACACGGGCGCGCCCGAAATCATGGAAGTCAACGCGGGTAGTTGCCGCGTGCGCCTGGCTGGCTCGGAAGAGTGGAAGACCTATGGCGCAGGCCAGCAGTTCAACGTGCCGGGCAACAGCAGTTTCGACATCGAAGTGACCGAGACGCTCGATTACGTCTGCCACTTCGAATAAGTCTCAGGGCGAAGAAGCCTCAGAGTACGACCGGCTCTGGCTCGATCCGCACGCCAAACCGTCCCTCGACGGTGTCGGCGATGCGGTTCGCCAGGGCCAGCAGGGCCGCGCCGGTGCCACCGCCGTGGTTCACTAGCACCAGCGCCTGCTTGTCATAGACGCCGACCGGGCCGTCACTGATGCCCTTGAAGCCGCACTGGTCGATCAGCCAGCCAGCAGCGAGCTTGTAGCTGCCATCCGCTTGCGGATAACTGACCAGCGCAGGGTTGTCTGCCAGCAGTTTGTCGCGCAGCGCTGCCTCGACGACCGGATTCTTGAAGAACGAGCCTGCATTGCCGATTTCTGCCGGGTTCGGCAGCTTGCGCGAGCGGATCGCGATCACTGCGTCGCGGATCTGCGCGGCATCGGGTGGATTCACCGATTCGAGTTCGCGCGACAGTTCGCCGTAGTTCAACACGGGCTGCCAGGCTACCGGTAGCCGCAGCGTCACGGCGGTGATGATGTAGCGGTCGCGGCCCTCACGCTTGAACAGGCTGTCCCGATATCCGAAGGCGCATGTATCAAGATCGAGCGTCACGAAAGCGCCGCCCTGGCGGTCGTAGGCGCGCACGCTGTTGAAGCGCTCGCGCAGCTCCACGCCATAGGCGCCGATGTTCTGGATCGGGGCAGCGCCGGCCGTGCCAGGGATCAACGACAGGTTTTCCAGGCCGGGCATGCCATCGGCGATGGTGCGGCCCACCAGCGCGTGCCAGTTCTCGCCGGCGCCCACGGTCACCAGCCAGTTCTCTCCGCGCCGTGCAACTTCGTAGCCGGGAATCTCCATCAGCAACACGCAGGCGTCGAGGTCTCCAGTCAACACCACGTTGCTGCCACCGCCCAGCACCACTATCGGAAGACTGGCGGCGCGCGGATCGGATAGTGCCGAAAGCAGGTCCGATTCGCTGCGGATATGTGCCGCCAGACGCGCACGGACATCGAAGCCGAATGTATTGTGGGCGCGCAGGGGATAAAATTCGTGGAAATCTGCCATGCAAGGTCGGGGGAGGCACCCCGGGCCGGGGCAGGCCAAGATTATACGTAACCGTTACGAAAGCTCCGCCGTGTGCCGGGTGGGGCCGTGGAATACCAGGAGAAACAGGATGCCGTCGTTTGACGTAGTGAGCGAAGCCAACATGGTGGAAGTGAAGAACGCCGTGGAGCAGGCCAACAAGGAAATCACCAACCGCTTCGACTTCAAGGGTTCCGATTCCCGCGTGGAGCAGAAGGAAGGTGAACTGACTGTCTTCGCCGATGACAATTTCAAGCTGGACCAGGTCAAGGACGTGCTGATCAACAAGATGGCCAAGCGCAATGTGGACGTGCGCTTCCTGGACTATGGCAAGGTCGACAAGATCAGCGGCGACAAGGTCAAGCAGGTCATCACGATCAAGAAGGGCGTGACGGGCGACCTGGCCAAGAAGGTCGTGCGCATGATCAAGGACAGCAAGATCAAGGTGCAGGCCAGCATCCAGGGCGATGCCGTGCGCGTGACGGGCACCAAGCGCGACGACCTGCAATCGGTCATCGCACTGCTGCGCAAGGATGTCAGCGAAGCCCCGCTGGACTTCAACAATTTCCGGGACTAGGCAGCGCGCGCTGCAGTCCTGCTGCGGTGCTACTGCGCCTGCCGCGGCTGCGGCAGGCCGCCGATTTTCGCGCCGGGTTTGATGCCCTTCTGCGCGAACCATCCCTTGTTCATCTCCAGCGCATAGCGCACCGCTGCACGCGGACAGTGGTTGTCCTCGGTTTGCGGCGCCATGTCCTCGATATTGACGATGCTGCCGTCATCCGCCAGGAACGCAATCGACAGCGGCAGATTGGTGTTCTTCATCCAGAAGCAGTGCCCGGCCTTGTCCTCGAAGACGAACAGCATGCCGGTGTTGGCGGGCATCGTCTTGCGGTACATCAGCCCGCGCTCGCGCGCTTCGGGTGACGCGGCCACTTCGGCCTGGATGGCGTACATGCCTGCGGTCAGCGGAATCACGGGCAGTGCGGTCTGTGCATGCGCCGTGGCGGACAGCGCGGCGGCACCCATCGCACCAACGATCAGCAGGGTCTTGAACACTTGAGGCATGGCGGAATCGATGTGGAGGAAGTTCGACGGCAGGCGGAAGCATAGCGCAGCCAACCGATCCGCGCCCGTAGCCACGCCATGAAAAAAGGCAGGCCGCCGGAGCGTGCCTGCCTTTCGATGGCAGTCTGGAAGATCAGGCTGCCGGGGTCGAAGCTGCCGCCTTCTTGGAGGTGTGCTTCTTGGTGTGCTTCTTCTTCGTGGTCTTCGCGGGCTTCGCCGAATCGGTTGCAGCCGGTGCGGTGCCAGCAGCAGGAGCCGCCGGGGCTTGCGCGAAGGCGCCAGTGGCAAACAGGCCAACTACCAGAGCGGCGATCAGTTTTTTCATTGCGAGTACCTCTAGGATTTATGTCCGGATTTTGGAGGGTTTGACGCGTTTATCGACGTGTCATTCGCAACAACGGCGCGGAATCTTCGCGCGTTGACGATCCGGGTGCCGGCATGTGTAACCAGCGATTACCGCCGCTTTTTCGCCTGTATGGGCGGTCTGACAGGTAGGCGCGGCGCTAAAAGTCCTAATGCACGGACATCTGCCTCGCACCATTGGCCAGGCGCCAGACCGAGTTGGGCGAGCGAAAGATTGCCGATTGCCGCGCGCACCAGACGCAGGGTGGGAAAGCCTACGGCAGCCGTCATGCGTCGCACCTGCCGGTTCTTGCCTTCGCGGATCTTCACTTCGACCCATGTCGTGGGAATGGCTGCGCGATAGCGGATCGGTGGATGGCGCTCCCACAGCCACGCCGGTTCGTCGACGATCCGGGCCTGGGCCGGGAGCGTCACGAAATCGCCCAGGTCTACGCCGCCGCGCAGACGCGCAAGCGCTGCCGCATCGGGCACGCCTTCCACCTGCGCGAGATAGGTTTTTTCGAGTTTGTGGCGCGGATCGGCAATGCGTGTCTGAAGCGGGCCATCGTCGGTCAACAGCAGCAGTCCCTCGCTATCGGCATCGAGACGCCCGGCCGGATACACGCCGGCCAGGTCGATGCAATCGGCCAGCGTTGGTCGCGATGGATGCGCCGAGAACTGGCTCATCATCTGGAAGGGCTTGTTGAGGGCGATCAGGGTCATGGGCGCGCATTATCCACCAGTCGAAGAGGGCCGTTACAATGACTCGCACAACACAATCGCGTCGCCGGGCCGTGCTGGCCGGGCGCCAGTCACTTCCCCAAGCGGCAGTTGGAGACGAACATGTATCAGCACATCAAGGTGCCAGCAGGCGAGAAGATCACGGTGAACGCCGATTTTTCGCTGAATGTGCCCAATAACCCGATTGTCCCTTACATCGAGGGCGATGGTACGGGTGTCGACATTACCCCCGTCATGCTCAAGGTGGTGGATGCCGCCGTGGCCAAGGCGTATGGCGGACAGCGCAAGATATCCTGGATGGAAATCTTCGCGGGCGAGAAATCCACGCGCGTGTATGGCCCCGATGTCTGGCTGCCCGACGAGACCCTGGAGGCGGTGAAGGAATACGTGGTGTCGATCAAGGGGCCGCTGACCACCCCGGTAGGCGGCGGTATCCGCTCGCTGAATGTGGCGCTGCGCCAGCAGCTCGATCTCTACGTCTGCCTGCGTCCGGTGCGCTATTTCAAGGGCGTGCCATCGCCGGTGCGCGAGCCTGAAAAGACCAATATGGTGATCTTCCGCGAGAACTCGGAGGACATCTATGCCGGCATCGAGTGGGAAGCCGGCAGCGAAGGCGCAAAGAAACTGATCGCCTTCCTGCAGAACGAGATGGGCGTGAAGAAGATCCGCTTCCCGGAAACCTCGGGCGTGGGGGTCAAGCCGGTATCGAAGCAGGGTACGCAGCGCCTGGTGCGCAAGGCGATCCAGTACGCGATCGACAACGACAAGCCGTCGGTCACGCTGGTCCACAAGGGCAACATCATGAAGTACACCGAGGGCGGGTTCCGTGACTGGGGCTATGACCTCGCGCTCACCGAGTTTGGTGCCGAACTGGTGGATGGCGGCCCGTGGTGCAAGATCAGGAACCCCAAGACCGGGCGCGATATCGTCGTCAAGGACGCCATCGCCGATGCGTTCCTGCAGCAAGTGCTACTGCGTCCGGCCGAATACTCTGTCATCGCCACGCTGAACCTGAACGGCGACTATATTTCCGACGCGCTGGCGGCCCAGGTGGGCGGCATCGGCATTGCGCCGGGTGCCAATATGTCGGACTCCGTGGCGATGTTCGAAGCCACTCACGGCACGGCGCCGAAGTACGCCGGCAAGGACTATGTGAATCCGGGTTCGGAGATCTTGTCTGCCGAAATGATGCTGCGCCACATGGGCTGGACCGAGGCGGCCGACCTGATCATCGCGTCGATGGAAAAATCGATCCAGTCGAAGAAGGTGACCTATGACTTCGCCCGGTTGCTGGAAGGCGCCACGCAGGTGTCGTGTTCCGGCTTCGGTCAGGTGATGATCGACAATATGTAAAGACAGAGACGTCCCGGGATCGCCCGGACGGAAAACCCCGGTTGCGCGCAGGCGCACCGGGGTTTTTTATCACTGACGAAATATCAGTTGTTGGACGTGAGCACGCGATCGTGCATCGGTTGCACCGGCCGGGCATTCATCGGATACAGCTTCCTGAATGCCTGGATCTGCGCGGCCGACACCTGCACCGGCGTCTTCAGGACGTGCCAATGCACGCCTTCGCTGCATGGTGGCGTGGTCAGGCTGCCGTCGAACGCCACGTATGAAAGGTCCTCTGGCAACAGGTCTGCCGGGCTGAACGTCTCGTTCAGTGGCACCGGCGCGGCACCTTTCTCAGGCATGACCTGGAAGATTGACTCAAGCGCCTTGTTCTCTGCGCCTTCCTCGAACAGCACGCCAACCACGGCAAGGCGACCGGCCGCATCCCGATGCACCAGGTGTGCGCTCAGTGGATAGGCGCGGCCATCCACTGTCATTTCGCTCGGGGTATGGAAGTGAAAATTCAGTAACTGGTAGACGCCGGAGGGCAGCTTGGCATTGCCCCCGGCATGCGGACCCACCTGGATCGTATGGCCGTTGTTGATGACGGTGGCGGCGGACGCCGGATAATGAAAGGCCAGCGGTGGAAGCTTGCCGGGCCTGGCGTTCTGGATATCGATGGGCGACTGGGCCTTGCCATCCTTGCACGCCTTGAAGGACGGCGACAGGTCACCCCAGTGCTCGGCGCCCTGGTCGCCGGTGTATGACCACTTGGTACCATGGTCTGCGGCAGTGGCGGACAGCGCTGTGGCCAGCAGCAACGTACCGGCGAAGGCGGCAAGCGGGTTGGTCTTGAAAGGAAACATCGTGAACACTCCAAACTGGGCGGTAGTGCGCGGAGTGTAGAAGTTACCAATTGTCCGGAAAATCGCAGAATCTCTAATTCTGATGCCGGTGATGGCGACGCCCCATGAAAAAGCGCCCGGCACATGGTGAACATGTGCCGGGCGCTTTCCCGGATGCCTGGCGTACCGCTTTTCAGCGCACCACGCCTATCATTGCCCGGCGTGGCGCTGGATCCCGTCCCGAGGGGAGTGAACCCCTTCGCATCCGCATGGGCCGACGCCGCTCTGTGGCAGCATTCGGCCGCGGCGCACTTAATGGGCTTCCTGAATGTTCGTGGCTTGCTTGCCCTTCGGGCCTTGCACGACCTCGAACTCCACCCGTTGGCCTTCCTTCAGCGTCTTGAAACCGGACATCTGAATTGCCGAAAAGTGCGCAAACAGTTCTTCCTCGCCGTCATCCGGCTTGATAAAGCCGAAACCCTTGGCGTCATTGAACCATTTGACGATACCGCTAGCCATAAACTCCCCCAACGAAAAAGCTGATTACAAGCGGGGAAACCAATGGCCAGCCGAAAGCGGTTCGACGGGCACTGCGCGGCCTCTTCTGGTGGAATAGTTGCGCAAATGCACGGCAAATACGGTTTCTCGCGAGTCATCCATTTTCGTTCATCGGAAAATGGACGAAAGTGTCGGACCTGCGCCAGTCGTGGGCCTCCCTGCTCACGGATGCACCCCGCCGGGTCTGTATGCTTGGCTCGCGAGCCCGGACCGGATGTGCGATCGATTCTTTCGGTAAAGGCAATGGCTGTCAATCCGGCAGATTCCCCACTGAGCGTGGGGTGTGGCGAGATTGAAACGGCTGCAGATGGTACGCTTTGCCAGCGTGGTGCATGGTTTTTGCGTAGGTTGGCGGCGCGCCCCGGAGCGGGGTACGCCAATTCGCCACCTGCACCCCGGAAGTGCATGCCCGACGTGCCCGCCGCGCCTCTGTACGTTGGCGCACGCCGGGAATTTTCGTAGGTGCGGGGCTTGAATAAGAGTCCTGTTCCCCAAATTGCAGACTTGTGAGTAAGGGTTAGAATAAACGCCATGGCGACACGGCTGGCGAACACCCCCCAACGCGAAGCAGGCACTGTCATCGAACGGAAGGAGCAGCAGCTCAAGCCGCCAGCGATGTACAAAGTGGTCCTGCTCAATGACGACTACACTCCGATGGAGTTTGTCGTGATGATCCTGCAGCAGTATTTCAGCAGGGACCGGGAAACGGCTACGCAGATCATGCTGACCGTCCACCGGGAAGGCAAGGGCGTTTGCGGTATCTACACCAGGGATATCGCGGCGACCAAAGTCGAGCTTGTATCAACCCATGCGCGGCAGGCGGGCCACCCGCTGCAGTGCGTGATGGAGGAAGCATGATTGCGCAAGAATTGGAAGTCAGTCTGCACATGGCCTTTGTCGAGGCACGTCAGGCGCGCCACGAGTTCATCACCGTGGAACACTTGCTGCTGGCGTTGCTCGACAACCCCACTGCGGCGGAAGTGCTGCGCGCCTGTGCGGCCAATATCGAGGACTTGCGCACAAGCCTGAAGAATTTCATTGCCGACAACACACCGGTCGTACCCGGCACGGACGAGGTGGACACGCAACCCACGCTGGGTTTCCAGCGTGTGATCCAGCGCGCCATCATGCACGTGCAGTCGACCTCGAACGGCAAGAAGGAAGTCACCGGCGCCAACGTGCTGGTGGCCATCTTCGGCGAGAAGGACTCTCACGCCGTGTACTACCTGCAGCAGCAGGGCGTCACGCGGCTGGACGTCGTCAATTTCATCAGCCACGGCATCCGCAAGGACCAGTCCGAGCCGGCCAAGCACGGCGAGGGCAACCCCGAGGGCGAAGGTGGTGACGGCAAGGAAAGTCCGCTCGAGCAGTACACCCAGAACCTGAACACCCTGGCCAAGGCCGGCAAGATCGATCCCCTGATCGGCCGTGACAGCGAGGTGGAGCGCGTGGTGCAGGTACTGTGCCGCCGCCGCAAGAACAACCCGCTGCTGGTGGGCGAAGCAGGCGTGGGCAAGACCGCCATCGCCGAGGGCCTGGCGTGGCGCATCACCAAGAACGAAGTGCCCGATATCCTCGAGAAGGCCGTGGTCTACTCGCTGGACATGGGTGCGCTGCTGGCCGGCACCAAGTATCGCGGCGATTTCGAGCAGCGGCTGAAGGGCGTGCTGAAGTCCCTCAAGGACAATCCGAACGCGATCCTGTTCATCGACGAGATCCACACGCTGATCGGCGCGGGTGCTGCGTCGGGCGGAACGCTGGACGCCAGCAACCTGCTGAAGCCGGCGCTGTCTTCGGGCCAGCTCAAGTGCGTGGGTGCGACGACCTTCACCGAGTATCGGGGCATCTTCGAGAAGGACGCGGCACTGTCGCGCCGGTTCCAGAAGATCGACATCGTGGAGCCGACCGTAGACCAGACCGTGCAGATCCTGCGCGGGTTGAAGTCGCGCTTTGAAGAGCACCACGGCGTGAAGTACGCGGCATCGGCCCTGACTGCTGCGGCGGAATTGTCTGCGCGCTTCATCACCGACCGTCATCTGCCGGACAAGGCGATCGACGTGATCGATGAAGCGGGCGCGGCGCAACGTATCCTGCCGAAGTCCAAGCAGAAGAAGACGATTGGCAAGAACGAGATCGAGGACATCGTCTCGCGCATCGCACGCATCCCGCCGCAGAGCGTGAACCAGGACGACCGCAGCAAGCTGCAGACGCTGGAACGCGATCTGAAGTCGGTGGTATTCGGCCAGGACCCTGCCATCGAGGCGCTGTCGTCGGCGATCAAGATGTCGCGTGCCGGTCTGGGCAAGACGGACAAGCCGATCGGCTCGTTCCTGTTCTCGGGACCCACGGGCGTTGGCAAGACCGAAGTGGCCAAGCAACTCGCCTTCATCATGGGCATCGAGCTGCTGCGCTTCGACATGTCCGAATACATGGAGCGGCATGCCGTCAGCCGCCTGATTGGCGCGCCGCCGGGGTATGTCGGTTTCGACCAGGGCGGCCTGCTGACTGAGGCTGTTACCAAGAAGCCGCACTGCGTGCTGCTGCTGGACGAGATCGAAAAGGCGCATCCGGACATTTTCAACATCCTGCTGCAGGTCATGGACCATGGTTCGCTGACCGATAACAACGGCCGGCGCGCGGATTTCCGCAACGTGATCATCATCATGACCACGAATGCGGGCGCGGAGACCATGAACCGCGCGACGATCGGCTTTACCACGGCGCGCGAGCAGGGCGACGAGATGGCCGACATCAAGCGGATGTTTACGCCGGAATTCCGCAACCGCCTGGATGCGACGATCAGCTTCCGTGCGCTGGACGAGGAAATCATCCTGCGCGTGGTCGACAAGTTCCTGATGCAACTGGAAGAGCAGTTGCACGAGAAGAAGGTGGAAGCCAGCTTCTCGGACAAGCTGCGCAAGTATCTGGCAAAGAAGGGCTTCGATCCGCTGATGGGCGCGCGGCCAATGCAACGCCTGATCCAGGACATGATCCGCAAGGCGCTGGCCGACGAATTGCTGTTCGGCAAGCTGGTGACCGGTGGCCGGGTGGCCGTGGACCTCGACGCCGAGGATCACATCAAGCTGACCTTCTCCGAAGGCGATCCGGAACCGCCGGATACTGGCGAGAGCGAGGAACGCGCCGAAGTCTGACGCAGGGTAGGTACCACACAAACGGCCGGGTATGTCCCGGCCGTTTTTCCGTCATGTGGGGACTCCTGCGCGATCGTTGTATGGTCATTGTTCCAATAACTGGGCGATCAGCGATAGTGATCGGACAAGTTGAGCGATCATCGGGCAAAATACGGGGTGGCGGCATGCCGCCCCTTTTCATTTGTCCCGCGGCCTTCTGGTCGTACAGCCCGAGTTTCCGATGTCTTCTCACGACCGCCTGCGGTTGCGCCGCCTGCTGCTGAAAACCTTGCCGATGAGCACCATGCCCGTGGCCTCGCTGTCCGGCCTCGCCCATGCCGCCGATTCAGGCGCGAACTCCCGACCGATCTCGCTGGTGCTGCCATTCCCACCGGGCGGTAGCGTGGACATCGTCGCGCGGCAATTGCAGCCTGGCCTCAAGACGGCGCTCGGTCAGACGGTGGTCGTCGACAACAAGCCGGGTGCCGGCGGACTGATCGCCAGCAGCAACGTGGCGCGTGCCAAGCCAGATGGCAATACGCTGCTGATGGCCTTCGATACCCACGCGATCAATCCGTTCGCGTACAAGAATCTGCCGTACGACACCTTCAAGGACTTCACGCCGATTACCCAATTGGTACGCTTCCCGCTGGTGATTGCTGCGAATCCGGCGCTATCGGCGTCGAACGTGCGCGAACTGGTTGAGTTGGCGAAGTCGAATCCGAATGGCGTGCGCTACGCCTCGTCGGGAATCGGCAGCCTGAACCAGCTCGCGGCGGAAGCACTCGGCACCGAGGCCGGCGTGAAATTCCTCCACGTACCCTACAAGGGTGGTGGCCCGGCCGTGCAGGCCGTGCTGTCGGGCGAAGTCGATGTGTTTTTCAGCAGCTATGCGGCGGTGCAGGCGCATGTGGCGGCCAAGACGATCAAGGTACTTGGCGTGACCGGGACGAGCCGCATCAAGCAGTTGCCGCAAGTTCCGACCGTGGCCGAGCAGGGCTACAAGGGTTTCGAGGCGTATTCGTGGATCGGCGTGTTCGGCCCGGCGCATATGCAGTCTGATTCGGTAACGCGTCTGCACGACGCCTTCGCCGCTTCGATCAAGCAGCAGAAGGTGGTGGATGCGCTGACTGCGCAGGGGTTCGAGATCGCCGTGGGGTCGCCGGCCGAACTGGGCCAACTAGTGCGCCATGAGCACGACAAGTGGCAGGCTGTGGCCCGCAAGGCCAACATCCAGTTCGAATGACCGAAGCCGCCATGCACGCATTGCCTGAGCCGTTCGACCATGCGGTCATCGTCTGCAACGATCTCGATGCCGCTGTGACGCGCTGGCGCGCGCTGGGCTTCACGCTCACGCCGCGCGGTTTTCACACGCTGGGTTCGCAGAACCATTGCATCATGCTGGCGCGCGATTACCTGGAGCTGCTGCATGTGACGGCGCCCAGCCCGAGTCGTCAGTACTACTGGGATGCCCAGCAGCGCGGCGATGGCTGTGCGGCGATGTCGTGCAAAAGCCGCGATGCGTTTGCCACGGCCGACCGGCTGCGCGCCGCAGGCTTCCAGCCTTCCGATCCCATCGAATTCTCGCGTCCGGTGCGTCTGGACGATGGCTCCGAACACCCGGCCACGTTTCGCGTGACGGCGCTCGATAGCGCGCCCGGCGCTCGCTACTTCGTCTGCGAACATCGCACGCCAGAATTGCTGTGGCGTCCGGAGTGGATCGCGCATGCCAACAGGGCTACTGCGATTGCGGCGACGTATCTGGTAGTGGATGCGGGGCAGGTCGCTGTGACTGCTGAAGCCTATGCCACGCTGACTGGGGCGCCGATCACTCGCGCGACCGGCGAGATGGCGATGCTGGATATCGCTGGCGCGTCGTTTGTTGTGACGGCGCCGCAGGAATTGGCCGATGTGGCTGACGTGCCGGGGCTACGCGCTACGTCCGGGTATGCGGCAATTCGACTGGTGACGGACGATCTGGAAAAGGCGCGGGCGCACTGGCGTGCGAACGGTGTACGTGCGGAGGATACGTCGGCGACTGTGTCGGTGATTCCGGCGGCCGAGGCGAATGGGGTGACGCTGGTTTTCGAGCAGGGTTGAGTTTCACAACCTCTCTCGGTTTATTCCCCTCTCCCGCACGGCGGGAGAGGGGTTAGGGGAGAGGGCAGGAGGTTCTGCTTGCCGATTGTCGAAATTGGAGGGCCTGTCAGTTTTTTTTTGTGTGCAGGACAGCTAGAGGCTTGCCGGTCGAATGGATTGGCAAGCCTGCATTCTCTCAGAGGTGCGGGTGGGTAAATCGGTCTTCGTACAACACTGCGAACTGAT
>NZ_SCMX01000107.1 GCF_005503625.1 Cupriavidus sp. 2SB | reverse complement strand
TTGTGCGTGGGTGTGTTGGATTCAGTCCTATGAAGCATCAAACCGCTCGGGTTTTCGTTCCCCTCTCCCACTGCGCGGGAGAGGGGAACGAAAACCCGAGCGGTTTGATGCTTCATAGGACTGAATCCAACACACCCATGCACAATTGACAAGCACAGTTTTCAGATTGTGCACTGCAACCGTGCAAACTGTACTCTTCGTGCTGCCCTGACACTGTACGTTTCCCGCATCACATTCCGGCAATAGTCTGCATCCATCGTTGCGGGCGCCTGGGCACACGGAAAACCGGGCCGGGCGCCCAGGTCTTTTGCTGGTTTTGCAGGAAGTCGCCCCCGATGAGTACCCCGACACCCGAAAAGGGACACGTTTCGCCCTATACGCACCCGGCCGCCGGCTGGGGCGCGCTCAAGCAGGTCGCCATCAACCTGGTCAAGGAAAAGGTTTCTGGCGGCAAGTACAAGACGCTGTTCAAGCAAAACCAGCCGGATGGCTTTGATTGTCCGGGCTGCGCCTGGCCGGATCGCCAGCACGCGTCGACCTTTGAATTCTGTGAAAACGGCGTCAAGGCCGTGGCGGCCGAAGCCACCAGCAAGCGCGTGACCAACGAGTTCTTCGGCCGCTACACGGTGGCGGAGCTGATGCAGCAGTCGGACTACGAACTGGAGCAGCACGGCCGCCTGACGCATCCGGTGCGCTACGACGCCGCCACGGACAAGTACGTGCCGGTGGACTGGGACGAGGCGTTCCGGCTGATCGCCGCGCATCTGCAGCGGCTGGACAATCCCGATGCGGCCACGTTCTACACGTCGGGCCGGGCCAGCAACGAAGCAGCATTCCTGTTCCAGTTGTTCGTCCGGATGTACGGTACGAACAATTTCCCCGATTGCTCGAACATGTGCCACGAGGCCACCAGCCGCGGCTTGCCGGTGACGGTGGGCGTGGGCAAGGCTACGGTGCTGCTCGACGATTTCCAGTTGGCGGACACCATCATGGTCTGGGGCCAGAACCCGGCCACGAACCATCCGCGCATGCTTAATGAGCTGCGCGACGCCGCCAAACGGGGCGCCACGATCATCTCGATCAATCCGCTGAAGGAACGCGGCCTGGAGCGCTTTGTCAGCCCGCAGCACGTGACCGAGATGCTGGGCGGCGGCGGCACCAAGATCGCCTCGATGTTCGTGCGTCCCAAGCTGGCTGGTGACCTGGCGCTGCTCAAGGGCATGGCCAAGCGCGTGATCGAGCTCGATGACGAGGCCGTGGCCACGGGCGGCAAGCGCGTGGTGGATGTCGATTTCATCGCCGAACACACCGCTGACTACGAAGCCTTCGCCGTCGATCTTCGCGCCGAAAGCTGGGCCGATATCGTGTCCGAGTCGGGCGTGACGCGCGAGGATATCGACGCGCTGACCGACGTCTACGTGAAGAGCGAGCGCACGATCATGTGCTGGGGCATGGGCCTGACCCAGCACAAGGAGTCCGTGCGAACCATCCAGTTGCTGTCGAACGTGATGATGCTGCGCGGCAATATCGGCCGCCCCGGCGCGGGCCTGATGCCCGTGCGCGGCCATTCGAACGTGCAGGGCGACCGCACCATGGGCATCGAGGAACAACCCGATGCCGCGTTCCTGGACCGCCTGGGCCAGGTGTTCGACTTCGAGCCGCCGCGCGAGCACGGGCAGGACGTGGTGGCTGCCATCGCCGCCATGCTCGAAGGCAAGGTCAAGGTATTCGTGGGGCTGGGCGGCAACTTCTCGATCGCCACGCCCGACACGCCGCGTACCTGGGAAGCGCTGCGCCAGTGCGACCTGACGGTGAATATCGCCACCAAGCTGAATCGCAGCCACCTCGTGATCGGCCGTGACTCGCTGCTGCTGCCGACGATCGGCCGCACCGAGATCGACGAGCAGGATGGCGTGGCACAAGGCGTGACCGTGGAGGATTCGGTCTGCATGGTGCATATGTCCTACGGCATGAACAAGCCGGCCTCGCCGCATTTGTTGTCGGAAACGATGATCGTGGCGCGCATGGCCGAGGCCACGCTCGGTGCCGAGAAGGTGGACTGGCGCTGGTATGCGCAGGATTACGCGCGCATTCGCGATGCCATCGAAAAGGTCATTCCGGGATTCGAGCGCTTCAACGAACGCGTGGCAAAGCCGGGCGGCTTCCACCTGACACCGGCTTCGCGCAATCGCGTGTGGCGCACGGCGTCTGGCAAGGCGCAGTTCCTGGTGCACCCCATCGACCGCGACACGCCGATCCAGCGCGCCCGCGACCGCTATGGCGACGACCTGCTGGTGATGATGACCACGCGCTCGCACGACCAGTACAACACCACGATCTACGGTCCGGACGACCGCTATCGCGGCGTGTTCGGCCTGCGCCGCGTCATCTTCATCAACCGTGCCGATCGTGAGCGCCTCGGGTTTGCAGAGGGCGAACGCGTAAATGTCACGAGTGTCTGGGAAGACGGCATCACGCGCCATGTGAAAGACTTCCTGCTCGTGGACTACGACATTCCGGCCGGCTGCCTCGGCGCCTACTATCCGGAGACCAATCCGCTGGTGCCGCTGGAAAGCATCGGCGACCGGTCCGGTACGCCAACGTCGAAGTCGATCCCGGTACTGCTGCAACGCGCGGCGGTATCGGCGTAATAGCGCGGGTAGACGCGCCGGGATTCCATCCCCGGATTGCAGGAGGGCATCATGGCCGAACGAGGTTACGTCGCGCGGGATATCCGCCGCCACCAGGGCGACAACACGGCGCTGGAAATCGACATGGTGGCCGACGAGGTGCCCGTGGCGCTGGTCTACAACGGCATCTCGCATGCCGTGATGATGGCCACGCCGCTCGATCTCGAGGTCTTTGCCGTGGGATTCTCCCTGACGGAAGGCATCGTCGACGGTATCGGCGAGATCTACGATATCGAGGTGGAGCCGGGCTGCGATGGCATCGAGGTCCGCATCGAGATTTCGCAACGCGCCTTCATGGCGATGAAGGCCCAGCGGCGCACGCTGGCCGGGCGCACCGGGTGCGGCGTGTGCGGGATTGAAAGTCTCGCGCTACTCGATCTGATTCCCGATCCGATTGGCCGCCCCGTGCATCGCATCACGCCAACCCCGGCCCTGATGCGCCGCGCTGCGGACGCCCTGCGGGCCCGCCAGCCGCTGATGGCCGCCACGGGCGGCGTTCATGCCGCGGCGTGGTGCGGTCCCGATGGCGAGGTGCGTGCCATCTTCGAGGACGTGGGGCGCCACAACGCACTCGATAAATTGATTGGCCACCTCGCGCGTGCGCGGGAATCGTTCGGCGATGGCTTCGTGTTTCTCTCCAGCCGCGCCAGCTACGAACTCGTCCGCAAGGCCGCGCGGATGCGCATCCAGATGCTGGCCACCATCTCCGCGCCCACTTCGCTCGCCATCCGCATCGCGGAACAGGCGGGGCTGCGCCTGCTCAGTTTCTGCCGCCAGGACGGCTACGTCGAATACACTTCGACAGATTCCGAGATCGCTACCGATCCGCCGGTGACCGCAGGCTGACCGCCCAAGGTTGCCCGGCGCGGCCGGATAACCTGAAAGGCGCCCCCGTTGGTCACCCTGTACGAAAAGCTTGCCGCCGATATCGAAGCGCTGGTGCAGCAGGGCGTGCTGCTGCCCGGCGAGAAGATCCCGTCCGTGCGGCAGGCCGCCCAGCATCATCGGCTCAGCATCACCACGGTCATCCGTGCCTATCTGCTGCTGGAGTCGCGCGGCATCCTCGAAAGCCGTCCGCAATCGGGCTACTTCGTGCGGGCACGCCCCGGCGAGCCAGCCATCGACCTGCAGCCCAGCCGCCCCGCCGCGCGGCCCTCGGCCGTCGATGTCAGCGCGCTGGTGCTCTCCACGCTGCGCTCGATCCGCGCGGACGATGCCGTTCCGCTCGGTTCGCCGTATCCGGACCCCAAGCTCTACCCATGGCAGCGGATCATCCAGTACGCCAATGCCATCGGCAAACGCTACGACACCTGGAGCGTGCTCGACGACCTGCCGCCCGGCTCGCCGCAACTGATCCGCCAGATCACGCGCCGCTATCTGGAAAACGGCTACACCGTGGATCCGAACGAGGTGATCGTCACCATCGGCGCGACCGAGGCCATCAACCTCTGCCTGCAGGCCGTGGCCAAACCGGGCGACACCATCGCCGTGGAATCTCCCACGTACTACGCCATGCTGCACGCCATCGAGCGGCTGGGCATGCAGGCCGTGGAGGTAGCGACCGATCCGGTGGAAGGCATCGATGTTGGAGCACTGGCCAGACTGCTCGACGAGCGCCCTGTGGCCGCGTGCATGGTGATGCCGAATTTCCAGAATCCGCTCGGCTTCCAGATGTCCGACGAACGCAAGCAGGCGCTGGTGCAACTGCTGACGGATCGCGATACCCCGGTCATCGAGAACGATGTCTATGGCGAGCTGTACTACGGCGACGTCCATCCCACGTCACTGAAGTCCTATGACACGGCAGGCATCGTGCTGCACTGCTCGTCGTTCTCCAAGACGCTCACCAACGCGTACCGCATCGGCTGGGCGCTGCCGGGCCGCTACAAGGAGAAAGTGGAGCGGCTCAAGTTCCTGAACACGCTGACAACCTCGACGATTCCCCAGCTTGCCATCGCGGAGTTTTTGCGAAAGGATGGCTACGACTTCCACCTGCGCCGCGTGCGCAAGGCCTACGCGCAGCAGGCCAATATCATGGCGGCGGCGGTGCGGCGCTTTTTCCCGGCGGGAACAAGGGTTTCGCGACCGGCGGGCGGCTACGTGCTGTGGGTGGAGTTGCCGGAAGAGGTAGACGCGATGTCGCTGTACCACGCCGCGCTGGAGCGGCAGATCACCGTGGCGCCCGGCCATATCTTCTCGCCGGTGCCGACCTATACGAACTGCATTCGCCTGAACTACAGCGGCGCCTGGACTGCGGAAGTGGAAGCTGCCGTGGTCACGCTGGGCAAGCTCGTGGCGACCTTGCAGCAACGGGAGACGATATGACAGACATGGCAGACGACGACAACCAGAGCGACGACAGCAACCGAAACGAAGATGCCGACGATGACCTCGATCCGGTGCTCGGGGCGATCCTGCAGACGCTATGGGACCACACCCGCAGCGTCGCCGCGCAGCCCGAAGCCGCGGCGAAGGATCTCTCGCTGGCCCGCCTGAGCAAGCGCGCCAGCGTGCAGATGAGCGTGCTGCGACGTATGCTGACCCAACTCTCCGAAGCCGATCTCGTGGTGACTGCCATGGAGGAGGATGGGCGCGGCACGGCCCGCCTGACGGAGGAGGGTGAAGCGTTGTGCGGGCAGTTGTTTGGGGAGGGGGAAGAGGGGCAGGATAACCAGACGGTGCACTAGCCTTCGCCTTCGCCAATTGTGCAGCAGCCTGCTGCACAATTGCCGTCCTCACGAAACCGTCAGACCACCTTCCCAGGATTCATCAGACCCTGCGGGTCGAAGGCGTGCTTGATGGCGCGCATCATCGCCAGTTCCACGGGGCTCTTGTAGCGCTGGTTTTCCTCGACCTTGAGTTGTCCGAGTCCGTGTTCCGCCGAGATGGAGCCGTTGTGGGCGTGGACGCTGTTGTGGACGATCAGGTTGATGGCGTCCTGGTGCGTCAGGAAGTGCTCGTGGTCCACGCCTACCGGCGGCGAGACGTTGTAGTGCAGGTTGCCGTCACCGAGATGGCCGAACGTGACCATGCGGGCGCCCGGGTAGGCGTCCTGCAAGAGGGCGTCGGTGGTCTCGATAAAATCCGCCACGCGCGAGATCGGCACGGCGATGTCGTGCTTGATGTTCTTGCCTTCCTCTACCTGCGCCAGCGGAATATGTTCGCGCAGGTTCCAGAAATCGCGCGATTGCTGCACGGACTCTGCCACCACGGCGTCCGTGACCACGCCGGCCTCGAACGCGGCCTCCATCATCTTTTCGAAGATGCCGCGCGCGTGTTCCTCGCTCTCGCTATCGGACAGCTCCAGCAGCACCAGTTGCGGATGCGGGGCGTCGAACGGATAGCGCAGTTGCGGGAAGTGCTTCGTCACCAGTGACAGACACATCGCGGACATCAGTTCGAAGCCGGTCAGCATGGCGCTGGCATAGGACTGCGCGATAGCCAGCAGCGCCAGCGCCGCACGCGGGCTCTGCACGGCGGCCAGCGCCGTGACGCGGGCGCGCGGTGCCGGGAACAGCTTCATGACCGCCCCCGTGATGACGCCGAGCGTGCCTTCGGCACCGATGAACAGGTCGCGCAGGTCGTAGCCGGTGTTGTCCTTGCGCAGGCCGCGCAAGCCGTCCCAGACCTCGCCCCGTGCGTTGACCACCTCCAGCCCCAGGCACAACTCGCGGGTATTGCCATAGCGCAGCACCGCCGTGCCCCCGGCATTGGTGGAAAGATTGCCGCCGATCGTGCAGCTGCCTTCGGCCGCCAGCGACAGCGGGAACAGCCTACCGTGCTGCTGGGCCACTTCCTGCAACTGCTGCAGGATCACGCCGGCTTCCACGGTGATCGTGTTGTTGAGCGGGTCCACCTGACGCACGCGGCTCATGCGCTGCAACGACAGCACGACCGTGCCACGCGCCGCGCTCTCGCCAGCCTGCGGCGTGGCGCCGCCGCAAAGGCCGGTGTTGCCGCCCTGCGGCACGACGGCCAGCTTGTGCGCGTGGCAGGCGCGCATCACGGCGGCCACTTCTTCCGTCGATCCGGGGCGCAGCACGGCCAGGGCGTCGCCGCGATAGCGATTTCGCCAGTCGGTCAGGTAGGGCGCCTTGTCGGCAGGCTCGGTCAGCACGTTCTGCGGGCCCACGGCGGCGCGGCAGAGATCGAGGAAGGAATCGGTATGCGCAGCGGTCATGGCAGTCAGGACGAAATGAAAACGAATCAGGACGAAGATTGCGCGGAAGCCTTGGCGGTGGCGCGTGCCCGGCGCTTGTAGGGGCGCAGGTAGCAGACCGTCGCCACGAAGAACAGCACCGTCAGGGCCACTTCGCCCCAGGCCAGCCACGAGGAAGGCGCGCGGTCGCTGGTGGCGCGGACGATGCCCTCGGTGAAATACAGCAGGATCAGCATCGACGACCACTGCATCGTATAGCGATTGCGCTGCCAGACGCCGCGCAGCACCGGCAGCAGCAGCACGAACTTCAGGATCAGCCACGATCCGCCTGGCCGCAACGGGGCGAGGAACCACTCCCAGGCGATGCAGAGCACGATGAGCGCCACAAGGCTGGCCACGCTCAGGCGCCACAGCGCCGGGTTGTGCAGGGCGCCGTCGGTCTCGACGGAAGCGGTGGCTTGGGATGGGTTCGTCATGCGGCGAGTTTCAGCGCGGATTCGGCCAGCCGGCGACCCATGGCGATGGCCAGCGACGCCTCGTGGTCGGTCAGCGGGCCGGAGTTGTCGACGTGGGCATGATGGCTAGGGCCATAGGGCGTGCCGCCCGCGGTGGTGGTCATCAGCCCGGCTTCGGAGTACGGCAGGCCGACAATCAGCATGCCGTGGTGCAGCAGCGGCAGCATCATCGACAACAGCGTGGTTTCCTGTCCGCCATGCAGGCTGCCCGTCGACGTGAACACGCAGGCCGGCTTGCCCGACAGCGCGCCGGAGAGCCATTGCGCGATGGTGCCGTCGAGGAAGTACTTCATGGGCGCGGCCATGTTGCCGAACCGGGTAGGGCTGCCCAGCGCCAGGCCCGCGCATTCCTCCAGGTCACGGAGTTCGGCGTACGGCGCGCCTTCGGGCGGGATATCCGGCGCGGTGGCCTCGCAGACGGTGGAGACGGGCGGCACGGTACGCAACCGCGCCTGGGCGCCCGGCACACGGTCGATACCGGCGGCGATCAGTTCGGCCAGCTTGCGGGTGTTGCCGTGACGGCTGTAATAGAGAACGAGGATGTCGGTCATCGGGATCGGCGACGGGGTGATCGGCAAAATGGCACGTTCTACCGGGTCAAGGCCGTGAATTTGCAACGAAAAATGGCGAAAGGCGCCGCGAAACAATCCGCGTATTATAGTTGTGCCCCCGCGCCAGGTGCCGTATCGATGGCACGTCGGCTGCCATTTTGAGAATAGTCTTCATCGAGGAGTTCGCCCCCGCATGTCTGCTGCCGCTGCCCGTATCGCCCGCCTCCGCAGGGAATGGAATCTGCAGAAGGTGCGTGCGCTGGCACGTTACGCCTTGCGTCGCGCTGGGGAGGATCGTCTGCCGCAGGTCTCGGCCAGCCTGACCTTCACCACCTTCCTGTCCGTGGTGCCTGTGCTGACCGTGGCGTTCGCGCTGCTGGCCGCGTTCCCGGTGTTCCGCGATTTTCGCGGGCAGATCGAGATGTTCCTGTTCCAGAACCTGATTCCCGGTGGCAACGTCAGTGATTCGGTCTCGCGCTACATCGGCCAGTTCTCCAAGAGCGCGCGCGGCCTCACTGCACTGGGCCTGGGCGGATTGATGGTGACCTCGGTGCTGACCATGCTGACCGTGGAGGATGCGCTCAACGCCATCTGGCGCGTCAAACGGCGCAGGCCGCTGGCGCAGCGGGTACTGGTGTTCTGGGCCGTCCTGACGATGGGCCCGGTGCTGATCGGTGCCAGCCTCTCGGTGAGCTCCTACCTGCTGTCGATCTCGATGGGATACGTCGGCAACCTCCCGTTCGGCGTGACGATGTTCGTCAGCGTGGTGCCGGTGCTGCTGTCGGCCGTTGCCTTCGCATTCCTGTACATGGCCGTGCCGTATGCCTACGTGGACTGGCGCGATGCGCTGACCGCCGGCATCGTGGCCGCCGTGGCCTTCGAGGTGGCCAAGCGCGCCTTTGGCTACTTCATCACCCATATCCCGACCTACACCGCTGTCTATGGCACGTTCGCCGTGCTGCCGCTGTTCCTGCTGTGGATGTATGTCAGCTGGCTGGTAACGTTGCTGGGCGCCACCATCGCGGCCAACCTGCCGGTGATCCGCGAAGGGCACTGGCGCCGGCGCACGTTCGCGGGCAGCGAGTTCTTTGACGCGCTGGGCGTGCTGTACGTGCTGTACCGCGCGCGGGAGGACGTGCCGCGCAGCGTGGGCGAGCTCGACCTGGGCCGCAAGCTGCGCGTCGAGGCCGATTATCTGGCCGTGCTGCTTGGCAAGCTCAAGGCGATGCATCTCGTGGGCAAGCTCCAGCAGGACCGGGGGCAGGCGCACTGGGCGCTGCTCTGCGATCCGTCTCAGGTGACGCTGCGCATGCTGCATGACCGGCTGGTGCTGAACATGGCGCGGTTGCCGCGAACCGCGCTGGCCCAGCAGATGCAGGGTGTGGAGGTACTGCGCGGCATCCTGGACAATCCCCAGCTCGATCAGCCGCTGGAAGCCATTTTCCGCCAGCAGACGGCCAATGCCGCCGCCAACGAGGCGGGAGAAGTGCCGGGAACTCAGGGCGATGCGCGCAAGCTCGTCGAGGTGGTCCCACCGGGTTGGCACGGCCAGGTCTGAGACCGCTGACGGTGCCGGATCAGAACGGAATCCGTCCGCGCCAGATATCCGCGTACATCACCCAATCTCCCATGAAGCTGTAGAACGGGTGCCGGAAGGTGGCGGGGCGGTTTTTCTCGAAGCCGAAATGGCCCACCCAGGCGAATGCGTAACCCGAAACGAACCCGGCCAGCAGCCACCACAGGCTGCCCGTTGCCACCAGTGCGCCCAGGCAGAGCAGGGAAATCGTCGAGCCGACGAAGTGCAGGCGGCGGCAGGTTCGGTCGCGGTGCTCGTTCAGATAGAACGGGTAGAACTCGGCGAAGCTGGCGAATTCCTTCGTGGGGGCGTGGGCCATGGCGGTCTCCTGTTTTTCTGGTGGGACTGCAATGCAGGCAGCCGGCTATCGGGCTGCCACAACCTTGCGCGCAAAGGCTGCCAGCGCGTCGAGTACCTCGTCCGGCTTCTCGCCCATCATCGCGTGCCCGCTCGGCACCGTCACGATGCTGGCCTGCCGCATCTTGCCGGCCAGCGCCTGCGCGGCCTTGGGCGACGTCATCATGTCCTTGCTGCCGACCACGAACAACGCCGGGCAGGTCACGGCCGCCGCCGCTTCCTCGCCGTGCGCGTAGCCGTTGCAGGCCGAGAAGTCGTTGTGGAATACGCGCACGTCCGGATTGCGCGCGGCCACCCGTTCCATCAGCCGCTGGCTGCCGCCGTGCATCCAGGCACCCGGTCCCGGCGAGGATGGCTTGCTGGCGAGGCTGGAAATCGACCACTGGTTGACCATGGCGATGGCCTCCGGCTCGCGGTGCAGCGCGGCGTCGAGCAGGGCATCCGACACCTTCATCGGATAGGCCGTGGCCAGCAGGCCGATGCCGCGCACAGCGGCCGGATGGCGCGCCGCGCATTCGAGCGCGATCAGCGATCCCATGCTGTGCCCGAACACCAGCACGGGTGCCGTCACGCCGGCTGCAGCCACCAGCGCCATGACCCAGTCGGCCATGGCCTCGACGGTGTCCAGCGGCGCGCCTTCGCTGCGGTTGTGGCCGGGCAGGTCCACGGCCAGCACCGAAAAACCATGGTTGGCGAACCAGCGCGTCTGCAGCGCCCAGACGCTGTGATCGTTCTGCGCCCCATGCACGAAGACCGCGCAGGGCAGGGCGGCATCGAAGGGTTTGCCGCCGGTGTAGGCGTAGGCCGGATTGCCGGAGAGGTCGAGCTTCATTGCTTGCCTCCCTTCTCCATGGCCTTCTCCGCCGCCTTCAGGCCGCGCTTGAGATCCTCGATCAGGTCGTCCGGGTCTTCCAGTCCCACTGACAGCCGGATCGTGCCTTCGCCGATGCCGGCGGCCTTGAGCGCGGTGGCGTCCATGCGGAAGTGCGTGGTCGAAGCGGGATGGATCACCAGCGACCGCGCATCGCCCACATTGGCCAGGTGCGAGAACAGCGACAGGCTCTCGATAAAGCGCTGGCCGGCCTGGCGATCGGCCTTGAGGTTGAAGCTGAACACGGCGCCCGCGCCCTTGGGCAGCAATCGCTTGGCCAGCTCGTAGTCCGGATGGGTTTCCAGTTCCGGATAGGCCACCGATTCCACCATCGGATGCCCGGCCAGGAACTGCACCACGCGGCGCGTGTTGTCCACGTGGCGGCTCATGCGCAGCGGCAGCGTCTCGATGCCCTGCAGCAACTGCCACGCAGCCATCGGATTCAGGCAGGCGCCGAAATCGCGCAGCCCTTCGCGGCGGGCGCGCAGCAGGAACGGCGCCACCGTGCTTTCCTCGGTGAACACCATGTTGTGGAAGCCTTCGTACGGCTCCGACAACTCCGGAAACTTGCCCGATGCCTCGAAATCGAACGTGCCGCCTTCACTCAGCACGCCGCCGATGGTGGTGCCGTGTCCGCCCAGGAACTTGGTGGCCGAGTGGTACAGCAGCCCGGCGCCATGGTCGAACGGACGCAGCAGGTAAGGCGTGGTGAACGTGGAATCGACCAGCAGCGGGATGCGGTGGTCCCGCCCGATCTGC
Source organism: Cupriavidus sp. 2SB (assembly GCF_005503625.1). GTDB lineage: Bacteria > Pseudomonadota > Gammaproteobacteria > Burkholderiales > Burkholderiaceae > Cupriavidus. The sequence continues at coordinate 6,375 of NZ_SCMX01000107.1, read as the reverse complement.
GCCACCGTGGCGATGTCCAGCACATCCAGCCCCGGATTGCCGAGCGTCTCGCCGAACAGCAGGCGGGTCTCGGGCCGGATGGCGGCGCGCCAGGCGTCGATATCACGCGGATTGACGAACGTGGTCTCGATGCCGAAGCGGCGCAACGTGTAGTGCAGCAGGTTGTGCGAGCCGCCATACAGCGCGGTGGACGCCACGATGTGCGATCCCGCGCCCATCAACGTGGCCACGGCCAGATGCAGCGCGGCCTGGCCGGAGGCGGTGCCGATGGCGCCGGCGCCGTTCTCCAGCGCGGCCACGCGTTCCTCGAACACGGCGACGGTGGGATTGCTGATGCGGGAATAGACGTGGCCGGCGCGCTCCATATTGAAGAGCGACGCGGCGTGCTCGCTATCGCGGAACACAAACGACGTGGTCAGGTGGATCGGGGTGGCGCGGGCCCCTGTGGCGGGGTCGGGTGCGGCGCCGGCGTGCAGCGCCAGCGTGTCGAATCGGGTACCGGACATTGGGCTTCTCTCGATCGATGGATTGTCTCTGCCCGGCATCCTAGCACCATGCGGCGCCAGCGCCATCGGGGGATACGCGGCGCCGGGAGGCCCGCTCGGGGGCTGTCCCGCCAGGCAGTCTGGCCCCGAGGCCGCCCTCGCTTTACTTGCGGCGTCAAATTGGGCTAGGATCGGCCATCATCGGGCCTGAGCCCCCCATCCCTATTTCAAGCCCGCCAACGGGCACATGCATCGAGGCAGCGGAGACACCACCATGAAAGTCAGCGACATCCTGCAAATCAAGGGCAATACGCTCTATACCGTTACGCCGGATACGCCGCTGCAGGAGGCCATCGACACCATGGCCAGCCACGACATCGGCTCGCTGGTGGTAATGGAATATGGCGATCTCGTCGGCATGCTGACCTTCCGCGAGATCATCGAGACGGTGGCCGCCAACAAGGGCACGCTGGGCACCCACAGCATCCGCAAGGTCATGGACGACGCGCCGCTGACCTGCACCCCCGAAACCGACGTCAACGAAGTGCGCCGCATGATGCTGGAGCGCCACACCCGCTACCTGCCGGTACTGGAGAAGCGCACGTTGATGGGCGTGATCTCGTTCTACGATGTGGCCAAGGCCGTGGTGGAAGAGCAGAGCTTCGAGAACCGTATGCTCAAGGCGTATATCCGCGACTGGCCGGAAGAGGGTGGCGAACGCAAGAGCGAGCCGGACCGCGTCGGCTGACGACTCCTGGCGTTTTCCCCGGCGCCCACGGCACTCACACGCGGCCCTCCACGGGCCGCGTCGTTTTTCTCTGAATTATCCGAATTGAGAATCGTCCCATAGCCGCAACCGCCGGCTGCTGGCATGATGGCGGCGAACTGATGCCCCGGCGGGTCACCGGGGCCCATTGCAGTTGCCATCCGATTGCCATTCATGAGCCAACAAAGCCAGTTTCGCCTGCTGGGTCTGCGCCGTTTCGCCCCGTTCTTCTGGACGCAGTTCCTGGGGGCAATGAACGACAACGTTTTCAAGGTCGCCTTTACGTCGCTGGTCACGTACCACGCGGCGCTCTTCGAGGGCGTAGATCCTCATAGTGCGGCTTTCCTGATTTCTGCGATTTTCATCGCGCCATTCGTGCTGTTCTCCGCAACCAGTGGACAGATCGCCGACAAGATCGAGAAATCGAAACTGATCCGGCTGGTCAAGACGCTGGAGATCGGCATCATGCTCCTTGGGCTGGCTGGCTTCTACCTGCACAGCGCGCCGCTGCTGTACCTGGGCACCTTCCTGATGGGCCTGCATTCCACGCTGTTCGGGCCGGTCAAGTTCGCTTACCTCCCTCAGCATCTGGACCAGACCGAACTCGTGGGCGGCAACGGACTGGTGGAAATGGGCACCTTCGTGGCCATCCTGCTCGGCACGCTGCTGGGCGGCGAGATGGCGGGGCTGACGCAGGGCGACGGCACCATCGTGGGCCCGCTCTATGTGGGCATCGCCTGCGTGGTGATTGCCGTGGCGGGCCGCGCGGTGTCGCAGGGCGTGCCGCTGTCCCCGGCGCCACAACCGGACCTGCGCATCAATTGGAATCCGATCACAGAAACGTGGCGCAACCTGATGCTGGCGCGCGAACGCCGCGTGGTGTTCCTGAGCCTGCTCGGTATCTCGTGGCTGTGGTTTCTGGGCGCCACGTTCCTGACCTCGTTCTTCAGCTTTGCCAAGGATGTGCTCGGCGGTGACCAGAACGTGGTCACGCTGCTGCTGGCGGTGTTCTCGATCGGCATCGGCATCGGGTCGCTGCTGTGCGAGCGGCTGTCGGGCCGGCATGTGGAAATCGGGCTGGTGCCATTCGGCTCCATCGGGATGACGGTCTTCGCGGTAGATCTCTACTTCGCCACGCATGGACAGTCGACTGGCGCCACACTGAGTGGCGTGAGCGGCTTCCTCGCCCAGCCGGGGCACTGGCGCGTGCTGTTCGACCTGTTCTTCCTGGCGATGTTCGGCGGCTTCTACAGCGTGCCGCTCTATGCGCTGATCCAGAGCCGCTCGGCGCCAACGCACCGCGCGCGGATCATCGCCGCCAACAACATCCTGAACAGTTTCTTCATGATTGCCGCCTCGCTGCTTGGCGTGTTCATGACGCAGGCCGGCTACACGATCCCGCAACTGTTCCTGGTGGTGGGGCTGCTCAATGCCGTGGTGGCGATCTATATCTACACGCTGGTGCCGGAGTTCCTGCTGCGCTTCATCGCCTGGCTGCTCGTGCATACCCTTTACCGGCTGCGCCGCATCGACGCCGAGCGCATTCCGGAGGAAGGCGCCGCCGTGCTGGTCTGCAACCACGTGAGCTTTGTCGATGCCGTGGTGCTGATGGCGGCCAGCCCCCGGCCGGTGCGCTTCCTGATGGATCACAACATCTTCAAGGTGCCGGGCCTGTCATGGTTCTTCCGCCAGGCCAAGGCGATTCCGATCGCCCCGGCGCGCGAGCATCCGGAAATGCTGGCGCGCGCCTACGACGCCGTGGCGGAGGCGCTTGCCGATGGCGAACTGGTCTGCATCTTCCCCGAAGGGAAGATCACGGCCACGGGGGAACTCAACCCGTTCAAGAACGGTGTGCACCAGATCATCCAGCGCACGCCGGTGCCCGTGGTGCCGATGGCGCTGCGCGGCCTGTGGGGCAGCTTCTTCTCGCGCAAGGGTGGGTCGGCGATGACCAAGCCATTCCGGCGCGGCATCCTGAATCGTCTGGAGCTGGTGGTGGGCGAGCCGGTGCCACCGCAAGCCGCCACACCCGAAACCCTGCAGCAAATGGTGCTCGCCCTGCGCGGCGACTGGAAATGAACGGAAACCCGCCCATGATCACGCTTTACACATTTGGCCCGGCATTCGGGCTGCCCGATGCCAGCCCGTTCGTGATGAAGGCCGAGATGCTGCTCAAGCTCGCCGGCCTGCCGTACCAGACGAAGCGTGGCGATGTGCGGCGCGCCCCCAAGGGCAAGTTGCCGTATCTGGACGACATGGGCCGGCTGGTAGCGGACTCCACGTTGATCCGCTGGCACCTGGAAAAGACCTACCACATCGATTTCGACGAAGGCCTGTCGCCCGCCGAGCGCGGTACGGCGTGGGCCGTGGAGAAGCTGCTGGAAGACAACCTGTACTGGGCCGTGGCGCGGGTGCGCTGGCTGGAGCGCGGCAACTTCGAACGCGGTCCCGCGCAGTTCTTCAACATCGTGCCCGCGCCAGTGCGAGGACTGGTCAAGACAATGGTGCGGCGAAAGGTTCGCCAAATGCTGTGGGCGCAGGGTTTGGGGCGCCATAGCGAGGCCGACATGACGACGATGGCTACCCATGGCGTGAAATCGGTGGCCGATATCCTGGGCGACAAACCGTACCTGATGGGTGATCGACCATGCGGTGCAGACGCCACTTTGTTTGCATTCGCGGCGAGCCTGCAGTCGCCCGTGTTCGAAACCCCGATCCGCGCAGCGGCTGAAACGCATGCGAACCTCCAGGCGTATCTGGCACGCATGCGCAAGCAGTACTACCCCGACTTCGCGGGCAGCGGGGTGTTTGCGCCGGCGCTGGTGGGGCAGGGCGGCGAGGTTGGTGTCGCCGCCTAAGCGGGTAATGGCCGTACAATGTAGGCCGTCCCCAATTCCTGCGCGGTTTCGATCATGTCTGGCAATACTCTCGGCCTGCTTTTCACAGTCACCACCTTCGGCGAATCCCATGGGCCCGCGATTGGCGCGGTCGTCGATGGTTGCCCGCCGGGAATGTCGCTGACCGAGGCCGATATCCAGATCGACCTGGATCGCCGCAAGCCCGGCACCTCGCGCCATGTGACGCAGCGCCAGGAAGCCGATCAGGTCGAAATTCTCTCCGGTGTGTTCGAAGGCAAGACCACGGGCACGCCGATCTGCCTGCTGATCCGCAATACGGACCAGCGCAGCAAGGACTACGGCAACATCGTCGAGACCTTCCGTCCCGGCCACGCCGACTACACCTACTGGCACAAGTACGGCATCCGCGACTATCGCGGCGGTGGCCGTTCGTCGGCCCGCCTCACCGCGCCCGTGGTGGCCGCGGCGGCAATTGCCAAGAAATGGCTGAAAGAGCAGTACGGCACCGAGATTCGCGGCTACATGTCGCAACTTGGTGAAGTGGAAGTGCCGTTCACCGACTGGAAGCACGTGCCGGAGAACCCGTTCTTCGCGGCGAATGCCGATATCGTGCCCGAGCTCGAAACCTATATGGACACGCTGCGCCGCGATGGCGATTCCGTGGGCGCGCGCATCGAGGTGGTGGCCAGCGGCGTGCCCGTGGGGCTGGGCGAGCCGCTGTTCGACAAGCTCGACGCCGATATCGCACACGCGATGATGGGCATCAACGCGGTCAAGGGCGTCGAGATTGGCGCGGGCTTCGACAGCGTGGCACAACGCGGCACGGTCCATGGTGACGAGCTGACGCCGCAGGGTTTCCGTACGAACAATGCAGGTGGCGTGCTGGGCGGGATTTCGACCGGTCAGGACGTCACGGTATCGCTGGCGATCAAGCCGACGTCCAGCATCCGCACCGCGCGCGAATCGATCGACAAGGGTGGCAATACGGCCAGCGTCGAGACGTTTGGCCGTCATGATCCGTGCGTGGGCATCCGTGCGACGCCTATCGCGGAGGCCATGCTCGCGCTGGTGCTGATGGACCACGCATTGCGCCATCGCGCGCAGTGTGGCGATGTCCACGTCGATACGCCGCGCATTCCGGCTCACGTCCCGGTTCAGGACACGCCCTGAGCCACCCCCTGGGCACGACGACGGCTCCGTCGGGTTCGATCGACAGAGCCACCTACCTTCGTTTCGGGCTGTTCTATCTCGGCTACTACGCCTACGTCGGCGTCATCTCGCCGTATGTGAGCCTGTTTTTCGCCGACCGGGGCTTCTCGCCCGTGCAGATCGGCGTACTGATGGCGTGCTTTCAGTTGAGTCGCATCGTCGGCCCCTATCTGTGGGGCTGGCTGTCCGATGTCATGCACACGCGCGTGAAGCTGTTGCGGCTCGCGGCCGTGACGGCGCTGCTCGCATTCCTGGCCGTACCGGGGATCACCAGCTACGGCGGCATGATGGCGATGATGATCGGCCTGAACCTGATCACGAGCGCCATGTCGCCGCTGGGCGATGCCCTGACCATTTCCACGCTGCGCCGCCATGGCGCTTTCGATCATCGCTACGGCCGCGTGCGCATGTTCGGCTCGGTCGGATTCATCGCGGCCGTGCTGACGGGCGGGGCATTGTTCGAGCACTTCGGCATGCCGGCCTTCCCGTGGTTGGCCAGCGCCACGCTGGCGCTGTTCGCGGTGGTGGTCTTCGGCATGCGCGATGCCACGGACGAAGGGCCACGCGTCAAGCCGCCGCCCGCGCTGCCTCTGCTGCGTCGCCCTGACGTGGCGTGGTTCCTTGCCTCGGCCTTCCTGATGATGTTCGCGCACGCAGCGCTCTACGTCTTCTATTCGCTCTATCTGGAACGGCTGGGCTACAGCAAGATCGCCATCGGCGCGATGTGGACCATCGGCGTGGTGGCGGAGATCGTGTTCTTCTTCTATCAGGGCCGGCTGTTCGGCGCACTGGCACTGCGCACGATCCTGGCCGGCACGTTCGTGCTGGCGGCGCTGCGCTTCGGCCTGACTGGCTACTTCGCGCAGTTCGCGTGGCTGATGGCGGCGGTGCAGATCCTGCACGCCGCCACGTTTGCCGCGCACCACAGCGCCAGCCTCAAGCGGCTGCAACGCTGGTTTGCCGGACCCCTGCAAGGCAGAGGACAGGCGCTGTACACGGGCATTTCCTACGGACTCGGCGGCACGCTGGGCGGGCTCGCAATGGGCTGGACGTGGAA
>NZ_SCMX01000106.1 GCF_005503625.1 Cupriavidus sp. 2SB | reverse complement strand
CTTTATGCGACGGCGGCGTCCTGCCGCAGCAGGCCGCGCTGGTGCAGCGCGTAGGCAAACGCGCCCAGCGCGCCGAGCGCCAGCGCCACCATGACCCACAGCATGAGCCAGTAGCCGCCAGCGGCACGCCAGAGCAGCGCGCCGAACCATGGCGCTGCGGCCTGCATCAGCAGCACCGGGGTCATCATTAACCCATTCAGCGTGGCGTAGTGATGACGCGAGATCAGTTCGGGCATCGCCATCGCGCGCAGCATGGTGTTCACACCGTTGGCGATGCCGTAGCAGATGGCCGCGACCATGAGCCAGTAGCCATGGCCGAGCGTCAGGCAGAGCAGGCCCACGCTCATGACCACGTAGACGGGCATCGAGAGGCGCACCGGCTGGTTGATTGGCAGCCGTGCCATGGCCAGACGCCCAGCTACCTGCGCGGGGCCGATCAGCGCGGCCACGATCAGTTGCTGCCCCACTGGCATGCCTTTCTCGGTCAGCATCGGAATCAGGTGTGCGCCGAGCAGCGAGGCAATCACGGCGGTGGCTGTAAAGGCGGCGACCACGGCCCAGAACACCGGCTCGCGCAGCGTGGCGCGCGCAATGCCCTGCGAGGCGGGCGAAGCGCCGCCGGGAAGCGGCGTGCCGGAATAGGTGGCATGCACGGCGTAGCGCAGGCGGGCATGGAGCGGGGCGCAGACGAACAGGTTCAGCGCGGCGAAGATGATCAGCGTCTCGCGCCAGCCCAGATGCAGCACTAGCCATTGTCCGATCGGAATGAAGATCGTGCTGGCGAAGCCGGCGAACAGCGTCACCTTGACGATGGGCTTCTGGTAGCTGTCGCCAAACGCCTGCCTCAGCACCACGAATGCGGGTTCATAGAGCGTGGAAGCCATCGCCAGCCCCAGCGGAATCCACATCAGCAGGAACACGGTTGGCGACGGACACCACGCCCACAGCAGCAGACCCGCAGCTGCGAGCACCGAACCCCAGCCCATCACCTTGCGCGCGGGCACGCGGTCCAGCAGGCGACCCACGGCGAACGAACACATCGCCCAGACCAGCAATCCCAGTGAGAAGCCACCCGCGAGGAACGGTTTGCCGAAACCCAGTGCCTGATGCATGGGTTCCAGAAAGACCGTGAACGTGAAGTAAAGCGTGCCCCAACTGATGATCTCGGTAATGCCGAGCGTCCAGATGATCTGGCGAGGGGAGAGGTGCGGGGCAGTGGCGGTCATGGCGCGCCCGGCGCTTTCGGGGGCGCCGGTGAGCGAGGCGGTCAAGGAAGCAGAAATTGTATCGGTGCCGCCTCCTCAGCGGGAAACCAATTCAGTGGGTGCTTAAGGGGGTGTCGTCGGCGCCGGATGGATCGAATATCCATGACATGAATTTAATCTCGATAAAAATCGCCACAGATATTCGTCATAGATATTTACTTGTGCGCGCCGTCGTAGTCGATCACCTTGATCGTGGTGAGATCCAGTCCATCGAGACACCGGGCATTGATTGCCGCCGTAGGCGTGCCTTTTGGATCGGTCGCTTCGGAGTACGGGCCGACACCGCAGGTCGGACAGAAGCGGTGTGCGATCTTCATCGTGTTGAAGCGATAGGTGGATGCGTTGGCGTCCGGCGTCTTCAGCCGGAAATCCGTCATCGGCACGAACCAGAGCAGATGGCCCCGACGGCGGCACATCGAGCAATTGCATTGCAGCAATTGCGTGATTTCGCCATCGGCTTCGAAGGCGATCTGGCCGCAGTGGCAACTGCCTTGGTACGTGGTCATAGGGGGTCTCCGATCAGTGGTCAGGAATCAGACGCTTGCCCAGGCTCACTGCGGCGTCGCGGCCATAGCCGAGCCGGTCGTAGAACGCGAGCACCGCGTCGTTGGTCTCGCGCACCAGCAGGTTGATCTTGGGGCAGCCGCGTTCGATCAGCAGGGCTTCGGCGCGGGCCATCAGCATGCGCCCGTAGCCACGACCCTGCAACGCCGGATCGACCGCCAGGTAGTAGACCCAGCCGCGATGGCCGTCGTAGCCGATCATCGCCGTGGCGATGACGCGTCCGTCGATTTCGCCGATCTGGAACAGTTCCGGCTGCGTCGTCAGCTTGCGCGCGATGTCCTTGTGCGGATCGTTCCACGGACGGGTGAGGCCGCAGGCTTTCCAGAGTTCGACCACTGCGGATTCATCGGCGGGGTGATAGGGGCGGAGTTGCATGGTGATGCTGGGGAGGGTTGGGCATCACAGTGTAGCGACGTCAGATGAAGAGTGAACCGCTGGCCCTCTCCCCCGGCCCCTCTCCCGCTTTGCGGGAGAGGGGAGCCAACCGGGAGCGATCGAACCGCCCGTGGTGTTCTCCCCTCTCCCGCAAGCGGGAGAGGGGCGGGGGAGAGGGCCAGCGCATCAAATGCTACAGAGAATCAAGCCGCCCGCGCCCCAGCCTGCGGATCCCGAAACACCCCCAACAACCGCGCCCACTTCCCACGCGCCGCCACCAGGTTGTTCTCCTTCACATGCCCAAAGCCGCGAATATCGTCCGGCACATTAGCCAGTTCGACAGCCGTGCTGTGGTTCGCCGCCGTCAGGCCGCCAGAAAGTTCATCGAGCAGCGCCCGGTACTCACCGATCAGCGCGCGTTCCATACGGCGTTCCTCGGTACGACCGAACACGTCCAGCGGCCCACCGCGCAGGCCCTTGAGCTTGGCCAGGATGCGGAACAGCTTCATCGTGGACGGACCGAAGCGGCGCTTGACCAGATGTCCCTTGTCATCGCGCTTGGCCGTGATCGGCGGCGCCAGCCAGAAGTTGATCTGGTAGTCACGGCCCGGTTCGCCTTCGAACTGCGCGCGCAGCTTGTCGAGGAAGAGCGGGTCGGTGTACAGGCGCGCCACTTCGTACTCGTCCTTGTAGGCCATCAGCTTGGCGAGATTGCGCGCCGCAGCTTCTGTCAGCGGCAGGGGTTTGCCAGCGCCGACCAGCGCGCTCTCGGCAGTGCGGACGCGCTGGATGGCATCGCGATATCTGGACGCATAAGCCGCATCCTGATACTTGGTCAGCAGCTCCACGCGATTGGCGATCAGCTTCTCCAGCAGCGCGCCCGACGATGTCGGCAGCTTCACCACATCGGCGCCTTCGGTCTGCGTCTTTAGCTTGCCCGTCAGCGACAGCACATGATCCGGGTCGTGTGCCATATGGCGACCCCAGTCGAACGCAGCCTTGTTCTTGTCGACCGACACACCGTTCAGTTCGATGGCGCGCTCCAGCGCCTCGAGCGACAGCGGAATCCAGCCCTTCTGCCACGCATAGCCCAGCACCAGCGGATTCGTGTAGAGCGTGTCGCCCAGCAGCGCCACGGCCAGTGCGCTGGCGTTGATGAAATCGCATTGATCGCCCACGGCGTTGCGGATGTCCTGCTCTGCCGAGAGACCCGGGAACTGCCACTTCGGGTCCTTGATGAACGCAGCGGTCGGCGTCTGCGCGGTGTTGACGATGGCGCGCGTGCGGCCATGCTGCGTCTTCGAGATGACATCGTCGGTGGCCGAGACAATGGCGTCGCAGCCGATGACGAGATCGGCCTCGCCCATCGCGATCCGCGTAGCGTGCAGGTCCGAAGGCTTGTCCGCGATCTGCACGTGCGAGAGCACTGCGCCACCCTTCTGCGCCAGACCCGCCATGTCGAGCACCGTCACGCCCTTGCTTTCCAGGTGCGCGGCCATGCCGAGCAGGCCGCCGATCGTCACTACGCCGGTGCCGCCCACACCCGTGACAAGGATGCCGTACGAGCGGCGCATCGTCGGCAACTGTGGCAGCGGCAGTTCAGGCAGGCCAGTCATCGCGATGCCCGTGGCCTGAGGCTTGCGCACCTGCGCACCTTCCGCCGTGACAAAGCTCGGGCAGAAGCCGTTCAGGCACGAGAAGTCCTTGTTGCACGAAGACTGGTTGATCTGCCGCTTGGTGCCGAGTTCGGTTTCGAGCGGCTCCACGGACAGGCAGTTCGACTTGACCGAGCAGTCGCCGCAACCTTCGCACACTGCATCGTTGATGAACGCGCGGCGTGCCGGATCGGGGAACGTGCCGCGTTTCCGACGTCGACGCTTCTCGGTGGCGCAGGTCTGGTCGTAGATCAGGATCGTGCAGCCTGGCACCTCGCGCAATTCGCGCTGGATGGTATCGAGTTGGTCGCGATGATGAACGGTCAGCCCTTCCGGCAGCTTGATCGCACTGTTGTACTTCTCGGGCTGATCCGTGACGATGACGATCTTCTTCGCGCCTTCCGCCGCCACCTGATAGGCGATGTCCTGCACCGAAAGCTGGCCGTCCACGGGCTGGCCGCCCGTCATCGCCACCGCATCGTTGTAGAGGATCTTGTACGTGATGTTCACGCCCGCCGAGATCGACGCGCGAATCGCCAGCAGCCCCGAGTGGAAATACGTGCCATCGCCAAGGTTGGCAAAGACGTGCTTGTCACCGGCAAACGGCGCCTGGCCGATCCACGCCACGCCTTCGCCGCCCATCTGGCTGAAGGTGCTGGTGCTGCGGTCCATCCACACCGTCATGTAGTGGCAGCCAATACCGGCCAGCGCACGCGAACCTTCGGGCACGTTGGTGGAGGTGTTGTGCGGGCAGCCCGAGCAGAACCACGGCTTGCGCTCGGCGGTCACGCGCGGTGTGGCCAGCGCTTTTTCCTTGGCTTCGATCACGGCCAGCCGTGCGGCAATGCGCGCGCGCACGTCGCTGGGCAGGTCGAACTTGTCGAGTCGCGTGGCGATAGCCTTGGCGATGATCGCCGGGGATAGTTCGTAGTGCGCCGGCAATAGCCAGTTGTTCTGCGGGATCGACCATTCGCCGCCCGCGTTGTCGCGCTCGTCGAACTTGCCGTAGACCTTGGGGCGCACATCGTCGCGCCAGTTGTACAGCTCTTCCTTGAGCGCGTACTCCATGATCTGGCGCTTTTCCTCGACGACGAGGATTTCCTGCAGCCCCTCCGCAAACGCACGCGCGCCGTGTGCCTCCAGGGGCCAGACGCAGCCCACCTTGTACAGGCGGATGCCGAGCTGCGCGCAGGTCGCGTCGTCGAGTCCCAGGTCGGACAGTGCCTGGCGCGTATCGAGATATGCCTTGCCGGCAGTCATGATGCCGAAACGCGCGTGCGGCGAATCGATCTCGATGCGGTCGATCTTGTTCGCGCGGACATAAGCCAGCCCCGCGTACCACTTGAAGTCGAGCAGCCGCGCTTCCTGTTCGAGCGGCGGATCAGGCCAGCGGATGTTCAACCCGCCCTGCGGCAGGATGAAGTCGTCGGGCAGCACGATCTGCACGCGATGCGGATCGAGTTCGACAGAGGCTGACGACTCCACCACATCGGTCACGCACTTCATCGACACCCATAGGCCCGAGTAGCGGCTCATCGCCCAGGCGTGCAGGCCGTAATCGAGATACTCCTGCACATTGGACGGATAGAGCACCGGCAGCCCGCACGCCTTGAAGATGTGCTCGGACTGGTGTGCCAGCGTGGAGGATTTTGCGGAGTGGTCGTCACCGGCCAGCACCAGCACACCGCCGTGGCGGCTCGAACCGGCCGAGTTCGCATGCTTGAACACATCGCCCGTGCGATCCACGCCAGGGCCTTTGCCGTACCACATGCCGAATACGCCATCGAACTTGGCGTCCGGATACATGTTCACCTGCTGCGAACCCCATACCGACGTGGCGGCGAGGTCTTCGTTCAGCCCGGCCTGGAACACCACGTTGTGGGCGGCCAGGTGCTTCTTGGCCTTCCAGAGCGATTGGTCGAGCGCGCCGAGCGGCGAGCCGCGATAGCCGGAGATGAAACCGGCGGTATTGAGGCCGGCGGCGCGGTCGCGTTCCTGCTGCAGCATCGGCAGGCGCACAAGGGCCTGCGTGCCGCTGATGTAGATGCGGCCACGCTCAAGCGTGTATTTGTCTTCGAGGGAAACGTTTTCGAGCGCGCGACGGATAGCGTCGCTGACCGGGGCGGTCAGTGGGGCATTCATATGTGCTCCTCTGGGGGGCGTGCTGTCGGGATCACCGATACATCAGTTATAGGCAACTGTTGGCCGCTTCTTGTGGAAGCGTCGAACAGCCGTGTCTCTGCGAGCGATGGTAGCACCGGCGTGCAGACCACGGTACCGTGCGATGCAGCATAAAACGGGCCATATGCCCCCGTGATTTCCCGTATACCGTTGGGCTGCCCGTGTACACTGCGGTGCATCCAAATGGCGCACGCCGACTGCTTTGTGGCGTCTGTGCGTCACACCGCCGGGCCCCCTCCATGGTGCAACCCGGCCCTCAAGAAGAACCGACCATGAACAATTCTCCCCGCCAGGGTGCGACCCTGGCCGTCCTGATCGACGCCGACAATGCAGCGCCCGCCATCGTCGAAGGACTGCTGGCCGAAGTGGCCAAATACGGCGTGGCCGCCGTGAAGCGGATCTACGGCGACTGGACGCGCCCGAACCTGTCGGGCTGGAAAGACCGCCTGCTGGCGCACTCGATCCAGCCGATCCAGCAGTTCCGCTACACGGTAGGCAAGAACGCCACGGATAGCGCGATGATCATCGATGCGATGGACCTGCTCTACACGGGCCGCTTCGATGGTTTCTGCATCGTGTCGAGCGACAGCGACTTTACGCGCCTGGCCTCGCGCATCCGCGAGCAGGGCCTGACCGTCTACGGTTTCGGCGAGCGCAAGACGCCCAAGCCTTTCGTGACCGCCTGCGACAAGTTCATCTATTCGGACGTGCTGCGCGCGGCCGATACCGATAACGATGCAGACGGAGACGCCGATGCGGCCACCGCCCCGGCCCGTCGCCGCAGCACCCAGGAACTGCGTCAGGATTCGCGGCTGGTGCGCCTGCTGCAGAGCGCCTCGCAGGCCGTGTCCGACGAGGACGGCTGGTCCACGCTCGGCGGCATCGGCAACTACATCGCCAAGCAGGTGCCGGAGTTCGATTCGCGCAACTACGGCTACGGCAAGCTGTCCGAGCTGGTGACGGCTACCAACCTGTTCGAGGTGGAAACCCGCAACGGCGGCAACAACAAGACGATCTGGGTTCGGCTGCGCAAGCGGAACAAGGGTGAGGGCCAGCCGGTGGCGCAGCAGGCGCCGCAGCCTGTGGCACAGCAACCGCAGCAACCTCAGCAGCAACCCCGCGCCCACCAGCCGAAGCCCGCCCCGCAGCCGCCGGCGCAAACCGTCGCCCAGCCTGTGCCGCCGATCGAGACGCCGGCCCCGGTGGTGAAAATCGACGCCATCCCCGAACCCGCGCCTGCGCTGTCAGCCGATATCGAGGAAGAACGTGCAGGCTCGGCTTCGACGCTGATTGCGGAAACCGTGGAGCCGGTGGAAGAAGAACCCAAGGCACGCGGCAAGCGCACCCGCCGTCCCGACGTGACGCTTAGCGACACGCCGTGGCCAATCGACCAGTCGGTGTTCTCGGCTCCGGGCACGACGGTGCTGTCGGCCAAGGCAGAGCCGGAAGTCGTGGAAGCTGTTGTGAAAGAAGTGCCGGTGGAGGAAGCAGCACCGGCTGAAGAAAAGAAGCCGGCAGCGAAGAAGAAGGCTGCACCGCGCAAGCGGGCGCCTGCAAAGAAGAAGGTAGTGGCGCAGGAATAAGCTCGGAGCGACTCGGCCCCTGTCGGTTCGCGCCCCTCTCCCGCACGGCGGGAGAGGGGCTGGGGGTGAGGGCCAGCGCATCGTCTGCCGCTGGCGCCTATCCCCGCCTATCGCACCAACTGATTGATCTCGATAATCGGCATCAGTACCGCGAGCACGATCAGCAGCACCACCACACCCATCGTCAGAATCAGCAGCGGCTCCAGCAGGCTGGTCAGGAACAGCGTTCGACGCTCCAGTTCCTGGCCTTCGCCCGTAGCCGCCCGCTCCAGCATGATCGGCAGGTTGCCGGTGGCTTCCCCCGAACGAATCAGATGCACCAGCACCGGCGGAAACTGGTTCTGCGCGGCCAGTGCGCGCGCCAGTGAGGCGCCTTCGCGCACCCGCGTCGTCGCATCGTCGACGTTGTTCTTGAGCGCGACGTTCGTCAGCGTTTCTCCAGCGGCTTGCAGGCTGCGCAGGATCGGCACACCGGCCGATACCAGAATCGCGAGCGTGCTGGCAAAGCGCGCGGTGTTGTAGCCGCGGATCAGCTTGCCGATCAGCGGCGCGGTCAGCAGCCAGCGGTGCCACGACAGCTTCACGTCCGGCTGCTTGAGCACGCTGCGTATGATCGCCGTGACCACCGCAATCGCGGCGATGCCCGCCCACCACCAGTTACGCACGAAATCGGACAGCCACAACATGACGATCGTCAGCGTGGGCAGCTTCTGCTTGGTGTTGGCGAAGACGCTGACCACCTGCGGCACCACATAAGACAGCAGGAAGATCACGATGGCGAATGCCACCACGGTGACGATGGCCGGATAGGTGAAGGCAAGGCGGATCTTCGACGTCAGCGTATTGCGCGTCTCGATATAGGTCGCCAGCCGCTCCAGCACCACGCCAAGGTGGCCCGAGTGCTCGCCAGCAGAAACCAGCGCGCGATAGATGTCCGGAAAATCCTTCGGATGCTGCGACAGCGCCACGGACAGCGAACTGCCGCCCATGACTTCCGCGCGGATACCGGCGAGCAACTCGTGCACGTACTGGCGCTCGGCCTGATCGGCCAGCGCGCCCAGCGCCTCGTCGAGCGGCAGGCCCGACACGATCAGGCTCGCAAGCTGGCGAGTGAACAGCGCCTGCTCCTGCGTGGACAGCCGGCGCACGAACATGCCCTGGCTGCCGCGCTTGGCGAGTCCGGCACCGGCCAATGGATCGACGGAAATCGGCGTCAGGCCGCGCGCCCGCAACTGGGTGCGCGCCTGCTTGGGACTGTCGGCCTCGATGACGCCGCGGTCGGTGCGGCCGGTGGCGTCAGCGGCTTCGTAGCGAAAGGCGGGCATGCGGCGTCAGGTTCCTAATCGCGCGTCACGCGCAGCACTTCTTCCAGCGACGTGGCGCCGCTCTCGATCCAGCGCTGCGCATCGCGACGCATGGTGTGCATGCCCTTGCCGAGCGCCACCTGCTTGATTTCGGATTCGGGTTGCTGGCGATGGATCATCGTCTGGATCTCGCTGTCCACGGTCAACAGTTCATAGACGCCCATGCGGCCCTGGTAGCCCGAGTGGCCGCACTTGTCGCAGCCCACGGCGTGCCACACGCGCTGCAGCGGCTTGCCTTCGGCCTGCAACACATCGGCCTCGCCCGGCGTGACTTCGATCACTTCCTCGCGCTTGCAGTGCGGGCACAGGCGCCGAACCAGACGCTGCGCCAGCACGCCGAGCAGCGACGACGACAGCAGGAACGGTTCGATCCCCATATCCACCAGACGCGTCACGGCGGAGGCCGAATCGTTCGTGTGCAGCGTAGCCAGCACCAGGTGGCCCGTCAGCGATGCCTGGACGGCGATCTGCGCAGTCTCCAGGTCGCGGATTTCACCGATCATGACCACGTCCGGATCCTGCCGCAGGATCGCGCGCAAGGCTTTGCCGAACGTCATGTCGATACGCGGATTGACCTGCGTCTGGCCGATGCCGTCGAGGTCATACTCGATCGGATCTTCCACGGTCATGATGTTCGTCGTGTGCGAGTCAAGCCGCGACAGCGCCGCATAGAGCGTGGTCGTCTTGCCCGAGCCGGTCGGGCCGGTCACCAGCACGATGCCGTGCGGCTGGCGCACGAGATGATCGAAGCCGCCCAGTGTGCCGGGTGCCATGCCGAGCTTTGCGAGATCGAGCCGGCCCGCTTCCTTGTCGAGCAGACGCAGCACCGCGCGTTCGCCATGACCGGTCGGCAGCGTCGAGACCCGCACATCCACCGGACGTCCGCCCACGCGCAGCGTGATACGGCCATCCTGTGGCAGACGCTTCTCGGCGATATCGAGCTGCGCCATGATCTTGATCCGCGAGATCAGCGCGCCGTGCAGCGCCTTCTTAGGTCGCACCACATCGCGCAGCGTACCGTCCACACGGAAGCGCACCACCGATGCCGATTCGAACGGTTCGATATGGATATCCGATGCCTGCTCGCGCGCCGCCTGCGTGAGCAACGCGTTGATCATGCGGATGATCGGCGCGTCGTCTTCGGATTCGAGCAGGTCTTCCACGGCGGGAATGTCCTGCATCAGCCGCGACAGGTCTACCTCGCCTTCGACTTCGCCCACGATCTGTGCCGCCGAGCCGTCCTGGCGGTTATACGCATCGGACATCGCCGCTTCCAGCGCGGGCTGCTCCAGCACGCGCAGATGCAGCGCGCCATGCACGCGCGCCACCTCGGCCAGTGCCGCCGGCGAGGTCTTGCGGCTCACCCAGACTTCGAGTCCGTCCGGACGCTGGTGCGCCACCAGCAGGCCGGCATCGCGCGAGAACGCGTACGACACAAGCCGCGCCGCCATTGGCGACGGGGCTTCGAGAGGCGCTTCCTGCGGCGGTTGCGCGGCGAGTGTTTCGGTCGTCATGCGTGACTCAGCTTTGCGGACGTGCCGGCTTGGCGAACGACTGGTCGTTCAGCGACAGCGGACGCGGCGGCTGCTGCGATGGTTGTTGCGACGGCGGCACCGATGGTTGCTCCGGCGCGGCCGGCGGCGTGGGGCTGAGTGGCAGCGGACTCTGCACGGGACCGTTGTAGCGCGGATCGACGAACGGCGCACCCGGGGAATCGGCAGGCGGCAGTACCGGCGTGTCCTTGTCCCGTACCAGCATGTTAGGCGAGACGTAGCCCTGCTGCTGACCGCGCATGTACTCGTAGCGGTCCTGCGTCAGGCGATCCGTGGCGGCTGCCGTGCGCATCACGTACGGGCGCAGGAACACCAGCAGGTTGGTTTTCTTGCGGTTCTTGTTCTCGTAGCGGAACAGCGAGCCGATCAGCGGAATGTCGCCCAGCAATGGCACCTTCTGCACGCCGTCGCCGTAGCTGTCTTCGATCAGGCCGCCGAGCACGATGATCTGGCCGTCATCGACCAGCACATTGGTCTCGATCGAGCGCACGTTGGTGGTGGGACCCGACGTGAGGTTGATCGTGTTGGCCACCACCGACGAGGATTCCTGGTAGATCTGCATCTTGACCAGCCCGCCTTCGGAAATCTGCGGCCGCACGCGCAGCGTGATGCCGACGTCCTTGCGGTCGAAGGTCTGGAACGGCGACACGCTCGATGAGCTGCCCGTCTGCGCGTAGGAGCCGGTCGTGATCGGAATGTTCTGGCCGATCAGGATCTTGGCTTCCTCGTTCTCCAGCGTGATCAGGTTCGGCGTGGAGAGCAGGTTCACGCTGTCGTTGCTGCCCAGCGCGCGCACCAGCGCACCCAGGCCCGTCGAACGGTTCAGCACACCCACGTTCAGGCCGCCGATGTCCGGCACGATCTGCTGCGCCGCCGCAATGCCGGCCGTGGCGTTGTTGTTGTAGAGCAGGCCCGCCAGGCTCAGGTTCAGGATGTTGGCGCCGCCCGAGGCGAAGTTGGTGCCCGCGAAGCCGATGGTATTGCCGGTGGCGTTGACCAGGCCCTGCCACTGGATGCCCAGTTCGCTGGCCTGCGAGGCCGTGACCTCGACGATCATCGATTCGATGTAGATCTGGGCGCGACGCGCATCCAGGTCGTCGATCACGCCGCGCAGGTTGCGGTAGACGGGCTCGCTTGCGGTGATGATCAGCGAATTGGTCGACGGGTCGGCCTGGATGATGCCACCCGTGGTGGGCTGCTGGTTCACGGCGAACGACGACGAGAACGCGTTCGAACCGCCACCGCCAAAGCTCGACGAACCGCTGCTGCCGCTGCGGCCATAGCCGCTGGTCGAGCCGCCCGTGTACTGGCCGGACTGCTGCATCGACGTATTCTGCGAGGTGGCGCCCGCGGCGCCGGCAATGCCACCGGCCTGCCCGCCCTGGGTCGAGGTGGAGAAGCTGCTGTCAGCCGCCACGATGGCGCGCAGCGTGGCCGCGAGCTTGGTGGCGTCGGCGTTCTTGAGCGGCACCACCCAGATGTTGCCGCCGCGTGCATAGGGCTGGTCGATCTTCTCGATCAGGGCGCGTGCCTGCTGCACACGGGCACGGCTCGATGCGCGGATCATCAGCGAGTTGCTGCGCGGCTCGGCCACCACGGTGGTGCGCAGCGATGCATCGCCGCCCGGCGCAGCACCGGCGCCGCCGGCTGCCGACGGGTCAAGCAGCTTCTGCAGGACCACGGCGGCATCGCTGGCCACGGCGTTCTTCAACGGGATCAGTTCCACTTCGCCCGATGCCGGCGCATCCACCGCCGCAATGATGCGGGCCAGGCGGCGCAGGTTGTCGGCGTAGTCGGTGATGACCAGCGTGTTGTTGGCCGGGTAGGCGGTGATGGTGTTGTTCGGCGCGATCATCGGCCGCAGCACCGGTACGAGGTTGTTGGCCGACTCGTAGTTCAGCCGGAACACCTGCGTCACCACCTGATCGCCCCGGGAGCTACCCGCGCCGATGACCGTGGGCGAGCCCTGGAGCTTGGCGTCGGCTTCCGGCACCACCTTGGTGAAGCCGTTCGAGTCCACCATCGCGTAGCCCTGCATCCGCAGCACCGACCCCAGCGTTTCCAGTGCCTGGGCGCGCGAGACCGGCTGTTCGGTCACCAGGCTGACGGTGCCCTTCACGCGCGGATCGATCACAAAGTTCTTGCCCGTGGCCTGGCCCACCGCCTTGACCACCGATTCGAGATCGGCGTTGACGAAGTTCAGCACCACCTGGTCGCGGTTGTTGCGCGGTGTAATGTCGTTCGGCTGCGGCACCTGCTGGGGCTGCTGCGCCCAGAGCGGCGCGGGCGCCAGCAGGGAGAGGCCGCACAGCAGCACAGTGGCGCGTGCGCAGGCGGTACGGAAGAAAGAAGGGTGTGCTTGCGTTTTCATCGTCGGTTCAAAGCTCGCTCTGTTGCCGTGAGGCTCAGAAGCGCAGCCTGGTCACGTTGTTCTCGGTTCGGCCCAGCAGGCCCAGCAGGCCCGCCAACTGGGTTGCCGCATCGGGGTCGGCGCGTGCCGTACCTTCGAAGCGTGCCTGCCGGCCCAGCGTGCCGCTGCCCTCCAGGTACAGCGGCCCACTCAGGGTTTTCAGTTGCAATTTGCCATCGGCGCCGGCCAGGTCGATATCCGCGCGGTAACTGCCCAGCGGACGCAGACGGCTGACGGCGGCGGACATCTGATCGAGCTGCACGCTCAGATGCCCGGACTTCTGGTTGCCGGTAAATCTGCCCTGCAGTGCCGACCAGTCCACACGCATCGCGCCGTCCGGGCGCAGGGTGTTGAAGGGGGCGCCAATGCC
The DNA here is from genome assembly GCF_005503625.1 of Cupriavidus sp. 2SB. Taxonomy (GTDB): domain Bacteria; phylum Pseudomonadota; class Gammaproteobacteria; order Burkholderiales; family Burkholderiaceae; genus Cupriavidus. The sequence continues at coordinate 4,981 of NZ_SCMX01000106.1, read as the reverse complement.
TTCCAGCATCGAGGCCGGCAGCCGGATACTGCCCGATTCCACCGTCCAGCCCGCAGGCGTAACGGCCAGCTTGACCGGCGCGGCCATGGCGGCGTCCTGGAACACCACCACCCGCAAGGTACCCGTCAGCAACGGCCAGAACGCCACATCCCAGTTCAGGCGGCCGGGCAGCACCGTGGCGGTCTGGCTGCCGGCACCGGCCGTCAGCGCGAGCGTGGCGCTACCGTGCCAGAGCGTGCCTGCCGCATCGGCCAGCAGGACCCGCCGCTGCGTGTCCGTGGCGATGCGGTCGGCCATCCATGTAGCCGGCAGGGACGCGACGATCGTCACGACAACCGCCGCCAGGCCGAGCATGGCCCAACGCAGCCGTTGCCAGCCACGCGGCGCGCGCGCCTGTCGGCGAGCCAGTCGCAATGCTTCCAGCCGTGCCATCAGTTACGGCCGCCGGCGCCCGGACCCTGCAGGGTGGCCGTGACATTCACCAGCGCCGTGGCGCCGACATAGCTGATTTTCGCGTCCGTGACCTTGAGCCGCTGCTGCGCCCTGACATCCTGCAGCCAACTGGTCACGGCGCCAAAGGCGGCCTTGTCGAGCTGAATCTGCACGGCGCTTTCGCCTGTGGGCGCGAGTCGCGTGGCCTTCAATCCGTGCTGGGCGAGGCTGTCTTGCAGCGCCTGCGTCAGCGCATCGCCGCGCAGCGACGGCGCCGGGCTGGCCTGCAAACCGCGTGCTTCCTGCGCCAGGGTTTCCATTTCGGCCAGGTCCGCGCGCTGGACGGGCAGGTGGCGCATCAGACGATCACGGCCCGTGGCAGCCGGTTCCCACAGCACGAGGTAGCCGAACACCAGCACCAGGACCAGTGCGCCGCCACCCAGGATGGCCTGTTCGCGCGGATTGCGGGCGTTCCAGAATGTGTCGAAGCGCTCGCGCCAGGCATCGGGCACGCGCGGGCGCAGCCGGCCCAGACGGGCAAAGGCGGGGGAGGAGGTCGAACGATTACCGAACTTCATGCGCCGGCCCTGCCTTCAGGCTTGCCGCCGACGCTGCCTGTGGCGGCTTCCCGTTTCACGGTCCAGCGCGATCCCGGCGGCGTCGGAGCGCCACCGGCGCGCACCGTTGCGTCGGGCGGGTTCTTGTCTTCGTCCATCTGCAGACCCACTTGGCGCGCGGCGGTACGCAGCGCGCTGGTGTTGGTGCCCGGCTTGAGCGTGACGTACAGCGTGCCGGCGCGGTAATCGAGTTGCAGCAGCGCATCGGGCGGGAGATCCCGGGCTGCGCGTGCGAAGCCATCCGCCAGCGGCAGGAAATCGCTCGGCGTGCTTCGGCCGCTGGCGGTACGCAACTGTTCGATCTGGCGACGCATCAGCAGCGGCGGCTCGGCCACGGGCGGCACATTGGGGAATGCGGTGTGCAGGAGGTCGATCTGCGCGGCATCGATCCGCTTCGACTCCTGGCGCAGCATGAACCACTGCACGTTCATGCCGATGATCTGGACGATCAGCAGCGCCACGGCCAGGGCCACTGGCGCGCGCCAGGCGCGCAGGTTCCAGCGGTCCATGCGGCCCTGGGCGAACTCGAACTGCGCCAGGTCAAGTTGCGGCTCGCGCAGGCACGCTTCGGCGCCGACGAGCCAGATGCGCCATGCATCGGAAATCCTTGAGGCACGCGGCGCGGCGCGCGTCTCGCGCAAGGCCGGCACCGGCGCGTGTGCCTGGGCCGTCTTGTCGCCATGCCAGTGTCCGGCCGGGGCCAGCACCTGCCAGGCGGCCAGCGCCTGATCGTTGAGTAGCAGTCCGTAGCCATCGTACGGGCCCGTGCGGACGGTCAACTGCCAGAGGCGGGCCGATTCGGCCGCTGCCAGGGCAGGTGCCGAGGTGTCCAGCAACGATGCCGACTGGGCCAGCGCCGAGACCGCAGCTTCCACCACCAGCGTGGCGGGCTGCAGGGATTCGTCTGTGGTGGCGGGAATGACAGGTGCGGCGGGAGCGGCGGGGCGGGGCGCAGGCGCGGTGTCGGCGCCACCGGCCAGCACCGGCTCGGCGGCGGAAGACTCGGCTGCGGCGGCCTCGGGCGCCAATTCCAGTGGTTCGGCCAGCGGCAGGCAGAGCTGCGCGGGCAGCACGCTGCGGCGGCGATGCTTGTGTTCGGCAAACTGGTCGAGTGCGGCGCGCAGCCACGCGCGGTCCGTCACCATCAGCAGACGGCGACGCGCACCGCGTGCCGAGGCGGCTGGGTCCAGCGCCGGCCCCAGGGCGATATGGCACGGCGCCGCATCGGTGGCGAGCATGTCCTCGACCAGATTGGGCAGCGCCAGACGCAATCGGGCGGGGGGCAGCGGGGGCACCATGGCGGCCGTCAGCAGCACATCGCTGGCGGCGACGATCAGCACCAGGCGGTCTGCGGCGGGCATTTCGGCGGGTACGGCGTGGCCTTCGCGCAACAGCTCGGGGGCTGGCGGCAGGCCGGTTCGCCGGCTTTTGTCTCCTGCCGTGGCGCGTACCAGCGCAAACGGCATCGTCCCGAATTGCCACGGTTGCGGCTGGTCATGCGGCCGGTGCGGCAGGCGGACGTAGAGCGTGGTACTCAAGATTTCCCTGTATGCAGTGGACGATATTGCGCTGGCGGCAGGAGTGGGCCCGACGGCCGCCAGCATCCGGGGTACGGCAGGGCTGGCGAAGCAAGGGGCCTGGCCGCAGGTTGCTGCAGCTGTCCGGGCTGGCGCAGCAGCATACCTTGCCTGTGTGACCAACGTGCGTCAATAGTGACTCGTCCGATTTTGGAGGAGGTTGATTCCTACGTCGCGCCCCACAAAAATTGGCTTGCCGTACGGCCCCGTTTTAGCGTTGCTCCGGCATGGCATCGGCATCGCGCACCCAGATGACTCGGGTGGTATTGCCGCTACCGAGCACATCGCTGCGGCGTACCAGCGACACCTTGAGGCGCCGCGCACGGTCGTGCCGGACCAAACCGTAGATCAGGAAATAGTGGGTGCGCACGTCCAGCGCATCGGTGGCCGACCCGGCCTGCGGCGCAATGGACTGGAGCTGCGTGGTCACGTCGCCGGTGTTGTTGAAATAGGCGCGGTCACGCTGGCGCACCAGTTCGCGCGCACGGTCGATGGACAGCTTGTCGATCACGGCCGAGAGCACTTCGGCGTCCGCGGTATTAGCGTTGACCTTGGTGCGCTCGGGCAGAACCGTCACAAAGGGTTCCAGCACCGCCACCATCTGCGGCGAGTAACCGGGGATGGCCAGCAGGTCTTCGACACTGTCCGGCGTCCGGGGCGCGGGTTGTCCGTTGGCGGAGACGCCCTTGGCGGCACGCAGAAAATACTGTGCAGTCGGCTCCGCCAGCGCGGCGTTCATGCCCAGCGTTTGAAGCAGTCGTCTGAAGGCCGCCAGGGAAGTCTGGTCGATATTGGCGACGCGGACCCCGCCTTCGGCCGTCCACAGATAGAGGTTGGTCAGGTTGAACCGCGCCTGCGCATCCAGGATGCGGCCCGACACGAACGAGGTTTCGCCAGCCTGGTCCGTGCTCACGCCCGTGCCGAGGAAATCTGAAAGACGCGTCTCCGCCACCGGCACAGACCATGGCTCACCGATGTAGTCCACCTGTGAGCGGCGCTGATCGTCACGCAGGATCAGCCGGGACCAGTCCACGGCGGCGCGCTCGATCCATTCCGCCTGGGCCATCAGGCGCTGGTTCTCGATCGAACGGATCTGTACTTGCTGGCGCCAGAGCAGGCCGGAGACGATAACTACGGCCAGCGTGACCATGAGCAGCGCGGTCACCACGGCGGCGCCCGACTGGCGTTGGCGATGCTCGGGAATCGCGATGCGCCGGGTCATGACGTCCCCGTCATGCAGACTTTCTGGAACTGGCGCGTGGCGCTGCCCTCGCTCATGCGGGCAAAGACATTGAGTTCGATGGCGCGAATACTCACGCTGTCGGAGTAGGCGCCGCCCTCGGACTGTGCACTGGCCTGCGCATCGCTGGCGGATTGCGCGGCGGCGGCACTCGCCGCATCGACCATCACACTGGCCTGCCGCAACGCCGTGCGCACGCGTCCCGAGTCCACCAGCCAGCCGGCTGGCTCCACCCAGGCGCGGGCCGAAAGCTGGTCGGCGTCACTCAGCAGTGGGCGCAGCTGCAGACCCTGGCTGTTGGCTTGCCGCAGTGACAGGATTGCCGATTGCACTTCGCTGCGGGTGCTGGCGGGCCGACTGGCGGCGCGCACGATCGTGTTGCCGTCGAGCCGATAGGTCACCACCTGCCAGGCCGGCGCCTGGCCAGCGTCGCGGCGGTCGCGCACCATCAGCAACTGGTTGGGCGCCAGTTCGACGGGACTCGTATCGAGCTGGGCGGGTTTGGCGAGGTGTTCGCAGTCGGACTGGAACTGGCCGTAGAGCACTTTCAGCGCGTCGAGGCGTGCGTCGTGCTCGGTCAGCCGCTCGCGGCTGCGCGTGAGCGAATCGAGTGCGCGCCATCCGATCACCGCCATGACCGCCAGTAGCGTGATGGCTACCAGCATCTCCAGCAGCGTGAAACCGCGCGTGGGGGATGCGCCGCGCCGCCTGCGCGATCGATCAGAGAACATTGCGCGTTTCATTGGGGACCAGCGTGACCAGCCAGGCCAGCCGTACGGACTTGTCCGTCGCCGATGGGAAAACCGCGATTTCCACGCGGCGGAACGATGGGTTTGGCGTGCCCGACACGGTTTCCTGGCAATACAGCGGCACGCCGCCCTGCGGGCATTCGTAGCCGCGCGAACCGGGCTCTGGCCACGTCCTGGACAGCCGCAGCGTGGCCAGATGATTCTCGGCGCTGAATTCGGCCAGCATGCGCTGCTGTAGCGAGGCGCTGGATTCAGTCATCGAACCCATTGCGCGCATGGCGGCAGTCAGCGCCACGGCCAGGATGGTCAGGGCAACGAGTACCTCGATCAGCGTAAAGCCGGGCGGGTGGGGGCGGTGGGCTCGGC
>NZ_SCMX01000105.1 GCF_005503625.1 Cupriavidus sp. 2SB | reverse complement strand
GTCGGGTACTGCGCTACTTCTTACTGCGTCTGCCGCGTCGCTTTCGCTGCAGCAGAGAAACGAGATTATGCAGAACATTCATCGTTTCGTCAACAGTTTGCAGAAGATTTTTTTCTCTGCCGGCCAACGCTGCTAAACCCCGCAACCCCCGCCACTGCTGCCCCGCAACCCTTGTCCCCGCTGCGTTTGCAGCGCGGTTTGTGTTGCGAGGGGGCGAATATTAGATGCGTTCCGGAGATTGCGCAAGCCCTTGTTCGCAAAAAATTTAACTGACATGAAAAGATGTTTATGAGGCACTCGCAAGCCTGTATTTGCACATGCTGTATAGAATCATCTGTCCGGCCTGGGCTGCAGGCTACCTACAGAGGAAGACTCCATGACAATCGAAGCGACCTGGCGGGCCGATTCCGGCTCTAGTGTTTGTGACCTGGCCAATGGCCATGCGCGCTGGCAAGCCGACCTGGATGCCCCGATGGGGAATCCGGAGATTCCGAATCCGCACGACCTCCTCGATTCGGCATTGGCTGCCTGCACGACACTCACCGTTCAGATCTATGCGAAGCGCAAAGGCTACGCCGTCGAGGGTGTGCGGGTGACGGTAAAGCATGAGGAAACGCCGGGGTCGTACAAGCTGGTCCGTACTGTGGAACTCCAGGGTGACTTGCCCTCCGACGTGCGGGAGGATCTCCTTCGGGTAGCCAACAAGTGCCCGGTGCACAAGGCGCTGTCTGCAACGATCACTATCGAGACCACGTTGGAAGGTTGAACAGCAAAGATCTCGATTGACGCCTCAAATGATAATGGTTATCATTTTGTTTCTCCGGTTTTGACACGACCAGAGTCAGCAAATGGGTTACCGGACACTTATGTGTCCGGCCTTTTTTCCTCCAGACCCAAACCTTGGCGCGCAGTTCTTGCACGTCATCTTCCTGCCCTGAACCCTCAGCAAGATGAACCATCCTTAAGCGATGGCCTGTAAGCGCTTTGGCGAAATTCCATCGCCTGTGTTCGATGTCCCACGAATCCGTCGATTCCAGGCGACCGATAGATCGCTCGCATGTTTTGTCGCCGGGTAGCCGAGGCTTAAGATGAACCCAAACGAAAAGATTGGCGTGACGCGACAGGGAAGCATCGAGGGCGGGGAAATCTTGGCGAATTACATGGAAGAGTATTGTTCGCGCATCGGACGCGACGGGGTGCGCGGCATTGGGGAGAAGCCGGTCGTTGTCGATCAGGATGGGACGTATGTCATGACTTACGTCCCATCCGAGCATCGTAACGACGAGGCACGGTTGATCCTGGTAAGCACGACGCCAGGCCACACCCATGTGCGGCTGGCAGCAACCGTCACCGAGGAGTTACTCCGGCTTCATACACCGGGGCGCGTCATCCAACGCGAACACAAGCGCCGCGTGGAACTTGGGGGCAGGATGGTCAGACCCAACCTGATCCGCATGCTCGATCATTTCCGGGTGCCCGACCTGATTGCGCAATCCAGCGCGGAATCGCTCTGGAAAGAGGCTTTTCCCAGCCTCCAGCCCCTCGCCGTCCTCCCGTACGCCACCACACGTCGCGGCCTGACGTTCGACGGCGCGCTCGACGACATCCTGGACACGCCCATGCTTCGTCTCGTCTTCGAACGCCTGTTCCTGGACCGGCTCGGACAGTTGCGCGACAACGCCCTCTATATAGGACTTGGCCGCACGGCATGGTCGGCGCTGCAGCATTCCGTGTCCCTCGGGTTGATCGGCCGCGAGCAACTTCTGGGGATGATGCCCGTGCCTACCCGCGCCGGCAGCATGGTGCGTTATTTCCTCCGCGAGATGACAGAAGCCGACCTGTCGCCTAACGATCCTGTGCGACATCGCATTGGATGGCTGGACGCCGCGCATGCAGAGATGGAGGCAGGCGTGCGTCGGATCCGGGCCGCAGCCGCGCCAGCCAGCCAACCCGATCGATTGATCGCCTGATCGAAGTGTGGCATCCCCCACTACGGTAGGGGTCAACAGTCTTCAGAAGTGCCGATAACACTCCTTGAGGAATCTGACCTCCTCGCATTCCCGATTCGCGACCCCCGTGTGCATACGGTGGGTCGCAATTTTTTTGCCCAGATGACGTGAAGATTCGATCTGGCTCAGAAATCGGTCAAGTGGGGAAATTTCCGCCAGCAATTGCAGAATCGTCGCATTTTCTGCGGCGCGCGCACTCCTATACTGCCTCGTCTGTGAAACGCCCTCGCCACGGTGTGGCAATGCGAACGAGGCATGACAACCATTTTGATCGTTGACGATCACCCCGCCCTGCGGATGGCCCTCCGCGCCCATCTGTCCCAACTGACAGGCGTCAAGCGAATGTACGAAGCCGACAATGGACAGGCGGCTGTCGATTCCGTTCGCCAACACAAACCAGACCTCGTCGTGCTGGATCTCGATATCCCGAGAATGAGCGGACTCGACGCAATGCCGCGCATGCTGGCCGTGCACCCCCAAGTGCGCGTGCTGGTACTCACCGCCCAGGATCCGATACCGTTTGCCACGCGTGCGCGACATGCCGGCGCTCAGGGCTTCGTCAGCAAAACAGAAGACATGGAGGCCATCGCCCGTTGCGTCGAGACCGTACGTAGCGGCTTCACGGTGTTCCCCACCAGCGATCCCTGTGACATATCGTATGAAGGGCGGATCGTCACGGACGACGAAGGCCTCCGCAAGCTTTCCGACAAGGAAATGAAAATCTTGCGCATGCTCTCGCGCGGGATGAGCAACAAGGCGATTGGCAACGCCCTCTTCATCAGCAACAAGACCGTCAGCAGCTACAAGAGCCGGATCATGGACAAACTCGGCGCCGAATCCCTGGTCGACCTCGTCGACTTTGCACGCCGCTGCCGACTGACTCCATGACATCCGTCGGTGCCCGGCACCGATTGCCTCCCGACGAGCGCGACATCATCGGCGCCGCAGTGGCCCATGCAGCGCGACAAGACCCCACGATGCAGGCGATGCTGGTGGCGCGGCTGATCGAAACCAATGCGACCGATCTGCAAGATCTGCGGCACGCGGTAACCCGGCGCGACTGGCCCGGTGTGCGCCGCACGGTTCACCGGATCAAGGGAGCCGCCGCGCTGGCACGCTGCGCATCGGTGATCGCCGCCGGCAAGTCTATCGAATCCGCTGCGGGGCAAGGCAACGCTGCGGTGGTCAACACACTGTTGCCGCGTTACGTCGCCATCCTGGGCGCGTTCAATGACACACTGGCGGCGTTGGAGTCGAATGGACTGTCCCAAATGGTGGAGACAGGGACCATGAGGATGCCATTCGACGCATTTGACGCACGCCAGCCCGAATTGCCGATGCAGACGGCCCGCCGCGCTGGCACACTATCATCCGGAACCGACGGCGCCCCCCGGATTTCAATCGCCGCCGGCCAAGACTAATTTGGCGGAGACATGTCGTGGGTGATTTGCAGTCCTTGCTCGATGGCCACGGGCTGACGCTGGTATTCCTGAGCGTGCTGGCCGAGCAGGCGGGGCTTCCAGTGCCCGCCTATCCGATGCTGTTCGTGGCTGGCGCCCTGTCCATGCAGGAGACCGGGCCGTCAATCGGCGCCGTGCTGTTTGCCGTGGTCGCCGCATGCCTGATCGCCGACACCGCCTGGTATTTCGCTGGCAAGCGCCTGGGGCAGCCGATGCTCCGCACGATCTGCCGCGTATCGATCTCGCCGGACACATGCATCCGCCAGACACAATCCCTCTATATTCGTGTGGGGCCGCGCTCTCTGGTCTTTGCGAAGCTGCTCCCCGGTGCCGGCGCACTCTCCACGGCCATGGCGGGCATGACCGCCACGCCCTTCCTGACATTCCTGTTCTACGATGCGCTCGGTGCGCTGGTCTGGGCGGGCGGTGCGCTGCTGGCCGGCGTGGTATTCAGCGATTTCGTCGATGACATCCTCGCCGCCTTCAGCGCCTACGGCCATATCGCATTCATGGTCATTGTGGGCGCGTTCGCATTGTTCATCGCCTGGCGCTTCTGGCAGCGCTGGCGCCTACTGCGCCGCACGGGACGGATTCCCCGCATGACCGTGATGGAACTCGAGCAGCGGCGGCGAGAGAGCGAGCGCGGCCTGGTGGTGCTCGATGTCCGGGCCAATGGCGTCGCGCCAATCGAGCGCATTCCCGGTGCCATGGTCATGGAGTTGCACGCGCCCATCGACACGCTGGCGAACCAGCGCAACGACAGCGATTTCGTGGTGTACTGCGCCTGTCCCAACGAGATGTCCGCTGCCGTGCTGGCGGAGCGGCTGCGTGCGGCGGGTTATCCCAACACGTGGGCACTCGCGGGAGGATTCGACGAGTGGAAGCGTCTGCAAACCCCGCTTGGGGCTACGTCCGTCGAACCGGATGCCGCGCCTCGGCCGCCTGGTCACTAGCTTACACAAGGCACCGCATGCCCGCCGTCGTGATTCCCCACAGGCGGCAGGGCTTCTATCTGGCGGCCAGCAGGATCTGGCCGGGGTGACTACCATAGCCAGTCCCCCGAATTGAACGCGTGCGGCCCGAGCCGCCCGCGGCACGCCATGCTTCCCTATTCCCTGCTTGACCTTTCGCCCATTGCGGAAGGCAGTGACGCCGCGCAGGCCATGCGCAACTCCCTCGACCTCGCCCAACATGCGGAGCGGCTCGGCTATCGCCGCTTCTGGCTGGCGGAGCACCACAACATGCCCGGCATCGCCAGCGCCGCCACGGCGGTGCTGCTGGGCTTCGTGGCGCAGGGCACCTCGACGATCCGCGTGGGGTCGGGCGGCATCATGCTGCCCAACCACTCGCCGCTGGTGGTAGCCGAACAATTTGGCACGCTCGCCGCGCTGTACCCCGGCCGTATAGACCTGGGGCTGGGCCGCGCACCCGGCACCGATCAGGCGACGGCGCGCGCGCTGCGGCGCCATCTCGGCCACGACACTGCCGACTCCTTTCCGCAGGATGTGGAGGAACTTCAAGCCTACTTCGACGAAGTGAGGCCAGGCCAGCGGGTACGCGCCGTGCCGGGTGCCGGACTCAAAGTGCCACTGTGGCTGCTCGGCTCCAGCCTGTTCAGCGCGCAACTGTCGGCCGCGATGGGATTGCCGTTTGCGTTTGCCTCGCACTTCGCACCGGGCTTCATGCGCCAGGCCATCGATCTTTACCGGCGTACGTTCCGTCCTTCCGAACAGCTTGACCGTCCGCACGTGATGCTGGGGTTGAACGTGTTCGCCGCCGAGACCGAGGATGAGGCGCGCCGCCTGTTCAGTTCGCTGCAACAGCAATTCCTGGCGCTGGTGCGCGGCACCCCCGGGCAACTGAAGGCGCCGGTCGATGACATCAGCCGCCTATGGGATGCCAGCGAGGCCGATCACATCAACCGTTCGCTGTCTTGTTCGGTCGTGGGCGATCCGGCTGCGGTACAGACGGGCATCCAGCGCTTTGTTGACGACCTGCGGCCCGACGAACTGATGCTGACCGGTCAGATCTACGACCATCGGGCTCGGCTACGCTCGTTCGAGATTGCTGCCGAGGCGATGCGCGCCTTGAAGCTGGGTTCGACGATCTAATCACGCAACAACAAAAAAAGCCGCGGGAATTCCGCGGCTTTTTTTCTTCGAAGATCGGAAATCCGTCACACGTGCGCGAGACGGAACGTCGATACGGCGCGCAGCATCGACTCTGCCTGCTCTGCCAGGGACTGGGCTGCCGCAGCGGCTTCCTCCACCAGCGCCGCGTTCTGCTGGGTGACCGAATCCATCTGCGTGACGGCTTGGCCAACCTGCTCGATGCCGGTGCTTTGTTCGGCGGAAGCCGCGCTGATCTCGCCCATGATGTCGGTCACGCGCTTCACCGCCTGCACAATTTCTTCCATCGTCGTGCCGGCCTGGCCCACCAGCGTCGCGCCGGTATCCACCTGCGCCACCGAGTTGTCGATCAGCGTCTTGATCTCCTTGGCCGCGTTGGCGCTGCGTTGTGCCAGGCTGCGCACCTCGCCGGCCACCACTGCAAAGCCACGGCCCTGCTCGCCGGCGCGTGCCGCTTCCACCGCAGCGTTCAGCGCCAGGATGTTGGTCTGGAAGGCGATGCCTTCGATCACGCCGATGATGTCGACGATCTTGCGCGACGCGCCGTTGATCTCGCCCATCGTCGTCACGACCTCGCTGACCACGCGTCCACCACGGTTGGCAATCTCGGAGGCATTGACGGCGAGCGCGCTTGCCTGACGTGCGTTGTCGGCATTCTGGCGCACGATACCGGTCAGTTCTTCCATGCTCGAAGCGGTCTGCTCCAGTGCCGAAGCTTGTTCCTCGGTCCGTTGCGACAGGTCATGGTTGCCCGCCGAAATCTGGTTAGTCGCCGTGGCGATGGAACCCGCCGCGCCGCGGATATCGCCCATCGTCGCGGCCAGGCGCTGCTGCATCGCCTGCATGGCCGCCAGCACGCTGTGCTGGTCGTTGGCGCGCACTTGCACCGGCACGGTCAGGTCGCCGCCCGCGATGCGCGTCACGGCTTCCACCGCGTAGGCCGGCTCGCCGCCCAGGCTACGCTTCACGGTACGCATGATCACGCCCATTACGCCGGCAATCAGTGCGCCAATCAGCAGCGTACTCAGCAGCGCGTTGATCAGATTGGCACGGAAGGCGTCCTCGATGTCGATCAGGAACACGCCGGTGGCCACGAACCAGTCCCAGTCCGGCACGTAGCGGCCATAGGTCAGCTTGCGCTGCGGGTTCTCGGTGCCAGGCAGCCGGCCGCGATACATGGAGAAGCCGGCGTCGTCGCCAGTGGTACGGCGCGCGCCTTCCAGGATGGCGCGGTAGACATAGACGCCATCGGGGTCCTTGAAGTCGCCAACCATATTGCCTTCGGTCTGCGGCAGGCCGGGGTTCAGAATGACCTGCGGCTTGGAATCGACGATGAACAGATAGCCGTTCTGGCCAAAGCGCATGGCACGCAGCGCATCCTTGGCGGCCTTCTGCGCGTCTTCCTTCGACATCGTGCCCTTGGCCGCGCGCTCGGCGAACAGCTTGACGATGCCTTCGCCTGTCTGCACCAGCGACTTCAGCCCCTCGCGGCGTTCGGCCATCATGACCGATTTGGCGTGAAAGGCGTTCCAGGTGCCAAGCGCGAGCAGCAGCACCCACATGACGGCAAGCGCCGCCCAGAGTTTGGAGTTGAGCGTGAGACGGTTCATGATCCGACAGGCAGAAGTATTCAAGGAACGCGCGAACAGCCGCGCAGAGGTCCTCAGGGATAACGGTCACCCCTGCCTGTTTTTTTAGCACCAACGTGGCGCACGCCCCGTTAGCCGTGGAAAAATGCACCATCCGCCGCGTGCGCATCACTGGCGGCAACCTGCCTGCGAGGAAGCGACATGAACATCGCGCCGACACCCCGGACTTTCTCCTTCATCGATCCCGACCCTGCCGAGGCCGACCCGGTACAGGGCGAACTGTCCCTGCTCGACCACGCGGCACGGAAAGGCCCCGTGGCACAGCTTTGGGAGGCGCCACTGTCCTTGGTCATTCCACGCAGTTACCTGCGCCAGCCCGGCATCGAAGCCGCTCGAGCCGACTTCGCGGCAAAGGGATGCCCAGTCTGGCTGCGCATGTCGGGCGGCGGACTCGTGCCGCAGGGTCCGGGCATCCTCAATGTCAGCCTGGCCTACGCGCTCCCACGCGGCGCAGCCTCATGGATGGAGCCCGTCTACCTGCATCTGTGCGAGGTCATTGCGGCCGGCTTGCGCGAGCTCGGCGTGGAGACGCACTGGCAAGCCGTGGAAGGATCGTTCTGCGACGGCCGCTACAACCTCGCCTGGGGTCCGGGCGACCGCGCGCGAAAGATCGCCGGCACCGCTCAGTACTGGCGGCGCGCACCTGCCGACGCGCAGTCGCCGGATGGGCAGCGGCACCTGGTGCTCGCCCACGCCATCCTGCTGGTGGATGCTGACCCGGAGGAGATCAACGCGCGCGCCAATGCGTTCGAAGCAGCCATCCAGAGCGGGCGCCACTACGATCCCGCAAAGGTGGTAAGCGTGAGGGAGGCAAGCGGTGCGGAGGCCGGCGGCCTGACGACCCGTGTGTCGGCCGCGATCCAGGCTGCAATCCTCTCGACGCCGGTGCCGGGGCACTAGCAGCTTCGCTATTTGGCAGCGCCGAACTTGATGTCGCCGTACCACGCGCGAGCGGTGGCGCCAGTGTTGTCCGTATCGGTCAGGATGCCGTAGGCGGTCAGCTTGCCCGGCGCCTCCTTGAAGACCTTCTGGAAATCGCTCGCCACATTGCGGCGCACGGTTTGCCATTTGCCAGCCTCACCGCCCACCACGATCATCTGCACGCGGCTGGTGTGTGGATTGGCGATGACGGTACCTACCGGTGCGCTGTTGGTCCAGATATACATCAGCGTGGCGTAGGGCAACTTGTCTCCCGCCGCGCTGGCCGCGAGCATTTCGGCACGATCACCAATCGACAGCTTGTTGCTCGCGCCATCGAAGAAGAACACGAGGCGCGCGGGCGCATCCTCGCGATCGCCCACACTGTTATCTGCATTCGGGATCGGTCCCGCCACCTTCCAGCGCCAACTGACCACCGGGGTCCTGGCAAGGTCCACATCGCCTTCATGCACCAGGCCGGAGGCCGAGCCGCTGGCGTCGGCCTGCAGCACCGTGGTACCTTGCTCAGCCACCAGCGCGTAACGCGTAAGCTTCTTCCCAGACACCACGGGCTTGTTCTGCCAGCCATCCGGCAGCGACGCGCCCGGCTTGACGGCGGAAAACGCCGCCCCGGATTCGGCACCCTGCGCCAGCGCGCCGCAGGTCAATGTCAGGGGAACCAGTAGCAGGCTCGAGGCCAGGGTGCGGAACGTGGGCATGGTCTTCTTGTTGTAAGCGGTTCAAGAGATTTCATCATTCTAGAAACGAGACCCGCAGTCTGCCGTGAGGCGCTGGCTGAATGGCAGATCGGACGGGCGCTGACAAACTCTTGCGGGGAACAGGCGGATGGCGGAACTGCTGCTCGGGGCGATTGGCTGGATCTTCGTGGAACTGATTGTTTCCACCGTGTTCTATGGAATCGGCTGGGTTGTCATCAGCATCGTCACATTCGGCATGCATCCCGGGCCGTGGCGAGGGCTGGAGAACCTGGTCGGTGTTCAGCTAGTGGCCTTTGTCGGATTGCTGACCACCGTGGTAACTATCGCTTCCTATTTCACTTTCGTGCGCTAAGCATCACCCATTGAGCCGCCCCTACATACTTTTCCTGCTCACCGCCGTGCTGACGTTGGCCGGCTGCGCCCTGGGTCCCGTGACGCCGCTCGCGCCCGACACCGCCGCGAAGCTCGCACCTGTGCGATTCCTGCTGACGTTCGACGATGGGCCAGATACCGGCCCCTATGGCGGCACGCCGTTCATCCTCAGGCAGTTGGCGGACAACCCGGTCACACCAGGCATCAAGGCGCTCTTTTTCGTCCAGACCGAGCACCCCTTGCGTGGCGGCGGCCCGGAAGGACGCGTCCAGATGCACGATACCTGCGCACAGGGACAACTGATGGCCGTACACAGCGGCATGGTCGAAGGCCATACCTCGCACACCCGCCTGCCGTCCGACGTACTGGCCGCCTCGCTGCGCCGGGGGGCCGCCGATATCGCCCTGCAATGCGGCACGGCGTTGCCTGTGGTGCGGCCGCCCACATGGCGCCACGACACACGCACGATGGATGTCTATCATCAGGTTGGCATGAAAATGATGATGGCCGACGCCAACGCGCGCGACGGCAAGATCTATGGCTGGAATATCAGCCTGCGCCGACGCCCGCACATGCGCCACGAACTGGAACGCGTGGGCCAGGCCATGGTGGCGCAGCGGCTGCAGCCGGTGGAAGGGGTGACACCGGTCATCGTCGCCTTCCACGATCCGAACGGTTTCACAGCCATGCACATGACCGACTACCTGCAGATCCTGGTGGATATGGCACGCGACAACGGCTTGCCATTGGCCGACCCGCCGTTCTATACCGATACACAGGCGGCCGGGCGCGCGGCGCTGGCACGTGCCCGGGCCGGCGTCTACGCACGCGAAAGCTGGCCCTGAACGACGATCGTTCTCCTGCGAAGCCATATGCAGCGCGGGGAAATACGGAAGATTGGCGAAAGTGCTACGCTTTACGCCCCGTGGTGCCCTAACCAGGAGAATCACCGTGCCCCGCAAGACCCCCATCGAACGCTATCGGAATATCGGCATCAGCGCGCATATCGACGCTGGCAAGACCACGACCACCGAGCGCATCCTGTTCTACACCGGCGTGAACCACAAGCTGGGCGAGGTGCACGACGGCGCAGCCACCATGGACTGGATGGAACAGGAGCAGGAGCGCGGCATCACGATCACGTCCGCCGCCACCACTGCGTTCTGGAAGGGGATGGCCAACAACTATCCCGAGCACCGCATCAACATCATCGACACGCCGGGCCACGTCGACTTCACGATCGAAGTCGAACGGTCCATGCGCGTGCTGGACGGCGCCTGCATGGTCTACGACGCCGTAGGCGGTGTGCAGCCACAATCCGAAACCGTCTGGCGCCAGGCCAACAAGTACCGCGTGCCGCGCATCGCGTTCGTCAACAAGATGGACCGCGTGGGCGCGGACTTCCTGCGCGTGCGTGAACAGATCCAGAGCCGCCTGAAAGGCAATCCCATCCCGATCCAGATTCCGGTCGGCGCCGAAGATCATTTTCTCGGCGTGGTCGATCTGGTCAAGATGCGCGCAATTGTCTGGGACGATGCGAGCCAGGGCGTGAATTTCGAATACGTGGATATTCCGGCCGATCTCAAGGACGTTGCGCAGGAATGGCACGACAAGATGATCGAGGCTGCCGCCGAGGCCAGCGAGGAACTGCTGGAGAAATACCTGGGCGGCGAGACGCTGACCGAGGACGAGATCAAGACCGCGCTGCGCAAGCGTACGGTAGCGGGCGAGATCGTGCCGATGCTGTGCGGCAGCGCGTTCAAGAACAAGGGCGTGCAGGCGATGCTCGACGCGGTGATCGACTACCTGCCGTCGCCGGTGGACGTGCCCGCCATCCTGGGTCACACCGAGGACGACAAGGAAGCCGAGCGTCATCCGAGTGACGAGGAACCGTTCTCCGCGCTCGCGTTCAAGATCATGACGGACCCGTTCGTGGGCCAGTTGATCTTCTTCCGCGTCTACTCGGGCGTGGTGAACTCCGGCGACACCGTCTACAACCCGGTGAAGGCCAAGCGCGAACGGCTGGGCCGCATCCTGCAGATGCACGCCAACGTGCGTAACGAGATCAAGGAAGTGCGCGCCGGTGACATCGCCGCCGCCGTGGGTCTCAAGGAAGCCACCACCGGCGACACGCTGTGCGACCCTGCCAAGGTCATCATCCTGGAGCGGATGACGTTCCCCGAGCCCGTGATTTCGCAGGCCGTGGAGCCGAAGACCAAGGCCGACCAGGAGAAGATGGGTATCGCCCTGAACCGCCTGGCGCAGGAAGATCCGTCTTTCCGTGTGGCCACCGACGAGGAATCGGGACAAACCATCATCTCGGGCATGGGCGAACTCCACCTGGAAATTCTGGTGGATCGCATGAAGCGCGAGTTCGGCGTGGAGGCATCGGTCGGCAAGCCGCAGGTGGCGTACCGCGAAACCATCAAGACCGCCGCCAAGGATGTGGAAGGCAAGTTCGTCAAGCAGTCGGGCGGGCGCGGTCAGTACGGCCACGTCGTGCTGAACGTGGAGCCGTTGCAGCAAGGCGGCGGCTATGAATTCGTCGATGCCATCAAGGGTGGCGTGGTGCCGCGCGAGTTCATTCCCGCAGTGGACAAGGGCATTCGCGAGACGCTGGAGAACGGCGTGCTGGCCGGCTACCCCGTGGTGGACGTCAAGGCCACGCTGGTCTTCGGTTCCTACCACGACGTGGACTCCAACGAAAACGCGTTCCGCATGGCTGGGTCGATGGCTTTCAAGGAAGGCATGCGCCGCGCCAAGCCGGTGCTGCTGGAGCCGATGATGGCCGTCGAGGTGGAAACGCCAGAGGAATTCACCGGCAACGTGATGGGTGACCTGTCGTCGCGCCGGGGTATCGTCCATGGGATGGAAGACATTGCCGGGGGCGGCGGCAAGATCGTGCGTGCCGAGGTGCCGCTGGCGACGATGTTCGGCTACTCCACGTCGTTGCGCTCACTGACGCAAGGCCGCGCCACGTTCACGATGGAGTTCAAGCACTACGCGGAAGCACCGGCCAACGTTGCCGAAGCCGTCATTGCCGCGCGCAAGCATTGATCCCGACTGCCAGTTGCCGGGCATCGCTTGACCGCGTTCAAGCGGCGATCTGAAAATTTTCAGATCGCCGCCGACACGCTGCCGGCAGCCTGGCATGGCATGATCGTGTCGTCAGTCTTTGTTCCGTCTTCGTCCTTTTTTCGGCCAGCAAGGAGCGCATCATGATGGCATTTCTCGGCACGATTCTCGTGGGGTTGATCGTCGGACTCATCGCACGGGCCATCAAGCCCGGCGACGACAAGATGGGCTGGATCATGACCATCCTGCTCGGTGTACTCGGCGCGCTGGCGGCTGGCTACGTGGGCCGCGCGATGGGGTTCTACCAACCGGGCGAGGCCGTGGGCTGGATTGCTTCGATCATTGGCGCGCTGGTGCTGCTATTCATCTACGACGCTGTGCGGCGCAAGCGTTGATACGGCGGCTCCTGACGGGGCATTGAGCACCGTCAGGGTCGGCGCGGCCGTGTCGCGGCAGCGCAGCAGCGTGGCTTCGCTGCCCGGTGCCGCCATGGCCGTGATCTGCGGCGCCAGCGCCCGCAGTACACGCACGGCAATCGCACTCGTGAACACGTAGCGTGCCGCGTAGGGTTCTCCCACATGCACGGTCACCGTGCCGAAGTAGCGCTCCCCAATGACAAACACGAACGTCGCTGACCGGTTCACCGCGCGCGACGCAATCACGCGCCCGCCCGACCCATAGGTCTGATAACGCTGGTCGCCTGTTCCTGTCTTGCCGCCCACCGCCAGCGGCGCGCCTTGCGGCTGTCCCTTGCGATTCACGGGCACGAACGCCCCGTTGATCGACTTGGCCGTGCCCGCCTGCACCACGTCCAGCATCGACCGCCGCACAAGCACGGCGATCTCTGGCGCGACCAGCGGCTTGCCCGGTTGCGGATGCAGGCCGTAGGTGGTGGCATACGGCGTGTTGCTCGCGAAGGCCAGCGTGCGGACGGCAGACGGTTGTGCATCCACCCCATTGCCGAGGAGGATGCCAGCCAACTCGGCCAGTGCCGCGGGCCGGTCGCCCGATGCGCCCACCGCCGTGGCATACGACGGGGTCAGCGAATCGAACGGATAGCCGAGCCGCTGCCACCGCACCGCAATCTTGCCGAACGCCTCGCGCTCCAGCAGCGTGCGGATGCGCGCATCCTGACCCAGTTTGCTGCGCGTCTTGAACAGCCACGCATACACGGTCTGGCGATCAGGCTCGCTGGCTTGCAGGATTTCCTTGAGCGTCGCATCGGGATGCTTGCCGAGGTATTCCACCATCCACAGTTCGAGCGGGTGGATGCGCGACAGGTAACCGCGATCGTTGAGACTGAACTTGTCGTGGCCGTACTTCACAAACAGGGCCTGCAAATCCTCATCCGACAACTTCGGCATCTGCTTGGGCATGCGCGCGCGCAGCGTACGGGCGAAGGTATCGAAATCCGTATCGGGACGCGCGCTGAGCAGCGTCACGGACAACCGAACCGCCGCCAGCCTTGCCGTGGGCAATTTCACGCGATCAAGCAGTGTGTCGATGCGCTGCGCGTCGGTCTTGCCCCGGTAGCGTTGCCAGAACGTGGTCATGAAGGCCGAGCCTTCCTCGTTGGCGAACTGCACAAGGTAGGCGCGGCGGCGAGGCTCGTCGCGATCCTCGAAGATCTGCGACGCATCGGGGTGCGCCTGCCAGACCTCGTAACGCACGATGTCGCGCATCATGCGGATGAACACCAGGTTGACGGAGTGCTGGAACGCCACGCGCACCGTCATCTGCCGCTCGCCTTCCCATTTCTCGAAGTTCGTGAACGCCTGCATGCCACCGCCGGTGAAGAAGGCTTCCCCGGCATTGCCCGAGTACTTGCGTTCCATCGCGGCATCGAGCACGGCCTTGCGCTCGCGCTCGGCGGGCGTCTTCGCCTTGATCAGGTAATCCACGGTCCAGCGGGTCAGCGCATCCTGGCGCGGCACCTGCAGCGCGGTCAGCTCGGCGCGGCTCGCATCCTTGTAGCGATCGTAGATCTCGTTGATGACTTCGAGGTACGTCACCATCGTGCGCAGCTTGGCCGTCGACCCCAGATTGATGCGCGCGCCATTGTTGATATCGAAAGGCTTGTCCACGTTGTCGGCCTGCACGCGCACCACGCTGGCATTGCCCGACCGTTCGAACAATGTGAAGCTGGCCACGAGCCGCGACGGGTCATCGCCATCACGCAGCAGGTTCTTGCCGTAGAGACCCATCTGCCGCGCGTCGTCCTTGTTGCGGATGCGTTGCAGCGTTTCCGTCACCATGCGCTGTGCCTCGCGATTGATCGTGCTGTCGACCGTCAGGTCGAGGCGATCCAGGTCATAGCGGCTATCGACATGGAGCAGCCGCGAGACATCGTTGCGCACCTGGTTGATGGCCTTGCGCGTGACCCATGGCTCTGGCTGCGGCCGTGGCGGCGGCGGCGCCTTGTCCAGCGATTGCGCCAGCGCCGCGTCGCGCAGTTCGGACGTGATCGCATTGGCCGAGGCCAACAGGCGCAGATAGCTGGCCGTCAGGGCATCGAGGTTTGTATCGTCGCGACGCAGATGGTACGAGGGCCGCCGCTGCGAGATGATCAGCGACAACGCGCGCTTGTACGCCTGTGCCTGGCGCGGCGTGGGGTTGCGCGGGTCCATGCTGCGCAACAGCCCGTTGATCTCGGCAAAGTCCTCGCCATACCAGACGTAGAGCGCGTCGCCCAACCCGTCGATCTCACCGTGGCCGGCCCGTGCAGACATCGGCACGGTATTGAGATAGTCGACGACGATGTTCTCGCGTGCCCGCAGCGTGTCAGGTCCATCGCGATAGGCGCGCAGTGAAGCGGAGGTCATCTGCCGCAGCTTGTCGGGAATCGACTGCGTCTTGCCTTCCGGCGAATGGCGATACTTCTCGATCTGCGTGGCCAGCGTGCTGCCGCCCGGCGTGCCGTGGCTGCGGTCCGCCAGCCTGATACCCTGGTCGAGCACGGCACGCGACAGCCGGCGCCAGTCCAGCGCCGGATTCATCATCGGGTATTCGGGATTGAGAAGGTTCTGATTCTCGACGAACAGCAGCGAGGTCACCAGCACCTTGGGGATGGCCTCGAAATCGTCATACTGCCGTTGCGGGAAGCGGTCTTGCGACATGGTCATCGCGTTGCAATCCCGCACCAGCAGGCCGGCCTGGCTCTTCTCGCGATAGGGCGGGAAGATACCTTGCTCCATCAACCGCACCATATCGGGCGACATGCGCGACTGCGAGATCGTGAGGTACCCCTCTCTCAGCAAGCGTTCGCCAAACTCGCCCAGCCGTTCATAGCCGAGCCGCAGGTCGTAGGGCCCGGAGTGGGGATAGCGGATGCTGTCGCTGGCGCCGGGCTGGATTTCGTACGTCAACGTGCTGCCCAGCCGGCTCATGTAGCGAGCCTGCCATTGGGAGGTGCGAGCCTCGCTAGCGACGACGCTCACGACGATGTAAGCACCACCGCATACGACCACCGCCATCCCTGCGAGAATCCAGCCACGACGTGACACGTTTCGCATCCGGTTGCGCCGGCCCCGCCGTTTCGGCAGGCGTCGCCGACTCCAAGCCCACGTCCGGCGACCGTCATCCAACAGCCGCCGCGTGTTTTTATATTACGCGTATCGGCAGCCGTTTGTGGGGGAGAAGTTGGCTGCCGCACGCATTCAAACATACCCGCGTGGGCATCCGCGCAACAGGTGCGGCTCAGGCCGACCGGGCGTCACACTTGCGGTGTCAACACCGCGTGTAAATGTCGCACCGGTTTGTCATCGTTACGCGTCCTGCACAGGCCGGCCACCGAACGGGTAGTTCGGATCGCTATAGCCGTGCGTGGACGCATGCCCGCGCGGCACGAGGTCATCGACCATCGTCTCTTCCTGCGCCGAGATGGCCGCCCCGACTGCACCAAAATAGTCCTCGAACTGCGCAAGCGTACGCGGCCCCGCGATCACCGAGCTGATGATGGGATTCGCCAGTACCCAGGCGGTGGCGAACTGGCCTGCGCTCAGGCCGCGCGCTTCCGCATGGGCCTTCAGCGTCTGGGCGATCACCAGCGACTCCTCGCGGAATTCGGTTTCCATCATGCGACGGTCGGCACGTCCCGCGCGCGTGCCTTCGGCGGGCGCCTGGCCGGGCAAGTATTTCCCGGTGAGCACGCCGCGCGCAATCGGGCTGTAGGGCACCACGCCCAGGCCGAAATGCTGGCACGCGGGCAGGATCTCCACCTCGGGCATGCGGTTCAGCAGGTTGTAATACGGCTGGCAGGCCACCGGCCGCGGCACGCCGAGCTTGTCGCACAACCCGGCGATCTCGGCGATGCGCCAGCCCCGGAAATTGGAGACGGCCCAGTAACGGATCTTGCCCGCGCGAATCAGGTCGCCCATCGCGCGCACGGGCTCCTCGAGGTTGGCGCCAGCAAAATCGCGATGCAGGTAGAGGATGTCCACATAGTCCGTGGCCAGGCGGCGCAGGCTGTCTTCCACTTCGCGCATGATCCACGTGCGCGAGTAGTGCTGCTGGTTCGGCCCCTTGCCCATGACGTTGCCCAGCTTGGTGGCCAACACCCAGTCGGCCCGGTCGCCCTTCAGCAAGCGGCCCACCATCTCCTCGGAGGCGCCTTTTGTGTAGACATCCGCCGTGTCGATGAAGTTGACGCCGTGCGCGCGGGCGCTATCGACGATGCGGCCGGCTTCGGCATCATCGGTCTGGTCCCCGAACATCATCGTGCCCAGGCACAGGGTGGAGACGTTCAGGTTGCTGGCGCCGAGGCGGCGGTACTGCATCGCGAAATCTGGCATGGTGATCCCCGTTTGACTGAGCCAGCATTGTGCCGCGATGCGGCGATGCGTGCTGGCACGCCACTGGCTTGCGCAGGACGAAAAAAAACCGGCACGATCGCTCGTGCCGGTTTCTTGTTTCAGGCCGATGCCGCTCAGTCTTCGAGCTTCGGCAGCGCGGCGCTGGTCTGCGTCGACAGCAGGCCGGTCTTGGCATACGTCTGCAGCTTTTCGCGCGTATCGACGATGTCCAGCGTGCGCATCGTCAGTTGGCCGATACGATCCAGCGGCGTGAACATCGACTCGCCCTTTTCCATCGTCAGCCGTTCCGGCTTGTAGGTCAGGTTGTCCGAGGTCGTGTTCAGGATCGAGTAGTCGTTGCCACGACGCAGTTCGATGGTCACTTCGCCGGTGATGGCACCAGCCACCCAGCGCTGGGCGGTTTCGCGCAGCATGATGGCCTGCGGATCGAACCAGCGGCCCTGGTACAGCAGGCGACCCAGGCGGCGGCCGTTGTCGCGGTACTGCTCGATCGTGTCTTCGTTGTGGATACCGGTGATCAGGCGCTCGTAGGCGATGAACAGCAGCGCCAGGCCCGGGGCTTCGTAAATGCCGCGGCTCTTGGCTTCGATGATGCGGTTCTCGATCTGGTCGCTCATGCCCAGGCCATGGCGGCCACCGATGACATTGGCTTCCATGAACAGGTCCACGGCGTTGGCGAACGTCTTGCCGTTCAGCGCCACCGGCTGGCCTTCCTCGAAGCGCACGGTCACTTCCTCGCGCTTCACTTCCACTTCATCGCGCCAGAACTGCACGCCCATGATCGGCTGGACGATGCGGATACCGGAGTTCAGGTGCTCCAGGTCCTTGGCCTCGTGCGTGGCGCCGAGCATGTTGGAATCGGTCGAGTACGCCTTTTCCGACGACATCTTGTAGTCATGGCCGTTCTGGCGCATGAACTCGGACATCTCCGTGCGGCCGCCCAGTTCGTCGATGAACTGCTGATCCAGCCACGGCTTGTAGATTTGCAGGCCCGGGTTGGTCAGCAAGCCGTAGCGGTAGAAGCGCTCGATG
Source organism: Cupriavidus sp. 2SB (assembly GCF_005503625.1). Taxonomy (GTDB): domain Bacteria; phylum Pseudomonadota; class Gammaproteobacteria; order Burkholderiales; family Burkholderiaceae; genus Cupriavidus. The sequence continues at coordinate 630 of NZ_SCMX01000105.1, read as the reverse complement.
TCATTGCCCTTGAACGTGCTGCCATCGCCCCAGATGTTGACGCCGTCTTCCTTCATCGCGGCCACCAGCATCGTGCCGGTCACGGCGCGGCCAATAGGCGTGGTGTTGAAGTACGTCACGCCAGCGGTGGAGATATGGAACGCACCGCATTGCAGCGCGGCGATACCTTCGGCCACCAGTTGCGTGCGGCAGTCCACCAGGCGGGCAGCCTCGGCACCGTAAGCCATGGCACGGCGCGGGATGTCGTCGTAGTCCGGCTCGTCCGGCTGGCCCAGGTTGGCCGTGTAGGCGTAGGGAATGGCGCCTTTCTGGCGCATCCAGAGAAGCGCGGCGCTGGTGTCGAGTCCGCCCGAGAAGGCGATTCCGACGCGCTGGCCGGAAGGAATGTGCTGCAGGATGGTAGTCATCGCCAGAAACCAGGTGAATTTGTCGGCTCTTGGGGCGCCCCCGCATCGATCGATCGTGCGGCGAGCCGGTCCGGCGCCCGAAACTCGTAACCGTGAATTGTGACATGTCGCGGCGCCAGCGCCAAACCGGCGGCGGTCCAAAATATATGTGGACATGCCCGGGACCCTCGACTAGTCTTTTGTGGACGGCGTACACAAACGCCGGTCCAGCACACCTCCCGAC
>NZ_SCMX01000104.1 GCF_005503625.1 Cupriavidus sp. 2SB | reverse complement strand
GACCGCTGCGCCTGGGCAACCATCTGGACGATCTGCGACAACATGGTCTGCGCACCGACCTTCTCCGACCGAATGATCAGGCTGCCCGAAGTGTTGATCGTCGCGCCAATGACATGGTCACCCGCGCGTTTGGAAACCGGCATGGGCTCGCCCGTAATCATCGATTCGTCAATCGAGCTGCTACCCTCCGTAACGACACCGTCCGCCGGCACTTTTTCGCCGGGCCGGACCCGCAACAGGTCTCCCACGTGAACGTGGGTCAGGGCCACATCTTCCTCTTGTCCGTCGGGGCCAATGCGCCGGGCAGTTTTTGGTGCCAGGCCGAGCAGCGATTTGATTGCGGCGGAGGTCTGCGAGCGCGCCTTCAACTCAAGAAGCTGCCCGAGCAGGGTGAGCGAGATGATGACCGCGGCGGCTTCAAAATACACGCCGATACGCCCATGCGCGGCGAACGCGGGCGGGAAAACGCCCGGCGCAACCGTCGCCACCACGCTATAAATATAGGCAGCACCGGTTCCCAGCCCAATCAGGGTCCACATGTTCGGACTACGATTGATGAACGATTGCAGGCAGCGTTCGAAGAATGGCCAACCCGCCCACAGGACGACCGGCGTCGCCAGAACAAACTCCACCCAGCTTTGCGTGTCGGGTGACATCAAGCCCAGCCGAGATCCGAACATCGCAAGTACAAAGACGATTGCGGTCAGCGGAAGCGTCCACCAGAAGCGGCGTCGAAAATCCGTCAGCTCAGGATTTTCGCCGTCCTCGATATCCGGCAACAGCGGCTCCAGGGCCATCCCGCACTTCGGGCAGTTCCCGGGATGATCCCGACGAATCTCCGGGTGCATCGGGCACGTATAGATGGTCCCTTCCGGTTCGGCAACCAGTGGCGCAGCATCAGAGGTCGTCACCCCCGCATACTTCGCCGGCCCCTGCAGAAACTTCTGATGGCAGGAGTTACTGCAAAAGTAATACTGCTTGCCATCGTGTTCGTCGCGGAATTTGGATTCCGTCGATACCGCCATCCCGCAAACCGGATCTTTCAAGTCGGTCTCGGGCGCGCGCTTGCCATCGCATGGCGAACCATGCCCGGCATGCGAATGGCCATGATGCGCGTCATGATCGCCGGGCGACGCTGCGCCGTGCGCAGCGTGATCGTGTGGCTGGAGCGGACTACGTTCATTCATTGTGCGACTCCTGTGTTCCGACGCGCTCTTCGTTTGCCTCGTTACCTCTCGCCGAGGACGAATTCCGCTGGCGCCCGGCGTGATGGAAATGCATCAACGGGCACAGCAACACTAGCCCAAAAGGCAACTTCGACGCAAGCCGCTTCCAGCCCGAGTTAGCGAAAGCGAGCACGACGATCAACACGGCCCCCAGTGCAAGCCACCCAATCGCCCGCCGGTTAAGCCCGGTCTTCGAACCAGCATCCGGTACTACGTGGGAATCCATGACGTCACCTTTCAGATAATTTTCCAAGCCACGACCCGACAACGCTTACCCGATACACCATAATCCTTCCCGCCGTGGGAAGGTCAAGTTCGCTTGAGACCGTTTTGGCGCACAGTATTCCGCGCCCGCGGTGATACACTGCCCGGCAAAAAAGTGACGCCATGACAGACACCACCCGAACTCTCATTGAACGCTGGAAATCCGATCCGAACGGCACCTATCAAACCTGGTTCCTCTGGCCTGAACGCCTCAAGAATTTCAGATCCATCCGGCGCGGGATCGGCGCCGTCGTCGAGGAAATTCACGCAGGCACCTTTGGCAATGCGTACCGAGGATCGTCTCTGGAGACCGTTGTCGCTTCGATTGCCGAACAGCGACAGATCTTCAAGGGTGCCGATCACGCGTTTCTTTGGAAGCCAAAACTGCGCATTCCCGATATTTACGAGAACGCCGACAACCAGCGGGCGTTCGCAAGGTTGCTTCACACGTGCAATTGTTGTGATACCGAGGCAGAGATGCTCACCGCCATCCAGCGACTGAGCGGCGTGGGAATCAAAGGCCTCGGTCCCGCCGTCGCCAACCTGCTCTATTTCATCCACCCCACCCTGCTGCCACCGTTCAATACTGCGATCGTGAACGGCTACAACGCCCTGACCGGTGCGGCGGTCAAGCTGGGCAAGTGGGATCACTACCTTGCAATGCGCGACGGCATCCTGGCGCTCAATCATCGCTATCGTGAGGTCCTTTCCAATGATCTGGGTGCGCTGGCCGGCCTGCTATTTGACGTCGGCACAGGGCGTTATCCCGCTCCGCCACGCAACGATCTGCCCGGCGAGGTCAGCGCGTGGGAAGACGATCTGGCCAAGGTCAGGGAACAGGCGTCTGCACTCGCCAAGCAGATCCAGGCAGGCAAACTTGAAGATGCCACACATACCGAAGTCCAAGGCTGGCTAAGAGATCTCGGCAAGTCGCTCGGCTACGCGGTTTGGATCGCGACCAACGACCGGGGGCGCGAATACAATGGCGAGCCCCTCAGTCTTGGGTGTTTGTCCGCCTTACCGGCGACGCTGCTCGTCTCGGGCGGTGAGACGGTCCCGCTGATCGACGCGGTCTGGCTGGATCCCGCAACCCTTGAGGTGGCCGCCGCGTTCGAGGTCGAGCATTCGACATCGATCTACTCCGGCATCGTGCGGCTGCTGGATCTTGCCCTGGGCACCAGTCAATCCGCCACCAAACATCTATTCCTCGTGGCGCCAGATAACCGAGAAGCGGAAGTCCGTGCGCAACTCAGCCGGCCGGCATTCAACCGTGTCGCGGAACTCAATATGCGATACGTCCCATACTCCAGCCTTCGCGAGCATCGGGAGAACATCGCGCGCTTTGGCACGGGCATCAAGCCGATCGAGGCGATCGCCAAATCCTTGTAGTTCGCGCTTCACGGCCGGCGGGGCCCCAAAATGCACAACGCCCATGGAGGACACCGAGCCTTACTCGGTGCGCCATGGGCGCGTGCCGTCTCAGCCAGGACCTTGACGATCAAGCGCCGTCAGAGAACGTATCGCGGGTTCCGACGGAATGTCCGCCGTCGGTGAACGGGTCACGCGTGCCCATCGAATGCGCACCATCCGTGAACGGATCGCGCACCCCCATCGAGTGGCCGCCATCCGTATAGGGATCGCGCAGGGAAGTTACCCCGGCGTTCGCGACCCCTGCCGCTCCACCAAGCGTGGCGACTGCCAGCACCAGAAGGACACTCTTTTTCAGCGTTTTCATCGTAATCTCCAAGGAGTAGGGGTTCAGCGAACCGTTCATATACAGCTTACGTGACGGTTGCCGACCCACGCCTGACCGAAACATGACAAAACAGACAGGTGCGCGGCTAGCGCCGTGCCTGGTCAGTGGCCGGTGTACAGTTCGCTCCGCTCGATGTACACCCAGACACCCTGGCTGTTAGGCAATTCCGGGAAGAGTACGTTGAGGGCAATGGCCTTGGTGCGGGCCAACTGCCCGAACGCGAAAGTGATCTCGCTCGCCCCACTCTTGAAGGTTACGGTCTCGCCCGAATCGACATTCACATACTTCAGGCCCGGCGCAACGTCGACGACACGCGAGGTGCTTCCCGCCGGCGCCTCGCTGCCGAACAGCGAAGCCTGCGGGCCGGGCTTGATAGCGGACAACGAAGAGAGGCCCGCTCCGGCGCCATGATCATGATGTGCAGCCGCTTGCATCTGGGCTTGCTGCGACCAGCCGGCTGCGCTGGTGGATTCGAGCTTGTCAGCGCTCCATGCAGCGGAGGCTGCGAGAAGTGCGGCGACGCCGAGCATGAGCGACGCGATCGAGGGCTTTTGAGATGTCATGATTTTCTCCTTATGAGTTTCGGGCCTAACCCTTGCCAACGATGTTAGCCATCCAGCCCAGGCGAACACCTTACCCACCCGTTACAACTCGGAAAGCCCCGCGAATAGCGCAACCGAGATCGTCAGCCTTGCGTTAGCCATGCCAGACGCTCACGCTAAAGCATCGCGTCACGATGCATCGTGACCTGTCCCGACGGGCTAGTGGCACCGATGTAATGCCCATCTCAGACCGAAGGACGAGAACCTATTTCTTGCTGTTTACATGCTTATGGCTTGCCCCACCCCATATTCCCCGTCACCCCCCTACGCCCTCATCCAGTGGCTGCGGTCCCTACCCTCTGCCGTTATCACGGCTCCAGGACGCCGTCTCGCCGATGGCTTCATACATGCCAGGCCTCCTCGGAAGCACGGGAGACCCTGAAGTCGATGTGCTGTCAAACTGGCTGCGTAGCAGCAACGAAGAACTGTCTGTCGTCGCATGGTCCAAGGTCGTCGCGCTGCGAGGCCATCTGCAGTGTTTGCTGGCGCAGCGGGGCAAAGACGAGTGGTGGGCGCACAGACGCGAAGGCCTGCAGCGAGCTCTGGATGAATTCTCGATCGGTAGCAAAGATGGGCAATCCTGCCCGATTGCCGGCGGGGCTCCGGTTCCACCTCGCGCCGCTAGCCGCTGAGAGAAGAATCTGGGCGGATGCCATTCGCCAGTGGTACAACCTATGTGCGACACAGTTGTCCGACTCCGCTCTCGCGCAATGGGTAAGCGCTGAAGATCGCCGCCGATTTGCGGTTCCTCGCAACGAGGCCTAATTCACCCCAAAAACGTTCTGCAGTTGTAATGGGAGGGTCATCTGTAGGTTCGGTTGGCCGGACTAGACTGGCATTGTCGAATTGGTAGGGCGTATCGCGCCCCCCGACCGTTGTGCTCATAGCGTTCCGGCACACGCGCAGACGATCCTTGTCCAAAGGGGGACCGGATCGTATTGAATAGAACTCAACAGGAGGCAACTCATGAAACGTACCACTGCGGCCCTGTTCGCTCTCACGATCTCGATCGTCGGTATCGGCAGCGCCATTGCAGAAACCGCGCGCAATACTGAGCGTGGACAGATTCATCGACCGAGGGATCCGTACACGGACGGCGCTAAAGCCGCCGACTTCGATGTGTACGGCGGTGGCGCAAAGATTGAGCATCGCGTGGGTGAAGACATCGCGAAATAGCCCAGCCAAGAATGCAGTGGAAACGCCAGCCTCGCGGATTTGACTTGTACGAACACAGGACACGATATCGGCCCACTCCTCCAATGGCCCTCATCTTCGCATCGCCGGGTTCGATATCCATGAGATCTGCCGTTCCCCCGGTGGAACATAGCGGTTGCTCCGATCTAGGCAACCACTTTTTTTGGCGAGACGCCTCCAGACGATTGGGGACTGGCACGGTATCGACCTATCGACAGTTAACGCTACGAACGCCGGGCTACAAGCTATGATCGGCACCAAAGCCCGCATCTCTGGCGGAACGCTGGAAGCTCAGCCCCAAATGACTCACCATCCTTTGGTGATCCATGCCCACGCGTCACTTTTTTCTTGCCAATTTTGCGCGAGCGGCCATGGAAATCGAGACGGCCACGGCGTATATCACACCATTCAATCCAAGGCGATTGTAGATGATTCTAAACTTCTCCAATCGCTTCTCCCTGGGAAACGATGCACTGATTCCACTTGGCTCTATGCATGAAAACGCCATCGGAACATAGCGGAACGCTCCGGCCGCATATCGCTTGTAATATTGAATAACGAAATCCAGGTCCGAATAGATCCTGTATCTTTCCTCGTAGCGCAGATCGCAAACACGAAATGCCATCGCTTGATGGCATGCGTGAATAACGCCGGCGCGAAGCCTCAGTAACGGTGCGGCAGGCTCCAGACCATTCCGGCCAAGATTGTCACCATAGATCAACCAGGGCTCCGCCGAGGATTCGTTCTTGCTCCGCATCATCTCAGAGAGTACGCCTGGCGAAGCGAAGCAATCCCCCGAATTCATGAATACCGCCCACTCTCCTCTCGCAACGTTTAACCCTTTGTTCATTGCGGCGTACACTCCGCCATCCGGCTCACTAAAAAAATGGTCGACTTCTGATCGCCGTAGCTTTGCCAGCTCAACGGATCCATCCGTAGAGGCGCCGTCGACAATAATGAACTCAACACGGAAATTGTCACGAACCTGCGCGGACACGCTATCGATTGTCCTTGACAGCCCGACGCAATTGTTGAGATTGACGGTTATAACAGATACTAAGGTCATCGCCATCCCACTAGCCTAAGGTGCGAAAGCACAGTGCCATGTACCACCCCGCGTGCTCGTCGTCCGGCATTCTTTTTGTCCCGCAAAAATTGACCGGCCGTACAAATCCATCATCGCCCAACTCTTGCCACGACTCTATTCACCGATTAACAAAAGCCACTGCACCGATCAGGATAGAGGATCGAAGGTGACGAATACCTGTCCAACTGGTTACCGGCTGGCGCCATCGCAGCAACCTGTCGGATGAGCGCCCTTGTTCATGGCGGCATTCATGCGCCATGCGTGGCTCCGTATCATCCTGGAGAAAAGCTCCCGTCATGCAGGTTGCAATCAACGCCTCCCGTCGGCCTCGAATATTGTCCCGGCTCCTACCCCGCCGTTTGGGCGGGATGGCGGGTTTCAACGCATGCACACGGCGTGGTGAATCGCGTCGCAGCAGGAGGATTGATTTGTGAAAGCGCCGCGATCCTGCGCTTCGTGCAGGGACTCTCGCGTCGACGCGCACACCTTGCCTCTACCGATTGCGTACGATGCAGAATCCTTCAATGATGTGGCGCGTCGTCGGGCTAACGACAATCTCGTCCAGCTCGGATGGGGCGAACCACTGGCAGCGCTGGATCTCCTTGCCCGGCATGGCGGCGTCGGTCTTGCTGATATTCGCAACGAAAACGTGGTGCACCGTTGTCGCAACAATCACTTGAAATAGGAACTCACGCCCTTTTGCGATCAGCGTCGTCTCTTCATAAAGCACCCGTGCTGCGGCACTGGCAAGAACTTCAGCTTTGCCCGGACGCCCACCAGGCAAAGCCCATCTGCTGTCATCCTTGGTAACGAGTAGTATGCGGCCCCCGCGTGTACAAACGACTGTGGCCCTTACTTTCGTCTTCATTGATCCCTTGGGCTGAAGTCAGCGATGGGCCTGAGGTTGCACCCAAGGCAAATGCTTTCGTAACGCCAGGTTCGCTGGCATCGGCGCGCAGACCAGAACACCCCGCTCGAGAACGGACGGACTTCCGCGTCTTGCGTCAGCCGACTGCGGCGGTTCGTCTTACTGGACATGGTTGTTCGTGCCGACTGTCTGCCCATTCCCGTGAAAGCTCAGACGCTTCCCTTGCAATGGCATCCTGGTACGCAAGCGGTAATCCGGATTCCAGCGTTACCAGCGGTTGCCAGCCCGAAGCGCTGATGACACTGCAGTCCAGGCGCTTGCGCGGCGTGCCGTCAGGACGCGCGCTGTCGAACACGATGCTGCCCTGATAGCCCACCACTTGCGCCACCAGCAGCGCCAACTGGCGGAGCGAGACTTCCTCTCCAGTACCGACGTTCAGGAAACCGGCCTTGCCTGCGTGTGTCCAGTAGGCCTGGCGGGACAGGCCCATCACGTGCAAGCAAGCGTGCGCCAGGTCGTCGGTATACAGGAACTCGCGCATCGGCGTACCCGATCCCCATACCGTCACCTCGGGTGCATCCGCAATCTTCGCTTCGTGAAAGCGTCGGATCAGCGCGGGGATCACGTGGCTGTTCTCGGGATGGTAGTTATCGCCGAGCCCATAGAGATTGGTCGGCATCACGCAGCGAAAGTCCGCATCGTACTGACGGTTGTAGGTCTTGCACAGCGTCATGCCCGCGATCTTGGCAATGGCGTAAGGCGCATCGGTGGGCTCCAGTTCGCCGCACAGCAGTGCGGATTCCTTGATCGGTTGCGGCGCGAACTTCGGATAGATGCAACTTGACCCGAGAAACAGTAGCCGTTCGACGCCGTTGCGCCAGGCCTCGTGTATCACGTTAGCGGCAATCATCAGATTCTGCTGGATGAACTCGGCTGGGTAGGTGTCATTGGCGTGGATACCGCCCACACGCGCTGCCGCCAGATAGACTTGCGAGATCCCTTCGGTGGCGAAGAAGTAGCTGACTTCCTGCTGGTCGGTGAGATCGACCTCGGCATGCGTGCGGACGACCAGTTCCACGTCATCGCGCTTGGCCAGCGCACGCGCAATCGCTGAGCCGACCATGCCGCGATGGCCGGCCACGAACACTCGTTGGATAGGTTTGTTCATGATTGTCATTGGGAGAGGTCTGCCATCTTGACCAGCGTCTCGTGGTGCGCAGACAGGAAGTGTGCTTCGATCATTTCATTCACGAATTCGCCGACGTGAAGCGTCATGTTCACTGCTTGCCCGTGGCATGACTTTATGGGGTCGCTTCAGAAAACGGAAAATATTGCACGCTAAGCCAGTCGGCACGGACGTCGGCTACCGAGCGGCAAAGGCCTGACCTATTTGGTGTGCCCGCTTGACTTCGTCGCTTTGCAAGTAAATCGAGGTGGTGGCCACCGACGCGTGGCGTAGGTTATCGCGCACGGTGGTCAGTTCCGCGCCGCGAGCGAGGGCGTGTGTAGCGTGGGTATGCCGCGTCCAGTGGGGACTGGCTCGGCGCAGCTTTTCGGCGAGTGTCGGGTGGTCGCCGGCGATGATGTCCGCGGCCTGGCCAAAGAAGCGCCGCATTACCATCCACAGCCGGGTGCCGGTGATGTTAGTGACGCTGTCCTGCTCCAGGCTGGCGATCAAGGGTGTCCTGGGGTCCCAACGGGCTGGTGTCACCGGCAGTCCGCGCTGTACAAGATGCTGATCGAGTGCGGTTCGCGCAAGTGGCGGTAGCGCCACCTTTCCCGGGCGCCCACCTTTGCCGACCAGGTGCAGCCAGCGGTCGTTGCGCTCGTCAGTGCGGATATCGCCCAGCGTCGCGCCAACCAGTTCGCTGGCCCGCAGGCCGGTCGCGTAGGCAAAATCGAGAATGAAGCGCAAGCGCTGCGCTGCGGGCACGTCCCACCCGTACGACCATTCCAGGCCATCGGCAATGGTGCGCACCAGCAGCCATTCGCCCTCAGTAAAGCCACGTGTGGTATCGAGTGGCGCGACCCGCGTGCGGCCGCGGACTTTGATGCCGGCAAACGGGTTGGCCAATACATAGCGCTGCTCGATCAGCCATCGGAACATGGCGCCCAGCACCGTGAGGGCGTAGGCCGTCGAACGTGCCGATAGCCCCCGTGCGAAGGGGCGCCAGTCGGGCGCGCTGCGTGCCCGCGGTGGCCCGATCCAGCGCTCACGCGGAGTTGGTCGCCGCAGGAACCCGCGGTAGGCGATGGCGTCCTCGGTCGTAAGCGACGACAGCGCCCGACCGCGCTCGATAATCGCCCACAGGATCAGGCGTTCCGCCTCCTTGCGATAGGCGCGCTGCGTGGTCTGGGTTTCGTGCAGGGCGAGCCAGGCCTGCACGGCTTCGTAGTCGTTCGATGCGTCGAGCGTGCAGGCCTGTCGCGGTGCCCGGAAGCTGCCTCGCGAGCCGTCCACCTCGTCGGGCAGTTTCAGCCGCTCCCACGGGACCACCTCGCCTGGCGGCGCGCCGACGATCAGGGCACGCGCACGCTCCGTCAACCGCGGATGGGCGTGGAAGAAGGCCTCGATGTGCCGCGCGCTCGCTTGCCCCAGCCCCGGGATCGCGCCCCACCAGCGGCGCCGGCGCGGCACGCGCACGGTCAGGTCCGCCAGTGTGGAAATGCCGTGGGCTCGCAATGCGCGCACGGCCCGCGGTGCCAGCCACAGTTCAATGTCGTCGGTGACCTGTGGCTGCGGCGCAGGCAGAGCACGCAGAACCCTGATGGCCTGGCCATCGGCGAGGCCATCGGGATTGCGGGGACGCTATGCGTCGATTCACCTACAAACTTGGGCGCCAGCGGCCGTCAGCATTTTCGTTAAGTTGCTGAGGTGCGTTGGCCGTAGCGAGCGCAGACAGTTGTGACACAGCCGCAACAGCCCTACCGCGGCGGGGAGGGCTGGCAATCGCAGTGATGATAGTGTGGAACTTGCGGCAGACTGAGACCGCTAACCAACACTCCAGGGAGACCTTTCTTGAAACGGATCACCATCATTCTCACGGCCGTTCTGGCCTGTGCGTCGGGCGGCGTGTGGGCGCATAGTGGTGGGACTGACAGCCAAGGCTGCCATATGGACCACAAGACCGGCATTCGTCACTGCCACTGAAGTCAAGCAGTATTGCGGCGTCCGCCGACATCGCGGACGCCAGCGGCTTAAGGTCTTGAGTAGTTTGCTCGGCCTCAAAAAAGCGAAGCGGGGCTTCCCTTCTTGCGCCGGTCTCCGTCCTTGCCTGACCGCGCCACCCTTGCGGTTACTTCCACCTTCGTAGCACACGTTGAAACACCAGACTGTTCGGCAGCTGCAGCACCACCTCTTGTCCTTCGACTGTTGTTTCCAGTAAGGTGGTATAGACGAGATTTACGTCGAGCACACGGCCCTTAATTCCCGGCTTTTCCCCGTTCTCAAGAAGCTCCACAACATCCCCAATGCGGAACGCACCGGTGACGTATATCAGGAGCGCGCAGAACAGGTTCGAGAGTACACTCCACGCGGCGAAAAACGCGACCGCCCCGACAGTGGCAAATCCCGTGAATGCGGTCCACAGGACGGTTCCAGACACGCCCATTCGCTCCAGAGCCCAGAGCGTGGCAGCTACGTACACGATGGTCGCGACCACACGCAAAGACAGCGCCGCAACTTTTCCTGGCAGAGAATATGTATTGGTCAGCTTTCTAAGCAACCGCCGCGCGATGCGCACTGCTAACCATGCGCCAGCCGCAATCAGCACGACCTCGATAGCGGGAACAAGAATGTCGAACCAATCTGCCAGCCACTGCGGCAAGCTTTCGTGTATAGCTTGAAGAAGTTTGTTCATCGAAATAGAGATACAGCCACAGCACCGTACTGTGGCACAGATACCAATAATCGGATTTTTACCGTTCCGGTCTTTGCTTGAAGGTCAAGCGCGACAACTTACATGCCGGCGTCGTGCCTACACTCACCGGTTTTTGATCGAGGTGCAGGCTCGATCGGCTCAACCAACAGATCACCGAAAAAGTAGGCGGCAAATTGATGGCGATTGCTGAGGTTCGCCTTGGCGAATACGCCCGCGGCAATTGTCCGCACCGTCACATCATGCCACGCTAGCGAGTGAGCGCACTCTTCAAGGGTCAACCCTTTTATGAGAAGCATCGCCACTTCCGTTTCCGATGGCGTATATTTCCAGCGCTCGAACTGCAGCAGCATCGACTGCAACAACTGCCGCGTCGCCTGAATTGCCACCTCGTTTCGTTCCGCCATCACCTGCCCTCGTACCTTGGCTGCGCCAGGTAGCGCCTCAGAAACAGGTCGGTTTGGGCTGACACGACGACACCGTTTTCGAATCACGAACCAAAGGATCGCGAGGCCGCCCACTACCTACGCGACTGCGTCGGCGACGACATGAGCGTCCGGTGTTCGCGTTGCAATGTGGTAGAAATCCCACGCCTGATAGGTCGAGATTGCCATCAGAAGTGCCGTCAGTCTCGACCGCATAGCAGCGAAGTCCTTGCGACTTTTTGGGGTTGACAACGAACACCCCGGATCTAAGCGCAGCGCGAAAGACAAGCACCTTCGAAAGAGGCTGCGCCTAAGAACATCTGATGGAAAGCGACTTCCTAGGCTTGAGCACTAAGGGTGATGAGGCCCGCTGACAACTGCGGGGCGTCAAGTTTACTATGCAGAACATTGCGGCGACATTGCCGAATGGTTACGCACCAACGCATCGAACCCGACGCCCGTTCTCCGAAGCACTTGGGTTACCATGAGCTAACGCTGACGCTTCGTCAGGCAACTTCTTCTGCCGCAAAGCACTCGACGGCGGACTGCGCCGTCATCATCTCGTAATCCCCCCGACAGGTGAGCGCCCTAGAATCCCGCTGTTCGCTCTCTGCTGGCCAAGTCGCCATCCTTCGGACTCCCGCGTGAATCGCATCCTCGGCTCGTGGGGCGTCAAGCGGCGCCGCGTGAACTGCTCCATGATCCAACATCACGACGGCGACGAACCACATCCGGCATCTATGTCGTTGCGCCCTGAGAGCATTTGACCAAGCGCGGTAGCAGTGGCCACCGCACACCTGGACGGGCAGTCTCTTGAAGCGACAGATTTTCATGGCTTTGACCATCGCACTCACGGTGGTCCTCTGGATGTCCACGCTATCCGTGCGTCCCCTCTATGAACCCGACGAGGGTCGTTACGCCGAGGTTCCGCGCGAGATGTTCGTCTCCGGCGATTGGGTCACGCCGCGGTTGAACGGCATCAAGTTCTTCGACAAGCCGCCCCTGCAGTATTGGGCGACCGCCAGCGCCTATACGCTCTTCGGGCCGTCCGAGTGGACAGCAAGGATCTGGAGTGCGCTTGTGGGACTGCTGGGCGCACTCGCCGCATGGTGGGCGGCGCGATCGCTCTATGACACGCGCATAGGCCTCGCCTCAGCGCTGGTGCTCATCGGCGCTCCCCTCTGGATTCTCGGCTCGAATCTGACAACAACAGACATTGGTGTCGGCGCACTGCTCGGCAGTGCCGCTCTCGTTTTCGCCGTGGCCTACCAGAATCGGGAACCTCGCTTATACCCCCTGATCTGGTTGTTGGTCGGTCTGGCATTTCTTGCCAAAGGCCTGATTGCCCTGGTACTGCCAGGAATCACGCTGCTGCTATACGGGGCGGTCACTCGACAATTTTCCGCATTTTTTAGCGCGAGATTCTGGCGCTGGAGCCTGCTTGCGGTGGCCATCACCATGCCTTGGTTTGTCGTGGTGTCCCAGCGCAACCCCGAATTTCTGAATTACTTCTTCATCCACGAACACTTCGCGAGATTCTCGTCCTCGGTTCACGAGCGGGACAAGCCATTCTGGTTCTTCCTGGCCGTTGGTGCGGCAGGCGTCCTGCCGTTCATGGGCTTGATTCCCCGTGCTATCGCACTCCGCTCTCGCAGCGCACAGGCAACGCCTGGCTTCGACGCACGACTGTTTCTGTCGCTGTGGGTAGTCGTTGTCATTGCCTTCTTTTCGATTTCGCGCTCGAAGCTGCCGCTCTATATCCTGCCCGCCTTACCACCGGTGGCCGTCTTGCTCGCGTACAGATCCATGACTGCAGCCCGCCCCACACTGGCGGCAAGCTTTCTTGCCATGCCTGTGCTCGGCGTTGCCATCGCCGTGCTGCTATGGCATCCGACAATGTCGAATGCGGTACTGAAGCTCAATATCAGCAATCCGGCCTCATTGCATACCTGGGGCGCCATCACGATGGGCATTCTGGTCATCGGTGGCTTCCTGGCCTTTGGGATCGCCCTGCGCGGCCACAGGCTCTGCGCGGTTGCCGTCGCTTCGCTGGCGACGCTGGCCAGCCTTCAGGCTGGCTTGATGGCGTCTCGGGCGTTTGGGTCCCTCTCCATCAAACCACTTGGCTTGGAAGCCAAGGCGGCGTCCCGCGACAACACACAACTGTTCAACGTGGGCCAGATTGACCGAGGTCTGGCGTTTTACGCCGAACGAGAACCGATCATTGTCGGGGCCAGATCCGAGCTGGATCTCGGCTTCTCGGTCGAGCCCGACAAGTGGATTGCTAATGAAGAAGCTTTTGCGCAGCGATGGCTGACCCCTGGTCACAAGCTCGCGGTCATGCGGCACGAGACGTTTCATCGACTGAGACCGCTGCTCGGCGGCAACACAACTGTGATCGGACGACATGGCGTCAACGTTCTGGTGCAAAAACCATGAACATCCCATCACGATTTGTACGGTTTCTGGGCGCGGGGGCGACGGCAACCGCTACACACTACGCAACACTGATCACGCTGGTCGGTTTCGGGGTTGCAGCGCTACCGGCGTCTGCCGCCGGCAGTGTTGCAGGCCTTCTGACGCACTACTGCATCAGCAGCCGATGGGTGTTCACACCAGTCCGACCACAACGCGCCACTTTCGGACGGTTCATTCTCGTTTCCGCGCTGGCGTTCTTTCTTAACTCACTTCTGATGTGGGCTGGACTAGCATTGGGGCTTCACTACCTGGTTGCTCAAATCCTCTCGACAATTTTCGTCATGTTGGTCAACTACGTACTCCATGCAAATTGGACGTTCATGAATGGAGCGATGCGATGAATGCCGCCAGCCTGCTGCCAGAGAAGATCTCGGTCGTCGTACCGCTCTTCAATGAAGAAGCTGTCCTGCCACAGTTTCACTTTCGGCTTCTCCGCGTGATGGATGGATTGGCATCGGACTACGAGATTATCTACGTGGACGATGGCAGCCGCGATCGATCACTGGCGGTTGCACACAATCTCAAGGCGGCCGAAGCGCGCGTCGGCATTGTCGAGCTGAGTCGCAACTTCGGCAAGGAAGCCGCGCTAACGGCGGGCCTCGACGTGGCAAGCGGCGACGCCGTTGTGATCATCGACGCCGATCTGCAGGATCCGCCCGAACTGATTCCGTCGTTGATCGAGAAATGGCGCGAGGGGTTCGACGTGGTGTACGCCACGCGCACTTCCCGGGATGGCGAATCGTTCCTCAAGAAGTTCACCGCGCACTGGTTTTACCGCCTGATGGGCAAGCTCAGCGATACGGAGATTCCGGCCGACACCGGCGACTTCCGCGTCATGAGCCGTCGTGCCGTTGCCGCACTCGGACAACTCCGGGAGCAGCACCGCTTCATGAAGGGGCTGTATGCCTGGATAGGATTCCGGCAGACGGCCGTCTTGTATCGGCGTGACGCGCGGGCATCCGGGACGACCAAGTTCAACTACCGCAAGCTGTTGCGTTTTGCCGTGGATGGCATCACTGCCTTTTCCACCGTGCCGCTCAAGTTTGCAACCTCGATCGGCCTGCTTGTTGCCGTTCCCGCCTTTGGCATGGCCGCCTTCATCGTTGGCAAGACGCTGCTCTACGGCGACCCCGTACACGGCTACCCATCCATGATGACCGCCCTGCTTCTGCTGGGCGGCCTGCAACTGGTTTTCCTAGGCGTGCTCGGGGAATATGTTGGGCGTCTGTTCAATGAAGTCAAGCGGCGGCCGGTGTATCTGGTGGCAAGCTATACGGCGCCGATCGGCCCCGGCACCCCCACCGCTGAGCCGGGGCAGGTGGCCGCAGCGACACGGGGTGGCACCCCGCCTGCAGCAATCTTTCACGCACCCGGATGCCCGGAAGGCAAAGCTCCTGGCCTCCCCGAGGCTCCTCAGCGGGATGCCATCCTCACGGAAACCCTTGCGCCAAGCCGATAGACAGCCCGCCTTCCATGCGCTCTCACGACATGGCCAGCAACTATCGGGATCATGACGTTTTCGAAAGAAAGAGCCTCGTATTCAACTTATTCCGTTCTTCGCATCCACCGACCATTGACCCTGTAGTCACTACAGACTATTTACTACAGGCATTGGCTGACGCGTAGCAGCGCAAGTCGTCGCAGCACCCGACACCACGGGGCCGCAGCGACGATCCATCCACTTAGGAGGAATGATGGGTTTCTTGGAAAGGCTCATGGGCCGTCACAGCGGCGGTCATCACGGCGGCGGAAGTGAGCACGGTCGTCGAGGAGGTCATCATGATGGTGGCGGCAGCTACGGCTATGGGAATCCTTTGCCACCACAAAGCCCCGCCGGCGTCCACTGCCCCAACTGCGGCACGGTGAGCGCCCAGGGCGCGCGCTTCTGCCAGCAATGCGGCAGTTCACTGGCTCCGGCGCCGTGCAGTCGATGCGGCACCTTACTCCCACGCGACGCAAAGTTCTGTGGAAGTTGCGGCAATGCCGCCAAATGAGTCGGCGGCCATAGCTGCCGCCGCATCTGGCATCGCCATCATTGCGGCCGGGGCCCGTCATGGGGATTTGTCGCGATAGGCTAGCAGTCGAAGCGCATTGAACACGACGATCAGCGTCGACCCCTCATGCATGGCCACGGCGGGCCCGATACCGAGGCCGAGGATCGTGGCTGGCAGAAGGAACGCCACGACGCCGAGGCTGATATACACGTTCTGAAGGATGATGGCCCGCGTATGTCGGCTTAAACCGACCACAAAAGGCAGGTGTTGGAGGTCGTCGGCCATCAGCGCAACATCCGCCGTTTCCAGTGCCACATCTGAACCTGCCGCACCCATTGCGATGCCCACCGTGGCGTTGGCCATTGCCGGCGCGTCGTTGACGCCGTCGCCGACCATGGCCACTTTGGCTTCCGCGCGCAACGTCTGGATGGCTTTGACCTTGTCCTCAGGCATCAGATCGCCCCAGGCTTCATCGATACCTACGTCCTTGGCGACGGCTTCGGCTGCGCGCTGGTGATCGCCGGAGATCATGATCATGCGTGTGATACCCAGCCTGCGCAGTGCCTCGAGGGCAGCGCGCGCCGAGGCGCGCGGCGTGTCCATCAGCCCAATGGCGCCGAGGTCCCGATCTCCCTGCCTGACGATCATTGTCGTGCGGCCAGTGCTGCGCAGCGTCTGCACTGCGCTCGCCATCGATTCGCTAAGCGGTGCAATCCCGTCGGCGCCGAACATGTCAGGCTTGCCAATCCAGACGGTCTTACCGCACAACGTCGCCGTGACCCCGCGTCCGGTCAAGCTTTGGAGATGAGACGCTTCCGGGATGGAACTGCCTTCCAGGCGCTTGCGGCCATCGCGGGCAATGGCCGCAGCCAACGGGTGGTCGCTGAGCGACTCCACGGCGACCGCTACGCTCAACAATTCCGCTTCAGCTACTCCTTCGGCGACCATCACATCGGTAATACGGGGGCGCCCCTCCGTCAGCGTCCCCGTCTTATCGAATGCAATGGCTTTCAGTGAACCCAGGTTTTCGAGCGGCGCCCCGCCCTTGATCAGTACACCCCCTCTAGCGGCGCGCGCTACCCCCGACAGCACCGCGCTCGGTGTCGCGATGGCGAGCGCGCATGGGCTGGCGGCAACCAGCACCGCCATGGCGCGGTAGAAGGTCGCACTGAACGGCTCATTGATCACTAGCCCTGCAAACAGCAGCAATACCGCCAGCACAAGCACTGCAGGAACAAAGATCCGTTCGAACTTCTCAGTGAACCGCTGGCTCGGTGACTTTTGCGCTTCGGCCTCGTTGACCATCTTGACGACTTTCGCCAGGGCGCTGTCCGTGGAAAGGCGCGTCACTTCCACTTCAATGGCGCCGGCGCCATTGATGGTTCCGGCGAACACGCGGGACACGGCCCCTACGGCATCGGGCTTCCTCCTGGCTGCGGCGGCGTCATCCACGGGCTGCTTGTCGACCGGGATGCTTTCGCCAGTAACCGGCGCTTGATTGACTGCGGAAGCCCCCTTTACCAGAAAACCATCGGCGGGGAGGCGTTCGTTCGGCCGAACCACCACCACATCCCCCACCTGCAATTCCTCGACGGGGACCTCTCGTACCTCGCCTTCACGCCGCACACTTGCTGTAGCCGGTGCGAGCGCCGCCAACGCTTCGATCGCCCGCTTGGCGCGCCCCATGGCGTAGTGTTCGAGCCCGTGGCCGAGACTGAACAAAAAGAGAAGTAGCGCGCCTTCCGCCCAAGCGCCTAACGCCGCCGCCCCTGCGGCGGCTACCAGCATCAGTGTGTCGATTTCGAACTTCTTTAGCCGGAGGTTCTCTATCGCTTCCCGAACGGTATAGAAACCACCAAAAAAATACGCGCCGACAAAGAAGGCAACCGGAATCCATGCTGGCAGGCTGCCGAACAGCTTACCAACGGCAAATCCGAGACCAAGCAAGGCCCCACAGATCAGGGAGAAGATTAGCTCAGTATTCGGGCCAAACACGCTGCCGTGTGCGTGGGCCTCATGCCCCTCGCCTTCCCCATGTGCATGATCCTTGACGCCTTCGCGGTGTTCATGGTCTGCATGACCGCTCTTCCGGGCACCGATCTCAACCGGCGCGAGCCCGCGTTTTGACAGGGCCTGCTCGATCCCTGCCGCGGAGATCCGATCGTTGTCGAATTCGACGCGCGCTATGCCGGAGGCGCTGACTTCGGCCTCGATGACGCCGGGCAAGGCCCGCAGTTGGCTAGCTACGGTTCGCGCTCGTCGTTCGTGCCAGACGCCCTTCAATTGCCAAAGCACATGACCAAACCGCGACGAAATCACCGCACCCGTGCTTGTCACCAGCTCCCGGATGCGGGCAAGGGAAATCGCTGCGGGATCGTAGTGGACACATATCTGTGAATCGCTATCAACATTTGCAGTTTTTATATGCGCCGCCTCGACGCCCTCTTTCCCTCTCAGTTCGGACAGCAACCGTTCTACACAGGGATCAGAGGAATCGGGAAGGCCAGGAAGCAAGACAGGAATGTCCAGGCGCAGCTTTTCGGTCATTGTCGCGGGCTCCAGTCAGTCTGAATCGGCATTCACGCCGTTGCACACTATTAGCAACTAGTGTGCCCCGCATTGCAACAACAAAGCTCAACGAGTCAGCGCCCCAATGCCCCGCCGTAATGCGTTGGTAATGTGCCCGCAATCTGAGCGTACTATCTTGCGGATGACAGGATCCTCATGTCATCCGTCCAGGAACCATACAGATGATTAGCGCCGTCGCATGCTCTGCCTTGCTGGCCTACGCTTTGCCGGCTCCTGCGACCGGTGATCGACTCAGCGAGAAGCCGACCCAGTGGCACACCCTCGCCATTGGACATTCAGACACGGGATACGCCTCCCGCGACCAACGGGTTGCCTGGGCGGCCAACCCGCGACATCGCACAGCCAAACATCCGTCGAAGCAGGAATCCGCAGCGAGCACACCGGAGCCGTCTTCCAGAGACGCGTCCAGCGCTGTCGCCGCACCCAAGCCGCCCTGCCAGTAGTCGCGGTTTCCCCGCTAGGGCCGCATGTCCTGGTAGAGCTTGAGCATGTCCTTGTACTCGTCGGCAGTCTTTTGAATGGAGAACCGCATCCGCAGCGCGTTCTCTGCAAACGCCACACGCTCGACGTCCATCTCCACGGTGTTGCCGTCCATACTCGACTGCAGGGGGACGCGATACATCAGATCCTCTTCCAGCGCGGGCTTGCTTGCCTCGATGTGTCGCGGCGAAGTCATGGTCATGCCCGCAAAATTCTGGCCACTGCCCATCACCCTATCCAACTCGGCGCTGAAGTCGATATCGCGCGCCTTGTAGTTCGGCGTATCCGCATTTGCAATATTTGCAGACAGCAGCTCGAACCTCCGTGTGCGAAGTCGCAGCGCTTGCTCATGAACGCTGTCTTCGCTACGCGCCCATTTTGCGACGTATGGCGTGTCCATCCTTACTCTCCAACTAGATCGGAACCCGCAGCGTATTGCAAAGGCAGTCGATCTTGCTTCGAGAGAAGCGACCTCTTTTCGTGAGTTTCCCATTACCGGCCCGCAATGTTCGCGCGCACACAGGTTGACGCGTCCGCGCGAAAGCCATGTCAATCCACATAACCCCGGTACGTTCCACCTTGTCGTCATCACGCGACGAAGTGACCCCACGTAATTACTTCGCAATCTGACCGTCATCTGCAGATTTCTATACTCGCCCCCACCAAATTAATTTCGGGTCTTAATGAGGAGAATCCATGAAGATTAGTCGCATTGCCGTCGCATCCCTCGGTCTGTTCGCTACAACCGCATTCGCTCAATCGAGCGTCACGCTGTATGGTGTGGCCGACGCGGGTATCGAGTATCTGAGCAACGTCCCATCGGCTTCGCCCGGTGGCTCGACCCAGGTTCGCATGACCTCCGGCAACATGTCGACGTCGCGTTGGGTGTGCGTGAGCACGAGATTCGATGGATGCGCGAGCACGGTAATTGATGGTCGGCTGCGGCACCGTCCATCACCAATGTTGCGTGCCGTCGGGCAACGCTGATGGACGTGGCG
>NZ_SCMX01000103.1 GCF_005503625.1 Cupriavidus sp. 2SB | reverse complement strand
TACTTTTGAAGCAACACTAAGAACCCGAAGTCCTCAGCGGCGTTCGCCATCAAGCGCCCACACTTATCGGTTGTTTGGTTGTTAAAGAACATTGACGAACAGCTTTGCTGTCGTCGGGTACTGCGCTACTTCTTACTGCGTCTGCCGCGTCGCTTTCGCTGCAGCAGAGAAACGAGATTATGCAGAACATTCATCGTTTCGTCAACAGTTTGCAGAAGATTTTTTCTCTGCCGGCCAACGCTGCAAAACCCCGCAACCCCCGCCACTGCTGCCCCACAACCCTTGCCAGCCCTGCGTTTGCAGCGCGGTTTGTGTTGCGAGGGGGCGAATATTAGATGCGTTCCAGAGACAGCGCAAGCCCTTTTTGAAAAAAGTCTCAGACTGCCGATAACAGTCATTGGAAAGGTGCGGAAACCGAGTCCCCATGACAGCATGACTAGTAACAATGGATAGGGGGCGGAGGAAAAATCATGGCGATACGGATCGTACGACTCGGTGAGGTACGCACAACGGGCGAGGGATTGCGCATGGGCACCGTGCGTCGGCCGCCGCGGGGCGTGCCGAAAGCCGAGTTCGCCAGCCGCGACTATTACGACGTCTGGTACCCGGCGTTGTCGCCGTCAGCGGAATTGGTTGCCAAGGCACAGCTTGCGAAGGGCACCGAAGACGGCAAGGCATGGCGGAGCTTCGAGAAAAGCTTCCGGGCCGAGATGGCGCGGCCCGATGTCAGTCGCACGCTCGACCTCCTGGCCGCACTCTCCCATCAGACCAGTTTCTCGCTCGGATGCTATTGCGAGGACGAGAGCCACTGTCACCGGTCCATCCTCCGCGCCCTGCTACAGGAACGCGGTGCGGCGATTGCATGACGCCGGCGCCGCATCCATCCAGCTATGATGCTGGGCACTTCCGCATCTGAGCGGCAGGCATCCCAATGATGGATTGGCGTCGATGGCACTGAATTTCGTTTGGCTCGGATTCTTTCTGCTTTCCTTCCTGGCGGCGACCGTACGGCTCGTCAATGGCGATCTAGCCGTATTTCCCGCCTTGCTCTCCAGTTTGTTCGATAGTTCCCGCACTGCTTTCGAGATCTCGCTGGGCCTGGTCGGGGTCATGAGCCTGTGGATCGGCATCATGCGGGTGGGCGAGCGCGCAGGGGTAATCGACTTGTTCGCCCGCATGGTCAATCCGTTGCTGCGTCACTTTTTCCCGGGCGTCCCGCAGGGACATCCTGCACAGGGCGCGATGATGATGAATGTGTCGGCCAATATGCTCGGGCTGGACAATGCTGCCACGCCGCTTGGGCTGACGGCGATGCGCGAACTGCAAACGCTGAACCGTAAGCCTGAGACCGCGACGAACGCCCAGATCATGTTTATCGTGCTCAACACCGCAGGATTGACGCTGATCCCGACCTCGGTCATAGCCATCCGGCAGGCGATGGCAGTAAAGCAAGGGCTGGTCAACTTCAATGCGGCCGACATATTTTTGCCGACGTTGCTGGCTACTGGCGCCTCCTGTCTGGCGGGCCTGCTGGCTGTAGCCTGGGTGCAGCGCCTCAATTTATTCAAACCCGCAGTGCTAATCACCGCCGTCATCGCGGGGCTGGCTACCACAGCACTGTTTCTCTGGCTGCGCCATGCGCCGCCTGCTCAAGTCAGCCAAATGGCGTCGCTCGCAGGCAGCGGCTTCATCCTTTCCCTGATTATCTTGTTTCTGGTTTGTGGGGCAATCCGACGCGTGAATGTCTACGATGCATTCGTCGATGGCGCGAAGGAAGGGTTCGGGGTTGCCGTCCAGATCATTCCTTACCTGGTAGCCATTTTGGTTGCAATCGGACTCTTCCGAGCCAGCGGCTGCATGGACATAGTGATGTTCGCCCTGACCGCGACATTT
Source organism: Cupriavidus sp. 2SB (assembly GCF_005503625.1). Taxonomy (GTDB): domain Bacteria; phylum Pseudomonadota; class Gammaproteobacteria; order Burkholderiales; family Burkholderiaceae; genus Cupriavidus. The sequence continues at coordinate 18,224 of NZ_SCMX01000103.1, read as the reverse complement.
GAAAAACTAGGAATGAACACGGACTTCGTGCCAGCCCTTCCGGTCGGCCTGATGAAAATCTTGTCAGGTGCCGGGGCGCGTGGACTGATGGTGGATGTGATGACCACCTATGGCGTGGACTCCTTCCAAGCGCGGGTGGCGGCAATCATCCAGGGTTCGACCGAAACCACGTTTTATGTGTTGGCGGTCTACTTCGGCAGCGTGAACGTGCGAAATACAAGACATGCGCTTGGCTGTGCGCTGTTTGCGGATGTGGTAGGGATGACTGCCGCCGTGTGGATTGCGTATCTTTTTCGGTGACAGACGTCATCCCGTTGTACGACAACAACGGAGATTGTGCTGTCTTGCAGTCAATTTTGCAGGCGACGCTTGGTGCGTCGCAGCAAGTCGTGTATAGTGAAGTCTGTCTCCTCCACCACCTCGGTGGATTCCAACCCGCGCACAACCTGCGCGGGTTTTTTTTGCCTGAAATCGGTGAAATGCAGGAGCGGCGTCGGCGGATTCCACCGTTCTTTATGACAAATCCGTTATCTGCACCAACAGGCTGATTTATCACCAAGTCGGTGCATGGCGGCACTGCCTGCGCACCAACCTTTCGTAATTCCACGAAATGTTGCGTCGCAACAATGACGCCCGTAGAGTGATATCCGTACTCACCCTAAGACGTCTGGTACGCCGGATTCGATCATGCGCCGCCCCTTGCGCCTCCTCCGCTACTGCCCCGAAACTGCGCTTCTTCAACGCGGCATCGTCTACGCGCTCTCCTTCTTCGCATTGGCGGGTACCGCCTGGCTGACCGGAGACGCCGGATACCTTTGGTCAGCCACTGCCTCGATCTGGACTTGCCTGGCTGACCGCCAAGGTACTGCGGCCACGCGTATGCGCAGCTTGGGAACCGTGGGCATAGGCGGCGCGGCTGTGAGCGCCCTGGGCGCAAGCCTCTCCACCTCGCCATTGGCTGCCCTGACGATGGTGCTGGGCGCAGGCATGGTCGCTGGTCTGGCGGAAATCCGGGGGCCGGCTGCCGCGCTCGGCTTCAAGCTGCTCTACGTCGTGCTAATCGCGGCGTGCCTGCAACCTGCCGTCGGCACGCCGGTTGCATCGCATGCGTGGATAGCGGCCACGGACTATCTGCGCGGCGGGGTATTTGCCTGCCTCGTATGCCTGTTGCTGGTGCCATCACAACGCGATGCGCGCCCTCGCCTCGAAATCATCGCTGTCTATGACGCATTGCATCGCTTTGCCCAAGCCTTGGCAGGTATGCCACCCGAGGACACTTCGGCGTACAAGCTTGAGATGCGGCAGCGAATTGAAGCGGCACGCGCGGCGGTGAGCGGGCGGCGCGGGATTCTGGATCCTGTCGGGCTGTTGCACTACGCGTACACCGTGGCAGTGGCCGATGCCATCTTTGCCCTATTGATCGTAGCGGGCGAGCTCCGAGAACGCGCCGGCAAACGGGACGGGCTTCCGCTCGACCATACTGCGCGGTGTCTGGCAGACACGCTGGAACAGGTACGCCAGTCCCTGACCCGGCATGCGCCGGACTTGCCCGCTCTCACCGCGATGTTGTCCCAGGATCTGCGGCGGCTGGTCGGACAGCGAGTCAACGCGAGTGCGCCGCCGGCATATCAATCGGCGCTGGCTGCCCTGTCACAGCATCCATCGTTCACACGCTGGCGCGGGACTTTCGCCTGGCCCAATACCGGGTTGACGGGCATGCTTGATCGTTTCGGCGACGCGTTGGCTGACATTGCTGCACGGGATGCACGCATCACGCGGCATGCCGTGCGGATGGCGTTTGCCGGAGGCCTGAGCCTACTGCCATCGCAGCTGTTCCAAGTCGATCACGGCTATTGGGTCGCCGTCACTGTGATCATGGTGCTCAGTCCGCGGCTGCAAACCACGCGGCAAATCTCCCTTCACCGCTTCGCCGGATCCCTAGCCGGTGCGGTGCTGGCCTGCCTGATCAGTCTCACGCATCCCGCTCCAATGTTGGCACTGGGTGCCAGCGCCATCTTCCTGGCCGCAGCCTACGCCCTGCGCCTGGCTGGCAACGCTGCTGGCTTCGCGTTTTTCCTGACACCAGCCGTAATCCTGTTCTCGTGGATTGGCGAGCCAGCATCGAATAGTAGTCACGTGGCCGCGTTGCGCGGACTTGATACGGCGATCGGCTGCGTAATTGCGTTGGCCAGCTATTACATCCTGGCGCCGCGCGCCGAGCTGTCGCGGGTCTTCCGGCACAGTCTCGACGCATTGGCGGTCAATGCCGTGTATCTCCGGGCTGCAACTGGCGCGGCACGAACCCTGACGCCCGCGCAAGCGCGTCTCGAGGCGCTGCGCGTGGCGGCGGGCCGGGCTTCCTCGCGCGCGGAAAGCACGCTCCAGCAATGCCTTGACGAATTCGATCCTCAGCTTGCGGCGGCGCATACTGCGTTGCATGCCACGTCCAGGCGCATGGCGTCGCTCGCCGGACTGATCAGGGCGGGTGCCGAATCGGGTGAAGTACCTCTGCCGCCGGGACCTGCCGCCCAGGCAATGCTTGCAGATCTGGAAGCACGCCTCGCCGAAGTCGCCGTTCGGCCTGGCCGAACCAGTGTGACCGCGGCTATCGCCCCACCTCATCTGCCGCCGCTGACACGAGACGATGGGCCGTTCGATCACTTCCTGGCCGAGCAAACCGCTTACGCCGATGGTCATATCGACGACGCACATCGCGTGGTAGTCGGACTCAGGTCTCTTGCTGCCGAACAGGCGCGGAGCCAACGGCGACGGCTGCCTGGTATGCGGGCAGGCTGACTGCTATCAAAGGCGTTCGCAGGGCCATGCTTGCCCGAATGGGTGGATTGCCTATATTGAATGGATATCCGCCGTTTCCCCGTTCCCGGCAAGACGAGGTGCGCCATGGTCGACATCACTTTCCCCACCAGCAGTCCCACTTATTGCGGCGCAAGCCTGACACTGTCGTGTCCGGCCACGGTCAACGGCAACTGGTCCCAGTATTCCGTCACAGCGGAGGCGCTCGAAGCCTATTGCGGCGCCCGTTCGGCGAGAGAGGAAGACTTGGTCAGCGCGTTCACCACCAATCGCACGCGCATCGAGCAACTTGCGGAAGCGATGTTCGAACTGACCGAGGCTCGCGAGATCGTACTTCGCGGCGGCCATTTCCGCTTCGCGGGATAGCCGCCAACTGAAGTCGAAGGACGGGGCGTCAGGCGTCTGCCTCCTTGCCGCGCACCAGTAACACTGGCATCGTCGACTGGCGAATCACGGCTTCGGCCACGCTGCCGAGAACGAGCCGGCGCACGCCGCGACGGCCATGTGTACCGATGACCAGTAAGTCGGCACCCCATTCGCTCGCGGCCGCATTGATCGAGCCGGCCACATCGCCGATGACGGCGGGATCATCCACGAGCTTCGTCTCGTGCGCCACACCCTCATTGCCCAGCAGCCTGCCGGCCGCCTCCAGTGCCTTGGTCCCACTGTCGACAAATGCGCGCTGGACCTGCGTGGGATCGTAGAAACCAGCGTCGAACAGCATCACGCCGTTGTCCACCACGTAGAGCGCCAGCACGGATGCGCCACTGCCCGACGCCACGCGAATCGCTTCGTACAAGGCGAGGTCCGACGTTCCGCTGCCGTCCACCGCCACCGCGATCTTGCTGTATGCCTTGCCTGCCATTGCACTGCCCTCCCACGTCGAACGAAAGATGAAGTTCGATACTACACGTGGCTCTGGATAGACGTTCGTGAGCCAATTCTGAAAACCCTTCATCTTGTCAGCGCAATAAATTGACCGACCGGACGGTTTATATATATAGTGGCCGCACGCCCGACCCCCACAAATTGATGTCTACAGGATCAGCAAGCATCCGGCAGGTCGGCGCCCGTCGTCATAGACGCATGCCAAGGAGACGTGATGTACACACAGAGCCTCGACCTCCCAGGACAGCCGGCGGAGCGTCCGCTCGCAGACGCCAGCGTGGCCGATCGCCAGTCCGCATTCGATGCCCGCATGGCCGAAGACGCCAAGATCGAGCCGATGGACTGGATGCCCGACGCCTATCGCAAGACGCTGGTGCGCCAGATTTCGCAGCACGCGCACTCCGAGATCATCGGCATGCAGCCGGAAGGCAACTGGATCAGCCGCGCGCCGTCTCTCAAGCGCAAGGCCATCCTGCTGGCCAAGGTGCAGGACGAAGGCGGGCACGGACTCTATCTATATAGCGCTGCGGAAACGCTTGATGTGTCGCGCGACGATCTCGTCGATGCGCTGCACACCGGTCGCGCCAAGTATTCGTCGATCTTCAACTACCCGACGCTGACCTGGGCCGATGTGGGCGTGATCGGCTGGCTGGTGGATGGCGCGGCCATCATGAACCAGATCCCCCTGTGCCGCTGCTCCTACGGCCCCTACGCGCGCGCGATGATCCGCATCTGCAAGGAGGAGTCGTTCCACCAGCGCCAGGGCTATGACGCGCTGCTGGCCATGATGCGCGGCACCGAGGCCCAGCGCGCCATGGTGCAGGAGGCGGTGGATCGTTGGTGGTTCCCGGTGCTGATGATGTTCGGGCCGCCCGATGCGGCCTCCACCAATAGCACCCAGACGATGGCCTGGGGCATCAAGCGTATTTCGAACGACGACCTGCGCCAGAAGTTCGTCGATGCCACGGTGGAACAGGCCAGGATCCTTGGCGTCACGCTGCCCGATCCGGGCCTGCAGTGGAATGCCGAGCGCGGCCACTACGACTACAGCCCCCTCGATTGGGAAGAGTTCTGGCGCGTGATCAACGGCGACGGCCCCTGCAATCGCGAGCGGCTGGCCACCCGCGTCAAGGCGCACGAAGACGGCGCGTGGGTACGCGAAGCTGCGCTGGCCCATGCCGAAAAGCGCGCCCGCCGGACCCAGGCCAAGGCGGCTTGAGCCACGACAGAACAAGCAAGGTAACCAACATGACCCAAACCATCACCCCATCGAAGCAACAGAAGGAATGGCCGCTGTGGGAGGTGTTTGTCCGCAGCAAGCAGGGGCTGGAGCACAAGCACTGCGGCAGCCTGCATGCTGCGGACGCCCAGCAGGCGCTGCACATGGCCCGCGATGTCTACACGCGGCGGCAGGAAGGCGTGTCGATCTGGGTAGTGCCCTCATCGGCCATCACGGCCAGCGCGCCAGCCGAGAAGGCCGAACTGTTCGATCCGGCGGCCGACAAGATCTATCGCCATCCCACGTTTTACCAGTTGCCCGACGAAGTCAACCATATGTAAGGGCCGCGCCATGAACATGACGACCCAGCCTCCGATCCCTGCGACGCTCCAGTACATACTGCGGCTGGCGGATAACGCCCTGATCCTCGGCCAGCGCAACGCCGAGTGGTGCGGCCACGGCCCCGTGCTCGAGGAAGACATCGCGCTTGCCAATATCAGCCTGGACCTGATCGGCCAGGCTCGCCTGCTTTATGCCCATGCCGGCGTGCTTGAAGGCCGGTTGACGGGCCGCGCGCGCCACGAGGATGACTACGCCTACTGGCGACCCGAATCCGATTTCCGCAACTGGACGCTGCAGGAACTGCCCCACCACGGTCCGCTGGCCGGCACGGCACGCGCCGATCGCGACTACGCCGTAACCATCATGCGCAACTTCCTGTACAGCGCGCTGATGGCTGAACTGTGGCCCGCGCTGGAAGCGAGCAGCGACCCGGAACTCGCCGCCATCGCCGCGAAGTCCGCCAAGGAGGTTCGCTATCACCTGCATCACGCCGCGGACTGGGTGGTGCGGCTGGGCGATGGCACTGGCGAATCGCACCGCCGCATGCAGCGTGCGCTCGATCACCTGCTGCCATATATGAACGAGTGCTTCGCGGTCGATCCCGTGGAAGAGGAGTCGGCGCGGCAGGGCGTGAGCGTACTGACCGCCGATCTGCGCGACGCCTGGGAGGCGACGGTCACCGCCACGCTCGACGATGCCACGCTGCAGCGCCCGGCAACCACCGGCTTCGTGTCGACCGGCAAGCAAGGCGTGCATTCCGAGCATATGAGCTACCTGCTGGCGGAGTTGCAGGGCCTGGCTCGCGCCCACCCGGGCGCGCAGTGGTAACGGAAGGGCCGACCATGCCTCATTTCGCCGCTTCGCTCACCAACCCCGCCTCGCCGTTCGCGCCGGCCTTTGCGCCGTCGGCGGCGGCCACGGATTCTTCCGAGGCACGTCTGGCGCACGCGTGGGCAGCGCTGGAAGCCGTGCCCGACCCCGAGATCCCGGTGGTATCGATCCGGGACCTCGGCATCCTGCGCGATGTGGTACTGGCCGATGATGGCGTCACCATCGAGGCGACCATCACCCCCACGTATTCCGGATGCCCGGCCATGGGACAGATCGAGGAGGACGTTGGCCACGCGCTGGACGCCGCCGGACTGGCCCCGTGGCGCGTGCGCACCGTGCTGGCCCCTGCCTGGACTACCGACTGGATTACCGAGACCGGTCGCGCCAACCTGCGCGCATTCGGCATCGCCCCGCCGGGCCATTGCGCTTCGGCTCCTGCACACGCTGCGAACGTCAAGCCATTGCGCTTCATGCCCCGTGTGCATGCCACGGCCACGGTCGCGTGCCCACGCTGCGGCAGCATCCACACACAGGAGTTGTCCCGGTTCGCCTCCACGGCATGCAAGGCGCTCTACCGCTGCCTGGATTGCCGCGAACCGTTCGATTACTTCAAACCCTACTGACCCGCGGACCCCGCCCCGGCCATGACTCCACACTTCCACCCGCTGCGCGTGGCGCAGGTTCGCCCGGAAACTTCCGATACGGTCTCGATTGCCTTCGCGGTGCCCACCGAACTGCGTGATGCCTACCGTTTCACGCAGGGGCAGTTCCTGACGCTGAAAGCGCAGGTTGAAGGCAAGGACGTCCGCCGCTCGTACTCGATCTGCTCTGGCGTGCAGGATTACGACAGTCACGGCGAGCTACGCGTGGCCGTGAAGCTCGTCGAAGATGGCGTGTTCTCCACGTGGCTGCACGACACCGCGGCCCCCGGACAGACGCTCGACGTCATGACGCCTGATGGCCGTTTCTACGTGCCGCTCGATGCGACAATCGCGCGGCATTACGTGGCGTTCGCCGCGGGCAGCGGCATTACGCCAGTGCTGTCCCTGATCCGCACCACGCTGGCCACGGAACCTGGCAGCCGCTTCACGTTGATCTATGGCAACCGGAACGTTGACTCGATCATCTTCTCCGAGGCGCTGGAGGATCTTAAGAATCAGTACCTGTCTCGCTTCACGCTCTATCACGTGTTGTCGCGCCAGCCCCAGGAGGTGGATCTGCTGCATGGCCGTCTGGACGGGCAGCGCGTGACCGCCTTCCTGCAGACCCTGCTTCCCGTGGACGATATCGACGCCGCCTTCGTTTGCGGCCCGGCGTCGATGATCGACGAGGTCGAGGATGCCCTCAAGACGGCGGGTCTCGATCCCCACAAGATCCATGCGGAGCGCTTCGGCGTGCCGCTGGCCCAGCCCCGTCGCGCTGTCGCTGCCCAGCACGACGCCACAGGAGATGCCGGCACCGCCGAACTGGTCATCGTGCTGGACGGCAAGCAGCACAAGATGCGCCTGCCAATGGCCGATGCGAACGTGCTCGACACCGCGCTCTCGGCTGGGCTCGACCTGCCCTACGCCTGCAAGGGCGGGGTCTGCTGCACATGCCGGGCCAAGGTGCTCGAAGGCAAGGTGGAAATGGAGAAGAACTACACGCTCGAACCGTGGGAAATGGAAAAGGGCTTCGTGCTGACCTGCCAGGCCCGGGCGCTCACGCCGCGCGTGGTGGTCAGCTACGACGAGCGGTAACTGCCGCCCGTCTTCCGCCGCGTGTCCGCGGCTGCCGAATGGTGGAAAACCCACATGTCGGACAGCCGCCGATGCCCGGCGTACCGCATGCCGTGATTACAATGGCGGAACACGCTTCATGCGTCGCATCGGCCGCTGGCGCAGGGCCTGGACCCGTCGCATCCCTATACAATCACGGTCATGCAATATATCCATGTCGTCAACGGCGATGTCGCGGGCAATACACTGCGCCAGGCTCTGGCCCAGGCGGCCCGTCCCGACCCGGTGGTCGTCCTGCGCGACGACCTCGCCGTGGGTCCGATCGCCGATATCGACAGTACCGGCCTGATCCGCTCCGGCTTCTGGCAGCGCGTGGCACCCCATTCAGACATCGACTTTGCCGCCGAGATGCGCCAGGCGCTGGATCAGCTCCAGCAATTGCGGCGCGACGCGATGGAAGTGGCGATCTGGCACGGCCAGAGTGCGTCGGACCAGCTCATGCTGCGCCGGGTGGTCTTCCATCTCTACCAGGCGCCCCAGCGGATCAACGAAGTGGCGATGGACCTGCGCGAGCTGGAAACCCCCGCGCACGGCAGCCTGACCGCCATCGGCATGTATCCCGCCTCCCGCCTGGCGCGCCGGTTTTCGACCATCGCCCCGGTGTCAGTCCTGCGCCTGGGCCGGCTAGGCTACGAGTGGCAGCAGAACGTGAAGGAAAACGCCGACGTCCGGCTGTGGAAAGGCAACACGCTGGTGCCGGCGGCCTATCACAACGTCGACGACGTCATCCTTGAGCGTGCGCCAGTCGAATGGACGCCCGCCGCGCAGACCGTGGCCAGCGTCATGGGAGCGATCGAAGGGCTGCTGGCCAGCGACTGGTTCGTCTTCTGGCGGTGCCGCGAACTGGTCAGCAACGGGCAACTGCAATTGCGCGGCAATCCGGAAAGCCTGGACACCTGCGAAGTCCGCCGCAATTCCCTGATGGCCAGCGCCGAGTAACCCGATAAAAACAGGGATCGATCCGACCCATATGGCCAGAACCAAAGCGCCCGACTTCGAGGCGCAACGCGAACAGATCCTGGACCTGGCGGCAGCCGCGTTTGCCGCCACGAGCTATCCCAGCACCTCAATGGCCGACCTGGCTGCCGCGTGCGGCACCTCCAAGGCCCGCCTCTACCACTATTACGAGAGCAAGGAAGCGATCCTGTTCGACCTGCTGGATCGCTACACGCGCCAGCTCATGCAGATCGTGACCGAGGTCGAGCGCGACGGCGAGCGCCAGGGCCGCAGCCATCGGGAAACATTCGGTCACTTGCTGCGCGCCTTCCTGGCCGAATACGAAACGTCGCAGACCCGCCATATTGCGCTGATCAACGATGTGAAGTTCCTGGCCGAGGAGCAGCGCGACCAGATCCTGAAGCGCGAACGCGACGTGGTGGCGGCATTCTCGCGCTTGCTGCGGCTGGCATTCCCGGAGCGCGTCACGGGCGAGAACCAGACCGCGCTGACCATGACCGTCTTCGGCATGATCAACTGGACGTTCACGTGGCTCAAGCCGGGCGGCAAGCTGTCGTATGCGCAGTTCGCCGAAATGGTGGTGGGCCTGCTGGAAAACGGCCTGGTGCCGGCCGTCCCCCGCTAGACGGTCGGGCCGGTCAGGACCACTCCGCTTCTTCGCGTTTCTTCCGCTGCTCCCGGTCCTGGCGGAACATTTCCTCCAGTTCGTCCCGCGCCTGCCGGGCCATCGACACCAGCTTCTTCTGATCCTTGTAGTACGGATAGAAGCGGTCGATCGCCTCGACGTTATGGCGGCGGAACCGCAGCGCCACGCTGCGCGCCTCCACCGGGTCAAAGCCCAGTCCTTCCAGCACGCGCCGGCCGAGCATCAGCGACCCTTCGAACATCTCGCGCTCGTACGTTTCAACGCCCCGGTCCTTCAACTGGTAGACGTGAGATACGTGCTTGGCGCGAGTGTAGATTGCCAGTTCGGGCCAGCGATGGCGCACCTTGTCGATCAGTGCCAGGTTGTCGTCGATATCCTCGATACAGACGATCATGATGCGCGCCTCGCTGGCGCCAGCCGCCTCCAGCAGGTCAATGCGCGTGGCATCGCCATAGAAAATCTTGAATCCGTACTGGCGCAGGAACTCGATCTGGTCAGGATCGTGGTCAAGCACGGTCACACCCACACCCTGGGCATAGAGCAGCCGGCCAATGATCTGCCCGAAGCGGCCGAAGCCCGCAATGATCACGGGATTGTGGTGATTCGTGATCTCGTCGTCAGGACGCTGCGACATCGCGTTCAGGCGCGGAGCAAGCAGGCGGTCGAACGCCAGCAGCAGCAGCGGGGTGACGACCATCGACAACGCAATGATCAGCACCAGCAGCGCCTCGGTCTCGCGCGGCATCAGCCCCACCATGCGCGCCTCGGCGAACACCACGAACCCGAACTCGCCGCCCTGCGAAATCAGCAACCCGAACAGCAGCCACTGACCACGCCCGACGCCGAACCGGCGAGCCAGCAGCGTCAGGACCAGCGTCTTGACCACGACGAAGGCGATCACGAAGCCGATCACCTTGCCCGGCGAACTGGCGAGGATGCCGAAATCGATCGACATGCCCACGGCCATGAAGAACAGCCCGAGCAGCAGCCCCTTGAACGGCTCGATGTCGGCCTCCAGCGCGTGGCGATACTCCGAATCGGCCAGCAGCACGCCAGCTACGAAAGTGCCAAGCGCCATGGACAGGCCCACCGCGTCCATCATCAACGCAATGCCGACCACAAGCAGCAGCGAGAATGCCGTGAACATCTCGCGCATGCCAGTCCGGGCGATGATGCGAAGCGCCGGCCGTACCAGATAGCGTCCGCCCACCACCACGGCGCCGATCACCGCCACCGCCTTGGCGGCCGTCTGCCAGTTTTCCGGACCGTGCGCGGTCGCCCCGGCCCCCTCGGCGGCCAGCAGCGGCAGCAAAGCAATCATCGGAATGGCCGCGATATCCTGGAACAGCAGAATGCCGAAACTGGCCGCACCGGCTCCCGTCTGCATCAGGTTGCGCTCGGCCAGCGTGGCAAATGCGATGGCGGTGGACGATAGCGCCAGGCCCAGCCCGGCCACGAGTGCGATCTGCCAGGACGCACCAAACAAAACGGCCACGATGCCGATCGCCAGCGCACACATCACCATCTGCACCGACCCATAGCCGAAAATCGACTTGCGCAGCGTCTTGAGCTTGCGGGGCTCCAGTTCCAGGCCAATAACAAACATCATCAGCACGACCCCGAACTCCGAGAAATGCAGGATCGACTCGACATTGGTCACGAGCTTCAGCGCAAACGGGCCAATCGCCGCGCCAGCGATCAGGTAGCCCAGCACAGAACCCAGCTGGAAGCGCCGCGCCAGCGGCACGGCCACCACCGCCGCCACGAGGAAAACAAGCAGTGCAATCAGGAAATCGTGCTGGTTCATGCTGCGTCCTCGTCAGGCTCGCCGGCTTCGGGCCATTCCTGCGTTTCAGGTGGCAATGGCGGCGGGGCCAGGTGGCGGGCCACGTGTTCGATGTGAAGCGCCACCGCATCGGTGTCGGCCCGATCAGCGTCATGAAGCACGACAGGCGACAGCCAGGTCATGCCGCACAGCAGTGCCGTTTGTTCGAGCGGCAGCAGGAAATCGCTGATCGGATGGCCATGGACGCCGTCGGGCCCGTATGCATCGGCATGCCCGCCGGTGCTGACCACGACGAGCATCGACTTGCCACGCAGCGCCGTGCCGCCAGGGCCGAATGCCCAGCCCACTTCCAGCACTTCGTCGAGCCACAGTTTCATCAGGGCCGGCACGCTGTACCAGCGCACGGGAAATTGCAGGACCACAGTCTCTGCGGTAGAGAGCAGGCGCTGTTCAGCTACCACGTCGATGTCGTAATCGACATAGCGCTTGTAGAGTTCGCGGACCTCAACGTGCGGCAACTGGGCCAACGCTTCGGCGAGTGGATGATTGACGCGGGATTGCCTGGGCGCAGGATGCGCATAAATCACAACGATGGGTGGCTCGTCCATATAAGGCTTGTTCTTCGAGGCCTTCCGGCGCGCGCGGCACGGACCGAGGCGACGGGCAGCTCTGTGCGGCGTTGCAGCAGATCAACAACAGGTGTCGATGGCGACTACACATTCGCCATGCCAAGCCGTTGATTCTGCAACGATTTATGAATTCTCGCGATGCGGCCCCCTTGGGGGCTTGCGCACGAAGGCTTACGCGGACCTGACAATTCCACTACAATACTTTTCGCATTGCAGCAACCTAGTGTTTGCCCGAACCCGTATTTTGCATCACAAAACATCCTCACGACGGTGTGGTTTGGTGTGTTGATGGAAACAGAGTGGGCAGAAATCGCTGCAATGCTATGTTTATATCGATCCCAAGAAGGAAATCCAAGTGAACCCGCTCGAACTGAGCAAGGCCGTCGGAGCCGTAACCGACGAAGATCTTCGCCGTGCAGCCGAGGCTAGCCAGGCCACCCAGCGCCATACCACCCTGGTACGCGAGCTGGCTGCCCATCATCGCTCCCGCCTGCACAAGCATTTTCTCGCCTTGGGCGAGGAAGATCGCCTGCTCCGCTTCGGCCAGTCGGTTGGAGACCACGTCATCGAAGCCTATGTCGAGAGCATCGACTTCGATCACGACAGTGTGTTCGGCGTCTATGACGAGCATCTGGAACTGATTGGCGTGGGGCACTTCGCCAACCTGCGCGATAACGCCCAGGGCCGCGTGGCCGAGTTCGGCGTGTCCGTGTCGAAGAGCGCGCGGGGCCGCGGGATCGGCAGTGCACTGTTCCAGCGCGCCGCGATGCATGGCCGCAACACCAATGTCCGTACCCTGTACATGCATTGCCTGTCGCGCAACGCCGCGATGATGCACATCGCCAAGAAGGCCGGCATGAAGGTGCAGTACGCTTATGGCGAGGCCGATGCCTATCTGGAACTGACGCCCGCCGATACGGTGAGCCGCCTGACCGAGGTCATCGACGAACAGGTTGCGGATCTGGACTACATGATGCGTCGGAACCTGCGCGATGCACGCCGCTTCGGTCTGCGCTTCTGGCGTTCGCTGGTACCGCAGAAAGGGACGGCCTGACGAACCAGGCAGCTCGCCAATGCAGACGGCGCACCGCGATGGTGCGCCGTTGTTGTTTCTGCGGCCTGAAAATCAGGCGCCGCCTGCCACCGGCAATGCCGTGGTGTCCTTGATCGATTCCAGCGCAAAGCTCGAACGCACATCGATGACCGACGGATGCGCCAGAAGTTGCTCCTGCATGAAGCGCGCGAAATGCTCCATGTCCTCCACATAGACCTTGAGCAACAGATCCATCTCGCCGGTCATGGCGTGGCAGGCGGCCACTTCCGGCCAAGTCTGGAGCGCCGCGCGGAATAGGTCCAGCGGGGCCTTGCCCTTGGGCGTGCCACCCTGCTTTTCCAGGCGCACGTTGATATACGCGAGCAGCCCGAGTCCGATCTTGTTCGGTTCCAGCAGCGCGGCGTACTGACGAATCACGCCGATCTCCTCAAGACGACGGATGCGGCGCAGACAGGGACTCGGCGACAGATTTACGCGCTCGGCCACTTCCAGGTTGGTCAGCCTGCCGTTGGTCTGCAGAACCTCCAGAATCTTCCTGTCGATCTTGTCCAGTTCCACCTTGCTCACGTTTTGTTGCTCCGCAATATGTTTGTCGGCAATTTTTTTGCGCAAATTTAGCAAGTTGGGCACAAGTCCGCAATTTTATTTTCACCTCGCCGCCTGTCACGCGTCCGTTGCCCGGGACGTATGCATCACGTTGCATAGGCAAGGTTGGTGCCAGCCCCATAAAAAACGCGGCCCGGAGGCCGCGTCGGTCAAGCTACGGTAGCAGTCGTTCAGCCGCCGCTGGAAGACGGCACGGCCGGTGCCGAGCCGGCGCCCGGTCCGCGCTGCATGGGGCGATTGTGATGCTCTTTTCGCATCTTCTCCATATCCGACTGGATCTCGGCCATGGTCACCTTGCCATCCCGGTTGGCATCAAGCTTGTCGAAGCGGTTGGCCATGCGCGGGAATGCGGTCTTGAACTCGTCGCGGGTCAGTACCCCATCGTTGTTCTTGTCCGCCGCCTTGAACTTTGCCTCGAACGCCGCCTTCCTCTCGGCGCGGTGCTGCTCGAACATCGCCTTGCGATAGGCGCCCATTTCCTGCTTGTCGAGCTTGCCATCGTGATTGGTATCGATCTTGTTGAATAGCGCGTCGGCTTCGGCCTTGGAGATCGTGCCGTCGCCGTCCGTGTCGATCGACTTCATCATCATCATGCCGCCGCCGTGCGGACCGTGCCCGTCCATGCGGTGATGGTGGCCGGGGCCGCCTTGCGGAGCCGCCTGTGGCGCGGAGGCCGGGAACGGGGCTGCGGTTTGCGCCATCGCTGCGCCTGCGGTCAGGAAGACGGCCGAGGCCGCGATGAAGTTCTTGAAAATCTGCGTCTTGTGAGTGCGTTGCATGTCTGTGCTCCTTTTCATCACGTTGGGCGTGTATGGATTAGAACGCAGACATCCAGCGCAAGTTGGCGCTTTTAATACGATGTTACGGGCCTCACAGAATCGACTCGTGCCGTAAACAGGCGCAAGACAGTCAAATATTGCGCAACACTTTGAAATCGCTTTTCCAGCGCTTTCACCTCGTCGTCAGTCCTTGTCGACTGGGGGAGCCTCACCCGTCAGACTCTGCGGCGGTATCTGTTGCATGGGTTGCTGCATGCCCGGAGGCATGTTCTGGGGCGGTTGCGGAGTGCTTGCCGCCGGCGGTGGCATCGCCTGCACGGTGGCCGGCATCGGCGTGGAGAGCGGTGCGGCGGCGCCGGATGGCGGCACGGCCGGCAGGTTGCCCGGGCGACCTACGCTCACGGAATTCTGCAGCGGCAAGATGATTTCCTGACGCACACCGTTGCGTTCAATCACGATGTTGCGGCCGTGAATTTCCTTCAGCCGAATCTGCGGGGACAGCGAAGCACCCACACGCACGGCCTTGGGCGGACCGCCATCGATCGACAGGATTGCCGCTGCAGGCCCCACGCCGTCGAGATCGGCCACAACACCGATCAGCTGGATATCGCGCACGCCAGCCTGGGCACTACCGCCAAACAAGGTCGCCACCGCACCCGTTTCCACGGCTTCGGTCTGTGCGATGCGAGCAGACTTGGGAACGGGGATGGTACGCATCGCGCTGAAGGCCAGCACCCAGTGGGTGACGAGCGCGCATAGCGCGGCAAACAGCGCGAGACCGGCCAGGCGCGGCAGCCAGGCGGCGGAGATATCGATCGGGAATGCGGGCCGGGACAGAGTGGGCACGAGCAGGTATGCCAAGCGGCTATCTATAGGAACCGCCTAGCCTACCAGACCCATGCGACGGTTGTCTGTCACAACGTGACAGACAACCGTCGGTGCCGCGCATCTTGGCCGGATCAGAGCAGATCGTCCAGCAGGTCCGGGCCGAACACTTCGCGATGGATATGACCCACGGGAACGCCGGCGGTGATCAGCGCATGGCGCTGCGCCTGCATGAAACCCAGCGGTCCGCACAGGTAGAAGCGGGCATCCTGGAAACCGGATGTGTCTTCCGCCTTCAGGAGCGCGTCGATCGGCATCGTCCCTGCGTGGTCGTAATCGCGTCCCGACTGATCGGCCTGGGACGGCTGCTCGTAGCTGACATGAGTACGCAGGTTAGGCATGCGCTCACGGGCCCAGACCATGTCGTTGCGGTGTGCATGGTGGCCACCATGGCGCGCGGCGTGGGCAAACAGCACGTGGCGGTGCGGGTTCTCGCGGGCCAGTGTGCGCAGCACCGACACCATCGGCGTCACACCGATACCAGCCGACATCAGCACGATCGGACGACGGTCATCGAGCGTGGGCGCAAAATCGCCCCAAGGGGTGCTGACATGGAGCGTCGTATCGACAAACGCGTTGTCATGGAGCCAGTTCGATACGGCGCCGGCCGGCGTTTCCGCATTGCCTTCCTCGCGCTTGATCGAAATACGCCACGTGGGCAGGCCCCGTTCTCCGGACAGCGAGTATTGCCGCAACTGCCGCAGTCCATTGCCAAGCACCGCTTCCACGCTGATGTACTGGCCGGGCGCGAAATCGCGCAGCGCCGTACCGTCGGCGGCCGCCAGCGTCAGCGCCACCACTTGCTCGCTTTCCTGCTCGCGGCTCACCACGCGCACACGCAGCAGCTGGCCAGCGGCGACGCCGGCGCGGTCATACAGTCGAGCCTCGGCGGCAATCAGCTCGCCGGCCAGCAGCCAGTACGCCTCGTCCCAGGCCGCCAGCAGCGGCGGGGTGGCGGCTTCACCGAGCACGGCGGCAATGGCTTCCAGCAGGTACTTGCCGACGATCGGGTAGTGGGCGGGCGTCAGGCCAACCGCGACATGCTTGTGGACGATGCGCTCGACCACGGGAGCCAGGACATCGGCGCGGTCGATATTGGCCGCGTAGGCGAAAACCGCCATTGCGAGCGACTGCTGCTGCGAGCCGTTGGCCTGGTTGCCCATGTTGAACAGGCTGGTCAACTCGGGACGCGCGGCGAACATCTCGCGGTAAAAATGCGTGGTGATGGCGACGCCGTGCTCACGCAGCACGGGAACGCTGGCATCGATATAGGGGCGGGAAGCAGCGGACAACATCAGCAATACTCCTGTTATTTCATGCATCTGACATGCATGTTTTTTCTCACAACAAAGCCGGCGGCGAACCGTGTCCGAGGGCTTTCCCCGGACCTCAGGCCGCGCGCCGGCTCAGGAAATCTCGATGCAAGGTAATGATCGATTCGGCCGTACTACCGTTCACTTCGCCCAGTGTCACGCCATCGAGTGCGCTGTAGAATGCCTCTTGCGCAGCATCGAGCGCGTGCTTCAGGCGGCAGTTGCCGCGGAGCACGCACGGCGGATTGCCACAGTCGACAATCGCCTTCTGGCCTTCGAGCTCGCGCAGGATCGTGCCGATCGTCAGCCGCTCGGCGTCGGGGCCAAGCTGCAGGCCACCGTGCCGGCCCCGCGTGGCCGTGATCCAGCCCAGCTTCGAGAGCCGCGCCGCCACCTTGACGAGGTGATTGTGCGAAATGTCGAACTGCTGGCCGACTTCGGCGATCGTGATCGGGCGGCTACCGTCGGCGCGCGATACATACATCAGCATGCGCAGGGCGTAGTCGGAGAATCGGGTCAATTGCATCGTGACTCTAATCATAGATATCCTGCATCTGAAATGCAAGTTTTCTGTTGCAGTTGTCGCAGTTGCAGATTGGTACACAAATTCCAACCACTGCCTTCTTCCGGCACACCAAACCGTCATGCCGCGAGAGTTATACTCTTCGGCCATATCTGACTCACTTACCCAGACACGATGCGCAGAAACAACCACCGGACCGAAACCCGTCGCCGCGCCCGCGGCTTCACGCTGATCGAAATCATGGTGGTGATCGTGATCCTTGGGGTGCTGGCCGCGCTGGTTGTGCCCAAGATCATGAGCCGTCCCGATGAGGCCCGCATCGTCGCGGCGCGCCAGGACATCTCGTCGATCATGCAGGCGCTGAAGCTGTACCGCCTCGACAACGGCCGTTATCCCACCACGGAGCAAGGCGTGGCCGCACTGGTCAGCAAGCCCACCACGGAACCCATTCCGAACAACTGGAAGGGCGGCGGCTACCTGGAGCGCCTGCCCAAGGATCCGTGGGGCAACCCCTACCAGTACCTGAACCCAGGCGTGCGCGGCGAGATCGACGTGTTCAGCTTCGGTGCGGACGGCCAGGCTGGCGGCAGTGCCAACGACGCCGATATCGGCAACTGGGAATAACGCCCCCTCCCCTCATGTATCCGGCGACGCCGCGCGGCATGGCCGCTCTTTCCACGCGTCGCCGGCGTTTTTCCGGCTTCACGCTGCTCGAACTGCTGGTGGTCATGGTGATCGCCGGCATCGTCATATCCCTGGTGGCTGTCAACGCCACGCCCAACGACCGTGGCCGCGTACTCGACGATGGCCAGCGGATTGCCCGCCTGTTCGAACTTGCCCAGGAGGACGCGCAACTTGGCGCACGTCCCCTCGCTTGGGAAGGCGATGCCTCCGGATGGCGTTTCCTGGAATCCACCCCGCAGGGCTGGGTGCCGATGCGTGCGGACGTGTTCGCGCCGGGCCGCTGGCGTCTGGCGCTGGACAGCGCGGTGGTTGTCCAGGGCGGCCGGCAGTTCGGCAATGGCCCGATCCGGCTGGTCTTCGGCCGCGAACTGATTGATGAACCCCAGCGGCTGGTACTGACACGCGGCGATATCCGCATCGAAGTCGCAGGCGATGGCAGCGGCCGCTACGTGGCGACGATGACCCCATGATCCGCCGAGCCCACCGCCCC
>NZ_SCMX01000102.1 GCF_005503625.1 Cupriavidus sp. 2SB | reverse complement strand
CCCCTCTCCCGCGCGCGGGAGAGGGGCGGGGGAGAGGGCAGGGCGGTGCAAAATGCGAGGTGGTCGGCAAGCAGAGCCGCTAGCCCTCTCCCCCAACCCCTCTCCCACTTCGCGGGAAAGGGGAGAAAACCGGCGGGAGAGAGAGCGAACCCGCTACAGCGCTTACAGCGCCATATCCGGCACCTTCTTCACCACGCCCGGCGTCGTTGTGGGGGCGGTGGACGGGACGAAGCCGTCGAGGCTGGGCGGGGCGATGGCCAGTTGCAGGGTTTCGGCGGTGGTGGCCCATTCCGTTGCCAGAAGCTGCGGGTTCTCATTGAGCTTCTTGCCGTAGCTGGGCACGATCTCGCGGATTTTTTGCTGCCATGCCGGCGTCTTCATCTGGTCTGCGAAGACGCGTTCCAGCAGCGACAGCATGATCGCCGGCGATGTGGAGCCGCCCGGCGAAGCTCCCAGCAGTGCGGAGACGGAGCCGTCCGCAGACACGACTACTTCGGTACCGAGCTTCAGCACGCCACCCTTCTCGGGGTCGTTCTTGATGATCTGCACCCGCTGGCCGGCTTCCCACAGGCGCCAGTCAGCGTCCTTCGCCTCGGGCATGTAGTGGCGGAGTGCCGCCATCTTTTCGTCCCGCGACAAGGCCAACTGCTCCGCCAGATACTTCACCAGCGCGAATTCGTGCGCGCCGACCTGCAGTTGCGGCACGATGTTCGACGGCGTGGTGGCCTTGACCAGATCGAAGTACGAGCCATTCTTGAGGTACTTGCTCGACCATGTGGCGAACGGTCCGAACAGGATTACCTTCTTGCCGTCGAGGACACGCGTGTCGAGGTGAGGCACCGACATCGGGGGCGAGCCGGTATCCGCCAGGCCGTAGACCTTGGCCAAATGGCGCGCGGCGATCTCGGGCTTGTCGCAGACCAGGAACTCGCCGCCGACCGGGAAGCCGCCGTATTGCTTCGCCTCGGGAATGCCGGACAGTTGCAACAGCGGCAGAGCTGCGCCACCCGCGCCGATAAATACTTTCGCGGCATCGACCGTCTGGATTTTCGTGCCGTCCCGGGTATCGAACGCGGACACACGCCATGTGCCATCTTCGTTGCGCGTGATCGACCGCACTTCATAGCCGGTGGAGACCTTCACGCCGGCCTTGGCGGCGAGGTGCGTGTAACGCAGCCTTCGCCGATTCTGGGGGAAAACCCCGATAGGCAAGTGTGAACAAATGGGGTTGAGAACGATTGACACATTGCCTGAGGCATGCCAACGGGGTAAGCCTCGCCAGACGCCATGGATCAAACAAGATCGGCGTAAAGTCGGTCAAGCGCCACAAGTATTCGCAGAAAATCGTAGTTTTCCCGGGGTGACGGGGCGCACGCTGGTATCGTATCGGCCTTGAAAAAAATTCCACTCCTCCTCGGCACACGATCCCAATGAAAAAAATCGCTGCACTCCTGATGATTGCCGGTCTCGTCACGCTCGCCGCTTGCGGCAAGAAAGAGGCTGATACCACTGCCCAACCGGTTGCTGCCGCTGCCACCACCGTGGTGGTGGGCCTGGACGATAACTTCCCGCCGATGGGCTTCCGCAACGAGAAGAACGAACTGGTCGGCTTCGACATCGACATGGCGAAGGAAGCGAGCAACCGCCTGGGCCTGAAGGTGGAGTTCAAGCCCATCGACTGGAGCGCCAAGGAAGCCGAACTGAACGGCAAGCGCGTGGACGTGCTGTGGAACGGCCTGACGATCACGGACGAGCGCAAGAAGAACATCGGCTTCACCGCGCCGTACATGACCAATCACCAGATCATCATGGTCACGGCCAACTCGCCGATCAAGACCAAGGCAGAACTGGCCGGCAAGATCGTAGGTGCGCAGGACGGCAGCAGCGCCGTGGACGCCATCAAGAAGGACGAAAAGACGGCGGCGAGCCTGAAGGACGTGAAGACGTTTGGCGACAACGTCACCGCGCTCATGGACCTGTCGACCGGCCGCCTCGACGCCGTCGTCGTGGATGAGGTCGTGGGCCGCTATCTGGCCAGCAAGCGCCCCAACGAGTACCGCGTGCTGGACGAGAACTTCGGCACGGAAGACTATGGCGTGGGCGTGCGCAAGGATGACGCGGAGCTGCTCGAGAAGCTGAACAAGACGCTGGCGGCGATGAAGCAGGATGGCACGGCTGCGAAGATCTCGGCGCAGTGGTTCGGCGCGGATATCACGAAGTAAACAAGAAGTCAGCAAGTAAGCAGAAAAAACCCAGCCAGCGCGCCGGAGGCGTGCTGGCATTTTCGTTTCCGCATGGACTACGTTCTTACACTGCTGCCCCCGATGATGGAGGGGGCCAAGCTCACTCTGGGCTTGTTCGCCATTACCCTGGCGCTGGCCGTGCCATTGGGACTGGCGCTGGCGCTGATGCGCATCTCGGCCTGGCGGCCGCTGAGCCAGCTGGTCAACGGCTATATCTGGCTGATGCGCGGCACGCCGCTCATGCTCCAGATGCTGTTCATCTACTACGCGTTGCCCTTCGTGCCCTACGTCGGCATCAAGCTGCCCGACTTCCCGGCTGCCGTGGTGGCGTTCGCGCTGAACTACGCGGCGTACTTCGCGGAGATCTTCCGTGCAGGTATCCAGTCCGTGGAGCGCGGTCAGTACGAGGCCAGCAAGGCATTGGGCCTGAGCTATGTGCAGACCATGCGCCGCGTGGTGCTGCCGCAGATGATCGGCCGTGTCCTGCCGCCGGTCAGCAACGAGACCATTACGCTGGTCAAGGACACCTCGCTGATCTACGTGCTGGCGCTCAACGACATCCTGCGTACCGCGCGCGGTATCGTCCAGCGCGATTTCACCACCTCGCCGTTTCTGGTCGCTGCGGCGTTCTACCTCGTCATGACGCTGATCCTGACGTGGTTCTTCCAGAGACTCGAGAAGCGCTATGCAAAATTCGACCAATAAGCCGATGATCGTTGCCAGCGACATCCACAAATCGTTCGGCACGCTGCAGGTGCTCAAGGGTGTGTCGCTCTCGCTGAACAAGGGCGACGTGACCGCCGTGATCGGCCCGTCCGGCTCGGGCAAGAGCACGTTGCTGCGCTGCCTGAATCATCTGGAAGTCATCGACAGTGGCGAGATCAGCGTGGGTGGCGAGTTGCTGGCAACGACCGAGAACGGCCGCGCGAAGTATCCCGATGCGGCCACCGTGCGGCGCGTCTGCGCGAAGATGGGCATGGTGTTCCAGTCGTTCAATCTGTTTCCGCACCTGACCGTGCTGGAAAACCTGATCGAAGCGCCAATCACGGTCAAGCGCATGCCGCGCGACCAGGCCATCACCATCGCCGAATCGCTACTGCACAAGGTGGGTCTGTCCGACAAGCGCGACAACTATCCGTCGCGGCTCTCAGGCGGGCAGAAGCAGCGTGTGGCCATCGCACGCGCGCTGGCGATGGAGCCGGACATCATGCTGTTCGATGAACCGACTTCCGCGCTGGACCCTGAACTCACCGGCGAAGTGCTGCGCACCATGCGCCAGCTTGCCGACGAGCACATGACGATGCTCGTGGTCACGCACGAAATGGGCTTTGCCCGTGACGTGGCGAACCACGTGGTCTTCATGGATGGCGGCAAGGTCGTGGAGGAAGGCGCGCCCGAGCAACTGTTCGGTGCGCCCGTGCATGCGCGTACGCGGGATTTCCTGGCGCGCGCTTACTGATGCGGGGAGAGCGGGGCGCTGTCAGGCGCTTCCGCTAGAATGGGCCGCCATTCCGGCCCGACACTCATCTCGCCCGCTCCCATGCTCGTCGCGCAACTCAAGTCGTTCTTCATGGTCGCCCGCATGGGCAGCATCACGCTGGCCGCCAAGCAGTTGGGTCTGTCTCAGCCGACCGTGACCTCGCAGATCAAGGCGCTGGAAGAGGCGTACAACATCGAACTGTTCTACCGGGGCGGCCGTCGCCTTGCGCTGTCCGATGCAGGCGTGCGGCTGATGCCGCTGGTGGATGAACTGGTCCGCCAGGAAACCGAGATCGAGTTCTTCCTGCGCAATTCCGGCGGCACGGCCACCGGGCATTTGCGCATTGGCGCCACCGGGCCGTACTACATTCTGGATATCATCGATCGTTTCTGCAGCGATCATCCCGGCATCGACGTGAGTATCGAGGCGGGCAACTCGGCGCAGATGCTGGAGGCGTTGCAGGAATACCGCGTGGACGTGGCGTCGTCGTCGCACCGCGTGGACGATGCGCGCTTCCTGCGGATCGAACTGGCGCGCGATCCGCTGGTGCTGGTGGTGCATCGCAGCCATCCGCTGGCCGCCCGCAACAGTGTGCCGGTGAAGATGCTGGCGCAATGCCGGCTACTGGTACGCGAGGCGGGATCGACAACGCGTGCGATGACCGAGACGATGATGGCCGAGGTGGGTGTGATGCCTGCGTCCACGGTGGAAATCGGCAGCCGCGAATCCATCCGCGAAGCCATCACGCGCAACCTGGGCGTCAGCGTGATTGCGCGGCAGGAAGTGCCGAGCCACCCGGACCTGCGCATGCTGACCTTCGACGATGCCGCGCCCGAGCTGAGCGAATACCTGTATTGCCTGCACGACCGTAAGGATGCACGGCTGATTGCGGCGTTCCTGGCACTCGTGACGCCGGTTTCGTAAGCCGGCACCATTCCAATACAAAATCCGGAAATAGGGGCATTGGCGCATTTGGGCTAACTGCCACGATGGCTACATGCCGGCTGACTACATTGGGGGCTGTTATCGCAACCGCCCCCGCCGATGTTCCAGCCAACCCTCCACCCGAACCAGAGCAACGCCAGACCGTTTCTCTCCGTGCGGCAAGTCACGCGCCGCTTTGGTGCGTTCACGGCACTCGAAGGCGTTTCGCTGGATGTGGCGCAGGGCGAATTCGTCTGCCTGCTGGGCCCGTCCGGCTGTGGCAAGACCACGCTGCTGCGCATCATCGCCGGGCTCGAAGCGCAGGATGCCGGAAGCATCGTGGCCGGTGGCCGCGATATCTCCAGCCTGCCGCCAGGCGAGCGTGACTACGGCATCGTCTTTCAGTCCTATGCGCTGTTTCCCAACCTGACGGTTGCGCAGAACGTGGCCTATGGCCTCGGTGATGTGCGCGGCAGCCGTGCGCGGGAGCGGGTGTCCGAGATGCTGGCGTTGGTCGGTCTCTCGGGCAGCGAGGCCCGGTATCCCTCGCAACTGTCGGGCGGCCAGCAGCAGCGCGTGGCACTGGCCCGCGCGCTGGCGCCCGCACCGTCGCTGCTGCTGCTCGACGAACCGATGTCGGCGCTGGATGCGCAGGTGCGTGAACACTTGCGCATCGAACTGCGCCGCCTGCAGCGCAAGCTGAATGTGACCACGGTGATGGTCACGCACGATCAGGACGAGGCGATGGCCATGGCCGATCGCATCGCCGTGATGTCGAACGGTCGCATCGAGCAGACCGGCACACCCGCCGACATCTATGCACAACCGGCCACGGCATTCGTCGCCGGGTTTGTCGGTCAGGCCAACTGGCTGCCGTTGTCGCGCAGTGCGGAAGGTATGCCGATGCTGGCCGGCAAGGCGTTGTCGATTGACGGGAATGCCGATGCCGCACATGGCTCGGCGCGTCTGTTCTGCCGTCCCGAAGCCGTGACGCTGCACGCCGCTGAAGATGCACCCAATCGCCATCTCGCCCGCGTGGTCGAACACATCTATCTGGGCAGCCGCACGCGCCTGACGCTGGCTATCGACGGCTTGCCCGACGCGCCGCTGGTGGCCGAAGTCCCGTCGCATGCACTGCGCGCGGATGTTGGCGACAGCAAGCTGTGGATCGCGCTGGCGCGCGACGGCCTGCGGGTCTACGCGTGAGGATGCGATGCCGATGATTCAACGCGAAGCCAACGTCATGGCCATCCCCCCCGCCGCATCCACGCCGCGCACGCCGTTCTGGCGCACCGATGCGCCGATGCTCGCGGGCATGAAGTTCGTATGGCTGCTACTGCTGACGCTGGGTCTGCTGCTGCCGGTGGCGATGATGCTGCTGCAAGCCACGGGCCTCGTTTCCGGCGCACATGGCACCGATCAGCACGGTCTGGCGCTGGTAGCCCACGTCGTGCAGGCGCCGAATTTCCTCGCGATGGTGGGCCGCACGCTTGCGGTGTCCGCCACCGTGGCGTTGATCGTCGTGCCGCTGGCCTTCGCCTTCGCCTACGCAGTGCAACGCACGCGCATGCCGCTGCGTGGCACGATGCGCACGCTCGCGATGCTGCCGCTGTTTGCGCCGTCGCTGCTGCCCGGTATCGCGCTGGTCTACCTGTTCGGTAATCAGGGTTTGTTCAAGGCATGGATGCAAGGCGCGAGCATCTACGGTTTCTGGGGCATCGTGCTCGGCGAGTCGTTCTACACATTCCCGTACGCACTGATGCTGATGGTCGCCACGCTGACGCTGGCCGATGGGCGACTCTACGATGCAGCGCGCGCAATGGGTGCGACGCAGTGGCGCACGTTCTGCACGGTCACGCTGCCCGGTGCGCGTTACGGCTTGTTTGGCGCGTTCGCACTGGTGTTCACGCTCGTCGCCACGGACTTCGGCGTGCCGACCGTGGTGGGCGGCAGCTATCAGGTGCTGGCCGTGGAAGCGTACAAGGCCGTGGTGGGCCAGCAGCAATTCGCACGCGGCGCAGTGATCGGTCTGATGCTGTTGCTGCCCGCATTGCTGACGTTCGGTGTCGAGCGCATTGTCCAGCGCCGCCAGCATGCTGCACTGGCGAGCCGCGCGCAGCCGTATCAGCCGCAACCGGATCGTCTGCGCGATGGACTCTATCTGCTGCTGACCACGCTCGTGATCGGCTGGATTCTGCTGATGCTTGCCACGGCGGTTGGCGCATCGCTCGTGAAGCTGTGGCCGTACAACCTCGACCTGTCGCTGCGCAACTACGACTTCGACAATATGGATGGCGGCGGCTGGCTGGCGTATCGCAACAGCCTGAAGCTCGCTGCGCTGACCACGCTGTTCGGCACGGCATTGATCTTCACAGGCGCATGGCTGGTGGAGAAGACGCGCGTGGCCACATGGTTGCATCCCGTGATCCGTTTTGCCGTGCTGCTGCCGATGGCGGTGCCCGGTCTGGTGCTCGGTCTCGGCTACGTCTTCTTCTTCAATCATCCCGACAATCCGCTGAACGGCCTGTACGGCAGCATGACGCTGATGGTGCTCTGCACGATCATGCACTGCGCCACCACGGCACACCTGACGTCGGTGGCATCGCTCGGTCAGCTCGATCCGGTCTTTGAATCGGTATCGGCCTCGCTCAAGGTCTCGGCGCTGCGTACCTACTGGCGCGTGACGTTGCCGATGTGCCTGCCCGCCGTACTGTCCTGCGCACGCTTTCTGTTTGTCTCGGCCATGACCACGGTATCCGCCGTGATCTTCCTGTACAGCCCCGACACCGTGCTGGCTTCGGTAGCTGTGCTGAACATGGACGACGCCGGCGACATCGGTCCCGCTGCGGCCATGTCCACGCTGATTCTGGTGACGTCCATCGTCGTATCGCTGTTGCTGGAGTTCGCCATGCGCGGCGTCATGCGGCGCACGCAAGCCTGGCGCACGGCCTCCCGTTGAATTCGTTGAAAGGAAACATGAACATGGGTGATATCTCCCCGATCAAGACCCGCCCGGTGGGTAACCCCGCCCCGCTGCGCCTGGAGGCCGCTGTGCTGGACTGGGCCGGTACGGTCGTCGATTTCGGGTCGTTCGCACCGACGCAGATCTTCGTGGAAGCCTTCGCGGAGTTCGGTGTGGCCATTACGCTCGACGAAGCGCGTGGTCCGATGGGCCTGGGCAAGTGGGACCACATCCGCACGCTGTGCAACGACAGTGCGATTGCCACACGTTTCTCGCTGGCGCACGGTCACATGCCCACCGATGAAGACGTGACCGCCATCTACAACCGCTTCATGCCGCTGCAGATCGCCAAGGTTGACACGCACTCGGCCATGATCCCCGGCGCGCTGGAGACCATTGCCGCGCTGCGCGAGGCCGGCATGAAGATCGGTTCGTGCTCGGGCTATCCGCGCGTGGTGATGGATCGCGTAGTGGCACTCGCTGCCGAAGCCGGTTACCAGCCCGACTGCGTGGTGGCCTGCGATGACGTGCCGCGTGCGCGTCCGTACCCCGCGCAGGCACTGCGCAACGTGGTGGATCTCGGTATCGGCGATGTGGCCGCCTGCGTGAAGGTGGACGACACCGTGCCCGGTATCGAAGAAGGCCATCGCGCCGGCATGTGGACCGTGGCGTTGCTGATGTCGGGCAACACGTTGGGCTTGCCATACGAAGACTATGCGGCGCTGTCCGATGACGAGCGTGCGCATCATCGCGAAGCCATCTCGGCGGGCTTTGCCGCGTGCCGGCCGCACTACGAGATCGACACGATTGCCGACCTGCCGGTGGTCGTCGCGGATATCAACCGTCGCATGGCGAGCGGCGAGCGCCCGCAATGCGTCTGAATCGCCTGATCGTCGCACCCTCTAACCACTGAAACGAGAAAACCATGACTGCACGTCTTTCCCTGTTGGCCGTCGCCGCTGCGATGGTGCTCAGCACGTCGGCGTATGCCGCCACGACCCTGACCGTCTACACCGCGCTCGAAGCAGACCAGGTGGCTGCGTACAAGGCAGCGTTCGAGAAGGCGAATCCCGATATCGAAATCAAGTGGGTGCGTGACTCCACCGGTGTGGTCACGGCCAAGCTGCTGGCGGAGAAGAACAACCCGCGCGCCGATGTGATCTGGGGTCTCGCCGCATCGAGCCTGGCGATTCTCGACAAGGAAGGCATGCTGACGCCGTACGCACCGGCCGACCTGTCGAAGATCGACGCACGCTACCGCAGCAGCGCCAACCCGCCGGCATGGGTGGGCATGGATGTGTGGGGCGCGGCCATCTGCTTCAACACCGTGGAAGCGCAAAAGCAGAACCTGCCGAAGCCCACGTCGTGGGCAGACCTGACCAAGCCGGTGTACGCGGGCAAGATCGTGATGCCGAATCCGGCGTCGTCGGGCACAGGCTACCTCGATGTCAGCGCATGGTTGCAGATGATGGGCGAGCAGAAGGGCTGGGCCTACATGGATGCGCTGCACCAGAACATCGGCCAGTACACGCATTCGGGTTCCAAGCCGTGCAAGATGGCTGCATCGGGCGAGTTCCCGATCGGTATCGCGTTCGAATATCGCGCCGTGAAGACGAAGAAGGACGGTGCACCGATCGACATCGTGCTGCCGTCGGAAGGTCTGGGCTGGGACGTCGAGGCCACCGCGATCATGAAGGGCACGAAGAACGTGGAGGCCGCGAAGAAGCTTGCCGATTTCTCGGCAAGCCCCGCTGCCATGGCGCTGTACGAGAAAAACTTTGCCGTGGTGGCGAGCCCGGGTTTCTCCAAGCCGGATGCACTGCTGCCGGCCGATTACGAGAAGCGCCTGATCAAGAACGATTTCGCATGGGCCAGCGCGAATCGTGATCGCATCCTCGTCGAGTGGTCCAAGCGTTATGACGGCAAGTCGGAGAAGAAGTAAGTGATGGAAGCCCCCGCATTTCAAGGCGGCCTGGATGCCAGCACCGACGTGGCAATTGTCGGCGCAGGCATCCTCGGTCTGGCGCACGCAGCGGCCGCCGTCAAGCGCGGCCTGCGCGTGACGGTGTTCGAGCGCAGCGAAGTGGCAGTAGGCGCCTCGATCCGCAATTTCGGGCAGATGCTGGTGACCGGCCAGCCGCCCGGCATCATGCTGGATCTGGCACGCGAAAGCCGTGCGCTGTATTTGGGATGGGCCGAGCGCGCGGGTATCTCGGCACGTGCCAATGGCGCGCTGCTGTTCTCGCGTGACCGCACGGAAGACGCCGTGCTCGAAGAGTTCATGGATACGCGCGCGCCGGCTTTCCGCTACAACGTGAAGCTGCTGCGCGGTGCCGATCTGGCCGGCCTCTATGACGGCCGCTTCGCCATGCATCGGTCGGCGCTGCAGGGCTTCGACGATCTGCAGTTGTACTCGCGCGAAGCCGTTCCCGCGCTGGCCGTGTGGCTCGCCACGCAGGGCGTGCGCTTCCATTTCGGCACGCTGGTGCGAGGCGTGGACCATGGTCGGCTCGATACCACGGCGGGCGTCTGCAACGCGCAGCGCGTGATCGTGTGTAGCGGTCACGACTACCAGACGCTGTGCGCCGAACAGTTGCGCGCGCTGGAGCCGCAGGTGTGTCGCCTGCAGATGCTGCGCGTGACGCCGGAAGATGGCTTCCATCTGCAGCACGCGGTGCTCACGGGTTTGTCGTGCACGCACTACGGCGCGTTTGCCGATCTGCAGACGGCACGGGCACTCGCCACGCAGATCGAGCAACAGCGTCCCGAGCTGCAACGCCACGGCATCCACCTGCTGGTCAGCCCGACGCCCTATGGTGACTGGATCATCGGCGACTCGCACGACTACAGCCAGGATGCGCGTCCGTTCAATGCGGAATCCGTGGACAGCATCATGCTGGATCTGGCACGCGATACGCTGCGCAGCAAGCTGCGCGTGGTGGAGCGCTGGCAGGGTGTGTACGGTGCCAAGCGTCACACGCCGGGCAGCGGCGCGTTTTCGATCACGCGTATAGACGACCGCACCACGGTGGCGCTGATGCATAGCGGGGTCGGCATGAGCGTGGGTCCGGCCCTCGCGCATCGGCATGTGGAAGCACTGGTGGACGGTACGGCGCTGCCGCAGTGGACCGCACCCGCATCGTTGCCTGCCACGGCCATCGCCTGATCGATCGGAGTGCGCCGTCGTGGCGCATCGTGCCGCATTGCGGTGCAAGGTGTCGCCAGATTCTTGGCACGGAACCTGCGTGGATACAGCGCGGAGAGTAGAAGCGTTCAGCGGCAGTTCTGCCGCCCGGAAATTGCTCGCCACGTGTATCCACGCCTGTTTCCGGAGTGCTTTCCATGCGACGCCGTACCTTCCTGCGCGCCACTGGCGCCACCGCGTTTTCTTCCCTGCTGGCCGCACCGGCTTTCGTCCGTGCCTCGGGTTCGCTGCAGAAATTCAAATTCAATCTCGGCTGGAAAGTGGAAGCGTCTGGCGCCGGCTTCCTGTTGGCGCTGCAGCGCGGCTACTACAAGGATGCCGGCCTCGATGTGGTGATCGATACCGGCAACGGCTCGGCCTCGGCCATCAGCCTGGTAGCGGGCGGTGCCTATGATTGCGCATCCGCAGACCTGGCGGCGATGATTGAATTCAACGCGGCCAATCCCACTGCTGCACTCAAGGCCGTGGCGATCCAGTACGACCTGAATCCCAATGCGGTGATCGTTCGCAAGGGCGGCGGCATCGTCAAGCCTGGCGACCTCGCGGGCAAGACCATCCTCGGTCAGCCTTTCAATGCTTCGCGCAAGCTGTTTCCCGTATTCGCCAAGGCGCAGGGTTTCGATCCGGCAACGGTCAAGTGGGAGAACGCCACGCCCGATATTGGCGATACGCGCTTTGCGAAAGGCGATTTCGATGCGGCTGCGTATTTCTATTTCACCGGCCTGCTGAACCTGAAAGCGCGCGGACTCGGGCCGGAGAAGCTGACTGTGTTCCGTTTCTCGGACTACGGCATGAAATCGTATGGCAACGGACTCGTGGCCAATCGAAAGAGCATGGCCGAACAGCCGGAGGCGATGAAGGCCTTCGTCAAGGCATCCACGCGCGGATGGATCGAGGCGATGGCGGACCCGAAGGCGGGCGCTGCCGCCGTGAAGGCACGCGAGCCATTGGCCGATCAGACGCTGGAATTCGAGCGCCTGAAACTGATCGTCGATGGATCGATGCGCACGCCCGATACGCAACGCGATGGCTGGGGCGCGGCCACGCAGGCGCGTCTGCAGGCGACCGTCGACGAGACCGTGGGCGCGTTCGGCATCAAGCAGCCGATGACCGCTGCAGATATCTGGACGGATCAGTTCCTGCCTGCGGCAGCGGATCGGAAGCTCAAGGCGTAAGGGGGGCCTGCATCATGTCGATTCCCATGATCGATCTTGCGGATGCCTTGACGCCCGGTGCGCCGCGCAGCGCCGAGGTGGCGCAGGCTTTTCGTGCCGCCGCGATGTCATCGGGCTTCTTCTACATTCGCCATCACGGCGTGCCACGCCAACTGGTAGCGGAGCAGTTCGCGCTGGCCAAGGCGTTGCTGGATCTGCCGGATGCCACGCGTCATGCGCTCGCCATGGGCAATTCGCCGACGATGCGCGGCTTCGAGAACCTTGGCGATCAACGGCTCGATGCCGCAGCGCGGCCCGACCTCAAGGAGAGCTTTTACTGCGGGATGGCGTATCCCGATGACCATCCCTATGTGGTGGCGGGCTACCAGACCTATGGTCACAACCAGTGGCCCGTGGAACTGCCGCAGGCGCCCACACAGTGCCAAACCTATATCGACGCGATGCTGACGCTTTCACGCCGGCTCATGCAGTTGATGGCGCTGTCGTTGGACCTGCCTGAGGACTACTTCGATCACACGAGCAACAGCCCGATGGTGACGCTGCGCATGATCCGGTATCCGGCGCATCCGGCCGATGCCGATGATCGAACGTTCGGCGCCGGTGCGCATACGGACTGGGGCGCCGTGACGATCCTTGCGCAGGACCAGCACGGTGGTCTCGAAGTGCAGATGCCGGATGGACAGTGGGTGGCCGCCACGCCGATGGCAGACTGCTTCGTGGTCAACCTGGGCGATATGGTGCCGCGCTGGACCAACGGTCACTACCACTCGAATCCGCACCGCGTGCGCAACGTGCATTCCGATGGCTTGCCGCGCTACTCGATTCCGTTCTTCTACGAACCCGACTATCTGGCACGCATCGAACCCGTTCCGGGTACCGTTGCGGAAGGCGAGACTCCGCGCTATGCACCGTGCACGGCAGGCGAGCATCTGACAGAGATGTATCGAAAGACCTATGTGCCGGAGGCCGTGGCATGAAGCTCTGGTTCAACCTGCTCTGCCGGGATATCGACGCGCAGATGGCGTTCTATCAGCGCGTACTTGACCTGCCGGAAGCGGCGGCGAGCCGCTCGCCGATCTACTGCGCGCTCGAAACGCCGGATTTCCAGTTCGGATTCAATGCGGAGCCTGCGTACGAGTTGCTGGGGCTTGCGGATCGGAAACCCATCGATGGTACAAACGCGCCCACGATCGCCTATGCCACGTTCATGGTGGAAGCATTGGCACGTGTCGATGCCGCAGCGGCGTTGATGACGAGCCTCGGCGGGACCATCGTCAAGGCTCCGTTCAAGACGTACTACGGGCAGTGGCAGACCGTGCTCGCGGATCCGGAGGGGAATGTGTTTCGGGTAGCGGCGGTCATCGCGTGAATGGCTGCGCGGCGCGCGGAGTCCAGTCGATTGGGAGAGGGGAGTTCACCAAGAGGTCAGGTCAATCCAAAAAAAAAGGCGACGCCTCACGGCATCGCCCACTGACCCCCCGGTCTTCCCGTCCTGCGGGCTGTTGGCCCGCTTGTGGTTATTTCGTGCTTACAACGCTCCCGCCAGCCTGAACTGGCCCACCGCGCGGTGCAGCGCATCGGCCTGGTCTTCCAGCGATGCGGCTGCGGCAGTGGCTTCCTCCACCAGCGCGGCGTTCTGCTGCGCCATCTGGTCCATCTGCGATACCGCCTGATTGACCTGCTCGATGCCGCCGCTCTGTTCTTCAGTGGCGGCGCGCATTTCGCCCATCAGGTCTGTCACGCGTTTGACTGCACTGACGATTTCTTCCATCGCGCGGCCTGCGCCTTCCACCAGTACGGCGCCGTCTTCCACGCGCTGCGCGGAGTTGTCGATCAGCGACTTGATTTCCTTGGCGGCCGTGGCGCTGCGTTGCGCCAGGCTACGCACCTCGCCGGCCACTACCGCGAAGCCGCGACCTTGTTCACCGGCACGCGCGGCTTCCACCGCAGCATTCAGCGCCAGGATGTTGGTCTGGAACGCGATGCCTTCGATCACCGCAATAATGTCGACCACCTTGCCGGAGGCCGCCTTGATCTCGCCCATGGTGCCCACCACCTGATGCACGATCTCGCCGCCGCGCGTGGCGATGTCCGAGGCGCCTTCGGCCAATCGTGCCGCCTGGCGTGCATTCTCGGCGCTCTGGCGCACGGTGCCGGTCAGTTCTTCCATGCTCGCGGCGGTTTGCTCCAGCGAGGCGGCCTGTTCCTCGCTGCGACGCGAGAGATCGACGTTGCCCGCCGAGATCTGGCGTGCCGCGCCTGCGATGGAATCGGCGGAACCGCGAATCTGGCCGATGGCACCAGTCAGCCGTGCCTGCATCTGCTGCATGTTGAACAGCACGCTGTCACGATCATTCGGTGCCACCTGCACAGGCGTGGCGAGATCGCCTTCGGCAATGCTTGCGGCGATGCGCGAGGTCACGGCCGGATCGCCGCCGAGCTGCTTCTGCAAGCCCACGGCAATGCGCACCATCACTACGCTCATCAACGCACCCACGGCCAGCAACCAGCCGAGCGCCTTCCAGAGCGACGTGCGGAATTCGGCGTTGATGTCGTCGAGATAGAGGCCGGCGATGAAGTCCCAGTCCCACGGCTTGAAGTTCAGCACGTAGCTCAGCTTGGGCTGCGGGGATTCGGCACCGGGTTTCGGCCACAGGTATTCGATAAAGCCGCGGCCTTGCGTCTTGCCGATCTGGGCGATATCGCGGAACAGGTAGACGCCGTTGGGGTCCTTCATGTCCGACATGTTCTTGCCATTGAGTTCGGACTTGATGGCGTGCATCAGCACCACGGCATCCGAGCGCATCAGCGTGAAATAGCCATCGGCTCCAAAGCGCATCGCACGCACGCGGTCGAGCGCCTGCTTCTGGGCGTCTTCGGTGCTCATCTTGCCGGCACGGGCCATCGCCTCGTATTCGGCAACTACTGAATTAGCAGTGTCGGTGACCTGTTCGAGCGCCACCTTGCGATCCGCCAGACGCATCTCGCGCATCTGCCAGACGTTCCACAACGTGATGGCCAACAGGCACACCCAGCTCAGCACCAGGGGCAGCATGAGCTTCTTTTTCAGACTCAGGTTTTGCAGCATCCGTCTCCTCCGTTTCTCGTGATCGATGTCGGGACGATTCGCACGTCGTCCTCCATGAGCGGCGCTAACGGCGGCCCGGACACCAAACTTGATCGAGGATTACTACCAATTGGGTAATAGTGGCGGACGTGCCACTCCGCAGCGCGATGCAACGGAGATTTGTGGCAGTTCGTGGCAGCGTAACGCGCCGTAACGAAACGGCGGGCGTCGAAATGCCGCACGGCGTTGCTCTCCAAAATGAGAACCATTATCATCGGTCGGTTTGGGCGGGCATTGTGATGCCGTCGCCAGTTGGCCGGTATCTCCTGCTTATCCTCTTTCATCACCGCATGACCGATTCCACGCCAGTCACCGGCCAGCAGCGCCGCGCATTCTGGCTCAAGCATCTTCACCAGTGGCACTGGATCAGCTCCGCGATCTGCCTGATCGGGATGCTGCTGTTTGCCATCACCGGATTCACGCTGAACCACGCCGGACAGATCGAAGCGCGTCCGAAGGTGGTGACGCACTCCGGCACGGCCCCGCGCGCAGTGCTCGACGCGCTCAAGCTTGCCGCGCCTGCGGAAGCCGCCACGAAGAACATCAAGGGCGAAGTGCCACGCGTGCTGGCTGACTGGCTGGGCAAGCAGATGGATGTGGAAGCAGCGGGGCGCGAGGCCGAATGGTCCGCCGACGAAATCTATATCGCGCTGCCGCGCCCCGGCGGCGATGCATGGGTCAGCGTCGAACTCGATTCGGGCGACGTGCAATTCGAGACCACATCACGCGGCTGGGTCTCCTACCTGAACGATTTGCACAAGGGTCGCAACACCGGGCGCGCATGGAGCCTGTTTATCGATGTGTTCGCCTTCGCGTGCCTGATTTTCAGTATCACGGGGCTGGTCCTGCTCAAGCTTCACGCGGGCGGACGCATGGCCACGTGGCCATTGGTGGGCGCGGGGCTGGTGGTGCCCCTGCTGCTGGCCATCCTGTTCATCCATTGAAACCATTCCATCGAGAGAGGTAGTTCCGAGATGCGCCGACTTCTGTCCGTCACCATGACCGGCCTCGTGGCCGTGCCACTGGCACCCGCCATGGCCGCCAGCCTGAGCGTCAAGGTGGAGATTCCCCGCCTGAACGTGGCCGAGTACCACCGTCCCTATGTGGCGATGTGGGTGGAGCGCGCCGATCAGAGCCACGTCACGACGCTGTCCGTGATGTACGACGCGAAGAACAAGGAAGGCGAAGGTACCAAGTGGCTCAAGGACATGCGCCAGTGGTGGCGCAAGGCGGGCCGCGACATGCAGATGCCGGCCGATGGTGTCTCGGGCGCCACGCGCGCACCGGGCGAACACACGATGACGTTCACCGAAGGCAAGGCGCCACTCGGCAAGCTGCCGGCGGGCGAATACCAGATCGTGGTGGAAGCCGCGCGTGAAGTGGGTGGACGTGAACTGGTGCGCGTGCCGTTCGTGTGGCCGCCGAAAGCCGCGCAGTCCACCAATGCAAAGGGCGAGCACGAACTCGGCGGCGTGACCGTCGACGTGAAACCCTGATGCCATCCCGAACTGAATGCGAATTGATCCTGACCGGAGCCTGACGATGACCAAGCCTGTCCGCAACCGAATCTCCATCCGACTCGCCGTATTGGCCCTTGCCGCGCTCGCACCGCTGGCCGCGCATGCGCATCGGCAGTGGCTGCTGCCCTCGGCCACGGTGCTGTCCGAGAAGGACGCATGGGTGACGGTGGACGCCGCCGTGTCCAATGACCTGTTCTATTTCGAGCATGTGCCGATGCGGCTCGACAACCTCGCCATCACCGGCCCGGACGGCAAGCCCGTGCAGGCCGAGAACGCCTCGACGGGCAAGTATCGCAGCACGTTCGATGTGCATCTGACCCAGCCCGGCACGTATCGTCTCGCCGTGGTGAACCAGGGCGTGTTTGCAAGCTGGAAAGAGAATGGCCAGACCAAGCGCTGGCGCGGTGCCGCCAATGCGTTGGCCGCCAACGTGCCGGCCAATGCGCAGGATCTGCAGGTGAGCGAACAGGCGGGCCGCGTGGAGTCGTACGTGACCAACGGCCGTCCGAGCAAGCAAGTGCTGACCACGACGGGCAAGGGTCTGGAACTGGCGCCGATCACGCATCCGAATGATTTGATCGTTGGCGAAGCGGCCAGCTTCCGCCTGCTGCTCGATGGCAAGCCGTTTGCGAACCAGAAGGTAGCGGTGGTGCCGGGTGGCATCCGCTATCGCGATCGCCTGAACGAGATCGAGGCAACCACGGACGCCGACGGCAAGTTCAGCGTGAAGTATCCGGCGGCTGGTATGTACTGGATGGAAGCGGAAACTCGCGACGACAAGACATCGATCAAGGAAGCCAAGACCCGCCGCGCCAGCTATGCGGTGACGGTGGAAGTGCTGCCGCAGTAAGCAACGTTGATGCATCGCGTGCTGATTCCCGTGGCGCTCGCTGCGCCGCCGCCGTCTGTCCCGCAAGGACAGGTGCGACAGTGGCATGGCGAGACCATGGGTACCACGTGGACGGTCAGCGCCGTGCTGCCTGCGAATCGTCATGGCGATGAAATTGATGCGGGCATTCGCGCGGTGCTCGACAACGTCATCGCCGAAATGAGCAACTGGTCCGAGACATCGGACCTGAGCCGATTCAATCGCGCGGATGGCGATAGCTGGGTGACGCTGCCGCAAAACGCTTTCATCGTGTTGCAGGCGGCCTTGCAGGTGGCGCGCGATAGCGGCGGTGCTTTCGATCCCACGGCAGGACCGCTGGTGAATCTCTGGGGCTTCGGTCCTGCGGGGAAACGTACCGTCGCCCCATCATCCAACGATGTGGCGCGCGTGCGCCAGCATTGCGGTTGGCAGCGGCTGCATGCCGATGACGTGGATGCATCGCAACGCCGCGTGAGACAGCCGGGCGGACTCTCGCTGGATGTCTGCGCGATTGCCAAGGGTTTCGGTGTCGATGCGGTATCGCGCTATCTCGATGGTTGCGGCGTTGCGCATCATCTCGTCGAGATCGGCGGCGAACTGCGCGGACAGGGACTCAAGCCCGATGGCATGCCGTGGTGGGTGGAACTCGAATCGCCGGTGGCCAATGGTGATGCCGATGCCGCGCAGCGCACGCTGATCGCGTTGCTGGGTTTGTCGGTGGCAACGTCCGGCGACTATCGTCGCTATTTCGAAGCCGATGGCCATCGCTATGCGCACACCATCGATCCCCGCACTGGCTATCCGGCCACGCACGCGCTGGCCTCGGTCACTGTGATCCATCGCGAATGCATGATGGCCGATGCGTTGTCGACGGCGTTGATGGTGCTCGGCCCGTACGCCGGGCTGGCTTTCGCCCAACGTCATACGCTGGCCGCGCGCCTGCTGGTGCGTACACCCGATGGTTCCGATGAACTGACCACGCCGGCTTTTGCCGCGATGCTTTCATGATGCGCAAGGTCTGCTGGATCGTCTTTCTCGCTGGCGTGGCACTGGCCATGCTCGCACATGGTCGCGTGCCGATGGCCGCAGGCGTCGTCATCGCGTATGCAGGATTCTGCGCGGCGATCGTGATGACGCATCGCCGCCGTCGCGCCGCGCGCATGGCCGCAGTGGCATCCACATCGGACAGCGGTGTGCGCCCCACGCTCGTCGCGTATGCCAGCCAGACCGGGTTTGCCGAACAACTGGCCGAGCAGACCGCGCGTGCGCTGCAGGGTGCGGGCATGCCGGTGCAATTGCTGTCGTTCGCCGATCTCGATGGCGCCCGCCTTGCCGCGTGCGAACAGGCGCTGTTCCTGGTCAGCACCACGGGTGAGGGCGATGCGCCCGATAGCGCATCGGGTTTCGCAAGACGATTGCTATCTGGCACTACGCCCGACGCATTGAAACAACTTCGCTATGGCGTGCTTGCACTGGGCGATAGCAGCTATGCAGGCTTCTGCGCCTTCGGCCATGCCTTGTCGGGCTGGCTGCAACGCCATCACGCGCAACCATTGTTCGATATGGTCGAAGTGGACAACGGCGATGCCGGAGCGTTGCGCCACTGGCAGAACCATCTGTCTGCACTGAGCGGCGGCGCCGAGATCGCGGATTGGGAACGTCCGCGCTATGGCCGCTGGCAACTGGTGGAGCGACAGTTGCTGAATCCTGGAAGCGCTGGCGCCCCGGCATTTCATCTGGCGCTGGTGCCCGAAGCTTCCGGGTCACTGGACTGGCAGGCGGGCGATATCGCTGAGGTAGGACCATGCCTGCCGCCCGATGTCGTAGCGCGGCTGCTTGCGCATCTCTCGCTCGACGGCACACAGCTTGTGCGTTGCGACAGCCGCCCGATGCCGCTGGCTGCGGCGCTAGCCACGCGTTTGCCGCTGCCCGATACGCATATCGATGCGTTGGCTGGACTGAATCCACAGCAATTGATCGATGCGCTGCCACCGCTGCCGCATCGCGAATACTCGATTGCTTCGCTTCCCTCCGATGGCCGGCTTGAGTTGCTCGTCAGGCAGACGTTTCATGCGGACGGCAAGCTGGGTTTGGCGTCCGGCTGGCTCACCGAACATGCGCAGGTTGGCGGTCATCTCGCGTTGCGTGTGCGGACCAACCGCAGTTTCCATGCACCTGCCGATGGTCGCCCGCTGATCCTGATCGGCAACGGCACGGGACTCGCGGGCCTGCGCGCAATACTCAAGGCACGGGCTGTACAAGGGCATCATCGCAACTGGCTGCTGTTCGGCGAGCGTTCGGCCGCGCATGACGATTTCCATGGGGCAGAACTGCATGCGTGGATCAAGCAGGGTGTCCTCGCGCGCATGGACCGCGCTTGGTCGCGCGATGGTGGTGCGCCGCATTATGTGCAGGACGCCGTGCAGGCCAATGCGGCGATGATCGCGCAATGGGTGGAGCAGGGCGCGGCGATTTATGTGTGCGGGAGTCTGCAAGGCATGGCGGGTGGGGTGCACGCGGTGCTGGTGGGGATTCTTGGCGAAGAACGGTTGCAGGCGATGGTGGAGTCTGGTGGGTATCGGCGGGATGTTTACTAGTTTGCCCCTCGATCACTGGGCCTGTCAGGAATTTTGTGTGTAGGGCATAACATGTCGTTAAGGAGCATGTATGCCACGCAAACCGAAAGCCCCATTGCGGGAATTGCCCGCCATCCCGAAGGAATTAATT
>NZ_SCMX01000101.1 GCF_005503625.1 Cupriavidus sp. 2SB | reverse complement strand
GTTGTACGAAGACCGATTTACCCACCCGCACCTCTGAGAGAATGCAGGCTTGCCAATCCATTCGACCGGCAAGCCTCTAGCTGTCCTGCACACAAAAAAACTGACAGGCCCTAGCTATCAAACTTCTGCCCCGCGTCATCACCCTCATCTTGGCCGCCCTTGTCGCGCCAGGCATGGCCCAGCACCTGATATCGGGCCTGTACCCACACCTCACTGGCGCGATCGTGGCCTATCTTGCCAGCTCGCTACTAGCTCTTGGATCCATGGCATGGCCGTCTCGGTTGAATGCCACGCGATGGTATCTATGTGGGCCGTTCTTCGCGCTAACAACGCTGGGAATAGTATTTTCCCACTGCTCCATCTGCTGGTCGGGACTGTTCAAGGTCCATGAGTGGCTAGGAACAGACCCATATTCTTGATGGGTTCCGCAGGCTGCTTGACCTCACGTCCGGAATGCCTGACTTCGTCGACTATTTCCTTGAATATGGCAAAACATGGACCTTTGCGTCCGCTACTGAAGTTGCGGCGCGCGCAATCGTGGGCGTTCTCGCACTCTTAATGGTAGTGGCCATGGCCCTCCACCTGATTGATGGCACCTATCGCGAGTATTACTGGTACGTCGTGGCGTACCTGGCAGTTGCAATCCCCGCGTCGGTGGGCCTGCTTTGGCCCGGCACCCGACCGCGAGTTCGCTGGTCACTCGCCGCACCTTTTGTCTTCATGACCTTTGCCGGTCTCATGGAAGCCTGGGGGTAGGCAAGAGAGGATCCTCGCCTCCCAAACCCCTAAACCTCCAACCACTCCTTCCTCACCTGCGCATTCGCCTTCAGATCCCTCGGCGTTCCTTCGAAGACGATATGCCCGTGTCCCATCACATAAACCCGCTGCGAGATGTCCAGTGCGATAGCGAGTTTCTGTTCGATCAGCAGCACCGACACGCCGCGTTCCTTGAGCGTTTTCAGGAAATCGCCGACCAGCGTGACGATCATCGGGGCGAGGCCCTCGGTGGGTTCGTCGATCAAGATCAGGTCGGGGTCGCCCATCAGGGTGCGGCAGAGCGTCAGCATCTGCTGCTCGCCGCCCGATAGCACGCCGGCCGATGTGTTCTCGCGCTCTTTCAGGCGGGGGAACATCCGATACATGTCCTCCACGGTCCAGCGCGGCTTCTGCTGGCGCGGGTTGCGTTTTTCGCCGAGTAGCAGGTTCTGGCGGACGGTCAGCGTCGGGAAAATGTCGCGGTTCTCGGGTACGTAGCCGATGCCTGCGTGGGCGATTTCGAACGTGCGCCGTCCGAGCATTTCCTGGCCACGGAACTTTACCGAACCTTCCGCGCGAACCATGCCGAGGATGGCCTTGGCCATGGTCGAGCGTCCCACGCCATTGCGGCCGAGCAGCGCCACGATCTCGCCATCGTCGATATGCGCATCCACACCATGCAGGATGTGGCTCTTGCCGTAATAGGCGTGCAGACCGGAAACTTCGAGCATGGGCTGGCTCATCCGAGCGCTCCTTCTTCGGCGTGTTCGTCGAGCGTGGTGCCGAGGTAGGCTTCCTTGACGCTCCGATTGTTGCGGATGGCTTCGGGGGTGTCGGTGGCGATGACCTCGCCGTAGACCAGCACCGAGATGCGATCGGCAAGGCCGAACACCACGCTCATGTCGTGCTCCACCATCACCAGCGTCTTGCCTGCCGTGACCTTGCGGATCAGTTCCACTGCGTGGTCCGATTCCGAGCGGCTCATGCCCGCCGTGGGTTCATCGAGCAGGATCACGTCGGCGCCGCCCGCAATCGTGATGCCGATTTCCAGTGCGCGCTGTTCGGCGTAGGTCAGCAGGCCGGCCTGCGAATTGCGCCGATGCTGCATGCCGATCAACTCCAGCACCTCGTCGGCGCGCTCCTTGGCGTCGCGCAGCGCCGAGAGCCTGTGCCAGAACGAATACTTGTAGCCGAGCGACCAGAGCACCGCGCAGCGCAGGTTCTCGAACACCGACAGCCGATGAAAGATGTTGGTGATCTGGAAGCTGCGCGACAAACCCATTCGATTGATCTCGAATGGTCGCAGTCCCGCAATGCTCTGCCCGTTCAGCTTCACCACGCCCGACGTCGGCGCAAACCGCCCCGAGATCAGATTGAACGTGGTGGACTTGCCAGCGCCGTTCGGGCCGATCAGCGCGTGGCGCTCGCCCTTGCCGATCGTCAGCGTGACGCCACGAATGATTTCGGTCTGGCCGAACTTCTTGCGGACGTCGGAAAGCTCCAGTGCGGCCACTGTCATGCCAGTCCTCCCGTTTCGGCCTGGATGGCGTCAAGTTGCGCGCGGACCTTCGATCCGGCCCATCGCCATGCCAGGCACCCTACCGCCCACAGCACTGCCGCCACAATCCACGGCGTCAGCGTGCCCGCATCGAAGGCAATGCCGAACAGGCTCATGACGGTGCCGTTGGCACTATCTACCTGCACCTTGTAGATCAGTTCGACGCTCAGGATCGCAGCGGCAAGCAGAATCACCCCCGCCACAGCGCCCTGGGCATAAGACGGCAGCATCCGGCCGAACTGCTTCTTCGCCACGAGCGGCAATTGCATCAGCAGCAGGCTGGCAATGCCACCCGGCACGAACATCACCATCATCACGAAGAAGAGCCCGAGATATAGCAGCCACGCCTTGGTCAGATCGGACAATGCCACCGCGAACAGCGTGAAGACGATGGCGCCGATCACGGGACCGAAGAACACGCCGGCACCGCCGATGAACGCGGCCAGCAGCACGCCGCCGGAGCGCACCGCGCTGACGTTCTCGGCGGAAACGATCTCGAAGTTGATGGCCGACAACGCACCAGCAATGCCCGCGAAGAACGCCGACAGGATCAGCACCAGATAGCGCACGCGCTGCGTGTTGTAGCCGATGAATTCCACGCGCTCGGGGTTGTCGCGCACGGCATTGGCGATTCGGCCCAACGGTGTCTGCGTCCACGCGTACATGGCCACCATCGACACGAAGCACCAGATCGCGATCAGGTAGTACACCTGCCGGCCCGGACCGAATGTCAGGCCGAGGAATGATTCACCCACCACGCGATTGGTGGAAATGCCACCCTCGCCGCCGAAGAAATCCGGGAACATCAGCGAACTCGCGAAGACCATTTCGCCGATACCCATCGTGATCATCGCGAAGGTCGTGCCGGATTTTTTCGTCGTCACATAACCGAACAGCACGCCGAAGAACGCGCCAGCCAACCCGCCCACCAGCGGCAGCATCGACACCGGCAACCAGACCTTGCCTGCGCCCACCATGTTCAGCACATGCACCGCGATAAACGCGCCAAGGCCCGAATACACGGCATGCCCGAACGAGAGCATGCCGGTCTGGCCCAGCAGCATGTTGTAGGACAGCGCGAAAATGATCATGATGCCCATCTGCGACATCAGGGTCACCGCGAAGCCGCCGGTGAAGATCAGCGGCATCACGATCATCAGCAGCGCCGTGATCGACCAGATCACCCAGCGCGCCAGGTTCAGCGGCCGGTAGCGCATCGTGCGGCCCGTGATCACGGGCGCGGAGCTTTGTTGCATCGCTGTGGACTCCATGGCTCAGCTCTCCCGGGTACCCATCAGGCCGCGCGGGCGGAAGATCAGCATCACCACGAGCAGCAGGTAAGGCAGTACCGGAGCAACCTGGGCCACGGTGAGCTTCCAGACCGAACTGAATGGCGTGGCATCGGTAACGGCGACACCGAAGGCACCGAACAATCCGGCCAGCGAGGCATCGATTGTTACCGCAAAGGTCTGCAGCACGCCGATCAGGATCGATGCGATGAACGCCCCGACCAGTGATCCCATGCCCCCTACCACGGCTACCACGAACACGATGGAACCGACCGCTGCCGCCATCGACGGCTCGGTGACGAATGCATTCCCGCCAATGACGCCGGCCAGCCCGGCCAGCGCCGCACCACCGCCGAAAACCATCATGAACACGCGCGGCACGTTGTGGCCCAATGCCTCGACCGTTTCCGGATGCGTCAGTGCCGCCTGGATGACCAGGCCGATGCGTGTACGCGTCAGCACAAGGTAGATCGCCACCAGCATGCCCAGCGAAACGAGCATCATGAACGCGCGATATTTTGGGAAAGAGGACGTGAAGACCGTGAACAGCGGACCATCCAGTTCGGCCGGTATCCGGTACGGCACGGCGGCCAGTCCCCAGACGAGTTTTACACCTTCCTCGATCAGATAAGCCAATCCGAACGTGAACAGCAGTTCGGCCACGTGCCCGTATTTATGGACGGTGCGAAGTCCGAACCTTTCCACGAGTGCGCCCGCAGCGGCCACCAGCAACGGCGCGAAGATCAGCGCCGGCCAGAAACCGATCTTGGAAGCGATGGTGTAGGCAAAGTAGGCGCCCAGCATATAGAAGCTGGCATGCGCAAAGTTCAGCACGCCCATCATGCTGAAAATCAGGGTGAGCCCCGACGACAGCATGAACAGCAGCAGCCCGTAGCTGAGGCCGTTCAGCAGCGAGATGACGAAGAATTCCACGGCAAAGTCCCCGGTCCGGAGCCTGGTTCGACAAAGGCGACATTGTCAGGGGTTCCCGCGCTGGCGGGAACCCTTCGCGCGCACAAGGCGTGGAGATTGAGCCGGCAACGCTCGGCTCACTCCCAGCCCGACTTCAGCGTGCAGGCTATTGCGACGATCCTGGCCGCTTCATCTGGCAGGAGGTGGGCTGCGCGGCCACGAACTGGTCGAGCGCGGCATCGGTCTTCCAGCCGTACCCGGTGTTCTCCTGGTCGTACTTGACGTCCTTGCCGTTAACCTTGGTCCAGGTGGCCACCACCAGCGGCTGCTGGGCCTGGTGGTCGGACGCGCGCATTTCCACGGTGCCGTTCAGGCTTTCCACCTTGATGTTCTCAAGCGCCTTGGCCACCTTGACCGGATCGGTCGAGCCGGTGTCCTTGAAAGCCTTTGCCAGCATGGCGATGCCCGTGTACGACGCCATCACGTAGAAATCGTCGTTGTACTTCTTCTTGTAGCCTTCGATCACGTCGGCACCCTTGAAGCCGGCGTTGTTGGGGTTGTAGTAGCCCACGTACTTGACGTGCTCCGCACCGGCCGCGCCCATGGCTGTCGGCACGCCCGTGGTGCCGGCGTAATACGTGTAGTAGTCCACGGGCAGGCCCGCGTCCTTGCCGGCCTTGATCAGCAATGCCAGGTCGCTGCCCCAGTTGCCGGTGATGACCGTATCGGCCCCGGCCGCCTTGATCTTGGCCGCGTACGGCGCAAAGTCCTTGACCTGTGCCAGCGGGTGCAGGTCCTCCCCC
This sequence comes from Cupriavidus sp. 2SB, assembly GCF_005503625.1. GTDB lineage: Bacteria > Pseudomonadota > Gammaproteobacteria > Burkholderiales > Burkholderiaceae > Cupriavidus. The sequence continues at coordinate 15,064 of NZ_SCMX01000101.1, read as the reverse complement.
ACGATCTGGATGTCAGGACGCTTGCGCTTGAGATAGTCCTTGGCGGCGCGCGCCACCTGATGGCCGAACGAGTAGTTCTGGTTGATCAGGTAGACCTTCTTGACCTTCGGATCCTTGGCCAGGAACGTGGTCAGCGCCTCCATCTTCATGTCCGAGTTGGCGTCGAGCCGGAAATGCCAGTAGTTGCACTTGCTGTTGGTCATGTCCGGGTCCACCGCCGCGTAGTTCAGGTAGACGATTTCCTTGCCCGGATTGCGCTCGTTGTGCTTGGCCACTGCATCTTCGAGCGCCAGGCCCACCGACGAGCCGTTGCCCTGCACGATGTAGCGGATATTCTGGTCGACCGCCTGCTTGAGGATAGTGAGGCTTTCCTGCGGGCTCAGCTTGTTGTCGAAGCCGACCACCTCGAACTTGTGTGCTCCACCCCAGTTCTTCTGGTTAGCCAGTTCCGCCACGTACTGCCAGCTTTTGAGCTGGTTCTGCCCAACCGGGGCCATCAGGCCCGACAGCGGATCGATGAAGGCGATCTTCACCGTATCGGCAGCCGCCACGCCAGACACCAGCGCCGAACCCATCAGAACGACTGCAGCCACTCCGGTTACCAGCGGACGCAACTTGGTCATACCTGTCTCCTTCGATTATTGTCGTTGGCGAATCGCAGCGGCCGGCGCCCTCCAGTGCGCGGACGGCCGTCTTCGCGAGATCCCGCGCTCTTTGGCGTGAATCCCGCAAACTGGCGCTGCCTGGTCCTGTGCGGAAATGCCCCGGATCACTCCGGGGCACCCATCAGGCGCCGGGCAGCCGGTAGTCCTTGAACTGCTCCCGCAGCTTGAGTTTCTGCATCTTGCCGGTGGCCGTCAGCGGAATTTCGGTCACGAAGGCGACATCATCGGGAATCCACCACTTGGCGACCTTGCCCTCGAAGAAGGCCAGCAATTCCTCGCGCGTGACGTTGGTGTCCGGGCGCTTGACCACCACCAGCAACGGGCGCTCGTCCCATTTCGGGTGGAAGGCAGAAATGCAGGCGGCCATGTGAACGGCCGGATGCGCAGCGGCCACGTTCTCGACATCGATCGACGAAATCCATTCGCCACCAGACTTGATCACGTCCTTGCTGCGATCCGTGATCTGCATGTAGCCCTCTGGATTGATCGTAGCCACGTCGCCAGTGGGGAACCAGCCGTCCACGAGCGGGCTGCCTTCGGCCCGGTAGTACTTGCTGATGACCCACGGCCCGCGCACCAGCAGATCGCCGAACGCTTTGCCGTCCCACGGCAATTCGTTGCCTTCGCCATCGACGATCTTCATGTCGACGCCATATATGACGCGACCTTGCGTCTCCAGGATCTTGTGGCGTTCGTCCTCGGACAGATCCTTGTGCCTTGCCAGCAGCTTGCACGAGGTGCCCAGCGGCGACATTTCCGTCATGCCCCAGGCATGGATCACTTCCACGTCGAGCGCTTCCAGCGCGCGGATCATCGCGGGCGGCGCCGCCGAACCACCGATCACGGTGCGGCGGAACGTGGAGAATGTCAGATTGTTCGTCTTCACATGCTGCAGCAGGCCCAGCCATACCGTCGGCACACCGGCGGAGAACGTCACGCCCTCCTGTTCGAACAATTCATAGAGCGAGGCACCATCGAGCTTGGCGCCCGGGAATACGAGCTTGGCGCCGACCAGCGGCACCGAGTAAGGCAGGCCCCACGCATTGACGTGGAACATCGGCACGACGGGCAGGATCACGTCCTTGGCCGAGCAACCCAGCGCATCGGGCAACGCCGACGCATAGGAATGCAGCACCGTGGAGCGATGCGAGTACAGCGCGCCCTTCGGATTGCCCGTGGTGCCCGACGTGTAGCAGAGGCTCGACGCGAGGTTCTCGTCGAACTCCGGCCACTCGTAGTTGCCATCGTGACGGTCGATCAAGTCTTCGTAGCAGATCAGATCGACCTTGGATTCGGCGGGCATATGGGCCCGGTCGCTCATCAGCACCCAGCCCTTCACGTTCGGGCAGTGCGGCGCCACGCCTTCCACCAGCGGCAGGAAGGTGGCGTCGAAGAACACATAGCGGTCTTCGGCGTGATTGACGATGTAAGCGATTTGCTCGGGGAACAGTCGCGGATTGATCGTATGGCAAACCGCACCCGAGCCGGACACGGCGTAATAGATCTCAAGGTGCCGGTAGCCGTTCCACGCCAGCGTGCCCACACGCTCGCCCTGCCCCACGCCCAGCGCCCCGAGTGCCTGGGCCAGCTTGCGGGCACGCAGTTCACAATCGGCATACGTATAGCGGTGCAGGTCGCCCTCGGTACGGCGAGAGACGATTTCCGTGCTCCCGTAGTAACGGGCGGCGTGCTTGATGATGGAGGAAATGAGCAGCGGCGCGCTCATCATTTGACCCATCAATGCCATGAAACGGTCTCCTTGTTCTATGTTCGGGCACGAAAAACGAACAATCGTTCTTATTTTTGACCAATCGTTCCCTCGCGCGGCGAATGCGTCGACAAAAGCGAATAGCGGTTGAAAAAATCGATGAACTGACGCGCAAGAGGCTCTCTCCAACCGCTTGCGGACCCTGCCATGCATGGGATTGATGTCCGCCATTTGCAGCGCTTTTCGATGGTCTGCGTTGCGGCGGAAACCCTTGGCCAACAGGGGAAAACCGGTGCAAGTACAATACTGCGACCCCTGACGCGCCTCAATATGTCGTTTTCCCCTAGCGCCGCCGCCCCCATGCCCACTGACTCCACCGAAGCCCTCCCCCGCACCGCCTGCGCTGTTCCGTTCACTACGGCGCCCGGCATTGCCGCGCTGGGCGAACGCTTTTTTACGCGCCTCGCCCCCACACCACTGCCTTCCCCCTATCTGGTCAGCGCGGCGCCTGCGGCAGCCGCATTGCTCGGCTGGGATGAAGCGGGACTGGCCCGCGCCGCGCAGGATCCTGCATTCCTCGATGCGTTCATCGGCAATGGCGTGCCCGACTGGTCCGATCCGCTGGCCACCGTGTATTCCGGCCACCAGTTCGGCGTATGGGCGGGCCAGCTTGGCGATGGCCGCGCAATCCGCATTGCCGAGGCACAGCGACCCGATGGCCCGTGGGAAATCCAGCTCAAGGGCGCCGGACTGACGCCGTACTCGCGCATGGCCGATGGCCGCGCGGTGCTGCGTTCTTCGATTCGCGAATACCTGTGCTCGGAAGCCATGTACGCACTCGGCGTGCCCACGACGCGAGCGATGTCGATCATCGGCTCGGATGCGCCGGTCCGCCGCGAGACGCTGGAAACGTCCGCCGTGGTCACGCGCCTTGCGCCGAGCTTTATCCGCTTCGGACATTTCGAGCATTTCGCCGCGCGCGAGGATCATGCCAGCCTGAAGCAACTGGCCCATTTCGTGATCGACCGCTTTTATCCGGCTTGCCGCGATGACGCCAGCCCCTATCAGGCACTACTGCGCGAAGTATCGCTGCTGACTGCCGACATGGTGGCGCACTGGCAGGCAGTAGGGTTCTGCCACGGCGTAATGAACACCGACAATATGTCGATCCTCGGCCTGACCATCGACTACGGCCCGTTCGGCTTTCTCGATGCATTCGACGCCAACCACATCTGCAACCATTCGGATCAGCAGGGCCGCTACGCCTACAGCCAGCAGCCGCAGATCGCGTTCTGGAATCTGCATTGTCTGGCTCAGGCACTGCTGCCACTGTGGCGCGAGACCGATGCAGCGAATCCCGAAGCGGCCAAGCAGGCTGCGATCGATCTGGCTCACGAGGCACTGGACCCCTTCCGCGACCGGTATGCCTCCGCCTTCTTCCGCCACTATCGCGCCAAGCTCGGCCTGCGCGCCGCTCAGGACGACGATGAAGCGTTGATGACCAGCCTGTTCCAGTTGCTGCACACGCACCGTATCGACTACACGCTGTTCTGGCGCAATCTCGCCGAAGTCAGCGCGAATGGTGCCGGGCAAGACGCGCCCGTGCGCGACCTGTTCATCGACCGCGCCGCCTGGGACGCCTGGGCGAGCGAATATCGGGCGCGGCTTCAGCAGGAACAGTCGGACGACGCCGCACGCGCCGTTGCCATGCGGCAGGTCAATCCCAAGTACGTATTGCGCAATCACCTGGCCGAAACCGCGATCCGCGCCGCACGGGACAAGGACTTCTCGGAAGTGAACCGCCTGCTGGCCGTGCTGTCGAAGCCCTTCGACGAACAGCCCGAGGCAGCCCAGTATGCGGCGCTGCCGCCAGACTGGGCTTCCGGCCTTGAAGTCAGTTGCTCCTCGTAATTTCACGGCTTTCTTTCGCGCAGTTCATCCCCATATCGCCGAGGCAGCCCCTCCCCGGCCACAACAACGAGAGGAAACAAGATGACCACGACCAAGACCGACGCCGAATGGCGTGAGCAGCTTTCCGATATCGAATACCGCGTGGCACGTGAATCCGCCACCGAGCGGCCCTTCACGGGCAAGTACTGGGACCACTGGAACCAGGGCATCTACCATTGCGTGGGCTGCGGCACACCGCTGTTCGAGTCGGCGACCAAGTTCGACGCCGGCTGCGGCTGGCCAAGCTATTTCAAGCCGATCAACGGCGAGGTCATTGCCGAGCACGCCGACCACACGCACGGCATGACGCGCGTGGAAGTCCGATGCAAGGAATGCGGCAGCCATCTGGGCCATGTCTTCGAGGATGGCCCCGCGCCAACCGGTTTGCGCTATTGCATCAACTCGGCTGCGCTAAAATTCGACGATCGCGATCCGGACGAACGTGGGTGACCACCGCCGCACACTCCGGACGCCCGTCCAATCCGATGTGCGGATTGCCAGCGGGCCGGCCTTGCCGGCTGGCCCCTCACCTTGCGCGTCACTTTGACCATCACCGCATGAAATTTCTTTTCGACCTGTTCCCGGTCATCCTGTTTTTCGTCGCATTCAAGCTGTTCGGCATCTATCCCGCTACAGCGGTGGCCATCGCGGCCACGGTGCTGCAGATCGTCTGGGTCCGCATCCGGCACGGCAAGGTGGAGCCGATGCAATGGGTCAGCCTGCTGATCATCGGTGTCTTCGGCGGCGCCACGATCGTGCTGCACAACGACACGTTCATCAAATGGAAGCCGACGGTGCTGTACTGGCTGTTTGCCGTGACGCTGATCGGATCGGTCATCGGCTGGCGCAAGAACCTGATCCGCGCCATGATGGAAAAACAGGTCACGCTGCCCGAACCGATGTGGGGCAAGCTCAACGCTGCCTGGGCCGCGTTCTTTGCGCTGATGGGCGTGCTGAACCTGTACGTGGCGTACCAGTTCTCGACCGATACCTGGGTCAATTTCAAGCTCTTCGGCGGCATGGGACTGATGGCGGTATTCATCGTGGCACAGAGCCTCTGGCTGTCGCGCCATATCCAGGAAACACCGTCGCAGGAAAGCGGTCCCAAGTAACGGGCGCCCACCTTTCTTTCCCTGTCCGTATTCCCTTATCAAGGATCTTCGTTTGGCAGCCGACCCCGTCCACATCGAGGCATTGCTACGCGCAGCGCTCTCCCCTTCCCACGTGCATGTCCATGACGACAGCGCCGCCCATGCCGGGCATGCCGGTGCGGCGTCCGGCGGGGGGCATTACAACGTCCTGATCGTCAGCGAGCGCTTTGCCGGTCACTCGCGCGTGGCGCGCCATCGTATGGTGTATGATGCGCTGCGCGAACTGTTCCCCGTGCAAATCCATGCGCTGGCAGTCATCGCACATACCGAACAAGAATATCAATCCCGCGAAGCATCACGCGACGCGACCCGCAACTCTCAGAACTGATTCCATGAAGACCACCGTCCTCTCGTTCAGCCTGGCGGCTGTGCTCGCTGCAGGCAGCCTGCCCGCATTCGCCCAGAACGCCGCCGTTGTGAATGGCAAGCCCATCCTGTCGGCAAAAGTGGACAAGCTGATCGCCGGCACCGGACAACCCGCGTCGCCCGAACTGCGCGACCGTGCCCGCACGATGCTGATCGACCGCGAACTGCTGCTGCAGGAAGCCACCAAGCGCGGCATCACGCAACGCGACGATATTCAGGAACAGCTCGAACAGGCCCGCCTGAACGTGCTGGCCGGTGCAGTGTTCGAGGACTACGTCCGCACGCACGGCGCCAATGACGAAGAACTGCGCAAGCAGTACGACAAGATCAAGACGCAGTTCGGCAACGGCAAGGAGTATCACGCCCGCCACATCCTGGTGGAAAAGGAAGCGGACGCCAAGGCCATCATCGCCAAGATCAAGGCCGGCGCCAAGTTCGAGGACCTGGCCAAGAGCTCGTCAAAGGACACCGGCTCCGCGGCCAACGGCGGCGATCTGGACTGGGCCAACAGCAGCAGCTACGTGCCGGAATTCTCCGCCGCGATGACCGGCCTGAAGAAGGGCCAGATGACAGACACGCCGGTCAAGACCCAGTTCGGCTGGCACATCATCGAACTCGTGGACACGCGCGACGCCAAGGTCCCGACCTTCGAGGAAGTGAAGCCGCAGCTGCAACAGATGCTGATGGGCGATCAGGCATGGCAGCGCGAGCAGTTCCAGGCCATGATGAAGTCGATCAAGGACAAGGCGAAGATCCAGTAACGGGCGCCTTTCCCGCTACCACAGTAAAAAAAGCCGGCACCTGAGTGCCGGCTTTTTCATTTGGCTCAGTAGATATGCGCGCTCGTGAACATTTGGCACCCAACGGGCGTGCGAGGTTTAGTACCATCTCTGAACCATCGGCATTGGGGCCGGGGTAACTTGCGCGATGCTGTCAGGAGACGTCTTTCATGGGGGCCACTAGCGGCTACTGGAACATGTGGCACCTCTACTCGCGCGGCATCGTCTATTGCGCGCTCGGCATGCCCCATATCGCCTGCACCGGCGACCACTGGCGCCAGATCCATCCTCACCTCCCCACGCGCGACCGCTACGCGCAATCAAAGGCCCTGCAGGCGACTATCGCGTTCATGGAAGTCCGCGGCGAAATCAAGGTGCCACCCGATGCGGACCGCCTGCGACTGCTTTACTCCCGCTATCTGCCGTGGAGCGCACGGGTCGAAGTGACCGCACCCAAGACGGACAACTACGCGCGCAATCACCCTTCCTACCAGCATACGGACGTCGCTTGAGAATCCTCTCAAATCGTCCATGATCAAGCGCAAACCGCCCCTCATCGGACACCAAAAGTTCACAAATTCGGTCTAGGCGCATGTGCTGAAAGCGCCTAGCATGGCTGCGTCCATTTCATTTCGAAGGAGCGCCATGGCCCACGTGTTCGACCTGTTCGGCTGGTTCCTCTTCAACGTCGCCATTCCGCTGCTCGCCCCGCTCGCGCTGCTGCCGTTGGCGCGCTTCGCAGAGTTCTCACGCTCGCGAAGCAACGGCATCGTCCGACGATCGGTCGAAAACGGTCAGTTGCTGTGGGCGGCAATTCCGATGAGTGCGGCGGGCTGCCATGTGCTCGCAGGGTGGATCGATCAGGCGACTGGCGGAAGGCAGTTGGCGTGGAGCCTGCTTGCTATCAACGTGTTCATCATTGTCGCGGGGTCCGTACTGGTAATGCTGGGCTCTCTCCATAGCGCTCCACGCCGCCGGCGCCGCCAGCACATGGGTACCCACCGCATCATCCAGGGTTCCATTGCGATCAGCCTCGCCAGTGCCATTACAACCTCTGTCGCGCATGCCACGCTGATTTCTAAACACTGTTAACCACTTTGCAATTCATTCAGGAGAAAGATATGAAGGCCTTCTTTATACGCATGGTCGACGATGACGATTTTCAAGGAAAGGTCGTGATTCGCGTTTCCTGCGCGATCCTCGGCTGCTCTCTGATTCTGATGGTCTGGGGTATCTACGACATCGCCACACGTTAATGTCCCGCCCAAAGAAAAACGCCTGCAATTGCAGGCGTTTTCCATTTACCAGCCAGACGTAGCTACGTCCGCTCAGCCCACCCACTTGCGGGCATTGCGGAACATGCGCATCCACGGGCTACCGCCACCGGGGATGTCCTTCCATGCGTCCGGTGCCCAGCTCATCGTTGCGGTGCGGAACACGCGCTCCGGGTGCGGCATCAGTGCCGTGAAGCGGCCGTCAACGGTAGTGACCGAGGTGATGCCTTCCGGCGAACCGTTCGGGTTCAGCGGATAGGTTTGCGTCACGGCACCGCGGTTATCGACGAAGCGCAATGCCACGTTGACCTTGCCGATATCGCCTTGCTGCGAGAAGTCGGCGAAACCTTCACCGTGCGCCACGGCGATAGGAATGCGGCTGCCTTCCATGCCGGCGAAGAAGATCGACGACGACTGCTGCACCTCCACCGTCACGAAGCGGGCTTCGTATTGCTCCGACTGGTTGCGCGTGAACTTCGGCCATGCACCGGCGCCCGGGATGATCGGGGCCAGGTTGCTCAGCATCTGGCAACCATTGCACACGCCCAGCGCGAACGTGTCGTGGCGGTTGAAGAACGCGGCAAACTGCTCGGCCATCTGGCCATTGAACAGGATCGTCTTGGCCCAGCCTTCGCCGGCGCCCAGCACGTCACCGTAGCTGAAACCGCCGCAGGCCACGAAGCCCTTGAAGTCCGCCAGGCTGGCACGGCCCGCGATCAGGTCGCTCATGTGGACGTCGACCGTGTCGAAACCGGCCAGGTCCATGCTGTAGGCCATTTCGATCTGCGAGTTCACGCCCTGCTCGCGCAGGATCGCCACGCGCGGACGATTGCCAGTAGCGATGAACGGCGCGGCGATGTCCTGAGCCGGATCGAACGTCAGCACGGGGCTAATGCCGGGGTCTGCCGCGTCGAGTACGCGGTCGTATTCGCTGTCGGCGCAGGCTGGGTTGTCGCGCAGGCGCGCAATGCGCCAGCTGACTTCCGACCACGTACGTTGCAGGTCCGCACGCGGCGCACCGAACACCTTCTTGGCATCGCGGTACACCTCGATCTGGTCTGTCGTGTTCGGCTTGCCGATCACGTGGCTGCAAGCGGACAGGCCCGCTTCGCGCAGCACCGCAAACACGGCGTCGCGTTCTTCCTGACGCACCTGGATCACCGCACCGAGCTCTTCGGAGAACAGCGCGCGCAACGTCTGGTCGTTGCGGCGCTCGGCAATCTGCTGCGTCCAGTTCTTGGCGTCGCCGTAATCCTGCTCCTGCGTCGGATCGAGCGCGAGCATGTCGACGTTCAGCGAGACACCGGTACGGCCAGCAAAAGCCATTTCCGCCACGGCTGCCATAAAACCGCCGTCCGAGCGATCATGGTAGGCCAGCAGCTTGCCTTCGCGGTTCAGGCGCTGGATCACGTTGAAGAAGTTCTTCAGGTCTTCGGGGCTATCGACGTCCGGCACGCTGTCGCCCACCTGCTGCGACACCAGTGCCAGGATGCTGCCACCCATACGATGCTTCGCACGGCCCAGGTCGATCGCGATCAGCGTGGTGTCACCGAGATCGGTGCGCAGTTGCGGCGTCAGCGTGTTATTGACGTCGTCCACGGCGGCGAAGGCCGAGATGATCAGCGAGACCGGCGCCACCACTTCCTTGTCGCCATCGGCATCGCTCCACTTGGTGCGCATCGACAGCGAATCCTTGCCCACCGGAATGCTGATGCCGAGTGCCGGGCACAGTTCCATGCCCACGGCATGCACGGTGTCATACAGCTTGGCATCCTCGCCATCCACACCACACGCTGCCATCCAGTTGGCCGACAGCTTGACCTTGTTCAGGTCCTTCACCGGCGCGGCGGCCAGATTGGTCAGCGCCTCGCCAATTGCCATGCGGCCCGATGCGGCAGCATCGATGACGGCCAGCGGCGTACGCTCGCCCATCGTCATCGCCTCACCGGCACGCCCCTTGTAGTCGAGCGTAGTCACGGCCACGTCGGCCACGGGCACCTGCCACGGGCCGACCATCTGATCGCGGGCATTCATGCCACCCACAGTACGGTCGCCGATGGTAATCAGGAACGATTTGCTGCCCACCGTGGGGTGGCGCAGCACATCGCGCACGGCCTGTTCCAGCGAGAGGCCGGTCACGTCCACCGGGGGCAGTTCCTGCTCCACGCGGCGCACGTCGCGATGCATGCGCGGCGGCTTGCCAAGCAGCACATCCATCGGCATATCGACAGCGAAGTGTTCCTTCAGCGATGCGTCGACATTGGCGTCGACGAGCTGCAATTGCTTCTCTTCCGTGGCAATACCGACCACGGCGAACGGCGAACGCTCGCGCTCGCACATGGCCCGGAAGCGCGGCAGATCGTTCGGTGCGATGGCCAGCACATAACGCTCTTGCGATTCGTTGCACCAGATCTCCGCCGGCGACAGGCCGGACTCTTCCAGATGCACCTGGCGCAGATCGAAGCGCGCGCCACGGCCAGCGCCATCCACCAGTTCGGGGAAGGCATTCGAGATACCACCCGCGCCGACGTCGTGGATCGACAGGATCGGGTTGTCTTCGCCCAGTTGCCAGCAAGCGTTGATGACTTCCTGCGCACGGCGTTCCATTTCCGGATTGCCACGCTGCACCGAATTGAAATCGAGTTCAGCGGTATTGGTGCCCGTCGCCATCGAGCTGGCGGCCCCGCCACCAATCCCGATGCGCATGCCCGGACCGCCTACCTGGATCAGCAGCGTGCCAGCCGGCAGCGGGTCCTTGTGCGTGTGATTGGCGTCGATGTTGCCGATGCCGCCGGCGATCATGATCGGCTTGTGATAGCCGCGCACGGTGCCGCCCACGTTCTGCTCGTAGACGCGGAAGTAGCCGCCCAGGTTGGCACGGCCGAATTCGTTATTGAACGCGGCGCCGCCGAGCGGGCCGTCAATCATGATCTGCAACGGCGAGGCGATGCGGTCCGGCTTACCGGTCACACCCGGCTTGTCGTCCGGGTTGCGATGGGCCATCGGCTGGGCCGCGTCACGCGCGTTTTCCCAGGATTCCACGGCATCCGGCAACATCAGGTTCGACACGGTGAAACCGGTCAGGCCGGCCTTGGGCTTGGCGCCCCGGCCCGTGGCGCCTTCGTCGCGGATTTCACCGCCAGCGCCGGTGGACGCACCCGGGAACGGCGAGATCGCCGTGGGGTGGTTGTGCGTTTCCACCTTCATCAGCGTATGGGTCAACGCCTCGTGGCGGCCATACTGCTGGCCGTCTCCGCGCGGGAACCAGCGCTCGGCCACATCGCCTTCCATCACGGCCGAGTTGTCCGAGTACGCGACGATGGAACCTTGCGGGTTCAACTGGTGCGTATTGCGGATCATCGCGAACAGCGACTTGTCCTGCGCCACACCGTCGATCGTCCAGGTCGCGTTGAAGATCTTGTGGCGGCAATGTTCGCTGTTGGCCTGCGCGAACATCATCAGTTCGACGTCAGTCGGGTTGCGACCCAGCTTGCCGTAGTTTTCCAGCAGGTAATCGATTTCGTCTTCCGACAACGCCAGGCCCATGGCCGTATTGGCATCCTCCAGCGCGGTGCGGCCGGCGGAGATGTCGATGAACTGCAGCGGCTTGGCCGGCAGTTCCTGGAACAGGCCGGCGGCCTCGTCGCGCGAGGCGATGACCGTTTCGGTCATGCGGTCGAACAGGTGTGCAGCCACGGCGGCGCGCGTGCCAGCGTCCAGCGTCTTGCGGCCGCGCAGCAGGCCCTTCTTGCAGATGACGGTGATTTCGATACCGCGCTCGACGCGGTGGACATGCGTCAGGCCGCAGTTATGGGCGATATCGGTGGCCTTGCTGGCCCACGGCGAAATCGTGCCGAAGCGCGGAATCACCACAAAGCGGTCGCCATCGGCCGGCGCCGTGAATGGTGCGCCGTAGGTCAGCATCGCGCCTATGCGCGTCTGTTCCTCGGCAGTGAGCGGGGTATCCGAATCGACAAAGTGCACGAACTGGCCATGCACCGATTCGATATCGGCGTCGATTTGCTGGAGAGCGGCAAGCAGGCGTTGCTGACGGAAGGCAGAAAGCGCCAAAGCGCCAGGGAAGCACGAAAAATGCGCCATGATCGGTACGGGCAGGAGGCTGGAGGGTCGGGGCTCGCGGCCGCCGGCACTGCTGAATGGAATGCCGGCTGGCGGAAAACCGCTATTGTACCTTGTTACACCGACCTCAACGCCGCCAATCTCAGAGAGAAGTCGCCGAGCGCGCGGCCTGCTCGTAGAGACCGGTCAATACGCGCAGCAAGCGCGCCAGTTCGCCGATTTCCACGTTCTCGTCGCTGCCCTCGGTGAAATTGCTCGTCAGGCACTGTTCGCGGATCTCGCGGTACCGGGCGCAGGCTTCCGTCCCGGCCGTCGTCGTGGCGTAAGTGGCTTCCTTGCCCACGCGCTCGCCCGCGACCAATCCCAGGCCAACAAGCTTCTTCAATGCGTAAGTGACGAGGTGAGTGTCTTCCACGTTGAGCACGAAGCAGATGTCCGCCAGCCGCTTGGCCCGGCCGCGATGGTTCACATGGTGCAGCACCAACACATCCAGGAAGGTCAGGTCGCGCACGCCGGCTGCGCCCATGCAGCGCACCACCCAGCGGCTGTAGGCGTTGTAGGCCGTGTTCAATCCGAACTCGAATTCGGAGAGCTCCGGGCTGCGTACCGAAACCAGATGTGACGAAGAGACGATATTGACGCCGGGGGCCCGGGTCAGCGGTGCGGGTCGCGCGCTGACGCCGCCGGTTGCGTCGGAACTCTCCAACACTTCGGAACCATGGGATGCAGCGTCTGCCTGACGGTCCTGCGCGGGCTTGCGTGGCATGGAAGCGAACCTTCTTTTCTGTGACGAGTGCGAGGGAATGCAGCATTTTATCGGCAAATCACCCTCGATCTGCGATCAAACCCGACGGAAATTGGGCCTTATGACGGGGCCGCCTGACCTCGCTCCCTCAGTCTTCTACCCATACCGCCGTGACCACCGCCTTCGGGGTCGCGGCAAAGCGAACCTCGAACAGCGTGCCAACGGGCCATCGCGCATGCCAATCGCAAGTCAGCGCCAGTTCCAGTACACCGGGTGCGCAGCCGGCCAGCCGCGCAGCCTCGAAATCGAAGAAGCGGCGCACAGTGGGGAACAGCGCCTTGTAGAGCGATTCCTTCGCGGAGAACAGCAGTGTCACAGCGTCGGCGCGGGCGCGCCCGAGGCCGGCAGCCAACGCCGCGATGTCTTCGGGCAATGCCACCATTGCGGCGATTTCCTCGGCACGGTCAGGCGCCAGCCACTGCTCCACGTCGATGCCAACGGCGCCGAGTTGTCCCACCTGCGCCACCGCTGCGGCCAACGCCACGGCCCGATCGGTCGTATGGCTGATCGAGCCGATCCAGCCGACCGGCCATACCGGCAGTCCTTCGTCATCACGGGCCGGGGTCACCGCCCCGGCACCCGCATGCACCAGTGCGTGGCGCGCGCAGTGCCGACCCGCGCGAAATTGGGTCCGGCGACGCGGTGACGCCGCAGCCAACGACGCAGGCAATGGCTCGTTCGCAAACGCCGATGCATCGTCGCTGCGCCACGTCACGGCATGCATCGACACGGTTGCAGGCAGGCCCAACCCGGCACGGAGCGTCTCCGAATCGAACCCGCATACTGCATTGTTCATGGCGTCCCTGGATCGAGGTTGAGCGGCAGCCGAGCGGCGGAACTCCGCATTGGCCTTGCCGCAACATACAGACCATCCCTATCTGTCGGGGCAGGCCGCTTCTTGTTAGGCTGAGGTGTCCCCGCGCGCACGCCCCGAACAGGCCGCAAGTGTAGCGTGCCGGGCACGAGCCTTGCATCAGCCCCGAACGTTCGACGTCGCGGCAGGTGGCCGAGCCACCACCATGTTGCGACCATTGAGGTGACCACAATCCTGCGCCATGTATCAGACAAAGCGACCATGGCGCGCTGGCAGTTCCAGGTAGTCCAACCCGCGCAGTCGGGCAGGCGCCCACGCGCAACACCAGGAGAGATCGAGATGCGAGTCAAGGCATTGGCAGTCGCGGCGGCGGCATTGCTGCTGGCCGCCACGGCGGCACGGGCAGACACCAAATGGGACCTCCCCACGGGCTACCCGGCCACCAACCTGCACACCGAAAACCTGCAACAGATGGCCGCGGATGTAGACAAGGCCACGGGCGGCAAGCTCAAGATCGTGATCCATCCGAATGGCTCGCTGCTCAAGGCCAACGAGATCAAGCGCGGGGTACAGACCGGCCAGGTACAGATGGGCGAGATCCTGATGTCGCTGCTGGCCAACGAGAATCCGGTCTTCGGCGTGGATGCGGTGCCGTTCCTGGCCACCAGCTATGCAGACTCCTACAAGCTCTGGCAGGCATCCAAACCCACCACGGACAAGGTACTGGACCGCCAGGGCATGAAGCTGCTCTACGCCGTGGCATGGCCGCCGCAAGGCATCTACGCGAACAAGCCGATCAACAGCGCCGCCGACATGAAGGGCCTCAAATGGCGCGCCTACAACCCGGCAACGTCGAAGATTGCCGAGATCGTGGGCGCCCAGCCCGTGACCATCCAGGCCGCCGACCTGGCGCAGGCTTTGGCTACCGGCACCGTGAACTCCTTCATGTCGTCCGGCGCCACGGGCGTGGACACCAAGGTCTGGGAATCGGTCAAGTACTTCTACACCGTCGATGCCTGGCTGCCCAAGAACATGCTGGTGGTCAGCAAGAAGGCCTTCAACGCGCTGGACAAGCCCACGCAGGATGCCCTGCTGAAGGCGGTAGCCGATGCCGAGAAACGCGGCTGGCAAATCTCCGAGCAGAAGACCAAGGAATACCTGGCCACGCTGGCGAAGAACGGCATGACCGTGGCGCCGCCGTCCGCGCAACTGAAGGGCGACATGCAGAAAGTGGGGGAGACCATGGTCAACGACTGGGCCAAGAGCGCGGGCGACGATGGCAAGGCCATCCTCGACGCCTACAAGAAATAGGCCATCGAAACAGGCAGCCGGCGGTAGACAGCCGCCGTTGCCGCAGTGCGCCTTGGCCCGGCGGGCATGCCTCGTGCAGCCTGCCGGGTTCTCTTTGTTCATGGTTGCGTGGGGCGATCTCAGGTCGCCGCGCGCATCACAGGTAGCCCGCCCCCCCATGC
>NZ_SCMX01000100.1 GCF_005503625.1 Cupriavidus sp. 2SB | reverse complement strand
CGGGAGATCGGTCCGGGGATCGCACAGGGGATCGCACAGGAGACCGGGGAGGCAATCGCGCCGGGGATCGTCCCAGCGCGGGAGACCGCAGTGCCGGCGGCGGACGCGATAACGCGTTCCAGGGTGTTGGCGGCGGCGGGGGTGCCGCACAGCGGGACTTTGACCGAGGGCGCGCAAGTGCCGGTTCGTCAAACTTTGGCGGCGGCCACGGTGGTGGCTTCAGTGGCGGTGGTGGACGCGGCGGTGGCGGCTTCGGCGGCGGGCGCGGCGGCGGCGGTGGCCGAGGGGGCCGGCGATGAGTCACGATGACCAACGGAAGGCGAATCCCATGCGTTTTCTGACGATGCGAACCACGCTTCCCACCTGGCACCATCTTGCGGGTGTGGCCGTCGTCGTCGCGTCATGCGCCGGGGTGGCCGATGCCCGCGCGCAGAAGGCGTTCGATACCCCCGAGGCTGCGATGCAGGCATTTGGCGATGCGGTGGCCACCAGTGACGATGTGGCCATGCAGGCGCTGCTGGGCCAGTCGGCAAGGCGGTTGATCCCACCCGTGGGCGCGGACCTGCGATATCGCTTTCTCGCCGCGTGGAGCCAATCGCATGGCGTTGCCCCCGACGGCGAGAACCGTGCGCGCATCACGGTGGGACGTGACGGCTGGACGCTGCCGATTCCGCTGGTACGCGCCAACAGCCGCTGGCATTTCGATGCACAGGCTGGCATGACCGAAATCCGTCTGCGGCGCATCGGGCGCAACGAGCTATCGACCATCCAGACCATGCTCGCAATTTGCGACGCGCAACGCGACTATGCGTCGAGCAACCCGGAAGGCAGTCCGATGACGGTGTACGCGCGCAAGCTCGTCAGCAGTCCGGGAAAGAAGGATGGCCTCTACTGGCCGACACGTCCGGGCGAAGCGCCGAGTCCGTTGGGGTCGGCTTTCGTCGATGCTGTGAAGCACCAGTCACCAACGGATGGCTATCACGGCTACCGCTATCGACTGCTGACGTCGCAGGGCGCCGCCGCACCGGGGGGCGCGTATCCCTATCTCGTCAACGGCAAGCTGTTCGGCGGCTTCGCGGTCATCGCGTGGCCGGCCCGTTATGGGGAAACCGGCATCAAAAGTTTCATGGTCAGCCACGACGGCCAGGTCTTCGAGCGCGACCTCGGCCGCGACAGCGCGGCACGCGCAGCGGCAATGACATCGTTCGATCCGGTGGCAGGCTGGACGAAGGTCGCCCCTGAACTGTTGCAGCCAGAGCCAGGCATGCGGGCATCGGCGGCGAGGCCATGAATGAAGTGAGCGGATAAAAAACTTTCCGTATGTGGCCGGATGGCAGGAGGTAGAGAAGTAAAGATTGCAATACGCAGAGCGCCGACCTAACGTGTTATGGCACAAGTACTCAAACAAGCAGAAGCAACAGACTTGATCGACTTGGATAGCTTGACTGTCACCGCATAGGGGTAAGCGCTCAGGGACGCCTTATCGCGATGCGCACTGCCGTGCCGGCTTGCCCGGCCGCGCCGTGGTGTCGTGCTGCATGCCGTCGTCCCGAGGGCTCCTGTGCCTATTTGCCAGGGGTTTGAGCATGGGCTTTGCGCCATGATGTGGTTACCGGCACTGATACTGGGGGCTGTGGCTGCCGTTGCCGTGGCGGCGCAGCAGGGCCAACGCCGGCAGCGCGCCGACTCTCGTCGGCTGTCGGATGTGGCCGGTGGGGGGCCGTTTGCCCACATCGCGCATCGGCCCGGCATGGCCGAACTGGCCGGATCGCTTGCCCATGAACTGAACCAGCCGCTGACCGCGATCACCAGCAATGCGCAGGCCGCGCGGGAATACCTCGCGTCGGGCCTGGCCGATCACGGTGAAATCCGCGAAATTCTCGACGATATCGTCAGCGACGCCTCCCGCGCGGGCGATATCGTGCGCGGCGTGCGTGCGCTAATTCGCGGCGAGGCGCCACGCGCCGTGCCGTTCGAGATCGTTCCGGTGATGGCGCGTGCGGTGGAGCTGGCGCGCAAGGACAAGGCGTCGGGCGTTGCCATCGTGCAGGGCATCTGTGATTCACGGCTGCCGCGTGTAGTGGGCGACCCGATGGAAATCGAGCTGGTGCTGTTCAACCTGCTGACCAATGCCCTGGACGCGGTTGGCGTTGCACCGCCGGGTGTCGCGCACGAAGTGTCAGTGACCGCCAGGCGGCAGGATGACACGATCCGCGTATCGGTACGCGACAACGGCTGCGGTGTGGCCGATGCCGATCTCGATGCCATCTTCCGGCCGTTCTACTCATCCAAGCCGAAGGGGCTGGGGCTGGGCCTGTCCTTCAGCCGTGCGCTCATGGCACGCAACGGCGGACGTGTCGTGGCCATCCGCAACAGCGACCGCGGCATGACCTTCGAGTGCCTGCTGCCCATCGAGCCATCGGCAAGGGTGCCTGGGGAAACGACTTCTTCCATCCGGGAGGCAGCGATATGCCACTCATGAAATCACTGGTGTACATCGTGGATGACGACGACAGCGTGCGGCGGGCACTGTGCCGCGTGCTGGGCGCGCATGGCTATCCCACTTCCCCGTTCGCGTCGGCGCGGCAGTTCATCGCGGAAGCTGACCTGGAGAACGTGCCGGGGTGCGCCGTGCTGGACCTGCAGATGCCGGACATGGACGGCATTGCCGTGCAGGAGGCGCTGCATCGCAGGATTCCCGTCATCATCCTCACCGGGCATGCCGATGTGCCACGTGCCGTGCTTGCCATGCAGGCCGGCGCCATCGAATTTTTGCAGAAGCCGGTATCCGACACGCAACTTTTGGCGGCGGTGGAAAAAGGGAGTGCGTGTGCGCAACGGCAGCATGCGCAGATGCGTGAGTTGCGCGAGTTGCAGCAGAAGATCAGCCGCCTGACGCCGCGTGAGCGCGAAGTGCTGGGCTGGATCGTCACAGGCATCCGCAACAAGCAGGTGGCCAGCCAGCTTGGCACGGTGGAGAAGACCATCAAGGTGCATCGGGCCCACGTCATGCAGAAGCTGGAGGTGGATTCGCTGCCCGCGCTGGTGCGGATTGCCGACCGGATGGGGATGGTTGCAGGCCAGCGGGCCTGAGCGCCGGCCCGCAATCGGCCCCATGGGCCAATATCGCCCGCCGTTCGTCTTTCGTAGCCTGAGTACATGCTTACCTCCGGGCCTGCGTGGCGATGGATGCTTCGGAACAATTTGCGCAATGCGTGGCGGTGGTGGACGATGACGCCTCCGTGGCACGCTCCACGGCCCGGCTGCTGCGCGCGGCGGGTATTGGTGCCGATGTCTACGTCAGCGGTGACGACTTCCTGCACCGCATCCGAGACGATCCCCGGTATCGGCCCGACTGCGTCATCCTCGATGTCTGCATGCCTGGCCTCAACGGCTTGGAGGTGCAGCAGCAACTGATCGGCCTGCCGATGTCGCTGATTTTCATCACGGCGCATGACGTGCCCGCCGCACGCGACACGGCGCTCGCCGCCGGCGCCATCGGCTATCTGCGCAAACCGTTTCATGCGGCGCAACTGATCGAACTCGTACGCGGCGTCCTGCGTACCGGACTGCGCCCGTGATGCCGTCCCCGAGCATGGTCCTTGGTCCAATTGCCAAGCACGACTGCTGCGGCACATGCTTAGTCTGCAATGCCGCGCGATTGGCATCGCGGGCGGCAAAGGAGACCTGCCATGGCGCTCTTGATGCTTTCCAATCTCCACCCAGATACCACCGAGGACGAGGTCAGGGAGTTCCTGACCCGCTACGGCTTTCCTGCGTTCGATCACGCCGAACAGCAGGAAGGCGATGGGACGCGTCCGTCCATGACGCTGACCTTCAACGCGCTGGACCTGCCGGAGCTGTACAAGCTGCAGCCGCGCATCCATGGCGTGTTCTGGAACGGCCACAAGATCAATGCGCTGATCCTCCGGGAGCGATACCAGTAAACCTGAATCGCTCCGGTGCACGGCAGTCGTCGGAGCGGACGGAGGATAAATATGGCGAGCGGTCTCAAGTCCGTGAGTGGGCGCGGCGCATGGCTGACCGTGATGGCGTTGGCGTTGGCGGGGTGCGACCGGCACGAGGCCAAGGCGCCCGCCGCGCCGCACGTGAGCGAGGTTGGCGTGGTCAAGGTGACGCTGCGCGACGTGCCGCTGACCTACGAGTTCGTGGGCGAGACGCAGAGCTCCCAGCAAGTGGAGATCCGTGCGCGTGTGAACGGCTTTCTCGAACAGCGGCTCTACACGGAAGGCGCGCTCGTGAAGGCCGGGCAAGTGATGTTCAAGATGGACGCAAAGCCGTTCCAGGCCGCGCTGGACGCCGCGCAGGCCGAACTCGCCCAGCAGCAGGCGCGCCTGACCACGGCGCGCGCCAACCTCGCACGGGTGCGACCGTTGGCGGCCAGGAATGCGCTGAGCCAGAAAGACCTCGACGACGCCACGGGCCAGGAGCAGGCGGCCGCAGCCGCCGTGGAGGCGGCCAGGGCCAACGTGACCAATGCAAAGCTGAACCTCGGCTACACCACCATCGCCTCGCCGGTGGCGGGCCTGTCCAGCTATGCCAAGAAACAGGTGGGCACGTATATCGATCCCAGTAACAGCCTGCTGACCTATGTGGCCAAGCTCGATCCCATCTGGATCAACTTCAGCCTGTCGGAGAACGAGGTGCTGCAGAATCAGGCGCAGACCGCGTCGGGCGCGCTGAAGATGCCCGATCGTGGCGCGATGGAAGTGGAGATCGTGCTGGCCGATGGCAGCGTCTATCCGCAGCGTGGCCACATTGCGTTTGCCGATGCCTCGTATAGCTCGGACACGGGCACCTATCTGGTTCGCGCGGAGATGCCGAATGCGGAGGGGCGGCTGCGACCGGGCCAGTTCGTGCGCGTGCATGTGCTGGGCGCCGTGCGGACGCGCGCCATCACCGTGCCGCAGGAAGCCGTGGTGCAGGGCCAGCGCGGACAGTCGGTCTGGACGGTCAACAAGGACAACAAGGCCGAGTCGCGCGTGGTCGAGGTGGGGGAGTGGGCGCAGGGTAGCTGGGTCATTCGTTCTGGACTGCGCGAGGGCGACACAGTCATCGTGGATGGATCGGTGCGGCTGGCGCCCGGGGCACCGGTGAAACCCGTGCCGGCGCCAACCGCTGCGCCAACCGCTGGCGCCAGTGCCGCAAAGGGACAGCCGTCATGAAGCTGTCGCACTTCTTTATCGACCGGCCGATCTTTGCATCGGTGCTGTCGATCATCATTGTCGTGGGCGGGCTGGTGGCCATGTTCAACCTGCCCATTGCACAGTTTCCCGACATCACGCCGCCGAGCATCACGGTGTCCACCACGTATCCCGGTGCAAGTTCCGAAGTGGTGGCGCAGAACGTGGCCGCGCCTATCGAGCAGCAGGTGAACGGCGCGGACAACATGCTCTACATGTCGTCCACAAGCTCGTCTACCGGTAATCTCACATTGACCGCGTACTTCGAGATCGGCACTGATCCGTCACTGGCACAGGTGGACGTGCAGAACCGCGTGAACCTGGCACTGCCGACGCTGCCCGATGCGGTGACGCGGCAGGGCGTGACCGTGGAGAAGCGATCCCAGGCGTTCATGATGGTGATCGCGGTGTACTCGCCCGACAACAGCTATCCCCAGACCTTCGTCGACAACTACACAAGCATCTACATCCTCGATGCGCTCAAGCGCATTCCCGGTGCCAACCAGTCTGCGATCTTCGGCACGCCCGACTACGCGATGCGCATCTGGCTGCGTCCGGACCGCATGGCGCAACTGGGTATCACGGCAGAGGATGTGAAGAACGCGGTATCGAACCAGAACGAGCAATTCTCGGCGGGTCGCATTGGCCAGTCGCCCACGGCGGGGCCGGTCAAGCAGACCTTCCCGGTGGCCACCAAGGGGCGCATGACCGAACCGAAGGAGTTCGAGAACATCATCCTGCGTGCGGCCTCTGGGGACGCCGCGCTGGTGCGGCTCAAGGATATCGGCCGTGCGGAGTTGGGATCGAAGGACTATTCGCTGCGTAGCCGCTATCAGGGCAAGACAGCCACGCTACTCGCCGTGTATCAGCAGCCAGGCGCCAATGCGCTGGCCGTGGCCGAGCAGGTCCGCAAGGCACTGGCGGAAGCGAAGAAGACATTTCCACCGGGCATGGAGTACGAGATCGCGCTCGACACCACGGAGTTCGTGCATGAATCGATCAACGAGGTGGTGCATACGCTGCGCGATGCGGTGATCCTTGTGATTCTGGTGGTGTATCTGTTCCTGCAGAGCTTCCGGGCAACGCTGGTGCCGATCCTGGCCGTGCCGGTGTCGATCATCGGCACGTTCACGGCCATGGCGGCGTTCGGTTTCTCGGTCAACATGCTCACACTGTTCGGGATGGTGCTGGCGATTGGCATCGTGGTGGACGATGCCATCGTGGTGATCGAAAACGTGGAACGCAACATGATGGAGTTCCATATGCCGCCACGGGAGGCTGCCAAGGCTGCCATGGACGAAGTGGGCGGCCCGGTCATTGCCATCGTGCTGGTGCTGCTGGCCGTGTTCATTCCCGTGGCCTTCCTGTCGGGCATCACGGGACAGCTCTACAAACAGTTCGCGATCACGCTGGCGGTGTCGGTGTTTCTCTCTGGCATCGTTGCGCTGACACTCTCGCCCGCGCTGGCCGCTATCCTGCTGAAGCCCGGTACGCACGAGAAGAACCGCTTTTTCCGCTGGTTCAACCGCAAGTTTGACCAACTGGTGGAAGGGTATGGCAGCGCGGTGCAGGCGCTGATCCGGCGTGCCGTGATCTCGGTCGTGACCGTGGGGGTGCTGATTGCGGTGAGCGTGCTGATGTTCGTGCGCATCCCGTCGTCGTTCCTGCCCGTGGAGGACCAGGGCTACCTGCTGGGCGCGGTGATCCTGCCAGACGCGGCGAGCCTGGATCGTACCGGCGAGTTGTCGAACCGGGCCGCAGAATGGTTCCGCAAGCAGCCAGGTGTGAAATCCGTGGCCACGCCGGACGGCTATAGCCTGATCGACGGACAGAACAAGTCGAATGCCGGCACATTGTTTGTCACGCTGAAGGGGTTTCACGAACGCGACAAGGAGGAGAGTGCGGCGGCGTTGATCGCACGCGCCAACCAGGAGTTCTCCACATACCGCGAGGGCCTCGTCATTCCGGTCAACCCGCCATCGATTCCGGGACTCGGCACCACGGGCGGTTTCGAGTTCTGGTTGCAGAGCACGGGTGACGGCACCTATCAGCAACTGGAAGAGCGAACGCGCGCTTTCATCGCCAAGGCACGTGCGCGGCCAGAGCTGCGTGGCGTCAGTACCACGATCAATACCCGCTCGCGGCAGTTGCTGGTGGACCTGGATCGCGAACGTGCGGAGACGCAGGGCGTACCGGTGGAGCAGGTGTACTCCGCGTTGCAGACCATGTTCGGCTCGCTATACGTCAGCCAGTTTCCGAAGAACAGCCGGTTGTTTCAGGTGATCCTGCAGGCCGAGCCGGAGTACCGCTCACGTCCGGAAGATATCGATCGTGTGTACGTGCGGAACTCGCGCAACGAAATGGTGCCTGTCAAGGCCGTGACCACGGCGCGCTACGTGGCCGGCGCGGACCTTGTCACGCGATTCAACAATTTCCCTGCTGCAAAAATTACCGGCGATGCCGCACCGGGCTATAGCTCCGGGCAGGCGCTGCAGGCGATGGAGCAGGTAGCGGCGGAAGTGCTTGGCGAAGGCTACAGCTACGCGTGGAGCGGACAGGCGTACGAGGAAAAGAAGGCGGGGTCCACAGCGGCGATGGTGTTCGCGTTTGCGCTGCTGATGGTATTCCTGATCCTCGCCGCACAGTACGAGAAATGGTCCTTGCCGATTGGCGTGCTGCTTGCCGTGCCGTTTGCGCTGTTCGGTGCGCTGGTCGGCATCCTACTGCGCGGCATGGAGAACGATGTCTATTTCCAGATCGGGCTGACGGTGCTGATTGCACTGGCGGCCAAGAACGCCATCCTGATTTTCGAGTTCGCGGTGGAGATGCGTGTCAAGGAAGGCTTGAGCGCCTACGACGCCGCCGTCAAGGCGGCCAAGATGCGGCTGCGCCCCATCATCATGACGTCGCTGGCATTCATCCTGGGCTGCATTCCGCTGGCCATTGCGAGCGGTGCGTCGGCGGCCAGCCGGCAGTCGCTGGGCACCGGTGTGATCGGCGGCATGCTGGGCGCCACGGTGATCGCCATCTTTTTTATTCCAATGTTCTTCTGGGGACTGGAGCGCCGTACCAAGGCCAAGCTCGCCGAGTCCGCCGCACACGCACCCCACGGACCCATCTCGCTCAAGGAGTGAAGCCATGCGCAAGTCGATGATCGTGACCGCGCTGGCATCGGCCGCCTGCTGCGGCGTTGCCATCGCACAGTCCAAGCCCATTGCCTATCCGGCAAAAGGTCAGAGTCAGCAACAGCAGCAACAGGACGACGGGTACTGCTATTCGTGGGCCAAGTCCAATACCGGCATCGACCCGGCGGCAGTCGCCACGGCACCGCCGCCACCCTCCGGTCCGGCGGTCGGCGGTGGCGAACGCGTTGGCGGTGCGGCACGGGGAGCGCTAGGCGGCGCGGTGATCGGCGGCATTGCCGGCGATGCAGGCAAAGGCGCGGCGGCGGGCGCGGCGGTGGGTACGATGGCTGGTGGCCACCGCGCGCGGCAGAATCAGCGCAACCAGCAGGCCAATGCGCAATCGCAATCGGCTGGCGCGATGAACACCTACTACCGCGCGTATGGCGCGTGCATGCAGGGTCGCGGCTACACGATTCAGTAGATGAGGAGACGGCAATGACAAAGTTCCTGCGATGGCGCGTAGTACCTGCCGTGTGTGCTGCGGCAACGTTCGGAGCGTTGGCAATGTCGTGGGCAGTGCCCTCGCATGCTTACTTCGATACGTTCATGAACGGCACCATCATCGGCACCCTGGACAAGGACCAGACCGCACAACTGGTCAGCACGTTCGGCAAGACGCTTTCCGAGACCGATGACAAACAGAGCGTGCCGTTCCAGTTGCCGCCGAACGCCAAGGGCATCCCGACCGAAGGCAGCTTCACGCCTCTGGTCACGCGCACCGAGAACGGCCAGCGCTGCCGCAAGATCCGCAGCGAACTGCGCCAGCGCGGACGGCAACCGGAGAAGTGGGTCGGGTGGTACTGCCAGCAACCCGGTGGAGAATGGAAGAAGACGATGTTGAAGGGGTAGCGTCAGTAAATCTCCGGAACATACCGGTACGGATAGTCAGGTTGCCTGTACCCGCCCGCCTTCTGTCGGGCGGGAAGCGTGACCTTCTTCGCGGGAATGCGTTCGTAAGGCACGCTGTCCAGCAGGTGCTGGATGATGTTGAGGCGCGCGCGGCGCTTGTTGTCGGAGCGCACTACATGCCATGGGGCGAGGTCGGTGTCCGAGGCGTCGAACATGGCGTCGCGGGCGCGGGAATAGTCGTACCAGCGGCTGTAGGATTTCAGATCCATGTCCGTGAGCTTCCAGGTCTTGCGTCCGTCCTCGATGCGCGACGCCAGCCGGCGTGTCTGCTCCTCGGGGCTGACCTCCAGCCAGTATTTGATCAACTGGATATTCGAGGCGACGATGGCGCGCTCCATCAGCGGCACGGCGCGCAGGAAGATCTCCACCTGGCGTTCGTCGGCAAAGCCCATCACGCGCTCCACGCCCGCACGGTTGTACCAGCTGCGGTCGAAGATCACCACTTCGCCGGCCGCAGGAAGATGGGGCATGTAGCGCTGCATGTACATCTGGCTCTTCTCGCGCTCGGTGGGCGCCGGGAGTGCCACCACGCGGAAGATGCGCGGGCTGACGCGTTCGGTGATGGCCTTGATGGTGCCGCCCTTGCCCGCGCCGTCGCGGCCTTCGAAGACGATGCAGATCTTGGCGCCCGTGGCGGTCACCCAGTTCTGCAGGTGAACCAGTTCCACGTGCAGGTCGGCCAGTGCGCGGTCGTAGGTCTTTCGGTCGAGCGGCTCGGGCTCCACCGATGTCGCAGGTTGCGCGGCCCGCTTCTCCTTCTTTTCCCTGTTTTCCTTCTTTCCCATCTTCGTCCCCCGGCACTCATGTTCGTAGCGTTCTCACCTTCCTAAATCTGGACACTGCCGATGTCCTTGGCAATGGACTTTGGTCCAATGCTTGGCCCAAGGACCAATTGCAATGCGCGATGGATTGTCGGACCCTGATCTCAGGGAGGGTCGGCAATCATGCGCAAATGCGGATTCCTGTTCATGGTGGTAGCGTTGTGGCTGGCCGTGATCGGCATCTTCTTCAGCGATCCCAGCGGGCAGATGCCTGACCGGCTCAACCTGTTCCGGATGGCGCTGCAGGGGCTGGAAGTGCAGATGTTCCGTACCGGCGGCGATCCGCCGCGCTATCTGGTCAACGTGCTTGCGCGCGACTGGCTGCTGGGCTGCGTGATCCTGTTCCTGGTGGGCGCGGCGCTGGTCAAGGTCGCCCGTTCGCGCGAGGGGGCATAGCGCATGATGCAAGGTCCGATCTCCACTGCGTTGTACTCGCGAACGCTGATCGACACGCTGATCCGCTTCGGACTCGTCGCGTTGCTGGCGATGTTCTGTTTCGAGATCTTCCGCCCGTTCCTGAACCTGATTGTCTGGGCCATCATCCTCGCCATTACGCTCTATCCCTTGCAGACGCGCTTGCGCGGCAAGGTTTTCGCCGGCGACGGCCGCACCGCCACGCTGATCATCGCGCTGGTGATTGCAGTGTTGCTGGTGCCCACCTACCTGTTGGGAATGGCCGTGATCGAATCCGTGGAACGTGCGATGGACATCGCGCGGCGCGGCGAGTTTCACGTGCCGCCGCCTGCGGAATCCGTGGCGGGTTGGCCCGTAGTGGGGCAGCGGTTCTACGACTTCTGGTTGCTGGCGGCCACGGACGCCACGGCCCTGGCGCAGAAGTTCGCACCGCAGATCAAGGTAGCGAGCATCACGGCATTGAGCGCCGTAGGCGGCGTTGGCGTGGGCTTGCTGATGTTCGTGGGTGCGCTGATCATCGCGGGCATCTTCATGGCGTATGGCGAGCTGGGCGAGCGTAGCGCGATACGGATCATGTCGCGCATCACGGGGTCGGATCGCGGGCCGCGCCTGACGGCGCTCTGCACGGCCACCGTGCGTGCGGTGGCGCAGGGCGTGGTGGGCATCGCCTTCATCCAGATGCTGCTGATCGGCATTGCCTTCGTGATGGCGGGTGTGCCTGGCGCGGGCCTGCTGGCGTTGGCCATACTGCTGCTCGGCATCATGCAGTTGCCTGCGACGCTGATCACGATTCCGGTCATCCTCTTCGTCTTTGCCACGGATGGCATGAGCGTCGGCAATGTTGTCTTTGCGGCGTATGTGTTCGTGGCCGGGCTGGCCGATAACGTGCTCAAGCCGCTGTTGCTGGGGCGCGGCGTGGAGGTGCCGATGCCGGTGGTGCTGATTGGCGCGCTGGGGGGCATGGTCACGGGCGGCATCCTCGGACTCTTTATCGGTCCCATCGCGCTGGCGGTGGCCTACCAGTTGTTCTGGCAATGGGTGGACCAGCCGCCGTTGCAAAGCGTCGAGACAACCGTGAAAGCCAGCACGGAGCCCAGTAGCCTGCCGACCGGGCCTGGCGTTGGCGAGGAATGACGTGCCATATCGCCCATGTCGCCCCTGTCTCTGGAGAGGAGGATGGATCGCCGTTG
The DNA here is from genome assembly GCF_005503625.1 of Cupriavidus sp. 2SB. Classification (GTDB taxonomy): domain Bacteria; phylum Pseudomonadota; class Gammaproteobacteria; order Burkholderiales; family Burkholderiaceae; genus Cupriavidus. The sequence continues at coordinate 8,764 of NZ_SCMX01000100.1, read as the reverse complement.
GTGTCGCTATCGCTGCCGTACTGGGCGGATGCGTGAAGCTGGGGCCGGATTTCAGCCCCGCGCCTGAACCGTGGACAACCCACTGGCAGAGCGAAGCCATCGAACAGGTCAGCACGTCCGGTGCCATGCCCGAGACGCGCGAGTGGTGGCGGATATTCGCAGACCCTGCGCTGGAGCGGTTGATGGTTGCTGCGGATGCCGGGGACGCCGGTGTGCGGATCGCGGGCCTGCGTGTGATGGAGGCGCGCGCGCAACTGGGCATGGCGCAAGCGGGCCGCTATCCGCAGGTGCAGCAGGCCACGGCCGATGCCATGTACGTGCACAGCCGGCAGACGGGTGCCTCGGCGCAGACGGCGCGGATGTGGGAATACAGCGCGGGTCTCGATGTTGGCTGGGAGCTGGATTTCTGGGGACGCTTCGCGCGCGCGATCGAATCGGCGGATGCGGCGTTCCTGGGCGCACAGGCCAATCACGCGGCAATGCTGGTCCTGCTGCACGCGCAGGTGGCCACCACCTACTACGCATTGCGCACGGCCGAGGCGCGGTTGGCCATTGCGCGCGATAACGCGCGCTTGCAGAAGCGCAGCTTCGAAATCACCGAGCGACTGTTCAAAGGCGGCGAGAGCGATGAACTCGACTTCCAGCAGGCGCGCACGCAATACCTGGGAACCTTGAGCAGCATTCCCGAACTCGAGAACCAGATCCAGCAAGCGCGCAATGCGTTGCTGGTGCTGCTTGGACGGCCACCGGGGCCGCTGCCTGAACTGGCCGATGCCGGCGACCGCACCGGCGTGTTGCCGCTGATCGATCGTGCGGTGCTGCAGGACGTGCCGGCTGACCTGCTGCTGCGTCGTCCCGATGTGCGGGCGGCGGAATACAAGGTAGCCGCGCAATCGGCACTGATCGGCGTGGCGCGCGCCGACCTGTATCCGGCAGTCACGCTGATGGGCAGCATTGGCTGGTCGGCCACATCGTTGCCGGGCACGCAGAACGGCATGCTGCTGGTGGGGGGACCCAGTGTGCGGTGGAACATCTTCGACTACGGACGCATCGTCAATAACGTGCGCGTGCAGGACGCGCGGCTGCAGCAGTTGATCGTGGCGTATCAGGACACCGTGCGCCAGGGCGCGCGCGAGGCCGACGATGCCGCGGGCGGTCTGGCCAAGGCGCTGCAGCGCGAGCGCATCCTGCGCGAAGCGTCGCAGGCCGCCGAGCGTTCATTGGCGCTGGCGACCACCGTGTTTCGCGAGGGCTATTCCGATTTCCAGCGCGTGCTGGACGCCCAGCGTGCATTGTTCGCGCAGCAGGACGCCTACCTCGTCAATCGCGGCAACGCGGTGAACTACCTGATCGCGCTCTACAAGGCGCTGGGTGGTGGATGGGCGACGTCGGCACCGTTGATCGATGCCGCTACGCGGCAGCAGATGGAACAGCGCACGGACTGGGGAAAGCTGATCGGGGAGACTTCGCAACCATGAGCGGACCACCGGCATCGGCGGGTTCCGACCCGTCCCGCAAGGCGCTATGGGCAGTGTTGTTGCTGATTGCCTTGAGCTTGCTCTGGTATTTGCTGGCTGACCGCTTCACGCCTTATACACAGCAGGCCCGTGTGCAGGCATTCGTCATTCCTGTGGCGTCGGAAGTCTCGGGGCGCGTGACCCGCGTCTATGTCCGCAACAACCAGAACGTGGCCGCCGGGAGCGTGTTGTTCGATGTGGACCCGCAGCATTACCGCATCGCGGTAGACCGCGCGCGCGCCGAACTCGAATCCACGCGCCGGCAGATTGGTGCCAACACAGCCGGCATCGCGTCAGCGCAAGCCTCGTTGCGTGCCGCGCAGGCCAACGAGTTGAAGGCACGGCAGGACAGCGAGCGGCTGGAGCGGCTATACAGGGAAGATCCGGGCACAGTTTCCGTGCGACGCCTGGAAGTCGCGCGTGCCTCGCATACGCAGGCGGTGAGTCAGGTGGCGGCAGCACGGGCGGAAGTGGAGCGCGCACGGGAGCAGCAGGGCGGCAGTGACGAAGACAACGCCAAGCTGCGCAGTGCGGCAGCCGCGCTCGAGAAAGCCGAACTGGATCTGAGCAATGCACAGGTGCGTGCGCGCACGGCAGGCCTGGTTACCGACCTGCGCACCGAGGCGGGGCTGTATGCGGCGGCGGGCAATCCTGTCATGACGCTGATCGCGATCCACGACGTGTGGATCAGCGCGGACATGACGGAGAACAATCTGGGTCATATGGCACCCGGCACGCCCGTGCGCATCGTGCTCGATGCACTGCCCGGCAGGGTATTGACCGGGCGCGTGCACAGCATCGGCTTCGGGGTCAGCACGGGGCAGAGTCCTCCGCCAGGTGGTTTGCCGACGATTCAGAACAGCCGCGACTGGCTGCGGCCCGCGCAGCGCTTTCCGGTGCGGATCGATATCGATGCCGGACAACTCGATACGCTGCGTGGCGTGCGGGTGGGCGGGCAGGCGGAGGTGATGGCGTTCCCGAAGGAGGGCAATCCGCTCAACCTGCCCGGTCGCGCGTTCCTGCGCGTGATGAGCTGGTTCTCGTATGTCTACTGAAAAGAGTCGCGACGTGATGCCTATGCTGCAACGGCGTGCGTTGCGGCTTGCTATCGGTGCGGCGGCGTGCCTCGTCGTCAGCTACGGTCTGCAATGGCCCATCCCGTTCGTCGCACCCGTGCTGGCCGTTTTCGTCTTCGCATCGATGGAGCGGCCGCTGACCGTGCGTGCGGGAGTGGGCCTCGCGCTGGTGATGCTGCTCGCCACGGGCAGCGGCCTGTTGCTGGTGCCGTTCCTGCGCGAGGCGCCTGTCAGTGGCGTGTTGATGACCGGACTCTGCCTGTTCCTGGCGTTTCGTCACGGGCTACGCGGCGGCAACATGCTGGTGTCGACGTTTCTCGTCGCAGGCGTGACGCTGATCGCGGCGGCGGGTTCGGCGGATGGCGCGTTGGCCGTGACGGTCATCGGCACGCTCACGCGGAGTCTGCTGCTGGCGGTGCTGATGCTGGGAGCGTGCCACGTGTTGGTGCGCGAGCCGCATCTTTCACCGGCCTCGCACAGGAAGGCCGAACCTCATGAGCAAGCGGACTGGATGGCCCTGCGCGCCACGCTGGTGGTGATGCCGCCGTTTCTGCTCGCCATGGCGGACCCCGCCGCCTACCTGCCGATCATCATGAAAGCGGTGAGCCTTGGGCGGCAAAGCTGCACAACGGCTCGCGGTGCGGCGCGCGAACTGGTTGGCTCGACGCTGCTCGGCGGATTACTGGCCATCGCGTTCTGGCTGGCGCTCGGCCTGTTCGTGCATCTGTGGATGTACGGCCTGTGGATGGCACTGTTTTCGCTGTGGATCGCGCGACGGTTGTTCCGGCTGCATGCCACGTCGATGTCGCCGGGCTTCTGGCTGAACAGCCTGGTGACGATGATCATCCTGCTGGGGCAGTCCGTCGAGGACAGCGCCACCGGCAAGGATGTCTACCAGGCGTTCCTGGTGCGCATGGGGTTGTTCGTCGGTGTGTCGCTCTACGCCTGCCTGATGCTGGCCGTGCTCGACATCCGACGAACGACCGTGCCCGATCAGGAGCAGTTGTCGCGATAGCTCTGCTGCAGGCGTTTGAGGGTCTTGTCGCGTTCGAGCTTCGGTACGGCCTCGCCTTGTGCGTTCGTGGTAGCGGTGCCGGGCGACTTGTAGGTGCGCTTGCGCGACGTGTCGTTGATGTCCTGCAGCAGTTGATCGCACCGGGCGCGGCGCTGGTCTTCGTAGCTGGCGTTGGACTTGTCGTTGGGGTTCGGTGCCGAAGGCGGGCGATACGGATTCGAGCCGTCCTGCACGGCCTCCGAGATGGCGGCCGCCGCGCTTGACGCGCCGCTCTGGGGTTGCGCCCAGGCCATGCTTCCGGGAATCAGGACCAGCAGTGCCGCGAGCGGCAGCAGACGTCGGGGGGATGCCATGAAAGCTCCAGTGGTGAAAGTCCAAAAGCCAAGGGCGCAATGCCGCCAAGCGTAGCACGCCGCGCGGGTATTCACCGTGACGTTGTGTGGCGGCGGCGCCAGAGGTTGGGTGCCTCGCCGAATTGCGCGGAGAACCAGCGTGTGAACGATGCCGCCGAGCCATAGCCCAGCAACTCGGAGACACGCAGCAGAGAGTAGTCGGCATTGGCCACGTAGCGCTGGGCCAGCTCGCGCCTTACCTCGTTGAGGATGTCGGTGAAGGTCTCTCCGGCATCGTCTAGCTGGCGCTGCATCGAACGCAGGCTCATGCCCAGCCCCTGGGCCACGGCCTCGCTCGTGGCGCGTCCCATCGGCAGCATCAGGTAGACGGTGTTGCGCACCTCGCGTGCGATGGACCGATCATTGACGCGCGGCAGCGTTTCCACCATGCGTTGTGCATGCAGCGCCATCGCCGCATTGCCTGAGGGATTCGGCGCATCGAGATCGGCGGCCAGGCAGACGATGCCGTGGTACTCGCTGCCGAATTCCACTGGGCAGGCGAAGAGGCGACGATGCACCTGCAGGTCAGGCGGCGCAGCATGCGCGAAGTGCACGCCGAGCGGACGCCAGTTGGACCCCAGCAGCGCCCGGCACAGGCGAAAGATCACGCCCACCGCCAGCTCCGCGGCCTGCCGGGACGGCGTGCCGAGTACCACTTCCTGCCGGATGATCACGACCTTTTCCATACGCTCCAGCAGGATCGCCACCGATTCGTTGACCAGATGGCGATAGCGGATGATGGTTTCCAGCGCATCGCGCAGGGTGGGTTGCTGGCTGATCAGCAGACTCATCACGCCGAAATCCGCAAGCTGCCGGGACTCCGCCATGCGCAGGCCGAACGTGGGGCACGCCGCGGTTTGTGCGGCGGCTTCGAGCAGTGCCGCGCAGCGTTCGGCTGGAATACGCTGGTCGGGGTCGGCCAGCATCGCGCGGGTCAGGCCCGCTGCGCGTAGCAAGGGCTGCGCATTCACGCCGAGGTCCTGGGCTACCTCGAAGAAGTTGGTCAGCGCCGCCGCGCGTACGAGCGTCCTCATGGCGTCCTCATCCTGTCTCCCGTCTTGTCGTTCTGTCGTGCACGCTTCACATCCCGTGGCGTGTCATCGTTGGCGATGATAGGCGGACTGGCATGAAATGCAAAGTTGTCGGCGGGCGATGCAAAGCGGTCAACCCCTGCGCGCTCTACATTGCATGCATGGCTGCGCATGCCGCGTGGCCCCCTGAATGTGGAGACCAGCAGATGGCCAAGGCCGTGCGCATGCATCAAACCGGTGGACCCGAAGTTCTTCGGCTCGAAGACGTGGAGGTGGGCGACCCAGGGCCGGGGCAGGTCCGGATTCGCCACGTGGCGGTGGGGCTGAACTATGCCGATACGTACTTCCGCAATGGCACCTATCCCGTGCCCTTGCCGGCAGGCATGGGTGTGGAAGCCGCAGGTGTGGTGCAGGCGGTTGGCGCGGGCGTGACCCATGTGGCCGCAGGTGACCGCGTGACTTACACCGGCTTCCTGAACACGCTGGGGGCTTACAGCACTGAACGCGTGGTGGCGGCTGCGCCGCTGATTCGTCTGCCGGAGAACATCGCTTTTGAAACGGCTGCGGCGATGACGATGCGCGGCCTGACATCGGCCTATCTGATGCGGCGCATCCACGCGTTCCGTCGCGGTGACACGATCCTGCTGCACGCTGCAGCCGGCGGCGTGGGGCTGATCGTGGCGCAGTGGGCACGGCTGCTGGGACTGAACGTGATCGGCACGGTGTCTACCGAGGCCAAGGCCGACGTGGCGCGCGCGCATGGCTGCCAGCACATCATCGATTACACACGCGAAGACGTGGCCAGCCGCGTGCGCGAGATCACGGACGGCGTAGGTGTGTCGGTGGTGTTCGACAGCGTGGGCAAGAGCACGTTCATGGCGTCGCTTGACTCGCTCAAGCGTCGTGGCCTGCTGGTGTGCGTGGGCACGGCATCGGGTCCGGTGCCACCGTTCGATCCTGTGCTGCTGGCGATGAAGGGATCGGTGTACGTGACGCGTCCCGCGCTGGCGGACTACATTGCGGACCCCGCGGAAAAAGCCGAACTGGCGGGTGAGTTGTTCGATCACGTCGGCGCCGGGCGCATCCGCATCGAAATCAACCAGCGCTATGCGCTGGAGGATGCCGTGCAGGCACACCGCGACCTGGAATCGCGCAAGACCACGGGGTCTTCGATCTTTGTCATCTGAGAGGCGGCCATGCAAATCAAACCTCTGACCTGTGCCATCGGCGCCGAAATCGTGGGCGTGGACCTGGCCGAAGCGGTGCGCAACGACGACCTGTTCGGCGCGATCCGCGAAACACTGCTCCGGCACCGCGTGGTGTTCCTGCGCAACCAGCGCTTCAGCCGTGCCGAACACGTGGCATTCGCGCGCCGCTTTGGCGAGCTTGAGGATCACCCGGTAGCGGGCAGCGATCCCGAACACCCCGGCCTCGTGCGCATCTACAAGTCACCGGACCAGCCGAACGACCGTTACGAGAACTGCTGGCACTCGGATGCCACGTGGCGCGCTGCGCCGCAGTTCGGCGCGGTGTTGCGATGCGTGCAGAGCCCACCCGTGGGTGGCGACACGATGTGGGCCAACATGGCCCTGGCGTACGAGCGCTTGCCGGACACCGTCAAGACGCAGATTGCCGATCTGCGCGCCCGTCACAGCATCGAGGCGAGCTTTGGCGCGGCCATGCCGCGGGAGAAGCGCCTCGCATTGAAAGCGCAGTTTCCAGATGCCGAGCACCCCGTCGTGCGCACCCATCCCGATACCGGCGAGAAGATCCTTTACGTGAACGGCTTCACCACGCACTTCACGAACTTCCACACACCGGACCGCGTGCGTTTTGGCCAGGACGCCAATCCCGGCGCGGCCGATCTGCTGCGCTACCTGGTGTCGCAGGCGTATATCCCCGAGTTCCAGGTGCGCTGGCGCTGGGAGCCGGACAGTGTGGCGATCTGGGATAACACGGCCACCCAGCACTATGCCGTGATGGACTACCCGCCCTGCCATCGCAAGATGGAGCGCGCCGGGATTATCGGCAACGTGCCGTTCTGAAATCTGAAGCACCCAAGACAACGAGAGATACCGCAGTGATCGACAACCACCTTATCGTTCCCACGCCGTCGGCCTACGCCTACCCGCTGCTGGTCAAGCAACTGCTGACCAATGCCATGCGCCTGCACGGCGAGCAGGAGATCAGCTATCGCGGCGAAATGCGCTACACGTACCGCGATTTCGGGCAGCGGCTGAACAAGCTGGCCTGCGCGCTGGCGTCACTCGGCGTGCGGCAGGGCGACACCGTGGCCGTCATGGACTGGGACAGCCATCGCTACCTGGAATGCTATTTCGGTGTGCCGATGATGGGCGCCACGCTGTTTACCGTGAACGTGCGGCTCTCTCCGCAGCAGATCCTCTACACGCTCAACGATGCCGGCGCCGATGTGGTGCTGGTGCATCCCGACTTCCTGCCGGTGCTGGCGCAGATACGCGGCCAGCTTGCAAGACAGCCGCGTATCGTGCTGATGGCAGACGGCCAGGAAGTTAAGGAAAGCGGCGTCGTGTTCGACGGTGAATACGAAGCATTGCTCGCCGCCGCGCCCGCCGATTTCGACTTCCCCGAGCTGGATGAGCGCACGCGGGCGGCGATGTTCTACACCACGGGCACCACGGGCGATCCGAAAGGCGTGTGCTACAGCCATCGCGATATCGTGCTGCACACGCTGACAGCGGCCACGGGCCTGTGCTCGCCGCGCGAGGGGCAACGCATCCATCGCGAGGATGTGTACATGCCGATCACGCCGATGTTTCACGTGATGGCATGGGGCATGCCGTATGTAGCGATCATGCTGGGCTTGCGTACCGTGCTGCCGGGACGCTACGTGCCGGCCGCGCTGCTGAAACTGCGCGAGTCAGAGCGCGTCACGTTCTCGCACTGCGTGCCCACCATTCTGCAGATGCTGCTGGAAGAAGCGCAGCAAACGGGCCAGCCATTGGACGACTGGAAGGTGATCATCGGCGGCTCGGCCTTGCCGGAGGCACTATGCGAGGCGGCGCTGGCACGCGGGATCGACATCTTTGCGGGCTACGGCATGTCGGAGACGGGCCCCATCGTGGCGTTGGCGCAGATTCCTCCGGGCCATGTGCCCCGCGATCGCAAGGAGGAGGTGCGCCTGCGCTGCGCCACGGGGCGTCCGCTGCCGCTGGTCGATCTGCGGATCGTCGGCAACGACATGCGCGAGGTGCCGTCCGATGGCCAGGCGCAGGGCGAGATCGTGCTGCGCGCGCCGTACCTGACGCGCGCTTATCACGGCAAGCCGGCGGCGTCGGAAGAGCTGTGGGCCGATGGCTACCTGCACACGCAGGACGTGGCCGTCAGCGGACCCGACGGCTTCGTGCGGATCGTGGACCGGCTCAAGGATGTGATCAAGACCGGCGGCGAGTGGGTGTCTTCGATCGAGGTCGAGAATCTCGTCACGCAGGTGCCGGGCGTACGCGAGTGCGCAGTGGTAGGTGTGCCCGACGCGCGCTGGGGCGAGCGGCCGATGGCCTATGTAGTGCGTGCGAACGGCGTGGCCGTGGAAGCAGACCAGATCCGGCACGCGCTGCTCGGCCACGTCGATACACAGCGCCTGAGCAAGTACGCGGTGCCCGAGACGGAGCGAATTGTCTTCGTGGATGCCATCCCGAGAACCAGCGTAGGGAAGATCGACAAGAAGGTGCTGCGGGGGCGGGTGGGGTAGACC